>NZ_AVPL01000149.1 GCF_000768695.1 Knoellia aerolata DSM 18566
CGCGGCCGAACCGGCGCTCGATGCCTTGCTCGACCAGCAGAGCGTGGCGGTGGACCCGGCCCGGCGCAAGGACCTGGTGGCGCAGGTGCAGAACCTGATCATCGACCAGGGCTACGCGGTGCCGATCAAGGAGAGCAATACCGTCTTCGCGGTGGCGCCCGACGTGCGCGGCCTGTGGCTGTCGACGCCGCGCTGGCCGGTGCTGCACGACACCTGGCTGGCGGCTGCCCGGTAAGCCAGCATGCGCCGCTACCTGCTGTCGCGCCTGGGGCAGGCGGTCTTCGTGGTGTGGGCCGCGTTCTCGGTATCGTTCCTGATCCTCTACGTGCTGCCGGGCGATCCCGTGGCCATCATGCTGGATGCGCGCGGCGAGGGCGTGCTGGCCGACCCGGCGCAAGTGGCGCAGATGCGCAGCCGCTTCGGGCTGGACCAGCCGATCCTGACGCAGTACGTCAACGGCCTGGGCCGGGCGCTGCGCGGCGATTTCGGCATCTCGATCGAGAACGGCCACGACGTCGCCACGACAGTGCTGCGGGCCTTGCCCCAGACCCTGGCGCTGGCCGCGCTGGCGCTGCTGATCTCATTGGTCCTGGGACTGGCGGTGGCGCTGGCGGCGACCTACACGCGCCGGCCCTGGCTGGCCGAACTGCTGCTGTGCCTGCCGCCGCTGGGCGTCAGCATCCCGTCGTTCTGGATCGGGCTGGTGCTGCTGCAGTGCTTTTCCTTCGGCTGGCCGTTCCTGCCGGCGACCGGCAATGCCGGCTTCGCCTCGCTGGTGCTGCCCGCCCTGACGCTGGCGATTCCGACCGGCGCCGCGATCGCCCAGGTATTGGCCAAGAGCCTGTCGGCCGCGCTGCGGCAGGGCTACATCGACACCGCCTACGCCAAGGGCGCGTCGCGCCGCCGGGTGCATCTGCGGCACGCCTTGCGCAACGCCGCCATTCCCGCGCTGACGCTGGTCGGCATGAGCGCCGGCCACCTGCTGGGCGGATCGGTCGTCACCGAAACCGTGTTCTCGCGCGCCGGC
>NZ_AVPL01000137.1 GCF_000768695.1 Knoellia aerolata DSM 18566
CGAGCTCGCCGGCCGGAGGGCCGAAGATGCGGTCCGCGGTGTCGGGACGCGGCGTCGGCAGCGCGCCGGGGCCCGCGGTGGGGGCCGCGGCGGGTGCGACCCTCGGCGCCACCGCAGCAAGGGGGGGGCGCGGCTGGATCTCGGTGCGCGACAACGGCATCGCCGTGGTGGGTGCGACCGTGAGCGACTGGGTCCGCGGTGACGGGGTGCGGGTCTGGATGACGTCCGTGACCGTGCCGCCGTGGGCGTAGCGCTCGAGCGCGGTGACGACCTCACGCTGGTGCGGCCGGTCCGACGGGACCGGCGCGAGCGCGGCATACAGGAGGGGAGCGATGCGCGGGTCCACACCGCGGAGGTCGGGCTCGCCCGCCGTGACCCGCGACAGGACGGCGTCCATCGGCCCGCGACCGAACGGGGGGCGGCCGGACGCGGCGTACGCGAGGGTGGCAGCCCAGCCCCACCAGTCGGTGGCGGTCGAGACGGGGTCGCCCTCGACGACCTCGGGCGAGAGGTAGCCGGGGGTGCCCATGACGAGGCCGGTCATCGTCAGGCGGATGTCGTCGGTGACGTGCGCGATGCCGAAGTCGATGACCACCGGGTCGCCGTCGAGCAGGAGGACGTTGCCGGGCTTGAGGTCGCGGTGGATGACGTCGCTCGCGTGGATGACGTCGAGGGCCTCGGCGAGGCCGCGTCCCAGCCGGTGCAGGTCGTCGGCGCCCATCGGGCCGTCGGCGGAGATGACGTCGTCCAGGGGCGGGCCCGGCACGTAGCGGGTGACGATGAAGGGCCGGTCACCGTCGATGTCGGCGTCGATGACGGGGGCGACCCGCGGGCTGCGGATCCGGCTCAGCGTCTCGACCTCGCGCGACAGCCGGGCCCGGGCCGCGGGGTCGTGCGCGACGTGCGGGCGCAGGACCTTGATCGCGACCGCCCTGCCCTGCCGGTCGAGCGCGAGGTGCACGACGCCCATGCCACCCTCGCCGAGGCGCTGGACGAGGCGGTA
This sequence comes from Knoellia aerolata DSM 18566, assembly GCF_000768695.1. Classification (GTDB taxonomy): domain Bacteria; phylum Actinomycetota; class Actinomycetes; order Actinomycetales; family Dermatophilaceae; genus Knoellia; species Knoellia aerolata. The sequence goes on from NZ_AVPL01000137.1 coordinate 1,004, forward strand.
GGACCCGAGCAGCGAGTGCTCCGGGAGCTCGTCGCGCTCCTCCGGCTCGTCGAGGATGTCGGCGGTCATGGGGGACACGGTATGCCGTGTGGCTGAGTGCGGCTCGTCCGAACCGCCGGGCGCGATGGGTCGCGTGGGACGGATGGGACTAGGCGGGGACCTCGCGGAGCCGTTCCCTCAGCTCCTCGCGCGAGGCGATGTCGAGCTTGGTGTAGACGTGGCGCAGGTGGTACTCGACCGTCTTGGGGCTGAGGAAGAGCGCGGCCGCGGCCTCCCTCGTCGTCCGCCCCTCGGCGAGCAGGTCGGCGATCTGCAGCTCGCGCGCCGTCAGCCCCACGACCGGGCCGGACACCCGCGAGCGCGAGCGCAGGCCGGTCGCCTCCAGCTCGGACGCGGCCGCGTCGGCCCACCGCGCCGCACCCAGCTCGTCGAACGCGGTCCG
>NZ_AVPL01000157.1 GCF_000768695.1 Knoellia aerolata DSM 18566
CGAGCCGCGCCCCGGCCCGGCGGTCCGCGGCCCCGACTCCCGCCCCGCGGACGGTGCCTCCCGCGCCCCCCGCGCCCCCCGCGAGCTTCCGGGTCGAGATCCCGTCCCTCGACGTCGTCCTCCCCGTCGTCCCCGTCGGGGTCGCGAAGGACGGCCAGATGGCCCTGCCGAAGGACCCCGACATCGGCGGGTGGTACCGCTTCGGCCCGGGTCCGACGTCCGCGAACGGCGCGAGCGTCATCTCCGCCCACGTCGACTCGCGCGACGAGGTCGGGCCGCTGGCGAAGCTGCCCCGGCTCGACGAGGGGGCGCGGATCGTCGTCACCGTCGACGGCGCCCGGGTCGAGTACGTCGTCGAACGGGTCGACCAGTACGCCAAGACCGCCCTGGACGTGGACGCCCTGTTCTCGCGCTCCGGCCCGGCGCGGCTGCACCTCGTGAGCTGTGGTGGTGAGTGGAACCCGAGGACGCGCCACTACGAGGACAACGTCGTGGCCATCGCCCGACGGGCGAGCGTCACCGAGGGGGTCGCCTATCGTGAGCACCGTGGTGAGTGATGCGCCCTCGGGGACCAGTGATGCCGAGCTCATGCGGCTCGTCGCCGACGACGACCGCGACGCCCTCGCCGAGGTCTACCGCCGCTTCGGCGGTCTCGTGCACACCATCGCCCTCAGGTCCGTCGGAGGACACCACGACGCGGAGGACATCA
>NZ_AVPL01000158.1 GCF_000768695.1 Knoellia aerolata DSM 18566
AGTCGTCGGTCGCTGGATCCCGGCTCCGGTTCGCTCGCGGGGTGGCTGGCCACCGTCACCCGTCGTCGATGCGCGGACCACCACGCGGCACGGGCACGGCGCGACCGTGACGAGCAGGTCTTCACGGTCGCGATCCCCGACGGCGCGGTCGGCAACCACCCCGAGGACGCGACCGACCGGGTCGTGCTCGCGCACGAGCTGGAGGCCCTGGGTGACCCCCGCGCCACGATCATCCGCATGGCGATCATCGAGGATCGTCGACAGCAGGACATCGCCCATGCCCTCGACCTGCCGCTGGGCACGGTGAAGAGCCACATCCGCCGCGGTCTGCTGGACCTGCGCACCCGCCTCGAGGAGGTGACCGCATGACCCCCACGACCCCTGCACCCGGGAACCCCGTCGCCGCCGACGGCCACATCGACGACGACCGGCTCGTCGACCTCAGCCTCACCGAGGAGCCGTCGCGGGTCGAGCGCACCCACCTCGCCGGGTGCGCGACCTGCCGCGACGGTCTCGCGGCGCTGCGGCGCACGGTCGAGCTGACGAGGGCCTCCGCCTCGGTCGCGACCGTCGCGCCCGGCCCGGAGGTGTGGTCCCGCATCGAGGCCGAGCTGGACGGCGAGTCCCGGGCGGACGACGACTCCCGCCGGTCTGACGTCGTGGTGCCCCTGCGCGCGAGCACGCCGGCCGAGCCCCGGCGACGCCGCC
>NZ_AVPL01000143.1 GCF_000768695.1 Knoellia aerolata DSM 18566
GACGTGCGCCGCATTACCGAAGTCTGCCCCCTGCCCCTGGTGGTCGATGTCGACACCGGCTTTGGCGCGTCGGCCTTCAATGTGGCGCGCACCACCCGTTCGATGATCGCCGCGGGCGCCGCCGCCATGCAGATCGAGGACCAGGCCGGCGCCAAGCGTTGCGGCCATCGCCCCAACAAGGAAGTGGTGACCCTGCCGGAGATGGTCGACCGCATCAAGGCGGCCGTCGACGCCGGCACCGATCCGCATTTCGTCATCATCGCCCGCACCGATGCGCTGGCCAGCGAAGGCCGCCAGAGCGCGCTGGACCGGCTGTCCGCCTGCGTCGAGGCCGGCGCCGACATCGCCTTTCCCGAAGCGGTGCATGACCTGGAGGGCTTTCGCGATTTCGCCCGCGCGCTGCCGGCGCCCATCCTGGCCAACATCACCGAATTCGGCCAGACGCCGCTGCTGACGGTGCAGGAACTGGCCGCCGCGCAGGTCGGCATGGTGCTCTATCCGCTGTCGGCCTTCCGCGCCATGAACCGCGCGGCCCAGCGCACCTACGAGGCGATCCGCCGCGACGGCACCCAGCGCGGCGTGCTCGACCAGATGCAGACGCGCATGGAACTGTATGAAAGCATTGGCTATTTCGCCTATGAAGAGCGGCTCGACGCGCTGTACGCTGACAAGGCCGCCTGACACGCCATGAAGACAGCCGGGCGCCGACCCGGCGACAACGGAACGGAGACAGACGTATCGTGCAGCCCCCCGAGCAAGATCCCTATCTGCAGGCCTACGACCCGGACGCGGAGTATGGCCGCCATTTCAGCGTGCCGGCCTTCGCCGCCGAGCACGGCCTGCAGGCCGGCCGCCTGCCCTACGTTGCGCGCGTGCTGATCGAGAACGCGTTGCGGCATGAAAGCGCCATCCACAGCCACCGGCCGCATGCGCTGGCCCTGCTGCGGGCCTATCACCCCGACGCGCCGGCGCCGGATGCGCCCGCCGATGTCTGGCTGCATCCGACGCGGGTGCTGGCGCAGGACGTTAGCGGCATTCCCAGCCTGATCGACCTGGCCGCCATGCGCGATGCGCTGCAGGCGCGCGGCGGCGATCCGCGCCGCATCAATCCGCTGATCCCCACCGACCTGATTGTCGATCATTCGCTGATCGCCGAGGAAG
>NZ_AVPL01000009.1 GCF_000768695.1 Knoellia aerolata DSM 18566
CCGCGGGTCGACGCCGGCGGCGACGAGCGCCTCCTCGGCGGCCGGGGCCGAGCCCGCCCAGGACGCGAGCGCGGCCCGCAGGGTCTTGCGGCGCTGGGCGAACGCGGCGTCGACGCACGCGAACACCTCGACGCGGGTCGCGTCCGTCGGCGGGGGTTCGCGGCGGACGAGCGAGACCAGTCCGGAGTCGACGTTGGGCACCGGCCAGAACACCGACCGGCTGACGTTGCCGGCGAGGGCGACGTCGGCGTACCAGGCGGCCTTGACGCTGGGCACGCCGTAGGTCTTCGAGCCGGGCCCCGCCGCGAGCCGCTCGGCGACCTCGAGCTGGACCATGACGAGGATCCGTTCGATCGTCGGGAAGCGCTCGAGGAAGCTCAGCACCACCGGGACCGAGATGTTGTAGGGCAGGTTCGCGACGAGCGCGGTGGGCGCGTCACCGGGCAGCGCCTCGACGCGGAGGGCGTCGGCGTGGACGACGGTGAGCTTCTCGGCCACCCCGGGCGCGACGGTCCGGACGGTCTCGGGCAGCGCCCCCGCGAGGATCGGGTCGACCTCGACGACGGTGACGTGCCGGGCCACCGGCAGCAGGGCGAGGGTGAGCGACCCGAGACCCGGGCCGACCTCGACGACGACGTCGTCGGGGCCGATGCCGGCCACCCGCACGATCCGCTGGACGGTGTTGGCGTCGATGACGAAGTTCTGGCCCCACGTCTTGGTGGGGCGGACGCCGAGGCGGGTGGCGAGGTCACGGACCTGGGCGGCCCCGAGGAGCCCGGACGACGACATGGTCGCCACCCTATGGCCTGCGGCGCGAGGGGACACGACCGAGGCCGTGCCTCCCGGAAGGGAGACACGGCCTCGGATGGTGCCGTCGGACGGCGCCGGTGTCAGCGTCAGGCGGCGTGCCCGCAGCCCCACGGCTGCAGGCCACGGTCCGCGTAGACACGGTTGGCGACGGTGATCTGCTCGGCGCGCGACGCGAGGTCGGCGCGGGAGGCGAAGTCGCCACCCCCGGCACCGAGCCACGTGCGGATGTCGAACTGGAGGCCGCCGTAGTAGCCGTTGCCCGTGTTGATCGACCAGTTGCCACCGGACTCGCACTGGGCGATCCGGTCCCACATCGCGGCGTTGGACAGGTTGATGCCCGCGCCCGAGGTGTTGCCGGCCGAGGGGGCCGGGGCGCTCGCCCGAGGGGCGGTCGCCCGAGGGGCCGGCTTCGGCGCGACGGGGCGCGCCTTGGTGCCGACGGCGACGACCCTGCTCACGGGAGCCGTGACGACCCTGATCGTGAGGGGACGCACGGTGACGAGCTTGCCGTCCAGCATGGTGTTCCGCACGGTGGTGCGGCGGACGCCTGCCTTGCCCTCGGTCACGACCTTGCGGGTGCCCTCGAGGAGCGTGGCGTCCTTCTTGGTCACGGTCGCGAACGCGATGCGCTGGGTCGACGTGGTCAGACCCGTCGTCACGCGCTGCACGGCGATCGCGAGACCCCGGGTGAGGGGCGCGTTGGCGGCAGGGGTGACGCGGTCGTTGCGGTCGTACTTCACACCGGCCTCGGCGAGTGCTTCGCCGACGGTGCCGACGTTCGTCGTGAACGCCAGCGTCTTCTTGTCCACGACGACGCTGAAGGACTTCGGCGTCGTCACGGTGAGCGCGAGCCCCTCGCGGCCGAGGGCCTGCGATCGGGAGGCGGAGAGCTTGGCGTTGCTGCCGGCGCGGATGTCGAGGTCGCGCAGGGCGGCGTCGACCGTGGTCGCCGTCGTCCAGTACTCCTTGGTGACGCCGTCGACGGTCACGGTGAGCTTGCGGCCGTAGCGGACGGAGATGGTGTCGCCGTCACTGATCGGGCTGCCGACGGAAGGGGTGACCTGGTCGTGCTCGCCGACCGTGATGCCCTTCTTCTCCAGGGCGTCGCCCACGGTCGAGCCGAACACGTGCAGGGACGAGGCGTTGCCGTCGACCGAGAGGGCCACGGACTTGTCGAGGTGGGCGACGCCGAACGAACCGGCGGCCACCGTCAGTGCCGCAGCACCTTGGGCAGCGAGGCGCAGGGGACGAGAAATCAAGAAGTGCTCCGATGATCGAACTCTCCGGACACCGAGGCGAGCGACAGCCCTCAGGGGGGACCGCGGGCCCCCAGGGGAAGGTGCCCGACAGCAGGAGAGCGAGGTCTCACCGGTGTGACACCGGCGTCCTCGCCCCTGCTTTTCGCCCGAAGCCCAGCTCCGGCCAACGCCACAACCATCCCGAGAAACGGGGCAAAGGTCAAATTTTGGTAACGGTGATGTGGACCACGGGGTGGCGTGCGGGCGCCGGCGCCGACGTCACCAGGGCCCGTAGACCCGCTCCGAGTTGTCCGACAGGGCCTCGCACAGCGTCGGCACCGCGACCCCGAGGGTGGCCGCCATCGCCCGCACCGTGAGCGGCACGAGATGGGGTGCGTTGACCGCCCCGCGGTGGGGGTGCGGCGTGAGGTAGGGCGCGTCGGTCTCGACGAGTAGCCGGTCGAGCGGGGTGACCGACAGGGCGTCCCGCAGGCCCTTGGCGTTCTTGAACGTCACCGTCCCGGCGAAGGACAGGTAGTAGCCGCGCTCGGCACACTCCTGCGCCATCGTCACGTCGCCCGAGAAGCAGTGCAGGACAGTCGAACTCGGCGCCCCTTCCTCCTCGAGGATCCGCAGGACGTCGGCGTGCGCGTCCCGGTCGTGGACCTGCAGCGCCTTGTCGAGCCGCTTCGCCAGGTCGATGTGCCAGCGGAAGCTCTCGTGCTGCAGGCCCTGGCCCTCGGGGGCGGTCCGGAAGTAGTCGAGGCCGGTCTCGCCGACGACCCGGATCCGCGGGTGCCGGGCGAGGCTCTCGATCTCCGCGTATGCCGCCGCGAGACCGCCGCTCTCGGCCAACCGGGGCACCTCGTTGGGGTGCAGGGCGACCCCACCCAGCATCCCGGCATACGTGTCGACCATCTCGACGGTCTGGCGCGCGGCCGGGAGGTCGCAGCCGATCTGGACGACCCGGTCGACCCCCACCGCGGCGGCGCGGGCGAGCAGGTCGGCGACGTCGACCGGCACCCCGTCCCGCTCGATGTCGAGGTGCGTGTGGTTGTCGACCACCGCGATCGGCAGCGCGTCCGGCAGCCCGGGAACGGCGTCGCGGCCGGACCCGCTCACGACTCGCGGAGCCGCTCGAGCTCCTCCTCGACGACCGACTCGTCGAGCTTGACGAAGACGCCGGTCGGCTTGGCGATGGGGGCGCCGACGGTGACCGGGCGCGACTCCCAGCGCGGGGTGGAGCCGTAGGAGCCGGTGATGACCGGGTAGGTGCGGTCCGCGTCGTCGTCGAGCCCGTGGACGTCCTCGACGACCGGCATCGGGATGAACTCGCCCTCGCCGCCGATGAACGCGTGCACCCGGTTGGCGGCGTGCGGGAGGAACGGCGCGAGGATCGTGTTGAGGTCGCTGACGCACTGGATGAGGGTGTGCAGGACCGTGGCGAGGCGCTCGCGCTCGTCGTCGCCCTTGAGCTTGAACGGCTCGGTGTCGGTGACGTACTTGTTGACCTCGCCGACGGCCCGCATCGCCTCGCCCACGGCCGACTTGATCCGCTGCCGGGCGAGGAGGTCGCCGACGGTGTCGAAGGCCTGGAGGGTGGCGGCGCGCACGGCCTCGTCGACCGGTTCGAGCGCCCCGGGCTGCGGGATCTCACCGAAGCTCTTGGCGATCATCGCCCCGGTGCGGTTGACGAGGTTGCCCCAGCCGGCGACGAGCTCGGAGTTGTTGCGCTGGACGAACTCGGCCCAGGTGAAGTTGCTGTCCTGGTTCTCCGGGCCGGCCGCGCAGATGAAGTAGCGGATGGGGTCGGGGCCGTAGCGCTCGAGGACCTCGCGGATGCCGATGACGTGCCCGCGGCTGGAGGAGAACTGCTTGCCCTCCATCGTGAGGTACTCGCTGCTCACCACCTCGGTCGGCAGGTTGAGCACGCCGTAGGTGCCGGGCTCGCCGCCCTTGGCTCCGCGGCCGGCATACGCGAGCAGCTCGGCCGGCCAGATCTGCGAGTGGAAGGTGATGTTGTCCTTGCCCATGAAGTAGTAGGAGAGCTGCTCCTCCGGGACCGCGCCCTCCACCCACCAGTCGCGCCAGCGCTCGTCGTCGCCGGTGCGCCGGGCCCACTCGATCGAGGCCGACAGGTAGCCGACGACCGCGTCGAACCACACGTAGAGGCGCTTGGCCGGCTGGTCCTCCCAGCCCTCGAGCGGCACGGGGATGCCCCAGTCGATGTCACGGGTCATCGCGCGCGGCCGGATGTCGTCGAGGATGTTGAGGCTGAACTTGATGACGTTGGGGCGCCACGTGCCGCTGGCCTCGCGGCCGGAGAGCCACTCGCGCAGGGCGTCGGCGAGCGCGGGCAGGTCGAGGAAGAAGTGCTGCGTCTCGATGAACTCCGGCGTCTCGCCGTTGATCCGGCTCTTCGGCGCGATGAGGTCGGTGGGCTCGAGCTGGTTGCCGCAGTTGTCGCACTGGTCGCCGCGGGCCTCCGCGTAGCCGCAGATCGGGCAGGTTCCCTCGATGTAGCGGTCGGGCAGGGTGCGGCCGGTGCTCGGGCTGATCGCGCCCCGGGTCGTCTGCTCGATCATGTAGCCGTTGGCGTGGACCTGCCGGAAGAGCTCCTGGGCCACGGCGTAGTGGTTGGCGGTCGTCGTGCGCGTGTAGAGGTCGTAGGAGCAGCCGAGGTCGGCGAGCTCGCGGGCGATGATCGCGTGGTTGGTGTCGACGAGCTCCTGCGGCGTGACGCCCTCCTTGTCCGCGAGGACGAGGATCGGGGTGCCGTGCTCGTCGCTCCCGCTCACCATGAGCACGTCGTGGCCGGCCATCCGCATGTAGCGGGAGAAGACGTCGGACGGGACACCGAAGCCGGCGACGTGGCCGAGGTGGCGCGGCCCGTTGGCGTACGGCCAGGCGACGGCAGAGAGAATTTTGCTCACCGGTCGATCCTAGGCGTCGCGCACAACCCGGCTCGCGAGCCCCTCTGGCGCTCCCGAGCCGGATCGTCCCGGCTCGCGAAGACGCCTCCGGCTCGCGAGCCCCGTTGCGTATGCCGTCCGCTCGCCGCCGCGGGTCAGGCCCGGCCCATCCCCGCGTCCCGGGCGCGGATGATGGCCTCCGCGCGGTCGGTCGCCTGGAGCTTGGACAGGATCGCGGAGACGTTGTTGCGCACCGTCTTGGGTGCGAGGAACAGGGCGGAGGCGATCTGCCCGTTGGTCCGGCCGGCCGCGATGAGGTCGAGGACCTCACGCTCGCGCTCGGTGAGCATGGGGAACTCGGCCGCGCTGCGCGCCGGAGAGGGCGACAGGAGCTCCCCGATGCGCGCCGCCAGGGACGACCCGAACACCACACCGCCGGCGTGCACGGACGTGATGGCCCGGGTCACCTCGTCCTGCGAGGCTCCCTTGACGAGGTAGCCGCGGGCGCCGGCGCGCATGGCCGAGAGCAGGGTCCCGTCGTCCTCACCCATGGTGAAGACGAGGACGCCCACCCCGGGGTCGGCCGCCAGCACCTGCCGAGTCGCCTCGATCCCGTTGAGCTGCGGCATCTGGATGTCCATGACGATGACGTCGGGGTGGTGCTCGGCCGCGAGCGCCACGGCCTCGGCGCCGTCGCGGGCCCGGGCGACCACCTCGATCTCGGGGTGCGGCTCGAGCAGCGTGGCCAGCCCGTCGCGGAAGACCGGGTGGTCGTCGGCGATGAGCACCCGGATGCGGCCGGTGGGCTCGTCAGTGGGCGACATGCTGCTCCTGTCGGTTCTCGGGCGTCGTCGGGGACGACGTGGGCGACGTGGACGTGGGCGACGTGGCCGCGACCTCGGCCACGGTCTCGGCCAAGGCCTCGGCCTTGGAGGACGGTCTCGGAACCGCCGCAGGCACGGTGGGCAGCCACGCCCGCACGGTCGTCCCGCCCCCCGCCGGGCAGGCGACCTCGTAGCGGCCACCGAGCTCCTCGACCCGCTCGCGCAGCGACCGCAGCCCCACCCCGGCGACGGCGTGCTCGGGGATCCCGCGCCCGTCGTCGGACACCTCGACGACGAGGTCGGCGGGACCGGTCGTCAGCGACACCGTGACCCCCGCCGCGTCCGCGTGGCGGGCCACGTTGGTCAGGGCCTCGCTGACGATCCGGTAGGCCGCGACCTCGACCGCCGCCGACAGCCCGCCCAGGTCACCGGCCGCCACGCTGACGTCGATCCCTGCCGTCCGGAGGCGTTCGGCCTGCTGCTGCACGGCGGCGAGCAGGCCCAGGTCGTCGAGCGCGGGGGGGCGCAGCCCGTGCACGAGCCGCCGAACGTCGGCGAGCGCCTCGGTGATCTCGGCGCGCGACTGGACGACGAGGCGGTGCGCGGTCTCCGGGTCGGTCCCGACCGCGTTCCCCGCCGCGTCGAGCCGCATCGCCACCCCGCCGAGCACGGGCCCCAGCCCGTCGTGCAGGTCGCGCCGGATGCGGCGGCGGTCCTCCTCGCGAGCGAGCACGAGCTGCTCGCGGGACTCCTGCAGGTCCTGCGCGAGCATGCTCGCCCGCACGGCGATCGCGGCCTGCCGGACGACGTCGAGGAGCAGGGCCTGGTCGCGACGCGACAGCATCCCGCGGATCCCCCCGTCGGGGAGCTCGATCGAGCCGATCCGCTCGTCCCGGTAGGAGATCGGCAGCGCCCGGGTCGCCACGGGGGCCGTGCCGTGCGTCGCGGCCAGCCCGTCACCGCCGCGACCGAGCACCTCGACCCGGACGTAGCCGACGTGGAACGCCTCGGCCACCGAGGCCGCGAGGGTCGTCAGCTGCTGCTCGAGCCCGCCGGACTCCTCGAGCCGGGCGGCGAGCGCCGACACGACCTCGTACCGCTCGCCCCGCAGCCCCATGATCCGGCGCCGCACGAGCGCAGTGAGCCAGGCACGCAGCGGTCCGTAGGCGGCGACGGCGAGGACGAGGACGAGGACCGTCACCTGCCGCTCCTCGAAACGGTCGCCCAGCAGGGCTGCGGCCGCGGCCACGAGGACGACGTCGAGGAGGACGAAGCCGGCGGCGATCCCGCCGTAGACCAGGGTCCCGCCGACCAGTGCGTCGACGTCCCCGGTCTGGGGCCGCACGACGCCGATGACGACGGAGACGCTTGTGACGGCGAGGGCGGCGACGAGCGCGGTCATCCCGACCGGGCCTCCGACGTCGAGGACCATGACCCCGCCGGCGAGCAGGCACACGAGCGCGCCCCAGAGGAGCCACCGCAGCCGCGTGCGCTCGACGCCGTCCGCCGAGGCGTGCCGGGCGAACACGACGGCCGCCGACAGCGGCAGGGCCGCGATCGTCACGACCTGGGCGACGCGGAGCAGCACGGCGGTCAGCCCGACCGGCAGCGGCAGCTCGACCTGCGGCAGCAGCTGCACCGCTGACTCCGGGAGGAGGCCGGTGTAGATGGCCTCGTCGGGAGCGAGCATGAGGAGCACCGGAAGCACGAGCGACATCGCCACCGCCACCAGCGCGACCACCCGCCAGCGCCCCGCGGGCAGCCGCCCCGACGGGTAGGTGACGAGGAGGAGCGGGAGTGCGACGAGCAGCAGCGCCCCCGCCTCCGAGAAGACCCAGTACGCCGGTCCGGTCAGCGGCGGCACGGGTGACTGCGTGAGGCCCCACACGGCATACGCGGCGCACAGGCCGTCGAACGCCCAGAAGGCACCGGTGCCGGCGAGCAGCAGGCCCACGACGTGGCGGGGGCGGTAGGCGAGGATCGCGGCTCCGCAGGCCCCCACGAGCGACCCGATCAGGGCCGACGTCACGCCGCGGTCGGAGACGAAGCGCTCCCGGTCCGCGTCGGTGACGAGCCCGTCGAGCAGGGCCGTCGCGACGAGGATGGTGACGAGGACGAGCCCGAGCAGGACCGGCACACCCGTGCTGCGCACCCGCGCACGCGGCGCCGGCGGCACGGGGAGGGCGGGGAGGGCGGCCACGCGGCAAGTCTGCCCGCGGCCGCGTCCCGCTGTCAGGGGATCGAGGTCCCGTCAGGACGGGACATCGACGGGACGGGATCGGGGACTGCGCTCCCTGACGCCCGGGTCACGGGGCGCCCGAGAGTTCTCGGCAACGGCACCGAACGCGGCGCCCCCACCGAAGGAGACCCCGATGTCCGTCACCCAGACCCCCGCCCCGGCCCGGTCCGACCTGGCCACCGCCCCACCCGTCGAGACCACGGCCGCCGGCGGCACGCCGCGCACGCACCCCTACCGCGTGCACGGTGCGCTGCTCACCACCGGAGCACTCTCGTGGTCGGCGGCGATCGCGGTCCTCGGGCTCAACAACGAGTCGCTCGTCAACCAGTACGTGCACAACGCCACCGCGTTCCTCTTCCAGGTCGGCGTCCTCGCCCTCGTGCGGGTGCTGTGGCTCACGAGGGCGATCGGCGCGGGCCGGTTGGCGCGCACCCTGCTGCGGATCGAGACGGGGTTCCTCGCCCTCGCGATGGCGTCGACGACGTCCGACTTCCTCGGCCTGACCGACCTCGAGAACCCGGCGTTCCTCATGCTCGACCTGTTCTGGCCGATCTCGATGCTCGGCATGTTCCTCATCGGCATCCGCATCGCGGTCGCCGGCCGCTGGACCGGCGTCTCACGCTTCTGGCCGATGGTCGCGGAGAGCTGGGCCGTCGTCACCGTCCCCGCCATGGCCCTCCTCGGGGAGGGCACCGCCCGATGGGTCGGGGCGCTCCACCTCGTCGTCGGCTACGCCGTCCTCGGCCGGATCGTCGCCCGCAAGCAGGCGCGCACCGACGCCTGAGACACGACACGACGCGTATGCCGTGTGGTCCCGGCCCCGGGACCACACGGCATACGCGTGCGTGGGTCACGAGGCCTCAGCGGGGCCGGACCGTGAGCACCTGCGCGAGGGTCCCGAACGGACCGAGCTCGTCGTGCAGCACCGACGACGTCACGCCGGTCCCCGCGACGCCGAAGGTCACCGCGGTGTCGAAGCCGAGCCACCCCTCCCCCGGCGAACGGAAGAGGTGGGCCGTGAGGTCGAGGTTGGGGAACGCCACGTCCTGGGGGCTGGCCCGCACGGTCATCCCGTTGGCGATGTCGAGCAGGCCGACGGCGGCGGCGAGGCGGCTGTGCGGCTCGTCGACGAGGGGGACGTCGGTGCGCACCCAGAACGCCGCCCGCCCCGGCTGCTCCTGGGCTCGCCGCAGCGACACCGACTCGATGAACCCGCCGGGCCAGACCGTCCGCGGGTCCCACGCCGGAACGGCCGATGGCGCCGGGATCGCCGGAAGCCCGCTGCCCGCAACGCTGCTCGTGTCCCTCGCGTCGAGCAGCCAGGCCCGCAGGGTCACCGCGGGCCGCCCGCCGTGGGACAGCACCGCCTCGACCAGCTCGATGGTCCGGCCGGGCCGCAGCACTCGGACCTGCACGTCGCACACGTCCATCGGCAGGGTCCCGAGGATGTCGTAGGACAGCCGGGCGAGCGCCAGCCCGTCGTCGCGACGGGCGTCCCGGTCGACCTCGACGAGGTGGGCCATGAGGCCGAGCGCCGGGGCGACGTGCTGCTCGTCGAGGTTCCAGGCACCCTGGACGTGGACGGCGGGCCTGAAGCTCGTGTCGCCGACCCTTCGGAAGTAGCTCATCGCCCCATCCTCCCCGCCGGGTCCGCGAGCCGGAGATCGCCCCGGGCATCGAGTAGACATGTCCTCGAGGGCGCGGTCCTGCGTCCGGACGACAGGGAGGTCGACACGTGATCGCCGCACTCACCGGCTTGGGGCTCTCCGCCGCGGCGGGGCTCAACGCCTACATCCCGTTCATGGTCGTCGCGCTCATCGCGCGCTTCACCGACGTCATCACGCTGCCGGAGGGCTTTGCGTGGATCGAGTCCCCGTGGGCCATCGGCGTCGGCGCTGTGCTCCTCCTCACCGAGCTCGTCCTCGACAAGATCCCCGCCGTCGACACCGTCAACGACGCGATCCAGACCTTCATCCGGCCGAGCATGGGCGGGCTCATCTTCGCCGCGACGACGGCCGCGGAGGACCTCGACCGGTCGACGTGGATGGGCGAGAACCCGTGGGTCGGGGTCGTGCTCGGCATCGTCGTCTCCGGGCTGGTGCACTCGGGCAAGATGGCCGCCCGGCCGGCGATCAACGCCGGAACCCTCGGCATGGGTGCCCCGGTCGTCTCGACCGCCGAGGACGGCGCGTCCGTCGGCCTGTCCCTCGTCGCGATCTTCATCCCGGTCCTCGTCATCGTCGCGCTCGCCGCGCTCGCCTGGCTGCTCGTCTGGATGTGGCTCAGGGTGCGCCGATGGAAGCGGCGGCGAGCCGACCGTGTCGGGCCGGACCCGGCATACCCACGGGTCTGAGAGCGGGCGCACCACCCACGCCCACGTTCGCTGCATAGGCTGCGGCACATGGAGGCCACCGAGCAGCGCGCCCTGACGCGGCGGGACCTCCTCGCCGAGACGTGGCTCGTGCTCGGCGTCTCTCTCGGCGCGTCGGCGATCTGGAGCGCGCTGTCGCTCGTCCGCAAGCTCTCGGCCGAGGCGCCGCTGGGGCAGCAGACGACGGCGATGAACTCGTCGGTGACGCCGGACCGGCCGTGGCTCGACCTCGTGTACCAGCTCGTCGGGATCGGGCTGGCGCTCGTCCCGGTCCTCCTCGCGATGCACCTGCTCGCCCGGGGGGACGTGCGGGCGCGGTTCGCGATCGGGTGGGACTGGACCCAGCCGGCGCGAGACCTCGTGCGCGGCCTCGGCCTCGCGGCGCTCGTCGGCATCCCCGGCCTCGGCCTGTATGCCGCCGCCCGGGCGCTCGACCTCAACACCACCATCGCGGCGGCGAACCTCACCGACGTGTGGTGGGCGGTGCCCGTCCTCGTGCTCGCGGCGGCGCAGAACGCGGTGCTCGAGGAGGTCGTCATGGTCGGCTACCTCTTCACCCGGTGGTCGCAGGCCGGCTGGTCGACCGGCCGGATCATGCTCTCGTCGGCGCTGATCCGCGGGTCGTACCACCTCTACCAGGGCTTCGGCGGGTTCGTCGGCAACGCCGTCATGGGGCTGCTCTTCGGGTGGCTCTACACCCGCACCCGGCGGGTGGGCCCGCTCGTCGTGGCCCACACCGTCCTCGACGTCGTCGCCTTCGTCGGCTACGCCCTGCTCAGGGACCGCCTCACCTGGCTCTGAGGGGGCCCCGCCAGTGTCGCGCCGAGCCGTCAGTCGGGGGTCCTGTGACGAGTCGGGGGTCGCCGGGGCCCCGACTCGTCACGCAAACCCCGACTGGTCGCCCTGGTCGCCCTGGTCGCCCTGGTCGAGCCAGGTCGCCCTGGTCGAGCCAGGTCGAGCGCCGCTCGGGACGAACCCCTTGGTCGGCGAGGATCGCGAGCAGCCGGTCGGGTCTGAGCAGGTCGGCCCACACCCACCGCGCCACCTCGGTCCGGCGTCGAAGGCGGTCCTCGCGCTTCTTCTCGGCCCACAGCACCCGCCCCGCCTCCTCAGGGCTGGCCCCGGCCGGGATGCGGTACTTCGTGCGCCCGTCGAACTCCCCCACCGCCCTCTCCCACCAGAAGTCGACGTCACCGATGTGGCCGTCCGCGTCCGAGAACGAGACCTGCAACCGCGGCTTCGGGATGAGCAGACGGAACATCTGCACGCGCGAGAAGCTCTCTCCCGGAGACATGCTCATTCCGTCGGCGATCGCGACGACCCGCGCGGCGGACGCACGACCGCGCGCTCGCCGCGGCACGACGGCGAGCTCCTCGGTGAGGTCCTCGCGCGTGCACATCCCGTGGCGGAGGCAGTAGTCGGCGGCGGTGACCGCATCCTGTAGGGTGCCGTACCGCGCAAGGTCGACCACCATCCGCGCCGGCGGCGTGACCAACACACCGTGCACCCGCACGCACTCGCTCTCGGCGCCCAGGAGCGGGCGGAGCACGGACGACCCGCTGACCCCGCGGCGGGTCACGAGGTGCCGCACCGTCGTGGGCCAGGCACTGATCCGTGGGACCCCCAGGACGGCAGCAGCCGACTCGCCCGCGAACCGCACCGACTCCCCCGTCCGGTGGGTGCGCATCGTGGCGTGCACGAGGGCGGCGTGACGGTCCACCGGGGTGAGCGCCGCGAAGCTCGCCTCCGGCAACCAGACACCGGTGCGCACCTGCCGCCACCCGCCCCGGCTCGGCTCGGTCCCGGCACGGCGCAGGTCGGCGGTCCGCACCAGCTGGCTCGGGTCGAACGGTGGGTGGCGAGGGGGTCCGTGCATCCCCCGAGGGTCGCAGGACTCGTCGGTGGTGCCGCGGAGTTGTCCCCAGGCATCGTCAGTCGGGTCCTCTGTGACGAGTCGGGGTGCGCGCCACCCCCGACCGGTCACACGGCCCCCGACACGTGAGCACGCGGCATACCCAGAGTGGGTATGCCGCGTGCTCGCGAAGCGTAGGCGGGCTCAGCGGCCGTGCTTGAGCGCGGTGCGCAGGTCCTTGTTGAGCTGGGAGATGACGTCCTGCGGGATGCCCTTGGGGCACGCCTGGGAGCACGCACCGACGTTGGTGCAGCCGCCGAAGCCCTCGTGGTCGTGCTGGCCGACCATGGACACGACGCGGGCGTCGCGCTCCGGCTGGCCCTGGGGCAGCTCACCGAGGTGGGTGATCTTCGCGCCGAGGAAGAGCATGCCGCTGGCGTTGGGGCAGGCGGCGACGCAGGCGCCACAGCCGATGCACTCGGCGGCCATGAAGGCACGGTCGGCGTTGTCCTTGGGGACGGGCGTCGCGTGGGCGTCCGGGGCCGAGCCGGTGTTGGCCGAGATGTAGCCGCCGGCCTGGATGATCCGGTCGAGCCCGCCACGGTCGACGACGAGGTCGCGCACGATCGGGAAGGCCTCGGCCCGCCACGGCTCGACCGTGATCGTGTCGCCGTTCTTGAACGAGCGCATGTGCAGCTGGCAGGTGGTCGTCCGCTCGGGGCCGTGCGCGTGCCCCGAGATCATCAGGCCGCACATCCCGCAGATGCCCTCGCGACAGTCGCTGTCGAAGGCGATGGGCTCCTCACCGTTGGCGTTGAGCTTCTCGTTGAGGACGTCGAGCATCTCGAGGAACGACATGTCCGGGCTGATGTCCGACATGCGGTAGGTGACGAGGCCGCCCGTGTCGTCGGGTCCGGTCTGGCGCCAGATCTTGAGGGTCAGGTTCATGACCGGGGCCCCCGCAAAGTATCGGAGTGAGGAACGAACGTAGAACTTTGTGGGGTGGTCACTTGTAGCTCCGCTGCTTCAGCTCGATGAACTCGTACGTGAGGTCTTCCTTGTGCAGGACGGGCGCGCCCATCCCGGCACCAAACGTCGTCTCGCCGTCCGTGTCGTGGGGTGGGGTGAACTCCCAGGCCGCGACGTAGGCGAACTCGTCGTCGTGACGCAGCGCCTCACCGTCCTCGGTCTGCGACTCGGCGCGGAAGTGCCCGCCGCAGGACTCGCGGCGGTGCAGCGCGTCGATGCACATGAGCTCGCCCAGCTCGAGGAAGTCGGCGACGCGGCCGGCCTTCTCGAGGGACTGGTTGAGGGTGTCGGCCGCGCCGAGGACCCGGACGTTGCGCCAGAACTCGGCGCGCAGGCCGCGGATGAGGTCGATGGCCTTGAGCAGGCCCTCCTCCGAGCGCTCCATGCCGCAGTACTCCCACATGATGTTGCCGAGCTCGCGGTGGAAGGAGTCGACGCTGCGCTCGCCGTTGATGGCGAGCAGGCGCTCGGTGCGCTCCTCGACCTCGCGGCGGGCGCCCACGACGGCCGGGCTGTCCTCGGTGAGAGGCGTGGCCGGGGACGTGGCGAGGTAGTCGCGGATGGTGTTGGGCAGGACGAAGTAGCCGTCGGCCAGCCCCTGCATGAGGGCGGAGGCCCCGAGCCGGTTGGCGCCGTGGTCGGAGAAGTTGGCCTCGCCGGTGACGAAGAGCCCGGGGATCGTCGACTGGAGGTCGTAGTCGACCCAGAGCCCGCCCATCGTGTAGTGCACGGCCGGGTAGATGCGCATCGGCGTCGTGTACGGGTCCTCGCCGGTGATCCGGGCGTACATGTCGAAGAGGTTGCCGTACTTGTTGCGGACGGCGTCCTCGCCGAGCCGCGCGATGGCGTCGGCGAAGTCGAGGTAGACGCCACGGCGGAAGTCGCCGACGACCGGGCCGACACCGCGACCCTCGTCGCAGACGTTCTTGGCCTGGCGCGAGGCGATGTCGCGGGGCACGAGGTTGCCGAACGAGGGGTAGATCCGCTCGAGGTAGTAGTCGCGGTCGTCCTCGGCGATGTCACGCGGGTCCTTGTCGCAGTCCTCGCGCTTCTTCGGCACCCAGATGCGGCCGTCGTTGCGCAGCGACTCCGACATCAGGGTCAGCTTCGACTGGTGCTCACCGGCGACCGGGATGCAGGTCGGGTGGATCTGCGTGTAGCAGGGGTTGGCGAAGTGGGCGCCCTTGCGGTGCGCGCGCCACGTCGCCGTGACGTTGGAGCCCATGGCGTTCGTCGAGAGGAAGAAGACGTTGCCGTATCCGCCGGAGGCCAGCACGACGGCGTCGGCGAGGTGGGTCTCGATCTCGCCGGTGACGAGGTCGCGGGCGATGATGCCGCGCGCCCGGCGCTCCGAGCCCTCGCCATCCACGATGACCTCGAGCATCTCGTGCCGGGTGAACTGCTCGACCGTGCCGGCGGCGACCTGGCGCTCGAGCGCCTGGTAGGCCCCGATGAGGAGCTGCTGCCCGGTCTGCCCGCGGGCGTAGAACGTCCGGGACACCTGGACGCCACCGAAGGACCGGTTGTCGAGCAGACCGCCGTACTCGCGGGCGAACGGGACGCCCTGCGCGACGCACTGGTCGATGATGTTCGCGCTCACCTCGGCGAGGCGGTAGACGTTGGTCTCGCGGGAGCGGTAGTCGCCGCCCTTGACCGTGTCGTAGAAGAGGCGCTGGACGGAGTCGCCGTCCTCCTTGTAGTTCTTCGCGGCGTTGATGCCACCCTGGGCCGCGATCGAGTGCGCCCGGCGCGGGGAGTCCTGGAAGCAGAACGACTTCACGTGGTAGCCGGCCTCGCCGAGCGTGGCGGCCGCGGCGCCGCCGGCGAGCCCGGTGCCCACGATGATGACCGACATCTTGCGTCGGTTCGCCGGGTTGACCAGGGCCGCCTCGAACTTGCGACGGGTCCACTTCTGCTCGATCGGCCCGGCCGGGGCCTTGTGGTCCGCAATGGGGGCGCCGTCGCGGTAGAGGCCGTGGACGAGGCCGGAGGAGTTCTCAGTCATGGTCAGCGACACCTTCAGTCGATCAGGCCGAATGCGATGGACAGCGGCGGGATGAGGAACCCGACGACGATAAGTGCGGCGAGCCCGACGCCGAGGCCGCGGGCACGCGTCCGGGCCTTGGGGGTCGAGGTCCAGCCGAGGGTCTGCTGGGCGCTGAAGACACCGTGCATGAGGTGCATGAACAGGGCCACCATCGCCGCGACGTAGATGAGCGTCATCCACCAGACCTCGAAGCTCGCGACGACGAGCTGGTAGGGGTTCGCGGTGACGTCGATGCCCTGCTTGTCGGCGTTGGGCGACACCTTGACGATCGTGAAGTGGATGAGGTGCCACACGATGAACAGGAGGAGGAAGACCCCGCCCCAGCGCATCCACTTCGTCGTCGCGGCCGTCTTCATGGCGGCGTACTTGGTGCGCCGCGCACTGCCGGCGCGGCTCCAGAGGGCGAACGCGGCATACACGTGGCCGACGATCGAGAGGAGGAGCACGAGCCGGACGATCCACAGCAGACCGCCGTACGGGAGCATCGGCTCGCCGAACGTGCGCAGGTGCTCGGCGTAGCCGTTGAACGACTCCTCGCCGGAGAGCGCCTTGAGGTTGCCGTACATGTGCAGCAGGAGATAACCGACGAAGACCAGGCCGGTCACTGCCATGAGCAGCTTGAGCGCGATCGTCGTGCTCCGCGCCGTCGTCGTGCGCGGGGAGAGCGTCGTCGTGGGCATGGACGAAAGGTACCCCGACCTGCGCGCGCGGACCTGCTCAGGCCGACCTAACTCACGTGTGAGATACGCACGTTACCCACGCGTATGCCGGCCCACGCAGAGCGTGGGACCCGCGCGCCCCCCTCCGCGGCCCGCTCAGCCGTCGAGGCGGGCCAGCTCCTCGGCGCCGAGCTCGAGATCCGCCGCGGCCGCCGAGTCGGTGATGGACTGCGGCCGCTTGGCCCCCGGGATCGGGATGACGACACGCGACTGGGCGAGCTCCCAGGCGAGGGCGACCTGCTGGGGACTCACCCCGCGAGCGGTGGCCACCTCGGCGAAGGCCGGGTGCTTCTCGGCGAGCTCCTTCGCGTCGCCGAGCCCACCGAGCGGGCTCCACGGCAGGAAGGCCAGGCCCAGCTCCTCGCAGACGTCGATCTCGGGGCGGCTGCTGCGGAAGGCGGGGCTGAACTGGTTCTGGACGCTCACGAGGGAGGTGCCGAGCGCGGCATGCGCGGCCCGGATCTGCTCGGGGTTCGCGTTCGAGAGGCCGACCCGGGCGACCTTGCCGCTGTCGGCGATCTCCTTGAGCGTCCCGATGACCTCGTCGTACGGCACCTTCGGGTCGGGGCGGTGGTGCTGCCACAGCGCCAGCTGCTCGACGCCCAGCCGCTCGAGGCTGGCGTCGACCGCGCGGCGCAGTTGGTCGGCCGAGCTGTCGAGGTCCCACCCACCACCCTCGGTGCGCACGTGCCCGCCCTTGGTGGCGAGCAGGACGCGGTCGCGGACGCCGAGCTCGTCGAGGATCGAGGCGATGAGCCGCTCGTTCTCCCCCTGCGCCCCGGCGCCCGTCTCGTCACCGGATCCGTAGGCGTCGGCGGTGTCGAAGAGGGTGACCCCGGCGTCGAGCGCGGCGGTCACGGTGTCGAGGAGCTGCTGTCGCGGCTGGCTCCCGCTCTGGTCGAACGTCATCAGGCCCAGGCCGATGGCGCCGACCTGCATGTCTCCGAGGGTGCGTGTGTGCATGCCCTCCAACCTCACGACCGCGGCGTCCCACGTCAAATCGAGGTCGTCGGGCGCTCTGCTCGAGCCGGGGCGAGGACGCGCGCGACCCCACCCCCGACTTATTGCGCTTTCCGGCCGTAGCAACGCGACTCATGTCGGGTTTGTACGGCCGGAAAGCGCAATAAGTCGGCATGCGGGGTGAGCGCTCAGCGCTGGGCAGCCAGGGCCGCGTCGTAGAGCGCCTTCTTCGACAGGCCCGTCGCCGCGGAGACGTCGGAGCACACGTCCTTGAGCCGCTGCCCCTCCGCCACCCGGTCGAGGATCCCGGTGAGCTGGCTGTCGACGTCGCCCACCGTGACGTCGGCGCCGGCGACGACGACGGTGATCTCCCCCTTGACGCCGTCGTCCGCCCACGCGACGAGCTCGACGAGCGAGCCCCGGCGCACCTCCTCGTACGTCTTCGTCAGCTCGCGGCACACCGCCGCCCGACGGGTCCCGCCGAACACCTCCTCCATCGCGGCCAGCGACTTCGCGATCCGGTGCGGCGCCTCGAAGAACACCATCGTCCGGTGCTCCCGGGCGAGGCCCCGCAGCACCCGGATGCGCTCCCCGCCCTTGCGCGGCAGGAACCCCTCGAAGCAGAACCGGTCCACCGGCAGCCCCGACACCGCGAGCGCCATGAGGACCGCCGACGGGCCGGGCACGCACGTCACGCGGACGTCGATCCCGATCGCCGCTGACACGAGCCGGTACCCGGGGTCGGACACGGACGGCATACCCGCATCGGTGACGACGAGGACGCGAGCCCCCTCGCGAAGCCTCTCCACGAGGTCGGTCGTGCGGGCCGCCTCGTTGTGCTCGTGGTAGCTGACGACCGAGCCGGTCGGGTTGACGTCGAGCGACTGGCAGAGCCGGCGCAGCCGCCGGGTGTCCTCGGCCGCGATGACGTCGGCGGTGGCGAGCTCGTCGGCGAGGCGGGGCGCGGCGTCGCGCGGGTCACCGATCGGCGTCGCCGCGAGGACGAGCACTCCCTCACCGGCGTCAGTCATGGCGCGATCCTCCCACGGGTCCCGCACGTCGTGATGCCTACGATGTGCCGGTGACCCGGACCGACGAGCTGCGCGCCCGGCTGCTCGGGACCACCCCCACCGACCGCGTCTGGGGCTGGGTCGGGCCGCTGCTCGTCGCCGCGATCGGGGGGTTCCTCCGGTTCTGGAACCTCGGCCGGCCCGACTCGCTGGTGTTCGACGAGACCTACTACGTCAAGCAGGGCTGGTCGCTCGTCGAGCACGGCGTCGAGCTGCGCGTGGCGGGGACGAACGAGGACGCGGACAAGCTCTGGAACGCCGGCAACGTCAAGGTCTTCTCCGACCAGGGCGACATGGTCGTGCACCCACCGGTGGGCAAGTGGCTCATCGGCGCCGGCGAGTGGCTCTTCGGGCCGACGAACGCGTTCGGGTGGCGCTTCGCCGTCGCGGTGCTCGGCACCCTGTCGATCCTCGTCGTCGGCCGGGTCGCCCGGCGGATGTTTGGCTCGACCGCCCTGGGGTGCGTCGCGGCCCTGCTGCTCGCCGTCGAGGGCACGCACTTCGCCCTGTCCCGCACCGGCATCCTCGACATGGTCGTCTCCTTCTTCGCCCTCGCCGGGTTCGCCGCGCTCGTCGTCGACCGCGACCGGAGCCGCGAGAAGCTGGCGCGCGTCGTCGGTCGGCGAGCCCCCGGCGTCCCACTCACGAGGGGGCCGTGGCTGGGGGTGCGTCCGTGGCGCTGGCTCGCCGGGCTCTCCCTCGGGCTGTGCGTCTCGACGAAGTGGTCGGGGCTGTTCTTCCTCGCGGTCTTCGGGCTCATGACGGTCCTCTGGGACATGGGCGCCCGCCGCGCCGTCGGCGTCCGTTCGTGGGTGCGCGAGGGTCTGCTCAAGGACGGCCCGTATGCCGCGGTGCAGCTCGTCGTGACCTCCGCCGTCGTCTACGTGCTGTCGTGGTCGGGCTGGTTCGCGTCGAGCAACGGCTACCACCGGCGGTGGGACACCTTCCACCCCGGGGAGGGGATCCAGTGGCTGCCGGCGGTGCTGCGCAACTGGGTGAAGTACCACCAGGACATGTGGCAGTTCAACACCACGCTGTCGACGCCGCACTCGTACTCGTCCAACCCGTGGGGCTGGATGATCCAGGCCCGGCCGACGTCCTTCTTCTACGAGGGCAAGAACCGTGGCCAGGAGTCGTGCGACGTCGACGCCTGCTCCCAGGCCGTCCACACCATCGGCACGGTCTCCCTCTGGTGGGCGGGGATCGTCGCCCTGCTCGTCTGCGCCTTCTTCTGGGTCGTGCGGCGCGACTGGCGCGCGGGCGCCGCCCTCGCCGGGGTGGTCGCCGGCTACGCGCCGTGGTTCCTGTACCAGCACCGCACCATCTACGCGTTCTACACGGTGGCGTTCGTGCCCTACGTCGTGCTCGCCGTGACGTTCTGCCTCGGGCTGGTGCTCGGCGGCCGCGCCGCCTCCCGCGAGCGCCGGCTGGTCGGGGTGCTCGTCGTCGGCGCCTACCTCCTCGTCACCATCGGGCTGTTCGCGTGGTTCTACCCGCTCTACAGCGGGGAGGTCGTCCCGTACGAGCACTGGCGGCGGCTCATGTGGTTCCCCTCCTGGATCTGAGCCCGCCCACCGCTCGGCCGCACCTCCCCCGGTGTCGGTGCCGCGGCATACGGTGACGTCGTGTTCTTCTTCCCGGGCGAGGACCGCCCCGTCATCAGCCCGCACGACCTACGCACCGCGTCGGAGTGCGAGTTCGCGCTGATCCGGGACCTCGACAGGCACCTCGGGCGGGCGGTCCGGGCCGACGACGAGAGCTCGCCGATGATGGACCGCATCATCGAGCTCGGCAACGCCCATGAGAACGCCGAGCGCATCCGCCTCGGCCGGCTCCACCCGGGGCGCGTGCGTGACCTCACCCGTGGTCCGCACTCCCGCGAGGGGTACGAGGCCGCGATGCAGCAGACCCTCGAGGCACTCGGGTCGGACGCCGTGGTCCTGTGCCAGGCGACCTTCTTCGACGGCGACGTCCTCGGCTACGCCGACTTCCTCGAGCGCACCGACGCGGGGTGGCTGGTCAGCGACACCAAGCTCGCGCGCTCCGCCAACGTCCCGGCCCTGCTCCAGATCGCCGCGTATGCCGCGCAGCTCCAGGACCGCGGTGTCCCCACCGCGCCGTGGGCGCGGCTCGTCCTCGGCAACGAGGACCGTCGCGACTTCCCGCTGGCCGACATCGTGCCGGTGTACCGGTCCCGGCTCGCGCGGCTGCAGCGCATCATCGGCGAGCACCTCGACGACGACGGTCCCGGCGCGTGGGGCGACGACCGGTGGATCGCGTGCGGGCGCTGCGACGTGTGCGAGGCCGAGGTGGCCGCCCACCGCGACCTCACCCTCGTCGCCGGGGTCCGCCCGAGCACGCGCAAGCACCTCCTCGGCGCCGGGATCACGACCATCGACGACCTGGCCGCCTCGACCGGGTCGGTGGACGGCATCCAGGAGTCGCGGCTCGAGCGGCTGCGTGCCCAGGCGCGTCTCCAGCTCACCCAGCTCGACGACGTGGACGCGCCCGTCGCGTACGAGGTGTTCGACGAGGCGCCGATCCGGCGGCTGCCCGTGCCCACCGCCGGTGACCTGTTCTTCGACTTCGAGGGCGACCCCCTGTGGGCCGAGCGGGGGTCGAAGGACTGGGGCCTCGAGTACCTCTTCGGCGTCGTCGAGGTGGACTCCGGTGCAGACGCCTTCCACGCCTTCTGGGCGCACGACCGCGAGCAGGAGAAGCAGGCGCTCGTCGAGTTCGTGGCCTACGTCCAGGAGCGACGGCGTCGGTGGCCGGGGCTGCACATCTACCACTACGCGCCCTACGAGACGGCCGCGCTCAAGCAGCTCGCCTCCCGCCACGGCGTGTGCGAGGACGACATCGACCAGTTCCTGCGCGACGAGGTCTTCGTCGACCTCTACGCGACGGTCCGCGGGGCGATCCGGGTCTCGCAGCGGTCCTACTCGATCAAGAAGCTCGAGCCCCTCTACATGGAGGCCCGCACCGCGGACCTGCAGAAGGGTGACGACTCGATCGTCGAGTACCACCGGTTCATGATGGCGCGGCTGGAGGAGCGCTTCGCCGCGGCCCAGGACATCCTCGACGGCATCGCCGAGTACAACAAGGACGACTGCATCTCCACCCGGCTGCTCCGGGACTGGCTCGTGAGCCGGGTCCCCGACGGCGGGGTCGGCGAGGTCGTCGAGGCGCTCGCCCCGCGCCCGCTGAGCGACGAGCGCGCGGCGGCGCTGCGGCTGGAGGCGGACCTGCGGGCCCTCGTCGAGGGCGTCAAGCTCGACCAGCGCACCCCCGAGGACCACGCCGTCGCCCTCGTCGCCGCGTCGGTGCTCTTCCACGCGCGCGAGGACAAGCCGTTCTGGTGGGAGCACTACGAGCGGATCAAGCACCCCGTCCAGAACTGGATGCGCTCCGCGGGCGTCGCCGTCGTCGAGGGCGAGCCCGAGCTCCTCGCGCCCTGGCACAAGCCGACCCCCCGCAGCGGCATGAAGCGGATCTACGCGGTGCGTGTCGACCCCGCCGGCGGGACGCTGCTCGACGTCGGCGGCAAGGTGGCGGCCCTCTACTCCGCCCCGCCGAGCTTCCCGGCGCCGGCCGACCACCTGCCGGGCAACGCCCACGCCAGGAGCCCGGGCACGGTGGAGATCATCGAGGCCGAGGAGGAGATCACCGACCGCGGTCGCGTCTTCCAGCGGCTGACGATCCTCGAGAACGCCCCCGCCAAGGCGGAGATCGACGACTTCCCGGTGGCGTTCGTGCCGGGAGGCACGGTCGGCACCAAGAACATCGACGAGGCCCTCCACGAGCTGGCCCGCGAGGTGCTCCAGACGCACCCGACCCTTCCCCGGCGCGCCGGCATCGACGTCCTGCGGCGCACCCCGCCGCGGCTGCGCACGGGCGCGTCGCTCCCCGCCCCGGGCTCGGGGGACGCCCGCTTCATCGAGGCGATCACCGCGGCCCTCACCGACATGGACGACTCGTACGTCGCGGTCCAGGGTCCGCCCGGGACCGGCAAGACCTACGTCGGCGCCCGGGTGATCGCCCGGCTCGTCCGTCTCGGCTGGAAGGTGGGGATCTGCTCACAGGGCCACGCGGCCGTCGAGAACATCCTCGACGCGGTCGTGCGCGCCGGGGTCCCGGGCACGCAGGTCGCCAAGGCCCCCAAGTACGCCAACGCCCCGGCCTGGACCGCCCTCGACAGGGCCGACGACCTCGCGCCGTTCATCGCCGAGCGGGCCGAGGCCGGACTCGGCGTCGTCGTCGGCGGCACCGCCTGGGACCTCACCAACACCGGCCGCATCCAGCGCGGGTCGCTCGACCTCGTCGTCATCGACGAGGCCGGGCAGTTCTCGCTCGGCAAGACCCTCGCGGTGTCGATGGCGGGCCGGCGCCTGCTGCTCCTCGGCGACCCGGCCCAGCTCCCCCAGGTGTCGCAGGGCACCCACGCCGAGCCGATCGACCACTCGGCGCTCGGCTGGCTCGCCGGCGACGACGACCTCCTGCCGCCCGAGCTCGGGTACTTCCTCGAGGCGACGTGGCGGATGCACCCGCGGCTCACCGAGGCCGTGTCCCACCTGTCGTATGCCGGCCGGCTCACCTCCGAGGAGCACGTCACCGCCGTGCGCACCCTCCAGGGGGTGGAGCCCGGCGTCCACGAGGTGCTCGTCGAGCACCGCGACAACAAGAACTTCTCCCCCGAGGAGGCCGACGTCGTCGTCGAGCTCGTCACCGACCTCCTCGGCCGCACGTGGACCGCCGGCGACGAGCCCGGCGCCGAGGCCGGGCGACCGCTGACCCAGCAGGACTTCTGCGTCATCACGCCCTACAACAGCCAGGTCGGCATGCTCAAGGTGCGCCTGCGGGCCGCCGGCTTCGACGAGGTGGCGGTCGGCACGGTCGACAAGTTCCAGGGCCAGGAGGCCCCGGTCGCGATCCTCTCGATGGCGGCGTCCGCTCCGGGGGACGTGTCGCGCGGGATGGGCTTCCTCCTGAACCGCAACCGGGTCAACGTCGCGATCTCCCGGGGCAAGCACGCGGCCTACGTCGTGCGGTCCGCAGTGCTCACCGACTTCTCCCCGCGCAGCCCGGACGAGCTCATCGCGCTGGGCGCCTTCCTGGGCCTGTGTGAGCACGCCACGAGCACGACCTCACGCGGGCCATCGGCCCACGTCGGCTGACGGGCCGGCACCACCTCGCCCGTCGCCGACCTGGGTTCTTCGACCCCTGACGCCTTCGCGCCCGATGCATGACGCGGGCTCCTCAACGCATTCGCCGCGCCCAGCCGCTCGCTCGGGACGCCGGCAGCACGACGGGCGGCTGCGTCGGCGGGAGTCCCGCGTCATGTGAGCCCGAGACCCGAGTCTTCATCACCGTGACGGGATGGAGTGCAACCGCATGCTGCAACCGCCACGACGCAACCCCGCTATGGAGCCCGAACGGGCACCCACGAAGGAGCACGTCATGTTGAAGTCCAAGATCATCGGTACCGGTACGGCCGTCCTCCTGGCCGGCGCCCTGGGCCTGGTCCCCGGCGCGGCCTCGGCGAACGCCGCCCCCTCCACCGCCAAGGCCGTCGCGGCCGCCCAGCCCGCGGCCACCACCCTCCCCGTGACCGGCACCCTGCCGGACGGGACGGCCTTCACCGGCGCGCTGAGCAACCTCACCACCTCCGTGGTCGGCGGCGTCGTGCAGCTCACCGGGACCATCACCGGTACCGGACTGCCGACCGGCGGGACGCAGTTCACGGCCCCGATCCAGGACCTCGTCGCCACGGCGGGGTGCAAGATCCTCACCCTGGACCTCGGGCCGCTGAACCTCGACCTGCTCGGCCTGGTCGTCGACCTGTCCCCGGTCTCGCTCGACATCACCGCGGTGCCGGGCCCGGGCAACCTGCTCGGCAACCTGCTCTGCGCCGTCGCCGGGCTCTTCGACGGCCCGGGCAACGCGCTCGGTGGCATCGCCGCGCTCCTGAACCGGATCCTCTCCGGTCTCGGCCTCGCTCTCTGAGCGAACCCCGCCGTGCCAGCGGCGCCCCGCCCCCTTGACCGGGGCGCCGCTGGTGCTCCACCCCGCAGCTTCACCCACAGACCTCCCTGGAGGCACGACATGACGGTGATCGCCTTCCGACCCCGACCCACGACCGGGAAGCCGCGGCCCACGGACGACGATGCGACGGCCATCACCGGCAGCTTCCGGTCGCCGCGCGGGCGGACGGGCACGATGTCCGGACACCTGCGCCTTCAGCGGCTCGTCGTCGTCCCTCGTGGCGCCTTCGTCACCGGCGTCTTCACCGGGGAGCTGCGTGAGTTCGACGGCACCCTCGTGGGCGTCGACAGCCGGAGATGCACGGTCCCGGCCGACCTGCGGCGCAGCGACGACGGCCTCCAGGCCGTCATCCGGCCTCTGCACCTCGACCTCATGGGCATCGACGTCGACGTCGGTGCCTTCGCGGTCTCACCCGTCCTGCCGTTCCCCGCCTCCCCCCGCCGCACGGACCCACGCCGACGCCACATCGTCGGCGGACTGCGCAGCATCCATCCCCGATGAAGGCGGCCGCGCTGCTCACCCCCGTCCTCGTCCTCGGGCTGCTCCACCTGCTGCACCGCCTCGAGGTCTGGACCCGAAGCCCCGACGGCATCCCCCTCCCACGACGGAGGGGGTCGGGCACGGCCGGGACGCCCACCTCGGCTCAGGTCGAGGACAACCCCGAGCGACCCCCGGCACCCGGTCGGCCGCCTCGTGAGCGGGTCCGGGCGGGGGCAGCAACCTGCGCGATGACCCCGGATATGCCGCCTCCCCGGGCGTAGGGTCACGAACGTGACACCTGCGCCGGCCCGCGAGGAGCCGGAGGATGCGGACGGGGCGGCCCACGTCGCTGACCTCATGCCGATGCTCCGGCGCATCGTCGCGGCACGCGTGGGACAGCACCCGGCAGCCGAGGACATCGTCCAGGAGACGCTGCTGCGGGTCCTCACGGCTGAGGACCGGATCGAGCCGGGCATGCTCGAGCCGTATGCCATCACGACGGTGCGCAACGTCATCGCGACGATGTGGCGCAAGCAGGACCGCGACGCCCGCAACCAGCACCGCGTCCACGACCCGAGCGAGCCGGAGGACGCCGAGGAGCTGGTCGTGGCCTCCGAGGAGCAGTCCGCCATCAGCGTGGCGCTGAGCCGGCTCGCGGACCGCGAACGGCAGATCCTCCTCGCTCACGAGGTGAGCGGGAGGGCCACGCAGTCCCTGGCCGACGAGACCGGCAGCACGGCCGGGGCCGTCGCCGCCCAGCTCAAGCGGACCCGGGCGCGGATGCGGGTCGAGTACGTCCTCGCGCTCGAAGGGGTCGAGCCGCCGACCGACCGGTGCCGACCCGTGCTCCTCGCCCTGTCCAGTGCGGACCGGCGTCGGCAGCGGGAGGTCGACGCACCCCGGCACCTGCTCGAGTGTGAGGTGTGTGCCCGGCTCAGCGAGCCGCTGATGGGCAGGGGCCCCGTGCGCACCGACGAGATCCACGTCCCCATCGGCGCGGACCCGGACATCGTCGCAGCGCGCCAGGCGGCCCGGGAGCTCGCGTCGCGGGCCGGGTTCACCGGCACCGACCTCACCATGCTGGCCACCGCCGTGTCCGAGGTGGCCCGCAACATCGTCCGGTTCGCCTCCAGTGGCGAGGTCAGCATCGAGCTCCTCGACAGGCCCCGGGCCGGCATCCGCGTGGTGGCCAGGGACACGGGGCCCGGGATCGGCGACCTCGACCGCGCACTCGAGGACGGGTTCAGCACCTACAACGGTCTCGGCCTCGGCCTTCCCGGCTCCCGCCGGCTCATGGACGAGTTCGACATCACCTCCGAGCCCGGTCAGGGCACGACCGTGAGCATGACCAAATGGATCGACAGGAAGGGATGAGCATGGACGCTCACCACGACGAGGAGCTCCCCCCGCAGGACGACCAGTCGCCCTCCGGCGACATGCTGCTCCCGCAGCTGGTGGCCCACCTCCGCGAGCATCGCGCGACGCTTCGGGACGACTGGGCGCAGCGGATCCACGACGCGCACCTGCTCGAGGCGATGACCCCGCAGGAGATGGTCGCCGAGACGACCTCCGTCTACGACAACTACGTCGAGGTGCTCGAGACGGGAAGCGTCGAGGCGCTGCAGCACTATGCCCGTGACCTGTCCGAGCGCATCATCCCGCGAGGCGTGGAGACCCACGAGGTCGTCGGCATCGTCCTGCTCCTGCGCGACGTGCTGGCGCGGTCGCTCTTCGAGAAGTATCAGGGCGACGTGGGCCTGCTCAACCGCGTCCTTGACGCCTACGAGCCAGCAGCGAACCGCATCGCGAACACGGTCGCGGTGAGCTTCGTCGACGAGCGCGAGCGCGTCATCCGCCAGCAGCAGGACGCGATCCGGGAGCTGTCCACGCCGGTGCTCCCGGTGCGCGAACGCCTGCTCATCCTTCCGATCATCGGGGTCCTCGACAGCGAACGCGCCAAGCAGCTCACCGAGCAGCTTCTCGGAGGCATCCGCACCCACCGCGCCAAGGTCGTGGTCATCGACATCACCGGGGCACCCGAGGTCGACGAGGCCGTCGCCAACCACCTCGTCCAGACGGTGGACGCGTCCCGGCTCATGGGTGCCAGCGTCATCATCACCGGACTGTCCCCGACCATCGCGCAGACGCTCGTCACGATCGGCGTGGACCTCAGCAAGATGAACACCATCGGAGACCTCCAGGGTGGCCTCGAGGAGGCCGAGCGGCTGCTGGGCTACAAGGTGACTCGCAAGGGAGTGACGGACGGCTCGTGAACTCAGGACCGGCACTCGTCTCCATCCTGCGCCAGGGTGACACCCTCGTCGCGTCGGTCCACACTGCCCTGGACGACTCCGAGATGGTCCGGTTCCAGAACGACCTCGTCCGCCAGATCGGTGAGTACCGCGCTCGTGGCGTCATCATCGACGTCGCGGCACTCGACGTCATCGACAGCTTCGCGTCACGCACCCTGCAGACGATCGCCGACATCGCCCGCCTGCGCGGAGCCGTGACGGTCATCGTGGGCATCCAGCCCGAGGTGGCCTTCGCCATGGTGCGCCTCGGGATGGGGATGGGTGAGGTGGCGACGGCGCTGGACCTCGAGGAGGGGATGGCCCACCTCGCGGGGCTGCGCGGCTCCGGGGCGCGCCGTGAGTGACGTCGCGGACCTCACGCGCGACTACCGCGCGGCCTTCCAGCGCTACCTCCCCGGGCGGAGCGAGGCTGCGCTGACCGTGGGGTACCAGCTGGGACGACGTGCCGTCGAGGAGGGCGTCAGCCTCCTCGACCTCGTCGGCGTGCACCACGTCGTGCTCGCCGAGATCCTCGCCGACCTTCGCGATGGTGACACGAGTGCCGTCACCGAGGCGGCGTCGGCGTTCCTCCTCGAGGTCCTGTCGACCTACGACATGGCCCACCGGAGCCTGACCCGAGCCGCTGGCGCGGGCGACCCACCGGAGGACGGACTCAGCGCACGACCCTGACGTTGAAGGCGGGGGTCCTCAGGGCCCCCATGAGACGCAGCCAGAGGGGGAGGAACATCTCGGTGCCGCGCGCCGTCGTGATGTCGCCCAGGTCGATGACATCGGTGTGGCCGAAGCTCTCGAGCAGGTCGACGACCACGGCCTTGGCCGCGGGGTCGTCGCCGGACACGAAGACCGACGAGTCCTGGCCGAGGCTCAACGGGTCGACCATGAGGTGGGCATTGAGGGTGTTGAGCGTCTTCACGACCTTCGCGTCGGGGAAGGCCCGCTGGATCTGTTCGCCGAGTGAGTCACTGTCCTTGACGAGCAGGGTGGGAGGGAATCCCGCCGTGAAGTCGAGTGGGTTCGAGATGTCGATGACCACCTTGCCGGCGAGGTGGCCGGCGCCGGCCCGGCTGAGGGCGTCGAGCGAGCCGGCGCCGTTCGTCGCGTTGACGATGACCTCCGCGCGACCAGCCGCCTCGGGCAGGGTCGTCAGCTCGACCGACGGGTGGGAGCCCAGCCAGGTGCTCAACGGCGGGTTGCCCATGCCGTCCGGCTCGCGACGAGCTCGGGTGGCCTCCGGGTCGCGGGTGCCGACGACGACGTCGTGGCCGAGGCAGGCGAGGCGGTCGGCGAGCGACTGGCCGACCATGCCGGTGCCGAGGACTGCGATCTTCATGGGTGCTCCTTGTCGAGGCCGTCGAGGTAGACAGACCTGTCTACCTGAGGTCGCGACGGTAGCAGACAGGTCTGTCTACCCGCAAGGTATGCTGGTGGACAGCCGTCCCCCACCGGAGGAACCCGATGCCCCGACCACCCTCGACGCCGGAGGTCCAGCGCACCAGCGCCGCACGCGACCGCATCCTCGAGGCCGCCTTCGCCCTCTTCTACGCCCGCGGCATCCGCGCCGTCGGGGTGGACCTCATCATCGCCGAGTCCGGCGTGGCCAAGGCGACCTTCTACAAGCACTTCCCCGCCAAGGACGACCTCGTGGTGGCCTACCTCGACAAGGTCGACGGAGTGTGGACCGGGCAGCTCCGGGCTGCCGCAGAGGCGGCCGGCCCGGACCCGGCCGGACAGCTCGTCGGGCTCTTCGACGCCCTCGGGACCGCGTGCCGCCGCGAGGGGTACCGGGGGTGCGCGTTCATCAACGCGGCCGCGGAGTCGCAGCCGGGCACAGCGGTCCACGACCGCACCGTGGCCCACAAAGCGGCGGTCATGGCGTGGATGAGCGGCCTGGCGGAACAGGCCGGAGCTCACGACCCGGGTTCCCTCGCCCGCTCGCTCGCCCTCCTCCTCGACGGCGGCCTGGCCAGCGGCGCGCTCGACGCGAGCCCCGACGCCCCGGAGGCCGCCAAGGACTCGGCCCGTATCCTCGTCGGATCCACGGTGAGACCTCGGGGTCGTCGCACGGCGCTACGCTCCTGAGATGAGCCGGATCTTCACGACCAGCGTCGCGTCCGTCTACCCCCACTACGTCACCAAGGCGGAGCGCAAGGGCCGCACGAGGGCCGAGGTCGACGAGGTGATCACCTGGCTGACGGGCTACGACCAGAAGGCCCTCGACGCCCACCTGGCCCACGGGACGACCTTCGAGGACTTCTTCGCCCGGGCCGAGATCAACCCGAACGTCTCCCTCATCACCGGCACCGTCTGCGGTGTCCGGGTCGAGGAGGTCGAGGACCCGTTGATGCAGCAGATCCGCTGGCTCGACAAGCTCGTCGACGAGCTCGCCAAGGGCAGGCCGATGTCCAAGGTCCTCAGGTCTGCGGTCCCGAGCGCGTGACGTCGCCCTCGGCCGACTCCGGCCGGGTGTCGAACCCCACGTCGATCTGCTGGTAGCCCTTGAACCGCCCGATGCGGGCCTGCTGCGTGTACGCGCGGCGGTCGCCGTCGGTGAGGTCGACGTTGTCGGTGAAGGGGGTGAGCAGGGCGCGCGGCCAGAGCCGGGCGTGGCGGACGACGTCCGCCTCGGCGGACAGGACGATGCCCATGGCGGCGAGGTGGAAGAACGCGAACAGGCCGATGACGATGGCGAAGATGCCGTTGGACGACGAGCTCTCGGTGGCCCGCTCGACGAGCCCGACCCCGAAGTACTGCACCATCTGCCAGGTCGCCGCCGCTCCGAGGGCGCCGAGGGCCACGTCCTTGAGCCCCACGTCCCGAGCCACGGCACGACGCATGGCGAGGGCGAAGACCAGGGCGGTGACGGCATACTGCGCGATGGTGAGCAGCACGCGGGTCGTCGCCGGGTAGCTGATGAGGCCGGTGGTCGCGACGACGGACAGGCCGGTCGTGGCCGCCACGAAGAGCAGCACGTTGAGGAGCAGCACGAAGCTGCGGGCGCGGGCCTTGAACGGGTTGGGGCGGGAGTTGCGCGGGACACCCCACGCGGTGTTCATCGCGTACTGGAACGCCTGCCCGATGCCCAAGCCGCCGTACAGCGCGACCACACCGCTGGCGACGATCCCGATGGTGCTCCCCTGGAGCGTCCCGGGGTCGCCGAGCTGGGCGCCGAGCACCGGGATCTCGGCGAGCGTGGACTCCAGCAACCGCTCCTGGAGGTCGGGGCGGCTCTGGAGCACGGCGCCGAGGAGGGTCGTGAAGAGCAGCAGCAGCGGGAAGAACGACAGGAAGGCGTAGTAGGCGATGAGCGCGACGAGGTAGCCCGCCTGGTCGTCGAAGAACTTGTAGACGACGGCGAGCGGGAACCCGAGGACCGGGTGCTGGCGCTGGAAGCGGTCCACGTGCTCGGCGATACCCACCCGCGCATCACATCACGGCGGTGGCACCGCCGGGGTCGAGCCTCAGGCGCCGTGTGGACAGAGGCCCCGGGATACACGGCGCCTGACAACCGTGTCACCGGGAGCGGGGTCAGGCAGCAAGCGTCCTCAGGACGGCGCCGAGGTCGGGTTCGTTGCGGCGGTTGTAGGGCAGCCTGGACAGGAGCATGCCCATGGCGCAGCTGTTGGTGAGCGCGGCGCCGGTGAGGCCTGCGCCGACGCCGGCCGAGATCCACTTGGCCCACGGCGCAACGGTGCTGGCCAGAACGCCAGCGAGGACGATGCTGCCGGCGACGAGGCGGACCTGGCGTTCGAGCTCCCATGTCTCGGTACCGCGGGTCAACGGGCCACCAGCGGCCTCCCAGGCGGTGACACCGCCCGTGAGGACATGCACGTTGTCGAGTCCGGTGGCCCCGAGAAGCGACTCGGCCTGACCCGCGCGGGCACCGGAGCGGCATACGAGGACGACCTCGTCGCCGAGGTGGGTCCGCAGCTCGGTTCGATGCTCCCGCAGCAGATCGAGGGGCACGTTGTAGGACCCCGGGATGTGAGCGGTGGTGAACTCGGCCGGGCTGCGGACGTCGAGCAGACGCGGACCTTCAGGAGAGGTGAGCCACTCCTGAACGGCGTGGGCGTCGAGCCCGGTGGGGCGGCGAGGCGCAGCGGCCTCTTCCGGCGAGTCGGTCGCGATGGTGACGTTCATGGTGTCCTTTCGTGTGCCACTGCCGGGCACCTCAGAAGAGGGTGGGCAGGGCGCGAGCAGCGGTGTAGAGCGCCACACCGACGAGCAGCACGGCGAAGGCGCGCGTGAGGATCGTGGGGTGGAGCCGGGAGGTGAGGCGGCCGCCGACGAGACTGCCGACCACGGCGGCCGCGGTGAAGGCCGCGATGAGGGGCCAGTCGAGATCCGTTCCCACTGTGGTGATGCGTGCCGTGAGAGCGGTGGCGCTGTTCACGGAGATCACGAGGAGGGAGGTACCGACTGCGACAGGCATGGGGAACGACAGCGCCAGGACGAGGGCCGGCACGAGGACGAATCCGCCACCCACGCCGAAGAAGCCGGTGAGCAGCCCCACAGCGGTGGCGGTCACGACGACCTTGGCGAGCCGGGGGCAGGCGCAGGTGAGGGGGTGGAGGGTGAGGATGGGTTCGGACGTCGGGTCCGCGGTCTCGGGCCCCGCGCTGCGACGGAAGGACCGGCGCAGCATGAGGGTCGCGACGACGAGCATGAGGCCGGCGAAGGCGCTGAGGAGCACCTGTGGTGCGACCCTCGACGCCAGGAGCGACCCGAGCAGCGAGCCTCCCGTACCCAGCGCCCCGAACATCAGCCCCTGTCCGACGCGGACGCGGTGCGCCCGGGCGTGCGGGAGAAGGGCGATGAGCGAGGTGACGCCGACGATGAGCAGCGAGCTGGTCGTGGCCGCGCGGGGTTCCTGCCCCAGGACGTAGACGAGCGCGGGGACGGTGAGGATCGAGCCGCCGCCGCCCAGTGCGCCCAGCGCGAGGCCGATGACCAGCCCGAGCGGGATGACGAGTGGCGACACGAGGTGTCAGGAACGGCCGAAGAAGCGCGCGAAGGCCGAACCGTTGCCGGCGGCGCTCTTCTCGGCGTCCCTGTGACCGGGGCAGCGCTCACCTCGGGGGACGTTGGCCATGACCTGGTCGACGTGCTGGCCGCAGCCGGCCCAGGTGGTCTTGCCGCAGACCTTGCAGTTGGCGGGACGACACATGAGGGTTCTCCTTCGGGGTGGGACGTGCGTGGGACGTGCGTGGGACGTGCGTGGGGTTCGGACCGCGATGCGGGGGTCGGACAGGTCAGGCGGCGGCTGCGGCGAGGGGAAGGCCGGACGAGGCCGCGCTCTCGTCGTAGCTGTCGTCGACGGCCACCACGGGGACGTGGTGGGAGGCGAGGACGGAGGCGGCGATCGAGGCACGGTACCCGCCGGCGCAGTGGACCCAGACCTCGCCGGACGGCACCTCGGACACCCGGGAGAGGAGCTCGTGGAGGGGGATGTTGACCGCGCCCTCGATGTGGCCGCCGTCGTACTCCGACGCGCGGCGCACGTCGAGCACGGACACTCGGCGGTGGTGGCGCACCTGCGCCAGGTCGGCGAACACGGCGCGCTCGAAGTGCCCCAGCGTGCCGTCGGTCCACTCCTCGGGGCCACCGGTCGCGGCGCCCTCGAGGTCGTCGATGCCGATGCGGACGAGCTCGCGCTGGGCCTCGGCGACCTGCTCGGGCGAGTCGCCCAGCAGGGTGAGGGGAGTGCCCCAGGGGATGAGCCAGCCGAGGTAGGTCGCGAACTGTCCGTCGAGACCGAAGTTCAGGGTGCCCGTGACGTGCCCGGCGGCGAAGGCGGTGCGGGTGCGCAGGTCGACGACCCACTCGCCGTCGGCAATGCGCGCTGCGAGGGTGTCCTTGTCGGCGGACTCAGGAGGGGCGAGGTCGGGCGCTCCCGGGCCCGCGCTGTTGGCCGGTCCCATGTGGGCGTAGTACGCGGGGTAGGCGTCCAGGCCGGCGAGGGTGTCGGCGACCCAGCGCTCCTCGTCCTGGGTGAGGGCGGGGTTCTGACGCTTCTCGGCACCGATCGTCGACGCCGTCGTGTCGCCGGTGGAGCCGGCCGAGCAGAACGAGCCGAAGCCGTGGGTCGGCAGCACGTGGGCCTGCTCCGGCAGCTCCTGCGCCAGGCGCTGTGCGGACGCGAACTGGTGGTGCACGAGGTCGTGCGTGTGCTCGTGACCCAGGAGGTCCGGACGGCCGGTGGCCCCGAAGAGCAGGGACCCGCCGGTGAAGACACCGACGGCCTCGAAGTCCGATCCGGGGGCCTCCGCGGCCTCGAGGGCGAAGGACAGGTGGGTGTAGGTGTGGCCCGGCGTGGCGATGGCTCGCAGTCGCATCGTCGCGGACGCCTCGACGACGTCGCCGTCGTGGATGGGCGTGCGCTCGAAGGAGACGTCGTCGGCGGCGTTGACGTGGTACGCCGCACCGGTCGCCTGCGCCAGGGCGAGGCCGCCGGTGACGTAGTCGTTGTGGATGTGCGTCTCGAAGACGTGGATGATCCGGACACCGGCCTCGTCGGCGAGCGTCAGGACGCGGTCGATGTCGCGCTGCGGGTCGATGACGACGGCCACGGCACCGTCGTGTGCGAGGTAGGAACGGTCACCGAGGGTGGGGGTTTCGATGGGGATGATCACCGGGGTCGAGCTCATGGCGCGAGGTCCTTCCATGGGGGGGTGGTGGGCAGGGGTGCCGCCCACGACGGCGCTGGCGTCGAAGCCGGACAGGACGGGGAGGTCCGACCGGGAACCGGAGCGGTTCCCGCTGTCGGCGAGCACCTCGACACCTGCTCGCGGGTGGCCTGGGACAACTGGGACTCCCGCTGGTGGGCATACCCGCTGGGGTATCGGTCGACGGCTACGCTAGTACCCCCCGGGGTATCCCTGTCAAATCAGGGGCCGACTTGGAGGTATACCCCCATGGGTATACGATGCGAGGGAAGAGATCATCGAGCCGGCAGTCGCGCTCGACACCCCAGTGGGTATGGACCCACCCTCGTTTCGCAAGGAGATCCCATGAGCACCCAGACCCTGACCAGCCAGAACTTCGAGGCCACCGTCACCACGGGCGGCATCGTCCTCGTCGACTTCTGGGCGTCCTGGTGCGGACCGTGCCGCCGGTTCGCACCGGTCTTCGAGGCCGCGTCCGTGAAGCACCCCGACATCGTGTTCGGGAAGGTCGACACCGAGGCGGAGCAGGCGCTCGCCGGGGCCGCGCAGATCACGTCCATCCCGACGCTCATGGCCTTCCGCGACGGCATCCTCGTGTTCAGCCAGCCCGGTGCGCTGCCCGCCGCCGGCCTCGAGCAGGTCATCGAGGGTGTGCGTGCACTCGACATGGACGACATTCGCGCGAAGATGGCTGCGGAGCAGCAGACCGTCTGACCCGTCGTCCCCATCGACAGGACCCCCTGAACCCCCCGGACCCCCCGGACCGCTCCACCGCCCGCCCCACCGCCGACCACGAAGGAGCCCGTCATGGGTTACGCCCTGAGCACCACCGTTCACCGGCCGTTCGCCGAGGCGCTCGACGCCACCCGGTCGGCGCTGTCCGACCAGGGGTTCGGTGTCCTCACCGAGATCGACCTCTCGGCGACCCTCAAGGAGAAGCTCGACGCCGACATCGCCCCCCAGGTCATCCTCGGTGCCTGCCGGCCGCCGTTGGCCCACGCGGCCCTCGAGGCAGAGCCCTCCATCGGCCTCCTGCTGCCCTGCAACGTCGTCGTGCGTGAGGTCGAGGACGGAACCCTCATCGAGGCCATGGACCCCGAGGTCATGGTCACCCTCACCGGCAACGAGAACCTCTCAGCAGTCGCCGCCGACGCGCGCGGGCGACTCACGGCAGCCCTGGCCGCGCTGACCACCTGACCCATCCCCATCCCCAAGGAGCACCCATGGTCACCCTCAACACCGACGACATGACGCCGGTCGTCAACCGCCTGCGCCGCGCGCAGGGTCAGCTGGGCGGGGTCATCCGCCTCATCGAGGAGGGCCGCGACTGCAAGGACGTCGTCACCCAGCTCGCCGCCGTCAACCGCGCCCTCGACCGCGCCGGGTTCGCGATCGTCTCCTCCGGGCTGCGTGAGTGCCTCACCTCCCCGGACGGCATCAACGAGGAGGACCACGCCGCGATGGAGAAGCTCTTCCTCACCCTCGCGTGACCTCGTCACGACGACAGGAGGCCGAGGGCTGATCAGCCCTTCTCGCGCGCCGGCAGGTCGAGGGAATGCAGCAGGGTGTGCTGCACCTTGCTCAGCTGGGTGCTCCACGCCTGGAGCGGTGCCAACGAACGCTCCAGGATCTCCAGCTGGTCGTCCAGGACGGCCAGCTCTGCGGTGATGGCCTGGATGGTCAGCCTCTTGGCATGGACCTCCTTGAGGACGATCTCGAGCTCGGCGCCGATCTGCGGTGCCGACTCGACCGCGTCGCGCATGGAGGCGAGCATGCGGGTGGCCGACGAGAGGACCGACTCGGGGACGACGGCCTGGGCACCTGCCCCGCCCGCCTGGGCCACCTGCTGCACCAGCATTCGCGTGGTGCTGAGGAACCGATCCGTCGTCGAGTGCACGCTGCCCTGGTGCTCTTGCCGAGGCCCGGTGCGGGACCCCTCGGCCTCCACGCCGTCCTGGCCCATGCTCCCATTGTGGTGCACGGGTCTGCCGCGGGTGACGCGTTGGAGAATGCGGGTTCCTCACTGCGTGCGCCGTGCTGACCGCGACGTCCTCCGCGGTGGGGAGAGGACGACGGCGTAGGTCGGGTCGCAAGGACAACGACGAGACCCCGCCCGACCGAGCACCTCGGTGCCGGTCGAACGGGGTCCCCGTCGGGTGGAGCTGCGGG
Organism: Knoellia aerolata DSM 18566; assembly: GCF_000768695.1. GTDB lineage: Bacteria > Actinomycetota > Actinomycetes > Actinomycetales > Dermatophilaceae > Knoellia > Knoellia aerolata. Next base: position 35,737 of record NZ_AVPL01000009.1, read on the forward strand.
GAATCGAACCCCGGACCTTCTCATTGCGAACGAGACGCGCTACCAACTGCGCTACAGCCCCATTGAGCGGCATCACGATAACACCGGCGGTGGCCCGCCACGAAACCGGGACGGCCCGGCATACGCTCGTCGACATGCGCCTTCGTATGCCGTCCGGCCGGGTCGGTCGAGCCGACCCCGCCGACCTGCCACGGCTCGGGATGCCGGCCCCGGCCGAGGCCCCGACCCCCGGTCCGGGCCACCACACCGCCGCCACCGCCCACCCCACCGGCCACCCCGTCCCGGACCTCGACCCGGCCCACCAGCCCGTCGCCTGGCAGGTTCCCTGGGGGGTGCGGACCGCCAGCGAGTGGTCGTGGCGGGTCATCCTCATCGCCGCCGCGATCCTCGGCGGACTGTGGCTGTTCGCCCACCTGTCCGAGGTGACGGTGCCGATCGTCGTCGCGCTCCTCCTCGCGGCGCTGCTCCTCCCGGTGACCCGGTTCCTCACCCGCGCGCTCCCCCGGGGCGCCGCCGCCGGCCTCACCGTCCTCGGGACCCTGGCCTTCACCATCGGGGCGCTGAGCTTCGTCGGGTCCCAGTTCACCTCGCAGTTCGGGGACATCCAGGCCCAGGTCGGCCAGGGCATCGACGAGATCCGCGTGTGGTTCCGCCAGACCTTCGGCATCAGCGACACCCAGGTCGACCAGTGGATCGACCGGGCCCGCGAACAGCTCTCCTCGGGTGACTCGAGCGTGGGCCAGACCGCGGCCCAGGCGGGCCTGACCGTGACCCACCTCGTCGCCGGCTTCTTCATCGCGCTGTTCGCGCTGTTCTTCTTCCTCTACGAGGGCGAGCGCATCTGGGCGTGGGTCGTGCGGCTCTTCCCGCGCGACTCGCGTGAGCGCGTCCACTCCTCCGGGGTCATCGCGTGGGGCCAGCTGTCGGCCTTCACCCGCGCCACGATCCTCGTCGCGGCGGTCGACGCGCTCGGCATCGGCGTGGTCGCCGGCGTCCTCGGGGTGCCGTTCGCCTCCGGGGTCGCGGTGCTCGTCTTCTTCGGCGCCTTCGTCCCCGTCATCGGTGCGCTGATCTCCGGCGCCGTCCCCGTCCTCCTCGCGCTCGTCGCCCTCGGGCCGGTGCAGGCGCTCATCATGCTCGGTGGCGTCATCGCCGTGCAGCAGGTCGAGTCCCACGTCCTCCAGCCGTTCCTCCTCGGGCGCGCGGTGCGGGTCCACCCGCTCGGGGTCATCCTCGGGATCGCCGCGGGTGTCGTCGTCGCCGGGATCATCGGCGCGCTCATCGCGGTCCCGCTCGTCGCCGTCCTCAACGCGGTCGGGCACCACCTGCTCGACGGCGACGAGGTGCCCGACGAGGCCGACGACCTGCTCACCCCGCAGGAGCAGGAGCGCACCGACCTCGACGTCGCGCACGAGCGCCGCCTCGACGAGCAGGCGCTCGAGGGCAGGCTCCCCGGACGCTGACGCAGGGAACGACGAACGCCCCGCCGGTCGGCGGGGCGTTCGTCGTCGGGGGCGGAGGCGTCAGGCGCCGGCGGTGCGGCGCTGGAGCGCCTGGTCCTCGTATGCCGCCCGCACCGGCCCCGCTGCCGGCTCCACCTCGGGGGTCGGAGCCGGACGCTGGGCCGCGCGGGCCTTCATCGTGTACGTGGGCCGGGGCACGGGACGCGGGTCCCAGGTGAGCGGGATGTCGTCCTCGTCGAGCTCGGGCAGCGCGACCTCGTGCTCGGTGACCGGCTCGGGTGCGGGGGCGTCGACGACGGCCTCGATGACCTCGGTGGCCGACGCGGCGGAGACGTCGTACGGCGCCGGAGCGACGTCGACGGCCTCTTCGTGCTCGGCGATCTCGGTCTCGACGGCGTCGTGGCGGGACCTCGTCGAGGGCGCCGCGTGGGCGGGCGCGGCGGCGGCGCGGGCGGCCGGGGTCGAGGGGGCGAGGCCGGAGGCGGCGCGACGGGCGCGTCCGCGGGCGGCTCGGCGTGCCCTGACCTCGGCCTGCACGCCGGCCCGGAGCCAGACGAAGCCACCGACGGCCATGAGCAGGGGCACGACGAACGCCCACCACACGAGCACCCCGACGACCGCGAGCAGGCCGAAGACGAGCGTGCCGAGCAGTCCGACGAGCAGGACGATGCCGCGGGTCGCGCGGCTCGGAGACATCGAGGGGGCGGCGACGTCACCGCGCTCGTCGAGCCGGCCGGCGGCGGGGGCCGCACCGGCAGCGACGGGAGGCGCACCGGCAGCGACGGGAGGCGCAGCGGTCGCCGGCGACGCGGCATACGCCTCGGCCCGCTTGACGGTCACCTGCGGGCGCATCGCGCGCGCCGGGCTCACGGCATAGGTGCGCGGGACGCGCCCACCGTCGTCGACGGAGGGCAGGGGGGCACGGACCTGCAGCACCCGCATCGTCTCGGAGAACGCGTCGACGGACCGGATCGTCGCGAGGTGCTCGCGACGACGGACCCAGTACTGGACGAAGTAGGCACCCCAGATCCCGATGATGACCAGGAAGATCAGGCTGCTCGGCTCCACGCGACGACCGTATGCGTGCGGGAGGTCAGGCAGTCGGACCTGTCGCGGTGTGTCGCCCAAGTGACTGCTGTGACGAGTGGGTCAGCCGGTCCATGAGGGTGGAACCGGCCAGGTCCTCGCTCGTCAGGGCGAACGACCGGTGGTCGCGCCAGTCACCGTCGATGTGCAGCATCCGCAGTCGCAGGCCCTCGTCACGGAACCCGAGCCGGCGCACCACCGCGAGGCTCGCCGTGTTCTCGGGCCGGATGTTGACCTCGATCCGGTGCAGCCCGAGCTCGCCCATCGCGTGGTCGGCGACGAGGGCCAGCGCCGTGGGGACGATGCGCTGACCGGCGACCGCCTCCGACACCCAGTAGCCGACGGTGCACGAGCGGAAGGACCCCAGGACGATGTTGCTCACGTTGACCTGGCCGACGAGCCGGCCCTCGGTCTCGATGACGAACGGAAGCATGCGGCCGGCGAGCGCCTCATCCTGGTAGTAGTCGACGAGGTCGTCGAAGGTGCGCGCCCCGGTCGGCGGGACGGGTGAGGTCGCGTCCCAGCGGCTCAGCCAGTGGCGGTTCGCCGCGCGGACCGCGGAGTACTCGTCGGCGTCCTCGGGTCGCAGCGGCCGGAGCAGGAAGCGGACCCCGGTGGGCGTCGACCCGACGAGGACCTGCGACCACTCCGGGCGCGGGCGACCCCACCGCATCAGTGGTCGCCGCCCGCGAGCTGGCTCAGCGCGTGGCCGAGCACGGTTTCGAGGACCGCGAGCGCGTCGCGGACGCCACCGGTCGAGCCGGGCAGGTTGACGACGAGCGTGCGGCCGGCGACCCCGGCGAGGCCGCGCGAGAGCATCGCCGTCGGCACTCCCCCGTCGACGCCGGCGGCGCGGATGGCCTCCGCGATCCCGGGGACGACGCGGTCGAGCAGTGGCGCGGTCGCCTCGGGGGTGCGGTCGGTCGGGCTGATCCCCGTGCCCCCGGTCGTGACGAGCAGGTCCGGTCGCTCCTCGAGGGCGGCGGAGAGTGCCTCGGCGATCCCGGCGTCCGGGACGACCGTGGCGTCCGCGACGTCGGCTCCCCACGTGCGCAGGGTCTCGACGATGAGGGCGCCCCCCTTGTCGGGGTAGACACCCTGCGAGGCGCGGGTCGAGGCGGTGATCACGACGGCCCGCCGCCCGGCGAGGGACCCGGCTGCGGTGGCGGGGTCGCTCACGGCTCCTCCACCCAGTCGCCGGAGCGGCCGCCGGACTTCGCGGTGACGCGGACGTCGGTGATGCGTGCGTGCTTGTCGACGGCCTTGACCATGTCGATGAGGGCGAGGGCGGCCACGCTCACGGCCGTGAGGGCCTCCATCTCGATGCCGGTCCGGTCGGCGGTCCGCACGGTGGCGGTGATGTCGACGCCGTCGTCGGTGACGTCGAGGTCGACCGAGGCGGCGTGGACGGCGACCGGGTGCGCGAGCGGGATGAGCTCCGGCGTGCGCTTCACCGCCTGTATGCCGGCCAGCCGGGCGACCGCGAGCGCGTCACCCTTGGGGACGGTCCCGTCGCGCAGGGCGGCGACGGCCCCGGGGGCGAGCACGACCCGGCCGCGGGCACTGGCCTCGCGCGCGGTGACGGCCTTCGCGGAGACGTCGACCATGTGGGCGGTGCCGTCGGCCCGGACATGGGTCAGTCCGCTCTGGCGCCCTGTGTCACCCACGTGGTTCCCCACCTCACCAATTCCCCCCGGGAGGGACGGAGATTCCGTGTCCCCAACGGGAGGAATTGGCGAGCTGGGGACGGGGTCAATCTTGCCCCACGAGGGGAAGCAGCCGGACCTCGTCCCCCGGGTGGATCTCGGAGGTGGCGGCGTCGACGACGGCGAGGTGGGTGGCCTCGGCGAGCGCGCCGAGCATGTGGGACCCCTGCCCACCGGAGGGCCGGACGCCCTCGGCGTCGAGGACGACGCGGGTGAGCTCGACCTTGCCCGCCACGGAGGCCCAGCCCCGGGTCGCGGTGGCGGTCGTCGTCGGCACCTCGGGGTCGAGGCCGGAGAGGGCGCGCAGGACGGGCAGGACGAACACGTGGAAGGACACGAAGGAGCTCACCGGGTTGCCGGGGAGCGTGATGATCGGGGTGCGGCGCGCACCGACGACACCGGAGCCCTGGGGCATCCCGGGGCGCATGGCGACCTTGACGAAGTCGACGCGACCGTCCCGGGAGAGCACCTCCTTGACCGTGTCGTAGGCCCCCATCGACACCCCGCCGGTGGTGAGGACGAGGTCGGGCTCCCCGGGGACGTCGGCGAGGAGGGCGCCGAGGGCCTCGGGGTCGTCCCGAAGGTGGGCGGAGTGCACGAGCTCGACCCCCGCGGCGCGCACCAGCGCGGAGAGCATCGGCCCGTTGGAGTCGACGATCTCGCCGTGGGCCAGGCTCGACCCGGGCGGCAGCAGCTCGTCCCCCGTCGAGACCACCGCCACCCGAGGGCGACGGACGACCGCGACCTCGGCGAGGTTGGCCGCGGCGATGAGGGCGAGCCGGCCGGGCGTGACCCGGACCCCGCCGCGCAGGACCACGTCGCCCGCTCGCACGTCCTCCCCGCGGCGGCGCAGGTGCCGGCCCGGCTCGGCGGCGAGGTCCAGCGAGACCCGGTCGACCCCACCGTCGCTGAGCTCCACGGGCACGACGGCGTCGGCGCCCTCCGGCAGGGGCGCCCCGGTCATGATCCTCATCGCGGTGCCGGGGCGGAGGACGTGCCGGGTCGTGTCGCCGGCGGCGATGTCCCCGTCGACGTCGAGGACGACCGGGGCGCCGGGGGCTGCGCCGTCGAGGTCGGCCGAGCGGACGGCATACCCGTCCATCGCGGAGTTGTCGAAGCCCGGGAGGTCCACGGCGGCGACGACGTCCGCGGCGAGGACCCGTCCCAGCGCCCCGGCGATCGGCACGGTCTCGGGAGGCAGCTCGTCGACGAGGGCGAGCAGGGTCCTGCGGTGCTCCTCGACGCTCCTCACACGTCCCCTTCGAGGCGTGAGCCGTCGGCGATGGTGCGCGGCGCGTCGGCGCGGACCGTGACGTCACCGACGCACGTCACGTCACGGCCGAAGGTCACGTCCCCGTCGACGACGAGCGAGTGGGCCTCGCGAATGTACGGGACCCCGTGCGGGAAGCGGGCGTCGAAGTCCTGGACGAACTTGTAGTGGTCCGAGAGGTCGATGAAGGGCTCCTCCTCGTCGCTGAGCGACACGACCCGGCTGGCGTCGTCGAGGGCGTAGAGGTCCGAGCGCACGAGGAGGAGCTCGTTCGTCGTCTTGACCGGCCGGAACCGGTCGCGGGGGACCAGCAGGGCACGGGACCCCTCGAAGAGCTCGACGGCCGTGCCCATCGCAGACTCGATCTGGATGACGGGGGTCGAGTCCTTGCGGGTCGGGTCGACGGTCTTGCGGTTGACGATGATCGGCAGCTCGAGGACCCCGTCGTGTTCGGCGAGCCGGGCAGCGAGGACGTCGAGGTCGAGCCAGAGGTTGTTGACGTGGAAGTAGACGTGCCGGGTGTTGTCCTGGAAGTACTGGTCCTCCCCCGGCGCGACCATCGCCGAGTCCCGCAGGACGAGCCGGCCGTCGCTGCGGCGGGTCGCGAGATGTCCGCCCTTGCGGTCGTTGCGGGTGCGCTCGCACACCTCGGCGACGTAGGGGATCTGCTCCCGGGCCATCCACGCGGGGATCCTCGGATCGCACGTCGCTCCGAGGTTGTCGGCGTTGGACAGGAAGAGGTGGCGGAAACCCCTGTCCCGCAACCTGTCCAGGAGCCCGCTGGACTGCAGGGCGACGTAGACGTCACCGTGACCGGGCGGGCACCACTCGAGGTCGGGGTCCTCCGGCCACGACACGGGGGTGAGGTCGTCCGCCCTCAGCTTGGGCTCGGCGCTCTGCAGGAAGTCCAGGGGCAGCCCGTCGACCTCGAGCCTGTCGTGGACGGCGAGGAGCTGCAGGGTCTCGTCACGGGTGCGGAAGGAGTCCATGAAGACGACGGGCAGGTCGACGTCGTGCTCCCGCCGGATCGCGAGCACCTGGCGGGCGATGATGTCGAGGAAGCTCAGCCCGTCGCGCACGGGAAGGGCGGACTTCGGGCCACTGATGCCCATGGACGTGCCGAGGCCGCCGTTAAGCTTGAGCACCACGGTCGTCGCCAGGGCGGCCCGGGCCTCGGCCTCGTCGACGTCGAGGTCGGCGAGCGCGGGGACGTCGCCGAGCGGCGCGATGCTCTCCTCGAGGATGTGGCCGGTCGCGTCCTGCTCGAGCATCCCGTAGAAACGCGTGAAGGCGGCGACCGCCCGCTCGTCGACCCCACGGGCGCGCATGAGCTCCGTACTCCGGTGGAGCCCGTCTGCACCCATGTCGGCAACCCTAGGCGACCAGCGCGGGCGAAACGTGGACACTGGGCGCGTGACCCCCGATTCCGTCGCGAGCGCCAAGGTCGCGCTGCGCCCGATCCTGCTCGCGGCCCGTCGCGAGCGGGTCGCCGCCCGCGACCGCGACGCCGACGACGCGGCGCTCGCCCGTGAGGTGCTGGCCCTTGCCACCGGGCTCGGGATCGGGGCTGGCGGCACGGTCGCGGCCTACGAGGCCCTGCGCACCGAGCCACCCACGGCGGCGAGCATCGACGCACTCGTGGCACACGGCATACGCGTCGTCGTCCCGGTCACCCTGCCGGACAACGACCTCGACTGGTGCGACGTGAACGACGAACGGCGTATGCGGCTCGGTCCGGACGCGATCTCGGCGGCCGCCCTCGTGCTCACGCCGGGCCTGGCCGCCGACCTGGCGGGGACGCGGCTGGGCCGTGGGGGCGGGAGCTACGACCGCGCGCTGGCCCGGCGGCGGCCGGACGCGCGCGTCCTCGTCGTCCTCCACCCGGGCGAGGTCCACCCCGAGCCGCTGCCGGCGGACCCGCACGACCAGCCCGTCCACGGCGTCCTCACCGCGGACGGGGTGACCTGGCTCTGAGGTCACCGGATGACCCCTCGGGTCAGCTGCCACCCTCGGGCACGAGGGTGAGCTCGTCCTCGCTCGCCTCGCGCACCGCCTTCTCGGTGAAGGCCCACGGGTGCTGTCGGCCCTCGACCCAGTCCTCGGTCTGGTCGTCGTAGTGCCCGTTGAACGCGTGGCCGCTCGCCCCGGTCTGGTTGACCCACGTGGAGCGGTCGAAGCTGCCGAGGTCGACGACCATCCGCATCGAGGGGGCGGCCGTGACCTCGTAGCCGAGGTTGGCCTTCCAGGCCGTCGCGTTGACGATCGCGGACCCCCCGGGCATCTCGTACTCGCCACGGTTGAAGATGCGCCGGACGACCCCGGGCACGCTGTCGCCGCCGAGCACCTGGTGGGTGAGGTCGAGCGTGTGCAGTGAGCCCCAGCGCCAGTCGTCGGGGTCCTTGCCGAGCCTGCGGGTCAGCTCGAGCCGTGCCTCCACCTGCGCCTGGCGCAGGATCTCGTCGCGCCCCTCGGTGATGGCAGCGGTCTGCCGGTTGTCCCACCACGCGCTGCGGGGGTTGTCGAGCAGCCCGGCGACCGCCGTCATGTAGCGGCTCCCACCCTCGGCGCGCAGGTCCTCGGGCACCTCGTCGTCGAAGAGGAGGCGGAGGAGGTTGGCCCAGACGGCGTTGTAGTAGGCCGCGGCGGCACCGGAGCGGGACCGGTCGGCGGGCGTCGTGTAGTCCCAGTCGCGCAGGAGGTCCTGGGCCTCCTTGGTGAAGGCGACCTCCGCGTCGGAGTCGCCGGCACCCTTGAGCGGCACCTCGAGCAGCGCCTCGACGAGGACGGGGGCGAACTCGTTGCGCGAGTCCATCTGGATCTCGCCCATCTGCTCCACGGTGAGCTTGTCGCCGTTGCGGGTGGCCGCGTCGAGGAGCTCACGGATGCGCTGCGAGCGGTAGCCGTAGTCCCACTCGGTGGTGAGGAACGGGGTCGGCCTCGCGGTCACGGCCTGGTTCGCGGCGACGATGATCCCGGACTCGGGGTCGAGCGAGCTCGGCATCGACGCGAACGGCACGAAGCCCTGCCAGTCGTAGGCCTCGTCCCAGCCGGGGGCCGGCCAGTAGCCTGGCGGCGCACCCGCGAAGGCGGACACGCGGACGGGGACCTGGCCCGGCGCCTGGTAGCCGATGTGGCCGTCGACGTCGGCGTAGACGAGGTTCTGCGAGGGGACGGCGAACGACTTGGCGGCCTCCCGGAACTGCTCGAAGTTCTGGGCCACGTTGAGCTGGAGGATCGCGTCGGCCGTCTGGCTCGGCTCGAGCCCGGTCCACGCCATCGAGACGGCGTACGTCTGGCTGTCCCGGGCGGCGCCCTCGGACGGTGGGGTGGGCGAGCGCTCCCCGGCGTCGACGAACGCGGGGATCACGTCGGACATGAGCGGGCCGTGGCGGGTCGCTCGGACGGTGAGGTCGACGTCGTCGCCCCCGGCGACCCTGATGGTCTCGCGGCGGGTGGTGAGCGGCTCCCACGTGTCGCCGCGCAGCACGCGGTCACCGTCGAGCCTCTCGAGGTAGAAGTCGCTGACGTCGGGCGAGAGGTTGGTCATGCCCCAGGCGATCCGGTCGTTGTGGCCGATGACCACCCCGGGCACCCCCGCGAACGAGAAGCCGGCGACGTCGAGCGGGCACTCGACGCTCTTCGCGCGGCAGTGCAGGCCCACCTGGTACCAGATCCCCGGGATACCCGGCGAGAGGTGGGGGTCGTTGGCGAGCAGCGGCTTTCCGGTCGCGGACTTCTCGGGGCCGACGACCCACGAGTTCGAGCCGATGCCCTCCCCCCGCCCGATGAGCTGGGGCACGGCGGAGAGCGCTCGTTCGACCGCGGCATACGCCGCCTGGGCCGAGGAGTCGCCGAGCGCACCGGCGGCCTGCTTCGCCGCGGGCCGTTCGGCCGCGGCGCTCAGCGCTGCCGGGACCGCCGACGAGGACTGCTGGAGCGAGGGTGACGCCGGCGCCCAGTCCTCGCCGGAGAGGATCGGCTCCCTCGCGAGGTCGTAGGGCGGGTAGATCTCCGCGATCTGGTTGACGGTCACGCGCCTCGACAGCCGCGCGCGCGCCAGCTCGTCGGAGTAGTCGCCGCGCAGGTCCCAGGCCATCGCCTTGAGCCAGGCGATGGAGTCGGCCGGCGTCCAGTCCTCGATCTTGTAGTCGGAGACCCGGGTGCCGAGCACGACGTACTCGAGCGAGGCCTGCGACGGCGAGCGGCCACGGAGGTAGGCGTTGACGCCGTCGGCGTAGGACTGCAGGTACGTCCGCGTCGCCGGGTCCAGCGTCGGCAGCTCGGCCTCGGCGACGCGGCGCCAGCCCATCGTGCGGATGACCTTGTCGGTCTCGACGCCGGCGTCCCCGACGAGCTCGGCCAGCCGGCCGGCCGTGATGTGACGGCGCATGTCCATCTCGAAGAAGCGGTCCTGCGCGTGCACATACCCTTGGGCCCGGGCGATGTCGGCGACGCTGTCACCGTAGATCTGGGGGATGCCCCGCTCGTCACGCAGGACGTCCACGGTGCCGGCCAGGCCGGGGACGTCGATCTCACCCTCGGTCTGCGGGAACGACCGCCGGACCAGCGACACCCCGACGACGGAGAGGACGAGGGCGGCAATGGTGAGGACGCCGACGACGGTCAGGGCGACGCGACGGGCCACGCGGTGAGGGGACACCCTGCGAGACTAGGTCAGACCGCCAGACGAGCGAGCAAGGACGGGCCGTGACCGACATCGTGGGTATGGCGCACGTCGGCGTGGTCAGTGGGGTCAGTGGTGTCAGCGGGGTCAGCCCGGTCTCCGTCGTCGCGGCCGCGGGGGAGAACCTGCGCTCGCTCTCCATCGGGCTGCTCATCGGCACCGCCGTCCTCATCGTGGCGATCGCGGCGGTGAGGCTGTCGACCCGCTCCGGCCTGCCCTCGCTCCTGCTCTACCTCGGCATCGGCCTGGCCCTGGGGAACCGGGGGCTCGGCATCGACTTCTCCGATGAGGAGCTCACCCAGGTCCTCGGTTACGCCGCGCTCGTCCTCATCCTCACCGAGGGTGGGGTGACGACGAAGTGGGACTCGATCAAGGGCTCCCTCGCCCCGGCGGCGGCCCTGGCGACCGTCGGCGTCGTCGTCTCGATCCTCGTCGTGGCGCTCGCCGGCCACTTCGTCCTCTCGATGTCGTGGAGCACCGCGCTGCTCATCGGCGCCATCCTCGCCTCCACCGACGCCGCCGCGGTCTTCGCGGTGCTGCGTCGGGTGCCGCTGCCGAGGCGCGTGAGCGGCATGCTCGAGGCCGAGTCCGGCTTCAACGACGCGCCCGTCGTCATCATCGTCACGGCCATCGCGGTGCAGTCGGCGGCCGGCGAGGAGGTGTCCCTGTGGTCGATCATGCTCATCGTCACCGGCGAGCTCATCGTCGGCTCGCTCGTCGGCCTCGGCGTGGGGTGGCTCGGCGGGCGACTCATGTCCCGGGTCGCCGGCGGCTCGTCGGCGCTGTTCGCCATCGGGGTCGTCGCCATGTCGGTCCTCGCCTACGCCGCCGCGGACGTGCTCCACGCGTCGGGGTTCATCGCCTGCTACCTCGCCTCCCTCGTCCTCGGGAACATGTCGCTGCCCCACCGTGCGGCGGTGCTCGGCTTCTCCACCGCCCTCGGCTGGCTCGCCCAGATCGGGCTGTTCGTCCTGCTCGGCCTGCTCGCGGACCCGGCGGCGTTCCCCGACCAGATCGGGCGGGCGCTCGTCCTCGGGCTCGCGCTCCTGCTCGTCGCCCGACCGCTCTCGGTGCTCGTGTCGTGCTCACCGTTCGGGCTGGGGTGGCGCACCCAGGCGTTCCTGTCGTGGGCCGGGCTGCGCGGCGCCGTGCCCGTCGTGCTCGCCACCGTCCCGCTCACGGTCGGAGCAACGGGGGTGGAGTGGATCTTCGACCTCGTCTTCGTCCTCGTCGTCATCTTCACGCTCGTCCAGGCGCCCAGCCTGCCGTGGGTGGCGCACCGGCTGGGGCTCGACCGTGGCCACCACTCGTTCGACCTGGCCATCGAGGTGACCCCGTTCGACGACATCGGCGCGCACCTCATCGAGGTCACCGTCGGGCCGTTGTCCCGCCTCGCGGGGGTGCAGGTCTACGAGCTGCGGCTGCCGGCCGGGGCCAACGTCGCCCTCATCGTGCGCGAGGGCGCCTCGTTCGTCCCGCACGAGACGACGCCGCTGCGACGCGGTGACCAGCTGCTCGTCGTCACGCCGGCCGCCCTGCGCGCCGCCGTCGAGAAGCGGCTGTATGCCGTGAGCCGGGGTGGGCGGCTCGCCGGCTGGTCGCGGGACGGCTGAGCCGGCCGCCCGCCTCCCCGGCCTCCCCACCCCCGGCCTGCTGCGTCTGCGTCTGCTTGGATGGTCAGAGGACTCACCATGCACGCAGACGCAGGCGGGGGGCGTACGGGATCGACGTCGGGGGGACGGGTGGCCGTGGGCGGACGGCATACGGGAGCATCCCGTGGCGTTCCGTATCCTTGGAGCCGCTCACCCCGCTGTGCCCCAGGAGGAACCCGTGCCCACGTACGCCTACGCGTGCCGTGACTGTGACCACCGCTTCGAGGCGGTCCAGTCCTTCAGCGACGACTCGCTCTCGATCTGCCCGGAGTGCGGGGGGTCCCTGCGCAAGGTCTTCAACTCGGTCGGGGTCGTCTTCAAGGGCGGCGGGTTCTACCGCAACGACTCGCGGGCCGCCTCGAGCAGCTCGTCACCGGCGGCTCCGTCCGGCGACGCCGGTTCCGGGTCCTCGTCCGGTTCCGACGCGGGCACCGGCACGGGCAAGGGCAACGGCAAGGACTCCGGCTCGTCCGGCTCGTCCGGCTCGTCCGGCTCGTCCGGCTCGTCCACAGGAGCCTCGCCCACCCCGGCGTCGTCCACAGCCTCGGCCTGACCCCTGCCGGGCGCCGCTGCGCCGACCTAGCGTCGGCCCCATGCCGCGACCACACCTCCCCAGCCTCCCGCGCCCCGGGCTCCTCGGCCCGTCGCGACGCGCGCGGTGGCGACGGTGGGCGCTGCGCCGGCTGGCCTCCGCAGCGTGCGCGGTCGCGGCCGTCGTCGTCCTCGTGGGAGTCGTGCGGCCACCACCGGCACCCACGACCCCGGTGGTCGTGGCGGCCCGGCACCTGGCGAGCGGCGCCGTCCTCGACGAGGAGGACCTCCGGGTCGTCGACGTGCCGCGCGACCCGCCACCGGTGGCGACCTCCACCGACCCGTCCGGCCTCGTCGGGCGGCGCCTGACCTCCAGGGTCACCCGCGGCGAGGTGGTCACGACCACCCGGCTCGTGCCCCGCACCCCTGCCGACGGACTGCCATCCGGCACCGTCGCCGCCCACGTGCTCGTGGCCGACGAGCGCAGCCTCGACCTCGTTCCGGTCGGCCACCGGGTCACCCTGTACGCCGAGGTCGGCGGGGCGGCGCTGGCACGCGACGTGCTCGTCCTGGGCGTCGACACGCCCGAGGTGACCTCCGTGACGGGACCGTTACCGGGGACCGTCCCCGCCTCACGCGGCCTGGTGTGCGCCCTCACCGACGCCGACGTCGAGCGTGTCTTCGCAGGTCAACGACCGGAAGGTGGGGCCCCGCGGGTCCTGCCCGTGGTCACCGGTTGACCCGCCGGCGGCGTCGTCACCGCCGAGGCCGTGCGGTCCCTGTTTCGGGTCCGAAGCACCTTGTACGGTGATCGCGCTCTGGCAGATGTTTGTCGGGCACCCATGTCTCCGACAGAAAAGGAATGATCCACATGAAGGGCTTCAAGGACTTCGTCATGCGTGGCAACCTCGTCGAGCTCGCGGTGGCGTTCGTCATCGCCGGTGCGTTCGGCGAGGTCGTCAAGAAGATGGTCGACGTCATCATGGGCATCGTCGGCAAGGCCGGGGACCAGCCCGACTTCAACGCGTGGAAGCCGGCGGGCCTCCCGGTCGGTGCCTTCATCACCGCCCTCATCGCGTTCCTCGTCCTCGCCGCGGTCGTCTACTTCTTCGTCGTCAAGCCCTACGAGGCCGCCAAGGCACGTCTCTTCCCGGCCGAGACCGACGCCGACACCCAGGACCCGAACACCGAGCTCCTCAAGGAGATCCGCGACAGCCTCCGCGCGCGTCCGAACCTCTGACTCCACCGCACCACCGCACCACCGCCTCGGGGCGGGAACCAGCACCTGCTGGTTCCCGTCCCGCGTCGCGTCCACCCCCAGCCTCTTCCGCAACGTCAGCGTCAACGGCTGCCAGAACGACCACAGACGCAGACGCAAGGGGGGAGAAGCGAGCGGGTCAGGACCAGTGCGGGGGGCGGTTCTCGCGGAGCCAGCGTGCCGAGGTGTCGTCCTCGCCCCGCTCCCCCCACCCCTCGTCGGTGTCGTCGCTCGTCTGCTCGACCGGTGTGCGCTCAGCGGCTGCGGCCTTCGGCGACGAGCCGTCGTCGATCTCCTCCGCCGGCGTCGTGTCCTCGGGCCCCCGCTCCTGCTCGCCCCGGGCCGCGGCGGGCACCCGGGGCCGGGCCGAGGTCAGGCCCTCGTCCGAACCGACCCGCTGCGGGGCGCTCGACGCGCGACGTGACCGCCCGGTCATGAACGCCCGCGGTCGGCCATCGACCTGATCCGGGCGACGTCCCTCGCGGGGTCGCGGAAGGCGTCCCGGGTCCAGACCCGCACGTGCTGCCAGCCGAGCCGGCCGAGGTGCTCCGCACGGAGGCGGTCGCGGTCCCGGGCGCTGGACATCGCGGCATACTCCGGTCCATCCGACTCCACGGCGACGGCGAGCCGCCCCGGGTGGTTGGGGTCCTCGACCGCGAGGTCGATGGGGGCAGCCGACGAGCCGTAGCGCTCGTGCACGACGAGACCGGTGTCGCGCAGGCGCCTCGCGAACTCGGCCATGACGACCGACTGCGTCGGCGCGCTCGGCACGACATCGCCGGGCCCGCCCTCGACCGCGACGACGGTCGAGGTGGCGGCGTGCTCGAGGAAGTCGCGCAACATCTGGGCGCCGAGGGCCTTGAGCCGCGTCGGGTCGAGCTCGTCCGCACCGATGGACGACACGACGGTCATGCGCTTCTTGGCCCGGGTGATCGCGACGTTGAGGCGGCGTTCGCCACCTTCGGTGTTGAGCGGGCCGAAGCGGTGCAGCACCCGGCCGTGGGGGGTCTTGCCGTAGCCGACGGACAGGATGACCGCGTCCCGTTCGTCACCCTGGACGCGCTCGAGGTTCTTGACGAAGAAGCGTTCGTGGACGTCCTCGGTGAAGAAGGTCGCGGTCCTCGCGTCGAGCCCCTGGAGGGCCCGGCGCAGCGCGTCCTCGATCCGCTGGGTGTGAGCCAGCCCCAGCGCGATGACGCCGAGGCTCTCGCTGGGTCGGGTGCGGGCGTGCTCGAGGACCAGCTCGACGACGCGGTCCACCTCGGCCTGCGTCGTCTCGACGCTCGCCGCTCCTTCGGTGAGGACGCCCACGCCGTCGACGAGCTCATGGCGGAGCACGGGCGCCGAGCCGGTCCCCGGGAAGGTGACGAGCGAGCCACCGTAGACGTGCTCGTTCGCGAACGAGATGAGCCGCTCGTCCTGCGAGCGGTAGTGCCACGAGAGGCGCCGGCTGGGCAGCGTCGCCGCGAGCACGTCGAGGATCGACTCGACGCCCTCGGTGAGCCCGTCGTCGGGCGCGGCCTCACCGCCGTCGGAGACCGTCGTGAAGAACGACGTCGGGGGCAGCTGCTTGGCGTCGCCGGCCAGCACCACCTGCCGCGCACGGGAGATCGCGGAGACCGCTTCGGCCGGGGGCACCTGGGACGCCTCGTCGAAGACGACCACGTCGAACCAGATGCCCGGTGGCAGCACGGAGGCGACGACGAGGGGGCTCATCACCCAGCACGGCCGCGACGCGGTGAGCAGCTCGCCGGCCACGGGGAAGAGGTCGCGCAGCGGTCGGTGGCGGCGTGACTTCGCCGCCTCGGCGCGCACGATGCTCTCCAGCTCGGGCGCGTCGGCCAGCACCCGGTCGATGTTGGCGCGCACGGCGGCGCGGACGCGGGACGCGTTCTGCCGCAGGACCTCCCGGTCGGCGGAGGCGAACTCGCCGAGGGTCCGGCGCAGGTCCTCACCGTCGTGGGCGCCCACCCTGGGGTCGCGCAGGGAGATGTCGTCGAGCACCGAGCTCCACCAGACGAAGTCGGCCTCGCTCGCGACGTCGTCGGCGGGCACACGGCGGGTGGCGAGGTCCTCGAGCAGTGAGCCGAGGCCCGCGTCGCGCATCGACTCGACCGGGCCGATGATCGACGGGACGACGGCGAGCCGGTCGGGGGCGTCGGCGAGCGCCTGGAGGCGGTCACGCAGCTCGTCGCGCGGCACGTCGAGCAGCGACATGGGCGCCTCGGTGCGCGGCACGCGGTCGTCCAGCCACCCGAGGTCGGCGGCGAGGGCGGCGTACGCGTCGGTGGCCCGGTCGAGGTCGGCGGGCATCTCCGGGCGCCCGCCGGCACCGGCCATCTCCTTCCACGCACTCCTCTGCTCGCTCGCGGAGAGCAGGGCCGCATGCAGGTCGGCCGGTGGGCGGCCGGGCCGCACGTGGCGACGGACCTGGCGCCGCAGCCCGCGACGCTCCCACCACCCGAGCTCGGAGCCGACGGAGGACCGGTAGTCCGCGGTGCCGGTCGCCGCGACGAAGTCGCCCAGCGGGACGTCGAAGATCTCAGGCCGGAACGTCTCGAGCGTGTCGCGCACCTGCGCCACGGTGTCGAGGATGCGCCCCCACTCCCGCACCGTGCGCGACGGCGGGAGCCGGAGGCCGGTGAAGACGTCGCGCAGGGTCTGGCCGACGTCCTCGATCGCGGAGCCGGACCAGCGCTCCACGAGCTCGCGGGCCCGGATCGCCTCCTCGGGGGTGCGCACGGTCGCGCCGTACCAGGGGTCCGCCCCGCGGTCGGTGCGCCACGCGCCGAGGGAGGCGACCCGCGTCATCTCGCGGGCGAGCACCTCGAACCGCTCGCGCGGCAGGGACTGGAGCGCCTCACCCCGGATCCTGACCCGCGAGTGCGGGGGTCGCGGCGTCGTGCCGAGGCCGCTGATGGCCTCCTGCACGTCGTGGACGGACACCCCCCACGGGTGCCGGGGCTCGTGCATCGCCTCGAGGTGCTCGCGCAGGGACGAGGCGGTCGACCGCAGCCGGTCGACGTCGCGGCTCGCCGGGTCGGCGGGGCGCGGGGAGCCGCCCGGCAGGGTGTCGGCGAGCTCGGTCGCGATCCGGCGCCGGCCGCGGGGGCCGTCGTGCAGGTCGAGGACGAGGTCACCGAGCCCGATCCGGTCGAGGCGCCCGACCACGGCGTCGATCGCCGCCCGCTTCTCGGCGACGAAGAGCACGCGCTTGCCGTCGGCCGCCAGCGACGCGACGAGGTTGGCGATCGTCTGCGACTTCCCGGTACCGGGGGGGCCGTGGATGACGAGGTGGGCGCCGGAGCGGGCGGCCTCGATGGCCTCCTGCTGGGAGGAGTCGGCGTCGAGGACGAGCAGGCCCTTGGCGGGGTCGGGCACGACGTCGTCGGCGCGGCCGGGGAGCTCGTGCCGCACGGAGCGCTGCGCCGTGGCGTCGCCGGCGATGGCGGCGATGACGTCGTGGTCCGCAAGGGCGTCACCGTGCGCGGCGAGGTCGGCGACCATCGGCAGCTTCGCGTAGGAGAACGTCCCGAGGACGATGCGCGGCGTCACGGCGAAGTCGGGCACGGAGGCGCACGCCTCGGTCAGCGCGGCGTACGCAGGGTACGGGTCGAACCCGCCGGGACGGAAGGCGAGCGACTCGAGCTTCTCGGTGTCGATGCTGACGCCCTGCTCCGAGGCGAGGTAGTGCTCGAGGACGGGGTTGAGCTCGATCTCGTCGCCGAGGTCGAGCTCGTAGTCGTCGTGCTGCGGCGTGGTCGGTCGCAGGGTGCAGCTGCGCAGCAGCACGGGCGCCGCGGGCTCTCGCGCGACGGCCGCTCCGCGACCCCGGCCGAGGCTCCACGTCGCCATCCCCACGGCGACGAAGCCGGTGTCGATGCCGCGCTCCTCCCGCAGCTCGCGGGCCTTGGCCGCGATGGTGCGGGCGCGGCGGCGGGCCTCGTCGAAGGCCGCCGGCTCCCGGACGAGGTCGGACAGTCGGGTGGGCCGGCCGGCGAGGAGCATGGCCACACCGCCCGGGTGCGCCGTCGTGAGGTCGAGGGTGCCCGTGGGCAGGTCGCGGTACCAGAGCAGGGTGTTGCGCCCGCCGAGGTCGACGAGATGCCTGGTCCACCCCTCGACGGCGTGGCGGACCTTCTCGGTCCGCGAGTCGATCTCTGACTGCGGTCCGGTCTCACTCACCTGAGCAGGCTAACAACGACAGGCGCGTATGCCGTGTGCCGCCACCCTGCGGGCAGCCTCCCCGACCGACGTGGCCGGGATCGGGGAGGATGGCGGCATGTCACAGGATGCAGCGCAGGACCCCGGGTCCGCCACGACCGGGCTCGTCCGGGTCGTCCGCCACGACGACGGGGTCGCCGAGATCGTCCTCGACCGGCCGGAGGCGATGAACGCCGTCTCGACCGCGATGGCCCGGGCCCTCACCGAGGCCGCCCAGGGTCTCGCCGACGACGACACGGTCCGCGCGGTCGTCGTCTCGTCGTCGCACCCCAAGGCGTTCTGCGTGGGCGCCGACCTCAAGGAACGCAATCGGCTCACCGACGACGAGCTGCGGGCCCAGCGCCCCGGCAACCGGGCGGCATACGGCAGCGTCCTGGACCTGCCCGTGCCGGTCATCGCCGCGGTGGGCGGCTACGCGCTCGGGGGCGGCTGCGAGATCGCCCTGTCGTGCGACCTCATCGTCGCGTCCCCGCGTGCCACGTTCGCGCTGCCCGAGGTGTCGGTCGGCGTCATCCCCGGGGGTGGCGGGACCCAGCTCCTCACCCGCCGCATCGGCTGGTCGCGCGCCGCCGACCTCATCTTCACGGCCCGCCGGGTCGACGGCATGGAGGCCCTCGCCCTCGGCCTCGCGGACCGGGTCGTCGAGGACCCGCGCGCGGCGGCGCTCGAGATCGCGGCGACGATCGCGGCGCACTCCCCCGTGGGCGTGCGCAACGCCAAGGCGGCGATGCGCGCCGGCATGGACGTCTCCCTGGCCGACGGGCTGGACCTCGAGGACGCCCGGTGGCACGACACCGCCTTCAGCCCGGACCGCGCCGAGGGCGTCGCGGCGTTCGCGGAGAAGCGCCGGCCCCGCTGGCCCGGGGTCAGCGCTCGCTGACCTCACCCGTCCCGCGCAGCACGACGGCGAGGACGCCGATGGCAAGGGCGACGACGAGCGCCGCGAACGCGAGCGCCTGGAAGCTCGCCACGTCGACGACGACGCCGGCGAGCGCTCCGCCGAGCCCGGCGGTCAGCCCCATGACGAGGTCGCTCGCACCCTGCGCGCCCGGTCGCTCGGCGGCCGGGAGTGCCGCGGTGAGCATCGTGGAACCGGAGACGAGCGTGCACGACCAGCCCAGCCCGAGCAGGAAGAGCGCGACGAGCAGCCCCGTCGAGTGCCCCTCCGGGGCCGAGGAGGCGAGCAGCGTGGCGGCGGCGAGCACGGCCGACCCGACGATCGCGACCGCGCGGCCACCGAGCCGGTCCACGGCGAGCCCGGTCAGCGGTGAGAAGGCGAACATCCCGAGGATGTGGACGCTGATGACGAACCCGATGACGGTGAGGTCGGCCTGGCCGTGCCGCATGTGCAGCGGCGTCATCACCATGACGCTCACCATGACCATGTGCCCGAGGGCCAGGGTCATCAGGCCGAGCAGGGCCCGGGGATGGCCGGCGACGACGCGCAGGCCGCGGCCCACCCGGCCGTGCGTGCGACCGGAGGCGCCGGGGTCGGCCGCGACGGCGCGACGCCTGGCCTCGACCAGGGGGTCGGGGCGCAGCCGCACGAGCAGGACCGTGATGGCGAGCAGCAGCCCGACGAGCGAGAAGACGAACGGCCCGGTGAGCCGGGGCAGCCCGAGCAGCCGCGACACCGGCTCGCTCGGGCCGACGAGGTTCGGTCCGACGACGCTCCCGATGGTCGTGGCCCAGACGACGAGGCTGATGTCGCGGCCGCGGTGGGCAGGAGCGGCGAGGTCCGCCGCGGCATACCTCGCCTGGTTGTTCGACGCCGTGGAGCCACCGAAGAGCAGGCTGGCGACGAGCAGCAGCGCGAAGCTCCCGACGACCCCCGACGTGATGAGACCGAGCGCGCCGACGAAGGCGAGGCCGTAGCCGAGCACGAGCCCGTGCCGCCGCCCGCGCGCCGCACTGAGCCGGGCCATCGGGACGGCGATGAGGGCGGAGCCGAGAACCTGGAACGTCGAGCCCAGCCCGGCATACGTCGGCGAGCCGCTGATCTCCTCGGCGAGCAGCGCGCCCACGGCGACCCCACTGGCGAGGGAGATCCCGCCGAGCACCTGCGACATCGACAGGGTCGCGACGGTGCGCCGCTGCACGAGGTCGCGCTGTCCGCTCACCTCCGTGCCCCCGCTCGCCGTCACCCGCCCGAGTATGCCGTCCGCCCGGCCCGGTTCGTCGCCGACAGTCGGTGCGCATCCCGCTCACGGGCGTCAACTAGGCTGGTATGCGGCCTTCGGGCCTCCCCGCCCTCGTAGCTCAGGGGAAGAGCACTTCTCTCCTAAAGAAGGTGTCGCGTGTTCGAATCACGCCGAGGGCACCCTGTCCGACCTGCGGAAACGCGACGATGGACTCGTGGCCCCTCGCCTTCTGGATGAAGCGCAGGTCCGCCCCAGCCATCCGCGCCAGCCTGCCGAACGTGCGCCGCAGGTCGGGGCTCATCTCGCCGGGCTCTTCCTCTCGCTCACCAATCTCCATACTCTGGCATTCGTTCACGGTTCCTCGCGGCCGGTCAGCGTCGGGCCACCACCTGGGCTACGCCTCGGACACTTTGGAGATCTCATGCCTCGAACCCCCCGGCGGATCGGCGCCGCCGTCGTCGCCGCCGCTGCCGTGTCGCTCGCCTCTACACCGCCGGTCCTGGCGGCCTCGCAAGCCTGCGACACACGCGTGAACAACACGCATGCCAAGCTCATGGAGTGCATCACGCTTGAGGGGGTGCGCGAGCACCAGGCAGCCTTCCAGCAGATCGCGAACGAGAACGACGGCAATCGGGCCGCGGGGACCTCCGGCTACGACGCGAGCGTCGACTACGTCGTGGACCGGATGGAGAAGGCGGGGTACAACGTCACCCTCGACGAATTCCCCTTCACCTACGTCGCGGCCGCAACGTTGCGCCAGACCGCGCCGGTCACCGCCACGTACGAGACGGGTCCCTACACCGGGACCGGCTACGGCACCGTCTCCGCGGCCGTCACCGCAGTGGACATCAATCTCGTACCGCCGCGCGCCAGCACGAGCGGGTGCGAGGCATCCGACTTCGTCGGCTTCCCGGCCGGCAACATCGCCCTCATGCAGCGGGGCACCTGCCCGTTCGGGGTCAAGGCTGCCAACGCCCAGGCCGCAGGCGCGAGCGGTGTCATCATCTTCAACCAGGGAGACACACCACTGCGGGAGGCCCTCATCGTCGGCACCCTGGTCCCCAGCGTGGTCACCATCCCGGTCGTTGGAGCGTCCTTCGCGAACGGCGTGGCCCTCAGCCAGCCCGGCTCGACCGCTTACATCAACGTGCCTGCGCCGGTGCAGACCACCCAGGTCAATGTCATCGCCGAGAGCCGCTGGGGCAACCCCGCCAACGTCGTCATGGCCGGTGCGCACCTCGACTCCGTGCAGGCCGGGCCCGGCATCAACGACAACGGCTCCGGCTCCGCCGCACTCCTCGAGACGGCCGAGCAGATGTCCAAGGTCCGACCGGTCAACGCCGTGCGCTTCGCCTGGTGGGGAGCCGAGGAGGCTGGTCTGATCGGGTCGACCCAGTACGTCGCCGGGCTGTCCGAGCAGGAGCAGGACCGGATTGCCCTGTACCTCAACTTCGACATGGTCGGATCGCCCAACCACGTGTTCTTCATCTACGACGGTGACGACTCCGACACCGTCGGTGCGCCCGCGGGCCCGGAGGGTTCGGCCCAGATCGAGAAGACCTTCGAGGCCTACTTCGACTCACAGGGCGAGCCGTACAAGGGCACCGACTTCTCCGGACGCTCCGACTACGGTCCGTTCATCGCGGTCGGCATCCCGTCCGGTGGTCTGTTCACCGGTGCCGAAGGTGTCAAGACGGCTGAGGAGGCCGCCATCTGGGGCGGCACGGCGGGAGCACAGTACGACCCGTGCTACCACCTGGCCTGTGACACATACGCCAACAACAACAACCACGCGCTGGACGTCAACTCCGACGCGATCGGGTACAGCGTCCTGCAGTACGCGATGAACTCCTCGGACGTCAACGGGCTCTCGGGCAAGGGCAACTTCCCCGTCGCTCAGCCTTCGGGTGGCCCGGCGGGACTCCCGACGTCGGAACAGGGTGGCCTGCACGACCACGAGCACCCGCTCGAGACCCTCTGACCGACGTGCTCGCCGCAACGGCGGTGAGTGCAGAAGCAGTGAGCTCGAGGCACTGACCCGTGAGACCGGTGCCGGCTCGTCCACCAGGACGGGCCGGCACCGTCGTCTGGGTCAGAGCGGGGCCAGGGCGCCAGCATTGAAACGCACCCCAGTGCCGCATATTGCGATGGTCGCCGAGCCAGACCATCACGGAATCGTGGGTGCGTCGACTGGAAGCGAAGAGCTGGCGACCGGGAGTCCCGCAGATCGGTCACGGGCGTCAGTGTGTCCGTTGTCCCGCAAGGGCTCTCGCCCAAGCCTCAGATCGTTCCCGACCGTCCGGACATGCCGCATGAAACGAGTCACCGTCGAGCCCCATGCTCCCGCCATGGACGCGCACCGCACGCTTGGGCCCGTCGGGAGCATGTTGCCGGCGCTGGCTCTCCTGCTCATGGCTGCTTCAGGTCTCGCCCGCCCTCGGTTCGTCCCTGGAGCGACTCGGACGCTTCGTCATCGACTTCCTCTGACGGACCAAACGTCCGGAGGTGCCGCACGGTGCGCGGCTCCTCCTATTCGAGCAGGGCTACCTCCAGGTCGTAAGCCAACACCACGGCACGCGCCAGCTGAGCCTCTTGGTCCGCGTGCAGGTAGCCGATCGTGCGTCCAAGAGCACTCGCGGGGACGGTGAGGACGTTGTCCAAGGACACCGCGCATCTTCGCTCGAGTCCGTTGTCAGGTCCGACCAGAACTTCGCTGGACAAGCCTTTCATGGTGCTGGTGATCGGGGCGACCGTCACCTTGTTCATCGCGTCCCGAGCGACCTCTCGAGTCAGCACGAGGGCCGGCCGCGTCTTGTCGAGACGGACCAGAACGATCTCGCGCACGCGCTCAGTCGTCCAGAGCTGCGTGGGCGCCCGTCCACTCGACCAGGTCGTCGAGCTCATCGGCCGCACCCTCGGAGCGGAGGATGTGTGCGTCGTGCTCTGCCGCCAGACGTCGCATCTCACGCTCCAGGGCGGACGCGACGAGCGCCGCCCTGCTGGGCGCCTTGCCGGTCGCGACGCTGCGGTCGAGGAACGCAACCATCTCGTCGGGCAAGCGGACCGCGATCTGCGTGCTCATGCCGTCATGGTACCGCACTGCATCCCAGATTGGGATGCAGGAATGGGGAGCGCCCGGTGAGCCTTCCTTGTACTGCGTCGAGGGCGGGCCTTCGGCCCGACCCGACGCTCCACTGTCCCACCCGGGACCAACGGCCCTCTCGCGTCCGTCGTTTCCCAGCGATGCTCTGGGGTAGCAGGACGAGGGCACGGAGGGAAGTGGTCTGGTGGCCCGCATGACTGGAGAAGTGACCATCGCAGCGCCGGTCGGCGAGGTCTTCGACATGGTCGCCGACGAGCGCAACGAGCCGCGGTACAACCCTCGAATCGTCCGTGCCGAGATGGTCGGTGAGGGGCCTGTCGGGCTGGGCTCACGCTTCGTGGCTGCCCCCAGGGGCATGGGCGCCAAGGGCGAGATGACCATGGAGCTGGTGGAGTACGACCGACCCCATCATGTGCGCACCGAGGTCCGCTCGCCCTACCTGCAGGTGGAGGGCACGGTGACCTGCGCGCAGACCGATGGCGGGACGCGGCTGAGGTGGGACTGGGACATGCGCCTGCTGGGGCCGATGCGGGTGTTGTCCCCGGTGCTCGCGGTCATCGGCCCCCGGTGGGAGCGGCGGAACTGGATGGGCCTCAAGGAGTACATGGAGTCCGGTCGCAGGGTGGAGTCAGAAGGGGGAGCAGGCCCCGGTCGTCGGGGGATCCCCTGAAGGGCCGGAGGCAGGGGCGCCCACGTCCGATCCGGTCTACCCTGCCGCCATGGCCGACGTCACCGTCAAGTCGCTCACACCGGAGACCTTCGACGACTTCGCCGCCCTCGTCGAGCGCAACAAGGGCATGTTCGCCAACTGCTGGTGCACCTGGTTTCATCCCGATGACCGCGGTCCGGGCAGCACCGTCGAGGACAACCGGGCGTTCAAGAAGCGCCTCGTGGACGAGGGGATCGCGCACGCGGCGTTGGTGTACGACGGCGACCTCGCCATCGCGTGGGCGGAGTACGGCACACCCGAGGAGCTGCCTGCCATCCACCACCGCAAGGAGTACCTCGCCACCGCCGAGCGACTGCCCGACTACCGGATCACCTGCATCCAGGTCGAGAAGGTCCACCGCGGCAAGGGGTTGGCGTCGGTCGCTCTGCGCGGAGCCGTGGACCTGATCGCGCAGGCGGGCGGTGGCGTGGTCGAGGGCTACCCGCACGACACCGGCGGGGTGCGGAAGAAGAACTCGTCGTTCCTCTACAACGGCACCCGCACCATGTACGAGCGCCAGGGCTTCACCTACGACCGGCCCAAGGGCCTGGGCAACTGCGTCATGGTGCGCAGGGTGGCCCCGAGCCCGGGGCACTGAGGCGAATCTCCCGACCCCTCCGCACCGCGCGCCACACCCTGTCAGGTCGTTGCCCCGAACAGGGTTCAGGCGGGGTTTCGGACCGCGTGCCGGAGGTGGACCACGCCGCTGTCGAGCCGTCGGTGATCCAGCAGCTCACCGAGGTGCCTCCCTGGCCGAACCATCACTCCGTGGGCTCGAGCGGGTCGGTCAAGGAGGCGTAGAAGTTCACCTTGTCCGCGACGGCGCCCAGCTTCACGTTGAACTCCGTGCTGATGCGCTGGAGGAGATGAAGTGCCTCACCGCTCGTGATTCCCTTGGTGTCCATCACGATGCCGACAGCAGTGGCGATGTGCCGACTGGACGCGAGCGCGTCCAGGAGGTCCGTCTGGTCGCGCTGGTGGCGACCGCCCTCGACCGCGAGTGCAGCAAGCGGAACGACCACCGAGGCCACGGTGATGTCCTCCTGCGTGAAGGTACGCGCCAGCTTGGAGTAGAAGTTGATGGCTGCGTGGTCGCCGCCCTCCAGCGGCAGACGCAGGCTCAGCATGCTGCGAATTCCCGTGGCGGCGGTGCAGCGAGGACCGAACGTCGGCCACCGCGCGTCAGTCGAGACGTCCCCTGACAGCAGGGCCGCTGGTCCGGTCGCGGCGTCGAGGCACGGTCCTTCACCGATCCGGTACTGGAGCACGTCGACGTTCTTGGGGACGTCGTCCGAGGCGCCGAGCGTGACAGCCGACTGGCCGGCTCGGATCAGGGTGAGCCCGGCGTGCTGGGCGTGGGGGACGGCAAGCGTGGCCATGCGGATCACATGGTCGGGGCTGACCGCCTGCGTGGATCCGGCAAGGGCGTCGACCATCCTCTTGAACTGCTTCGCCAGCTCGCGCACCCGCTCGGAGTCGTCAGGTTCGGGGGTCTGATCCATCCGGCACTCCGTTCAGGCGCGGGGCCGCTCCGCCAGCAGCCGTCACGCCTTCAGCGTAGGACTTCGGGCTGGTACGCCCTTGCTCGGCGCCGGCGGTCGTGCGCCGCAACGCGCCGTGACCCCCGTGCCAGTCCAGGACCATGAGCGTGGCGTCGTCGGCCAGAGCACCGTCCGATAGCATCACGACCGCGTCCGTGAGGACCCGGGTCGCCTCGCGGGGATGCAACGTCCGAGTCCGGGTGATCTGCGCCGACACGTCGAGGGTCGCGGCATCGCGTTCGAGCATCCCGTCCGTGACCAGGACCAACCGATCCCCCGGCCGCAGCGGGATCTCGGTGGACCGATAGGCGGTGTCGGCGAACAGGCCCAGCGGCAGATCGACCGGCAGGGTGACGGCGGTGGTCGCTCCGTCACGGCACAGGTACGGCGCAACGTGACCCGCGTTGACCATCGAGAGGACGCCTGTCGTGAGGTCCACGCGCCCCACCATGCCGGTGGCGAAGCCCTCGGCTCCGCTGGCGGCCGCATGATCGACCATGGCTGCGTTCGCGGCGGCCGCCTGCTCCACGAGCGAACCGCCCTCGCGGCGGGTGTTGCGCAGGCTTCCCACGCACAGCGTGGCCGTCAACGCACTGTCGACACCGTGACCCATCGCGTCGGTCAGCGACAGGTGCAGCACGTCACGCCCCAGGCTGTAGTCGAACGTGTCGCCCCCCACGGATGCCGCCGGTTCCAGCCACGCCGACAACGTGAACGCGCCGGCTTCGCAGGTGAACGCCGCCGGGAGAAGCCTGCGCTGGATCTCCGCGGGCAGCGAGAACGTGGCGCTGCGTTGGGCCCATTCGAACAGGTCGGTGTGCCGCCGGTTCGCGATCACCACGAACGCCAACACGTGCCCGATGCGCGCCATCTGCGCCAGGGCGGACGCATCGGGAGCCGCTGGCAGCGACAGCTGCAGGAGCCCCAGTGCCTCACCACGTTCGGTCACGGGCACGAGCACCACCCACCGGGCGGGGTGTCCAGGGGGGCGCTCCGGTGTCGGCGGGAGGACCTGCACCCTCTGGGTACGCAGCGCCGCCGCCACCGGGCCGTGGTCGAACTCCACGACGACCGCCTGCTCGCCTCCGTCCACCCGGACCACGTCTTCGCGCCCGCCCAGACCCTGACTGGCCAGCTGGTCCTCGGAGGCATCGTGGGACATGCGCACCAGTGCGCGCCCCGACAGGTCCGCGATGAGGAAGAACGCCGACGAGGCTCCGAGACTGTCCGCCAGGGCCTCCGTCACGGCCTCCACCGCCTGGAGCGGCGACGCGTCCTCCGCAGCATCCAGCACCCGCCCCAACGGCTGGTCCGGCTGGACGGCATCACTCATGACTCGGACCTTATGACCTCGACACCGAGCCCGGCTCGCGCTGCGACGACATTGCCTCGACCGCGTGACCGCGGA
This sequence comes from Knoellia aerolata DSM 18566, assembly GCF_000768695.1. Taxonomy (GTDB): domain Bacteria; phylum Actinomycetota; class Actinomycetes; order Actinomycetales; family Dermatophilaceae; genus Knoellia; species Knoellia aerolata. Next base: position 62,513 of record NZ_AVPL01000009.1, read on the forward strand.
GCACGAGGAAGGGCCCCTGGTCAGCGCGCAGGGTCGACCATCGTCATGCCCGCCACGGTGGCCGTGTCGAAGACGGGCAGCAGGGCGGCTGCCTCGTCCAGCCCGATCGTGCGCTCGACGAGCTGCTGCGGCTGGAGCCGGCCCTGCTCGATGAGGGCGAGCATCCCGGGGTAGTCGACGGCCGCCATCCCGTGGCTCCCGAGCAGGTCGAGCTCCCAGCCGATGACTCGCGCCATCGGCACCCGGGGGTGACCACCGACCGGCGGCAGGAGACCGACCTGGACGTGTCGGCCCCGGCGTCGCAGGCTGAGGATCGCGTCGGCACAGGTCTGCTCGCTCCCCACGGCGTCGACGGCGACGTGGCTGCCACCACCGGTGAGCTCGATGACCGCGGCAGGGACGTCGGTGCCGGCGAGCAGCACGTGGTCGGCGCCCAGGCGGGAGGCGACCGCAAGCGCCTCCTCGTTCCGGTCCACGGCGACGACTCTCGCGCCGAGCGCCCGGGCGATCATCACGGCGCTCAGCCCCAGGCCCCCCGCGCCGACGACGGTCACCCACTCCCCCTCGACCACCCGCGCCCGGTCGACCAGGGCGCGGTATGCCGTCGCAAAACGGCACCCGAGGCTCGCCGCGGTCGCGAACTCGACCTGCGGCGGGACGGCGACGAGGTTGGTGTCGGCCGCGTGGAGGGCGACGTACTCGGCGAACGACCCCCAGTGGGTGAAGCCCGGCTGCTCCTGGCGAGGGCACACCTGCGCCTGACCGCTCGCGCACCACTCGCAGGTCCCGCAGCCGGAGACGAACGGAGTGGTGACACGGTCCCCCACCCGCCACGTCGTCACGGCGCTGTCCACCGCGACCACGACGCCGGCGAGCTCGTGGCCGGGGACGTGCGGGAAGGCGATGTCGTCGTGGCCGGCCCACGCGTGCCAGTCGCTGCGGCACATGCCCGTGGCCATGACTCGCACCACGACTCCTCCCACGGGTGGCGTGGGATCGGGCACGTCCCGGACCTCGGGTCGGGCTCGGACGGCATCAACGACCATGGCGCGCACCGTCCCATGGTGTCAGGGGTGGTGCGGCGCCTCGCGCTCGAGCCGTGCCGCACGCGCTGCGGCGACCTTGGCCTCGCGGCGGCGCTTCAGCCGCGCCTGCGGGTCGGAGCCGGGACTGAGCTGGGCCGGGCCGAAGACGTGCAGGCCCGCGTACTTGATCCGGTACATGATCCGGTAGCCCAGCGACAGGCCCTCGCGGTCGGCCTTGGCCATGGCGACATCCTCTATAGTGAGTGCGGCAACAGTTAGGCCACTCACCATAGCCGACCTCGGCAGGACGGATGACGATGTCCCGCACGCGCGCGCCTCGACCCACGGTCGAGGTCGACCTCCTCGCCCTCGACCGTCAGGTCTGCTTCGCGCTGGCCGTCGCCTCCCGCAACATCGTCGGCCTCTACCGCCCGCTGCTGGAGCCCATGGGGCTCACCCACCCCCAGTACCTCGTGATGCTCGCCCTGTGGGAGGAGTCGCCGCTGCGGGTCTGCGAGATCGCGGACCGCCTCAGCCTCGAGCCGGCCACGCTCTCCCCACTCCTCAAGCGGCTCGAGGCGGCCGGCCTGCTCACTCGCGGACGGGACACCCGGGACGAGCGCGCCCTCGCGGTCTCCCTCACCGCCGCCGGGCGGCGGCTCAGGTCGAAGGCCCTGAAGGTGCCGCCCGCGGTCATCGACCGGCTGGGCATGGACCTCGGTGACCTCGAGGCCATCCGCGACCGCCTGGGCGTCCTCATCGAGGCGACCCGCCGCACGGCCTGACCGGCCCACCGCACCTGACGGTCCGACCTGCGCGGATGCCGTATGCCGTCCTGTCGGCTCACGTCGTCACTCGCCGTCCACCGCACGCTCTCATGTCTTCGCAGGTCAGGGGTTTGGCGTCGACGGGCACCGGGTAGGCGGCCCTCGACCGTCGACCGACGACGGCACCGAGAGGAGGGGCACACATGGACAACCAGACCACCACCCCGCAGAGCCCGGCGGACCGTGCCCAGACGGTGGGCCACGACACCAGGCAGGCGGCGCAGAACGTCGCGTCGACGGCCGGCGCCGAGGCGAAGCGCACCACGCGTGAGGCCACGGAGCAGGCCCGCCAGCTCCTCGGCCAGGCCCGCACCGACCTGACCGACCAGGCCGCGGCCCAGCAGACGCGTGCAGCAGGCGGTCTGCGCGAGCTCAGCGACCAGCTGCAGTCGATGGCGCAGGGAACCGGCGACGACGGCATGGCCAAGGGACTCGTCGAGGACGTGGCCCGAAGGGCGAGCGAGGCGGCCACGTGGCTGGACCAGCGCGACCCGGGCAGCCTCCTCGAGGAGGCTCGCGGGTTCGCGCGCCGCCGGCCCATGGCGTTCCTCGCGGCCGCGGCAGGGCTGGGCGTCATCGCCGGGCGACTGAGCCGCAGCCTCGTCGACGAGGCCAGGGACGACGCCTCGTCCGGCACCCCCACCGTGTCAAGGACTCCGGCCGCCGCAGGGGCGCCGGCACCGCTCTTCACCGAGGACGCCGGGACCGTGCCCATCGCCCCGACCACGACGGCACCCACCGGTCAGATCCCCGAGCTGCACCGCACCACGCAGCCGGTCGCGCCCGACGGCACCCCGAGCCCGATCGACCCCGAGGGACGGCTGACCGCCGCCGACGACCTCGGCGGGGGTGGGCGATGACCGAGCCGCACACGCGTCCGGACCTCCCTGACGCGTCCCTGCGCTCCGTGGGCGAGCTGCTGGGCGACGTCACGAACGACCTGTCCACCCTGCTCCGGCAAGAGGTCGCCCTCGCCAAGGCCGAGCTCAAGGAGACCGGCGACCACGCCAAGGCGGCCGGCGGGCTGTTCGCCGGCGCCGGAGTCGCAGGGCACCTCGCCCTGATCTTCCTGTCACTGGCCCTGTGGTGGGCGCTCGGCGACCTGCTCGACAGCCTGGGGTGGTCGGCGCTCGTCGTCGGCGTGCTCTGGGCCCTCGTCGCCGCCGTGCTGGCCATGCAGGGCAGGAAGCGCATGCAGCGCGCCACCCCGGTCGCCCCCAGGACCGTGGACACCGCCAAGGACATTCCCGATGCACTGAGAGGACGAGAGACATCATGACCACGACCAACCAGGACCCCGAAGCCATCCGCCGGGACATCGACCGCACCCGCGGCCGGCTCAGCGAGGACGTCGACGTCCTCGCCGAGAGCGTCACCCCCAGCGCCGTCGCCAGGCGCACCGCCGCCCGGGCGTCGGGTCGCGCCAGCCGACTCAAGGAGAGCGTCATGGGCACGGCCCACGACACGGCCGGCACCGTCACGAGCACCGGCTCCGACGCGGTCCACGGAGCGGCGGACGCCGTCGCCTCCGCCCCCGACATGGCCCGCCGCCAGGCCAGGGGCAACCCGCTCGCCGCGGGCGCCGTGGCCCTCGCCGCCGGGTGGCTCATCGGCTCGCTCCTGCCGGCCACGGACAGGGAGCGCGAGCTCGCCTCGGCGGCCAGGGAGCAGGCCCAGCCACTCGTCGACGAAGCCACGTCGATGGCCCAGGACGTCGCTGACCACCTCAAGGAGCCCGCGCAGGAGGCCGTCGAGTCGGTCAAGGGCACCGCCCAGGAGGGCGTCGAGAACGTCCGCGGCGAAGGCGCCTCTGCCGCGCAGGACGTCAAGGAGACGGCCACCAGCACCGGCAGCGACGACGGGCGCGGCACCGCCTCCTCCCCGACCACCTGAGCGGGCGGGGCGCCCGGGTGCCCACGACGACCCCTCTGTCCGGAGTGAGCGGACGGAGGGGTCGCTCGCGTGGCAGCGGGCGGCTCCAACGCCCCCGCGTTTCCGCGGTCGCGTCCCGGGGTAGTGCCACCACATCCGGCCGGGTGCCATTGCGCCCGGCCCCCACGTGACCTCGAGGAGACCGCACATGTCGCAGGACGCCATCGTCATGCTCAAGGCCGACCACAAGGAGGTTCGCGCGCTCTTCCGCGAGTTCCAGAAGTCGACGACCACCGACGCGCGCAAGGGCAGGCTGGTCGAGCAGATCATCGAGCTCCTCACGGTGCACACCTACATCGAGAACGAGGTCATGTACCCGCGGGTGCGTGCCCTGCTGCCCGACCTCGAGGACGACGTGCTCGAGTCCTACGAGGAGCACCACGTCGCCGACGTGCTCGTCATGGAGCTCGTCCCGATGTCTCCGAAGGACGAGCGCTTCGAGGCCAAGACCACCGTCCTCATCGAGAACGTCACGCACCACATCGAGGAGGAGGAGCAGGACTGGTTCCCCAAGGTCCGCGAGGGCCTGTCCCGCACCCAGCTGCGCGAGATCGGCGCCGAGCTCGCCGAGGCCAAGAAGCGCGCGCCGCGCCGCCCGGAGCAGCCGAGCGCCCTCAAGAAGACCGTCGATGCCGTCCTCGCCTGAGTCGGGGGTCCCCGGGCCGGTCGCGACCAGGCCCGGGACGACGCCGGCCCTCGTGACGGCGACCCAGCGACTCGAACAGGCGACGGCACTCGACGGCCCGCGCCGGTTCTACGGGATGCTCGCCCGACCACTGGAGCGCTGGTCGGGCAGTGAGCTGCTGCGCTCAGGCCTCGTCGGGCACGCCCTGCACCCCGTGCTCACCGACGTGCCACTCGGGTGCTGGACCGCCGCCTCGATCCTCGACCTCGGTGGGCGCCCGTCGGACCGCCAGGCCAGCCGGCGACTGGTCGGAGCCGGACTGGCCGCCGTCGGGCCCACCGCCGTCACCGGCCTCGCCGAGTGGGCGCGCACCGGACGCGAGGCACAGCGCGTGGGTGCACTGCACGGCGCCCTCAACGTCGTGGCGACGTCGCTGTACCTCACCTCCTACGTCGCTCGCGGTCGTCGGCGACACGGGCTCGGCGTCGCGACGGCTCTGGCCGGCGCAGCGGTCGCCGGAGCCTCGGCCTACCTCGGCGGACACCTCACGACGGCTCGCAAGGTCGGCAGCCGGGATCCGGCCTACGCCTCCGACCGGGTCCAGGACGAGCTGGGCAGCACCGTCGCCGGATCGTGACGTCGGGCTCGTGACGTCACGGGCCCGTGACGACTGACGGACCGCTCGCCACTCGCCCTAGGGGCGGCTGCGCTCCTTGGCCGCCCGGCGACGACGTCGCAGCTCGCCGACGATGCGGTCCTGCTCCCGCGTCAACGCAGCCCTCGCCGTCTCACCGGCGTCGCCATCGCGCAGTGCGGCTTCGGACGCAGCGAGGTCGGTGAGGAGCTCGCGCACCGTCAGTGACTGCATCTCCATCCGCGGGCGATGACCTCGCGAGCGGGTCACGTCCACGATGTCGATGACGTCTGGTTCATCCATGCCTGGTTGCCTCCACGACGTGCCGGGCGGTCCGTCTCCTTGAGGTCCGACCCGGTCATTCCCCCCTCAGTACCCACCGGCCGGTCGCCTACGCGTCGGCCGGTGCGGGTCCGCGCCGATCCACCGTCGGCCATCGTGTTCGCACCACGCAAAGTCCCGGTGGTCCAAGGCCCCGATGCCCTCCCTGCGGCGATATGGTCAATGGGTCCGGAGTGGAGATCGAGCCCCCCTGTCTCCCTTGTTCTCCACGGTCCGACAGCGGTGCCGCCACTCTTCCCAAGGACGAGCGCATGGCTGCCGCCCCACCCACCCTCGTGCCGACCAGCTCCCACTGGCAGCACACCATCGACCCCCAGGTCGAACCCCTCGCCGAGCGCTGGGCGGCCACCCGCGACCCCGTGGTCCGGGCCGACCTGCTGGAACGCATCGTGCTCATCGCCCTTCCGGTGGCAGACGCCCTCGCCCGGCGGTACCGGTTCCGGGGCATCGAGGACGACGACCTCGAGCAGGTGGCCCGCACCGCCCTGGTCAGGGCCGCGACCCGCTACCGCCCCGGCCAGGGCCACGGGTTCATCGCCTTCGCCGCGCCGTCGATCACTGGTGAGCTCAAGCGATGGTTCCGCGACCACGGCTGGGCCGTGCGCCCACCACGGCGCCTGCAGGAGCTGCGACCGCTGCTCGCCGGCGAGGAGGAGCACCTGAGGCACTCGCTCCTGCGGGAGCCGTTGGACAGTGAGCTCGCCCGTGCCCTCGACATCACCGAGGATGACGTGACGGAGGCGAGGGTGTGCGCGGCGGGTTACCAGGCCGCGTCGCTCGATGCCCCGAACGCCGCCGGCACCAGCCTGGCCGACCGCGCCCTCGTCGCACCCTCCGTCTGCGAGTGGATCGAGACACGGGAGGCCCTGCGGTGGGCGGTCGAGCGGCTCGACCGGCGCCAGCGCCTCGTGCTGAGGCTGCGGTTCGTCGACGACCTGACCCAGGCCGAGATCGGCCTGCGCATCGGCGTCAGCCAGATGCAGGTCTCCCGGATCCTGCGCACCGTCATGACGTCGTTGCGGTCCGCGCTGGCACAGGAGGACCTTCAGCACCCCGTCGCCTGACCGGTGCGCCGGCCGGGCGTCAGACCGCCGCGGCTCTGTGGATGAGCGCCAGGTAGTCCTCGACCTCGACCGGGCCGGCGCAGTGGATCTGCCCGTCCACGAGCAGGTGGGGCGGCCCGGTGATGCCGGCAGCGCGCGCGGCGTCCGCATCGGCCGCCACCTGCTCGGCGAACGCCGACGACGCGAGAACCTCCGAGACGCGGTGCTCGTCCAGACCGGCCTCGCCCGCCAGCCGCTGGAGCACGTGGTGCGACTCGACGTCGAGGGCCTCACGGAACACCGCGGCATACAGCCGCTCGAGCATGGCCGACTGGAGCGCCGGCCCGCCCAGCTCGTGGCCGAGCGCCACGAGGCGGTGGGCGTCCGTGGTGTCCGCGGACGGCGGCTCGCTCAGCGAGATGTCGAGGCCGTCGGGGCGGGTCCGCACGGCAGCCTGCTCGAAGTCGTCGGCGGACAGGGCCGCACCCGGCAGTGCGTGGTGGTGGATGACGACGTCAGCGGGCCGTTCGGAGGCGGCGACGGCCGCCTCGAGGCGACGTTTGGCGGCATACGACCAGGGATCGGTCACGTCGCCCCAGAGGTCGAGCACGAGGTCAGCCACCCCCTCACTCTGGCACACGACGGCGAACGCCCCCAGACCACGCGGGATCGGGGGGCGTTCGTCAGGCGGGTTTCCTGGGGGTCGGCTCAGAACCGACCGAAACCGGTGGGGGTGCCCCACATGTTGCGCTCGCTCGAGAACTTCCCGGGGCGCGGGGAGTCGATCATCATGTCGCCACCCGTGAAGATGCCGACGTGGTAGGCCGGGCTGCCGTAGAAGACGAGGTCGCCGGGGCGGGGGCTCGTCACGCGGGTGGCCGCACGCTGCTGCGCGGACGCGGTGCGCGGGATGCTGATCCCGGCCTTGCCGAAGACGTACTGCGTCAGGCCGGAGCAGTCGAAGCCGGCCGGAGTGCTGCCGCCGTAGACGTAGGCGATGCCGAGCAGGCCGCGGGCGATGCTGACGACCCGGCTCGAGGACTGGGTCACGGCGACGCGCGCGGCGGTACGGCTCGTCTGCGTGGTGCTCGATCCGGTCGGGGTGTCGGTGCTGGTTCTGGTGCTGGCGCTGGTGCGCGCCTCGCTCCGCTCACCGGCGGCGACCAGACGGCTCTCGCGCGGCTGCTCCACGCGGACGACCGGCTTCGGCTTGGGCTTGGGCTTCGGCTTGGGCTTCGCGACGGCCTTGACGCCGACGACGCCGACGATCTCCGCCCTGACCGGGGAGGAGGCGGCCGGGGCGCTGATCGCGGGGGCCGAGACGGCGACCGGGCCGGGAGCAGCCTGGGCAGCGGTCACGCCGACCGGGGCGGCCTCGGGGGCAGCCGCCGCCGGCAGAGCGAACGCGGCGACGAGACCACCGGAGGCGGCGAGCACGGCGGACGCCTTGGCGCCGGTGACACCGACCCGTGAGGCGATGGTCGACAGTTCGGAGACGGGGTTGTGTCGTCCCGGCGCGCGGTGGCGCCCATGGGTGGAGTGAGCCACGGTGATGAACCTCTCGATGCCTACGAGGTGAGCTGTCGGGTTCGGGCGTGAGGTCTGCCCGGCCAGTCGTGACTGGCTTCACCCCAAGGACCGACCTGGCTGGTCGGCCCACGATTGGGTCCCCCGCTCCTGCCAAGCGGATTGCGCTGCAGTCGACGACGGTGGCAGGACTCGGCATATCCGTCTCGACGGTTCACCCCAGGGGAGGACGAACCCGAGCCACGCTACCCAATCGGTCGCGCGAAGTCACGTTTGGGTCACGGCAGCCGGTTCGGGGAACCCGCACGTGGCGAGGGCGGGGAGCCGGTCCGGCCCTCCCGCCCTCGTCGTCACCCTCGCGGGATCACTCCACGGAGATGTGCACGTGGTCGTAGTGGTTGGCCGTGACCGAGCCACGGTCGTCCATGGCGCGCCAGCCGGAGGCGCCGGCGAGCCAGATGCGCTGCTTCCAGATGACGTAGGTGATGTTGTAGGCGCCCATGTTGTTGATGGCCCACTGGGCCACGGCGTCGCCGCGGGACCCGGTGACCATGACGTCGACGGCCCTGCCAGAGCCGTGGTCGCCGCCGCCGGCGCGGTAGCCACCGATGTTGGTGATGCCGAAGTTGGAGCGGATCGCCGAGTACACCTTGGCGGCGTTGTCGCCCAGGCCCTTGGCGCGGCCGGCGTCGTAGTAGGCCATGGAGGACCCGCTGCCGGACGAGCCCGACGACGAGGTCGAGGTGCGGGCCGACGAGGTGGACCTCGTCGGGGCCGACGTCGCCGCAGCCTTCTTCGCGGCCTTCTTCACGGGAGCCGCCACCGGCTTCGGCGTCGGCTTCGGCTTCGGGGCCGGCTTCGGCTTCGCGACCGCGGTGACACCGGCGGTGCCGGCGGACACGGCGGCGCTCTCGGCCGCTGCGGGGGCGCTGAGCGCGGTCCGGGCGGTGGGCACCGCGCTGCGGGCGGCGCTGCGCGAGGTCGTGCCGCTCACGGCCTCGGCGCGGTCACGGGCGACGAGGGCCGAGGTCCGGCTGGAGAGCTCGACCTGGTCGGTCGAGGCCTGGACCGGGATCGCGATGGCGGCTGCCACGCTCGAGGCCAGGCCGAGGCCGACGAGGGCCTTGACGACGGTGGGGCGGGAGACGGACGAGAGGGTCGTGAGGTCGGGCAGACGTCGGGACGTCTGCGCACGGCGGCGACCGGCGCGGGAGACAGGGGAGAACACGAAAAAGGGAACCTTCCGGTGGATCAGGGGTGTCATCACCGTAGCGGCGGCTCGGGCGCATGTCACATTCCGGTAACGGGCGGGGTGCCGTGTCGCGGCCCGGCGGGCCGGCTCAGGGCCGCCGACGCTCGTGCTCGGCTCGTGCTCAGCGGGGGACGGCCCCGTCGACCGTGGCGGCGTCGACGTGACGTGCAGCACGTGCGACGAACACGTGCGACGCGATGTCGTCCGGGAGCGAGACCCCGCTCGCCTCGTCGGCGCCGGCAAGGGCCGCGATGACCCGTCCGCCGTCGCGGCGGACGACGGCCAGCTGGCCCGGCAGCAGGCCGGCGGCGGTGATGAGGCCGAGGGCCTGGTGGTCGTTCTGGGCGGGCTCGCCGATGCGTCGCACGGTCACCGTCACCGGAGCCTCGACCGCGACCTCGCTCAGGGTCGACAGCCCGGTCCGGAAGTCCTCACCGAGGGCCTCGCCGAACTCGTCGAGGCCCGGGATGGGGTTGCCGTAGGGCGACTCCGCGTGGTCGGCGAGGAGCGCGAGGATCTTGCGCTCGACCCGGTCGGACATGACGTGCTCCCACCGGCAGGCCTCGTCGTGGACGTACTCCCACTCGAGCCCGATGACGTCGACGAGGAGCCGCTCGGCGATGCGGTGCTTGCGCATGACGCGGGTCGCGAGGCGCCGCCCCTCCACCGAGAGCTCGATGTGACGGTCTCCTGCGACGGCCAGCAGCCCGTCACGCTCCATCCGGGCGACGGTCTGCGAGACCGTCGGGCCCGAGTGCCCGAGGCGCTCGGCGATCCGCGCCCGGAGAGGAGTGATGCCCTCCTCCTCGAGCTCGAAGACGGTGCGGAGGTACATCTCCGTGGTGTCGATGAGGTCGGTCACGGCCCAAGTCTCTCATTCGGGTCGACGGGCACCGGACCACGCCGGCGGGGGTCGTGGGCCGGCAGCCACCGGGCGAGCAGCGGGGCGCCGGCGAGGACGACGAGCCCGAGGACGACGCTGGCGGCCCCGAGGCTCGCCACGACCGTCACGGCGCTGACCAGCAACGGAGCGCCGTTCTGCCCGATGAGCGAGAGGAAGCGCCACACCGACAGGAACTGCGCCCGGCCGGCGACCGGCGCGGCGTCCGCCCCCAGCGTCTGGACGATCCCCGACCCGAGCCCGTTGCCGACGCCCATGACCGTGGAGACCACCGCGACGGCGACGAACCCGTGGGTGAGCGGCAGCGCCACCATGCCCAGCCCGAGGACAGCGAGGAAGGGCACGGCGACCCACACCCGGCCGAAGCGGTCCATGACCGAGCCGGCCGGGTAGAAGAGGAGCACCTCGGCGGCCCCGGCGATGCCGAAGATGACGGCGGTGCCGCTGCTGCTCACCCCGACCGACTCGGCCCAGAGGGGGACGACGATGAACCGTCCCTGCCGGGCGATGCCGATGAGGACCACCCCCAGGCCGATCGTCGACAGGACGCGGCGGTGGCTGCGCACCACGTCGACCAGGCGGACCTGCGAGGCCGACCGAGCGGTTCGCGGCCTCCCCCCTCCGGCGGGCATCGGCGGTGGTGCATCCACGTCGGCGAGGTCGTCGTCACGCAGCGCGAACCACGCCCACACCGCCGCCGACAGACCAGCGGCGACGGCGACGGCATACGCGGCCTGGGTCCCCCAGATCACGATGACGGGGGCTGCGACGAAGGGGCCGACGAACAGGCCGATGCGCTGGACGCCGCCCATCGTCGACATCGCCCGGGCCCGGACGTGCACCGGGGCCCGGGCCGTGAGCCAGGACTGGCGGGCGAGCAGGAAGACCGACCCGGTCGTCCCCATGAGCGCGACGGCGAGGCCGAGGACCCAGAGGTTCTGCGCGACCACGGCCAGGGCGGCGCCGAGCGCGTCCAGCACGGCGGCGCCGACGAGCGCCCGACGCTCCCCGACCCGGGCCACCAGCGACCCGGCCGGCAGCGACGACGCGAACGCGGAGAGCCCCTCGATGAGGACGAAGGCCGCCGCGACGGCCACGCTCGCCCCGAGGCCGCGGGCGCTGAGCGCCACGACGGGGATGGTCGCGCCGACCCCGATCGACCAGGTTGCGGTCGGCCCGAAGGCCGGGAGCGCGATGCCCCGCAGCGAGAACTCGTCGGGTGCCGGCACGCCCGCCACCCTGACACGTAGGTTGGCAGGGTGCACGTGGTGATCCCGGGTCGGTACAACGGCCCTCCGAGCTCCGGCAACGGCGGCTGGGTGAGCGGGCTGGTCGCCGGCCACACCCCGGTGACCGACGACGCGCCCGCCGTGTCCGTCCGGCTGCACCTGCCCCCTCCCCTCGACCGGCCGCTCGTCCTCGAGCCGGGTGACCCGGCCGACCCCGACTCCCGGACGGTCCTGCGCGACGGGGCCGACGTCGTCGCGAGCGCCGTGGCGGTGCCGACGCCCGCCGGCGCCGTGCCCCCACCGGTGACCGTGGAGGTGGCGCGCGACGCCGAGACCCGGGGCATCACGGCCGCGGAGCACCCCTTCCCGACCTGCTACGGCTGCGGCCCGCTCCACCCCGACGGGCTCCGCCTCCGCTCCGGACCGGTCGCCGGAACCACCGGTCTGTATGCCGCCACCTGGACTCCCCGGGACGCCGCACCGCCCGAGGTGTGGGCCGCACTGGACTGCCCCGGTGGCAAGGCGGCCGGGTTCCCGACCACGCTCATGGTGCTCGGTACGATGACCGCGCAGATCCTCACGCCACCCGTCGTCGGGCGCGAGCACGTCGTGACCTCGTGGTCGCGCGGCGACGACGGACGCAAGCGCCATGCGGGGTCCGCCCTGTTCACCGCCGACGGACGCCTCCTCGCCCGCGCCGAGCAGACGTGGATCGCCATCGATCGACCCGTTTGACACCCTGACACGATGCGGGGGCGGGCACACTGTTGCTGCCCCACACCGGAAGACACCGAGACGAGGGAACGTGACACCGCAGTCCGAGACCCACCCCACCACCCCCCAGCCCGCCGCGGCGGACCCCGACTTCCGCCCCGGGCTCGAGGGCGTCGTCGCCTTCGAGTCCCGGATCGCCGAGCCGGACAAGGAGGGTGGGGCGCTGCGCTACCGCGGCGTCGACATCAACGACCTCGTCGGTCACGTGAGCTTCGGCCAGGTGTGGGGGCTGCTCGTCGACAACGAGTTCGACCCGGGCCTGCCGCCGGCCGAGCCGTTCCCGCTGCCCGTCCACACCGGTGACGTCCGCGTCGACGTCCAGGCGGCGCTCGCGACCCTGGCGCCGCTGTGGGGGTTCAAGCCGCTGCTCGACATCGACGCGGCGGAGGCCCGCGACCAGCTCGCCCGCTCCGCGGTCATGGCGCTGTCGTTCGTCGCCCAGTCGGCGCGCGGCCAGGGCCGGCCGATGGTCCCGCAGGCCCAGGTCGACACGGGCGCGACGATCGCCGAGCGCTTCATGATCCGCTGGCGCGGCGAGCCCGACCCCAAGCACGTCGAGGCCGTCGACGCCTACTGGATCACCGCCGCCGAGCACGGCATGAACGCCTCGACGTTCACCGCGCGCGTCATCGCCTCGACCGGCGCCGACGTCGCCGCGTGCCTGTCCGGCGCGGTCGGTGCGATGTCGGGACCCCTGCACGGCGGGGCCCCGTCTCGCGTCCTCCACATGATCGAGGGGGTCGAGGAGAGCGGGGACGCCCTGGCCTACGTCACGGGCGTCCTCGACGCCGGCGAGCGCCTCATGGGCTTCGGGCACCGGGTCTACCGCGCCGAGGACCCGCGCGCCAAGGTCCTGCGCGACACCTGCCAGCGGCTCGGCGCACCCCGCTTCGAGGTCGCCGCGGCGCTGGAGCGGGCCGCCCTCGACGAGCTGCACGCCCGCCGCCCCGACCGCGTCCTGGCGACCAACGTCGAGTTCTGGGCCGCGGTCCTGCTCGACTTCGCCGAGGTGCCGGCCGACATGTTCACGTCGATGTTCACGTGTGCCCGCACCGCCGGCTGGTCCGCGCACATCCTCGAGCAGAAGGAGACGGGCCGCCTCATTCGCCCGAGCTCCCGCTACATCGGCGAGGCCTCCCGGGGCATCGACGCCGTCGCGGGGTACCGGAAGGGTTGAGCGGGGCCGCACGGCACGGCATACGAGGGGTGCTGTCGTATGCCGTGCGGTCGCGGCGGTGACCGCGTGCGTCCGGGTGAAGCCGCGGCTGGGACGGCGTCCCGGTGGGTGAACTCCGGTCAGCGGCGACGGCGGCGTTTGCGAGACTGTCCGCGTGACTGACGCCGCGATCTCCCTGCCCGCCGACCTCCTCCCCACCGACGGCCGCTTCGGCTCCGGACCCTCAAAGGTCCGCCCCGAGCAGGTCGAGTTCCTCGCCTCCCTCGGCACCACCGTCCTCGGGACCTCCCACCGTCAGGCCCCCGTCAAGAACCTCGTGAAGTCCGTGCGCACCGGGCTCGCCGACCTGTTCTCGCTGCCCGAGGGCTACGAGGTCGTGCTCGGCAACGGTGGCGCGACGGCGTTCTGGGACATCGCCGCCTTCGGGCTGGTGCGCGAGCGCGCCCAGCACCTCGCGTTCGGGGAGTTCTCGAGCAAGTTCGGTGCGGTCACCGCCAACGCGCCGTTCCTCGGCGAGTCCTCGATCATCCAGAGCGAGCCGGGCACCCGCCCGAGCCCGGTCGCCGAGGACGGCATCGACGTCTACGCGTGGGCCCACAACGAGACGAGCACCGGCGTCATGGCCGACGTGCAGCGGGTCGACGGCGCCGCCGACGACGCCCTCGTGCTCATCGACGCCACGTCCGGTGCGGGCGGCCTGCCGGTCGACGTCGCGCAGACCGACGTCTACTACTTCGGCCCGCAGAAGTGCTTCGCGGCCGACGGTGGCCTGTGGCTGGCCCTGTTCTCCCCGGCGGCCCTCGCCCGCGTCGACGAGATCACCGCCTCGGGTCGCTGGGTGCCCGACTTCTTCAGCCTCCCCACGGCGATCGACAACAGCCGCAAGGACCAGACCTACAACACCCCCGCCGTCGGCACCCTTGCGCTCCTCGCCAACCAGCTCGAGTGGCTCAACGGCCAGGGCGGGCTCGACTGGGCGACCGCGCGCACCAAGGACTCCTCCGACCGGATCTACACGTGGGCCGAGTCCGTCGACTACGCGACGCCCTACGTCGCCGACCCCGCCGCCCGCAGCCAGGTCGTCGCGACGATCGACTTCGACGACGCCGTCGACGCCTCGGTCATCGCCGCGACGCTGCGCGCGCACGGCGTCGTCGACACCGAGCCCTACCGCAAGCTCGGGCGCAACCAGCTGCGCATCGCGACCTTCCCGGCCGTGGAGCCCGAGGACGTCAGCAAGCTCCTCGCGTGCATCGAGCACGTCGTCGACGCACTCTGACCCGGTCTCGCCGCGACGGGCAGGGTTTCCGCGCGGTAACCTTGGCGCGGTTCCGCGTCGTGCACGGTCGACGCGCGTGACCTCGCACTCTGCCTCCCGCTGCGAACGCTCGTGGCGCCGGAGTGACCCGACCCGGCGCCTGCAGGAGGGACGCCGGGTCGGGGAGGTCAGCGGAGGTGCGGTCGCCCGCGGTCAGGTGAGGACGGCATACACGACGGCGACGACGATGAGCACCGCCAGCACGGCCAGCGTCATCCGGCGGCGGAAGACCGGCGTCATCGGGCGGCCTCCGGCGCCGGCTCGGTGACCGTGTCACGCACGGGGACCGCCTCGATGGTGATCCGCGGGGAACGCTGCGACTCGTAGCTCACCCGGACATTCTGCTGCCGCGCGAGCCACCACAGCACCGCGACGAGGGTGAGCCCGATGAAGATGGGACCGATGGCGATGGTCCACCGGGGTCCCCACACCTCGCCGATCCAGCCGATGATCGGGGCGCCGATGGGCGTGCCGCCCATGAAGATGGCCATGTAGAGGGCCATCACCCGGCCGCGCACGAGCGGGTCGGTGCGCAGCTGCACCATCGCGTTGGCCGTCGTGAGTGCGGTGAGCGCCGACAGCCCGACCGGCACGAGCGCCAGCGCGAAGAGCTCGTAGGTCGGCGCCAGGGCGGCCGCCGTGGTCGAGACGGTGAAACCGACGAGCGCGAGGAGCAGCACCCGCAGCCGGGGCTCGCCGCGCCTGGCGCTGAGCAGGGCCGCGGTGAGCGAGCCGATCGCCATGATCGAGCCGAGGATGCCGTACTCGGTCGGTCCCTTGTGGAACTCCGCGGTCGCCATGAGCGCGGTCGTCACCTGGAAGTTCATCCCGAAGGTGCCGAGCACGAAGACGAGCAGCATCACCACCTTGAGGTCCGGGCGGTTGCGGACGTAGACGAGGCCGTCGCGGATCGCCCCCTTGCCCCGGGTGAGGGGGGACGGGACGAGCTCGCCGGCGCGCAACCTGCTCAGGGCCACGAGGACGAAGACGAAGGTCAGCACGTTGACGAGCAGGGTCAGCCCGGTGCCGTAGGCCGCGATCATCAGGCCGGCGACGCCGGGGCCGATGAGCCGACCGCCGTTGAACGAGGCGCTGTTGAGCGCGACCGCGTTGGCGAGCTTGTCGCGCGGGACCATCTCGGAGACGAACGACTGGCGGGCCGGGTTGTCGATCGCGGTGATGACGCCCTGGGTGAGGGCGATCCCGTAGACCATCCACAGGGTCGCGACGTCCGTGATGACGAGCAGCGCGAGCACGAGGCTCGTGACGAGGAGCAGGGCCTGCGTGACGAGGAGGATCCGGCGCTTCGGGAATCGGTCGGCGATCGCCCCCGCCCACGGGGCGAGCACGAGGAACGGGAGGAACTGGAGCCCGGTGACGATGCCCAGCGCCTGGCTGGAGTTGTCGGTCAGCTCGGTGAGGACCAGCCAGTCCTGGGCGACCCGACCCATCCAGGTGCCGACGTTGGAGACGAAGGAGCCGGCGTAGTAGATCCGGTAGTTGCGTTCGGAGAACGAGGTGAAGGTCGGGCTCATTCGGCGGCGACCTTGGCGAGGATCGCGGCCGCCTGCTTGAGGACGGCCTGCTCCTCCGGGTCCAGCCGGGCCACGCGCACGACCATCCACGCGTCGCGCTTGCGCCGGGTGTCGCGCAGGACCTGCCGCGCGGCGGGCGTGAGCGTGAGGTTGACCTGACGCCGGTCGGTGGGGTCGGGTGTGCGCTCGACCCACCCGAGGTCGACGAGACCGGCCACGGTCCGGGACATGCTCGGGGCGCTGACGCGCTCGATCTCGGCGAGCTCACCGGGGGTGCGCGCCCCTTCCTCGAGGCGGCACATGACCGAGAAGTGGTGTGGAGCAATGGTGTCGGTGCTCTCGTAGCGCACGCGCCGCGAGATCCGCATGCAGGCCAGACGCAGCTCGCCGGCGAGTGAGGACACGGCAGCGGGCCGCAGGGCGGCATACGGGCGGCTGGTGTCCTGAGTCATATACTTAGCCTAACTCATTACTTTGGCTAAGTATTCCTTCCGACGTCTGGCTCGCGTCGCCGGTCACGACCCGGACTGCGTATGCCGTCCGGGCCGGCGCTCGCTATCGTTCCGCCCATGCCGACTGCCACCACCCAAGCCGCCGACCCACGCGCAGGGTCCTCCACCATCGACCGCTACTTCAAGATCTCCGAGCGCGGCTCGAGCATCGCCCAGGAGGTGCGCGGCGGGGTCGTCACGTTCTTCACGATGGCCTACATCGTCGTGCTCAATCCGCTCATCCTCGGCTTCGCCCAGGACGTCAACGGCGACTTCCTCGGCGGCGGGTCGGGTGACGGCTCGAACCTCCCCGCGATCGCCGCGGGCACGGCCCTCGTGGCCGGTCTCCTCACGATCCTCATGGGGGTCGTCGCCAACTTCCCGCTCGCCCTGGCGACCGGGCTGGGGCTCAACGCGTTCGTGGCATTCGCGATCGCCTCCCAGATGACGTGGGCCGACGCCATGGGCCTCGTCGTCCTCGAGGGCCTCATCATCCTCGTGCTCGTCCTCACCGGCTTCCGGACCGCGGTCTTCCACGCCGTCCCGACCCAGCTCAAGGTCGCCATCTCGGTGGGGATCGGCCTGTTCATCGCGCTCATCGGCTTCGTCGACGCCGGCTTCGTCCGCCGCACGGCCCAGGGCACGGTCCCGGTCCAGCTCGGCGTCGACGGCTTCCTCGGCGGCTGGCCGACCTTGGTCTTCGTCATCGGCCTGCTGCTCATCATCGTCCTCTGGGTCCGCAAGGTCCGTGGCGCCATCCTCATCGCCATCGCCGCGACGACCGTCCTGGCCATCGTCATCGAGGCCATCGCCAAGATCGGCCCGGCCGTCGACGGCGAGAAGCTCAACCCGACCGGCTGGGGCCTCGTCGTGCCCACGCTGCCGGACCAGATCATCGACTCCCCCGACTTCTCGACCGTCGGCCAGTTCTCGCTGTTCGGGTCGTTCCAGTCGGTCGGAGTCGTCGCCGCCGCGCTGCTCATCTTCACGCTCATGCTCGCCGACTTCTTCGACACCATGGGCACGATGACCGCCATCGGTGCCGAGGCGAACCTCCTCGACGAGGACGGCATGCCGCCGAACACCGAGCGCATCCTCGTCGTCGACTCGCTCGCCGCCGCGGCCGGTGGCGCCGCCGGTGTCTCGTCCAACACGTCCTACATCGAGTCGGCGTCGGGTGTCGGTGAGGGCGCGCGCACCGGGCTGGCCTCGGTCGTGACCGGCCTGCTGTTCCTCGCCTCGATGGTCTTCGCACCGCTCGTCAAGGTCATCCCGTCCGAGGCCGCGGTCCCCGCGCTCGTGCTCGTCGGGTTCCTCATGATGCAGCAGGTCAAGGACATCGACTGGGACGACGTCGAGATCGCGATCCCGGCGTTCCTCACGATCGTGCTCATGCCGTTCACGTACTCCATCACCGCAGGCATCGGCGCCGGCTTCGTCGCCTACGTCCTCATCAAGGTCGTGCGCGGCAAGGCGGCCGCGGTGCACGGGCTCATGTGGCTCGTCGCCGGGCTCTTCGTCCTCTACTTCGCCATCGACCCGATCAAGGACCTCCTCGGCGTCTGACCACCACCCCCGACTTATTGCGCATCCCGGTCCCAGCACAGCGACTTATTGCGCATTTCGGCCCCTTCCAGCGACGGAAACCGTCCGCGGGAGGGGCCGAAATGCGCAATAAGTCGAGGTCTCAGCCGGCAGGTCGAGGTCTCAGCCGGCGTCGTGGGCGTTGCCGCGGCCGCGGCGCACGTAGGCCAGGCCGATCGAGCCGAGCACGAACCCGGCGACGCAGCCCCACGGCCACCACGACCGGTCGCCCTCGTGCAGGGCCGGGACGAGCAGCGTCACGGCCAGGGCGACGAGCCAGAGGACCAGCCCGATGGCGATGATCCGCTGGGTCGGGACCTGCATGGCCTCGAGCACCTCGATCTCGCGCTCCGTCACGCCGTCCGGCACGGCCTCGGGCGGTATGCCGTCCGGTCGCCGTCCCTGCGCCCCCTCGGACCCGCTCATCGGGCCGTCAGACCCGCTCGAGCGCGGTGTCGTCGAGCACCGGTGGGGCGATCACCTCGGGCTCGGGAGCGTCGATGTCGACCTCGGAGTGGGCGCCACACCCGTGGTCACAGCTCACGACGCGACCGTCGGAAGGAGACCACGCGTTGGCGCACACGCCGAAAAAAGACCGCAACGCACCCGCCATCGGGATGAAGAACCCGCACGACGAGCACGGGGCCGGGGCCTTCTGGGCCACGGGGGCCGACGGTCCGGAGTCACCCTCGTACCAGCGCTGCGCCGCGGTCTCGCGGCCTTCGGCGGACAGCACCCGGGGGCGACCCAGTCCCAGCTCCCACAGGGCGAGCCGGTCGACGTCCTCGTCGCCGGTGGCCTCGAAGCCGGCCTCCAGCAGCGGGTCGTCGTCGATCCTCGGCGTGACGTCGCCGGGGCCGATGTCCCCAGGAGCCAGCCGGTCGGCATACGGGAGCCACTGAGGTGACAGGAGCGCGCCGTCACCCGGAAGCAGGTTCGTCTCGGACACGGTGACCGTCTTGGAACGGGGCACGCGCGCGACGGTGATCGCCCAGCGCCAGCCCGGGTAGGCCTTGGCCGTGCAGGCGAAGTAGTGCGTGCCGACGCGGTCCTCGACCATCTCCAGACCGAGGTGCTCGCCGACGGTGCCCTGCTCGGCGATCGACTCGGCGGCCTCACGAGCGAGGTCGACGGCCCCCTTGAGGGTCGGGTCGGGCTTGACGACCGCCATCAGATCTCGAGGTCGTCGGCGACCGCGCGCAGGACCTGGGCGACCTTGCCGCCGTGGGCCTTGTCGGGGTAGTGCCCACGCCGCAGCGAGCTCTGGACGGAGTCGAGGAGCGTGATGACGTCCTCGACGATGACGACCATGTCCTCGGCCGGCTTGCGGTCGCGCACCTTGCGGTTCGCGGTGACGCTCGCGGCGGGCTCGAGGAGACGCACGGACAGCGCCTGCGCGCCGCGCCGCCCCTCGACGATCCCGAACTCGATGCGGGCACCGTTCTTGAGCGAGGTCACGCCCTCGGGGAGCGCGCTGGAGGGCACGAAGACGTCGCCGCCCTCGGCGGGGTCGTCGGTGGACACGAATCCGAAGCCCTTCTCGGAGTCGTAGAACTTCACCTTGCCAGTCGGCACGGGGCACCTCTGTGGTCGCTGCGAATGGGCCGGAGTGCGGGCGTCGCACCTCCGGTCTGACTCCCACAGGCTATCCCGGCCCACGTATGCCGCGCGCACACCTTTCCCGCACCCGCCCCGCCCCTCCCGCTTGCGTCTGCGTGGATGGTCAGGAACCCGACCATCCACGCAGACGCAAGGACCGGGGCGGGTGGGGCGGGCGGAAACCGGGTTGGGGGGTGTCGGTCCGGGCTGGGAGAGTGCTCCGGTGACCGCTGCGACCGACCGACCCAAGGTGAGTCTGCGCCAGTTCTGGGCGGACCTGCCGACGCCGGGTCGGTGGCTGCTGTCGACCGTGGCCGTCCAGACGCTCGGACGCGGCCTGACCCTGCCCTTCACCGTCATCTACATCAACGAGGTCCGCGGCATCGGCCTCGGCACCGCCGGCACCCTGCTCGCCCTCATCGCCGTCGTCGCGCTGCTCGTCACCGGCCCCGGCGGATCGCTCACCGACCGCGTCGGCGCCCGGCGGATGCTCATCGCCGGCACCACGTCACAGCTCGTCGGGTGCGTCGTCCTCGCGTTCGCGACCACCGTGCCGATGTTCGTCGTGGGCTTCGTGCTGCTCGGCTTCAACTTCGGGGTGTCGTGGCCGGCGTTCAACGCCCTCATCGCCTCGGTCGTCTCCGGACCCCTGCGCCAGCAGTACTTCGGGGTCAACTTCGCCCTCGTCAACCTCGGCATCGGCCTCGGCGGCGTGGTCGGCGGGCTGTTCGTCGACGTGCGCGAGCCGATGACCTTCACGCTCATCTTCCTCGCCGACGCCCTGAGCATGCTCGTTCCCATCGGGCTGCTCCTCGGCCCGCTTCGCCACGTCCACGGCCGCGCGCAGCGCCCCGAGGACGCCCCGACCGTCGGCTACCTCGACCTGCTGCGCCGCCCGCCGGTGCTGTGGCTGACCTTCATCACCTTCCTCTGCACCTTCATCGGCTACGGGCAGATCGAGTCCGGCTTTCCCGCGTTCTCACGCCAGGTCGGTGAGGTCTCGACCGGCGTCATCGGGCTCGCCTTCGCCCTCAACACCCTCGTCATCGTCGTGATGCAGTTCCCGGTGCTCCAGGCGGTGACCGGACGTCGACGCACGCGCGGGCTGCTCGTCATGGTCGTCGTGTGGTTCGTCTCGTGGCTGGCCCTGTCGGCGGCCGGACTCGGACCGGCGACGATCGGCGCGACCGTCGCCGTCGTCGGCTTCATGGCGCTGTTCGGCTTCGGCGAGATCTTCATGCAGATCGCCATCCCGGCCATCACCAACGACATGGCCGACGACCACATCCGCGGCCGCGCCAACGCCGTCAACGCGGGGGCGTTCCAGGCCGGAGCCATCCTCGGCCCGATCGTGTCCGGCCTGCTGCTCGAGCACGACCTGTCCGGGGCGTTCATCGCGACCATGCTCGCCGGACTCGTCGTCATGGCCGGCGCGATCGTCGTGCTCGAGCGCCAGCTCGACGACACCGAGAACGGCGTCACCGCACGCTGATCCCCCATGTGCCCGTCCACGTCGCACCGGTCTCGAGGACGAGGAGCGAGTCCCCGGAGTTGAACGCGTCCGGCGGGCAGGTCATCGGCTCGACCGCGACACCGTGCTCCCCGCTCTGGTCCGCCTCCGCCTTCCCGGAGAACACCTGGGCCCACGGGAACGCGTCGGCGTCGCCCCACACGTCCACGACCGGCCTCCCGGCGGTGGCGACCGTGACCGTCCACCGCCCCTCCGGGGCCGCGAGATCCGTGTATGCCGTGTCGAGCCGCTGCGTCCCCAGCCGCCTCCGCTGCCTGAAGTCGTATGCCGTCCCCTCCACCGGGTGCGTGCCGACGGGGATGAGCCTGTCGTCGACCTCGACCCAGGTGTCGCCGGGCACGCGCACCTCGACGTCGCCGACGGGGACGTCCCCGATCGCGACGTAGGGGTGGGCGCCGTAGCCGAACGGCGCCGCTCTACCGCCGACGTTCGTCACGCGGGTGGTGACGGTGAGACCGTCCGGTGACACGGCATACGTCGTCGTCGTCTCGAGGTGCCAGTCCCAGCCCGGCTGCGGGAAGAGGCGATGGCCGACGGTGAGAGAGGTGTCTGTGCGCTCGACGAGCCGCCACGGGGCCCACCGCACGAGGCCGTGGCTCGCGTTGCCGTGCTCGACCTCGGTGAGCGGCAGCTGGCGCTGCACCCCGGCGTGGGAGTAGCGGCCGTCGCGGATGCGGTTGGGCCAGGGGATGAGCTGCTGGCCGCGCCCGCTCGTGCACGTCGCGTCCTCGACGTACCCCGCGAGGACGTGGACGCCGTCGCGGGTCCAGGTGCGCAGGCCGCCGCCCACCTCGACGACGACGAGCTCGTCCGCGCCGGCGGTGAGGTGCCACTGCTCGCCGGTGGGTGCGGGGGCGTCAGCGCTCATGTCGGCGAATGTACGCGCGACCGGGCGGGACTACGGTGGTGAGGTGCCGCTCCCTTCACCCTCCAGTGCCCGTTCCCTCGCCGACGACATCCGGGGACGGTCCGACGAGGAGCTGGCGGCACTGCTCGCAACCCGGCCCGACCTCGCGCGACCCGCGCCGAGCGACCTCACGGCCCTCGCCGCGCGCAGCTCGACGCGCGCCAGCACCGCCCGCGCGATCGACGGGCTCGACGCCGCGCACGTCCAGGTCCTCGAGGCCGCGGCGGTCGGAGGCGAGGTCGTCACGTCGGAGGGGCTGACCGTCAGCCTCGGCGACGCCGACCCCGGCCGGGTCACCGAGCTGCTCGACGACCTGTGGCGGCTCGCCCTCGTCTGGCGGGCACCCGAGGGCCTCGTCGTCACCCGCACCGCCAAGGACGTCCTCGGTGACGGGGTCGCCGGGCTCGGGCCGTCGGCCACCGACCTGCCCGGCGGCGACGCCCCCGATCCGGAGACGCTGCGTGCCGCGATCGCCGCGGCGCCTCCACGGGCGCGCGCGATCCTCGACCGGCTCACCTGGGGGCCCTCGGTGGGCATCGTCCCGCCGGAGGACGGCCCGGGCCGCCGCG
>NZ_AVPL01000138.1 GCF_000768695.1 Knoellia aerolata DSM 18566
GTATGAGTCCCATGGCGTGGTGGGGTTTCGTGGGAGCGGAGCGGCTCTGATGTAGGTGGGGCCATCGGCGAGATTCTTGGTGTGTACGGCCAAGCACTCACCGAAGGAGATCTCACCGATGGCCTTGTCCCAGTCTGCCCTGACCGAGTTGCTCGAGGTATTCCGCGCCGGGGAGGGCGTGGACCTGATCCGTGAAGCCGTGCGGGTCGCGTTGCAGGACCTGGTCGAGCTCGAAGCCACCGAGGTGATCGGCGCGGGCCGCTACGAGCGGTCCGAGGCCCGCACGACCGAGCGCAACGGGTCGCGCCCTCGGGTGCTGACCACCAAGGCCGGCGATGTTCAGCTGGCGATCCCCAAGCTGCGCAAGGGCTCGTTCTTCCCCGAGGTCCTCGCCCCGCGCCGACGGATCGACCAGGCGTTGCACGCGGTGGTGATGGAGGCCTACGTGCACGGGGTGTCCACCCGCAGCGTGGATGACCTGGTCGCCGCGCTCGGCGGTACCGGCATGTCCAAGTCCGAGGTGTCGCGGATCTGTGCCGGCTTGGACGAGACGGTGGGCGCGTTCCGGGCCCGCACCCTGGGTCACGCCGCCTTCCCGTACGTGTTCCTGGACGCGACCTACCTGCACGTGCGCGAGGTCGCCCGCGGGCAGGTGGTCTCCAAGGCCGTCGTGGTCGCCACCGGTGTCACCGAGCACGGCACCCGCGAGATCCTCGGCCTGGACGTCGGCGACAGCGAGGACGAGACGTTCTGGCGCAAGTTCCTCACCGACCTCAAGGACCGTGGCCTGTCCGGGGTGCGCCTGGTGATCTCCGACCAGCACGCCGGACTGGTCAAGGCCCTGACCCGATGCTTCGCCGGGGCCGCGCACCAACGCTGCCGGGTCCACTTCGCCCGCAACCTGCTCGCCCTGGTCCCCAAGTCCCACAAGGACATGGTCGCCGCACTGTTCCGCACGATCTTCGCCCAGCCCGACGACAAGGCGGTGCACGCCACCTGGGACGAAGTGCGCGACCAGCTCGCCAAGGCGTTCCCGAAGATCGGGCCCTTCATGGACGACGCCAAGGCCGAGGTCCTGGCGTTCACCGCGTTCCCCAAGGCGCACTGGTCCAAGATCTGGTCCAACAACCCCATCGAGCGGGTCAACAAGGAGATCAAACGCCGAGCCCGCGTCGTGGGCATCTTCCCCAACGAGGGCGCCGTCATCCGCCTCGTCGGTGCCGTCCTGGCCGACGCCCACGACGAATGGCAAGTCAGCGACCGGCGCTACCTGTCCGAAGCCTCGATGGCGCTGCTGAACACCCCGCGCGATACTGACACCACCGCAATCACCAGCGGCAAGTAGGCACCAAGGTC
>NZ_AVPL01000139.1 GCF_000768695.1 Knoellia aerolata DSM 18566
TTCGGCCGCCCTGACCTGACCGCCTTCGCTCGACTCGACGGCCTCGGTCTGAGCGTGACCGGACAACGACTTGAACCGGATCGTGCGGTCCTCGCGTGCCGCGTGGTGGAACCAGATCAGTGGTGCCGACGGTGCGGCAGCGAAGGCGCTGCTCGTGACACCGTGATCCGGCGGTTGGCCCACGAGCCGCTGGGCTGGCGACCGACCGTGCTGGAAGTTGTAGTGCGCCGCTACCGCTGTGCCGACTGCGGACACGTGTGGCGCCAAGACACCAGCGCCGCGGCGGAGCCACGCGCGAAGCTCTCGCGCACCGGGCTGCGGTGGGCGCTGGAAGGGATCGTGGTCGCACACCTCACCGTCGCCCGTGTCGCCGAGGGACTCGGGGTCGCGTGGGACACCGCCAACAACGCGGTCCTGGCTGAAGGCAAGCGGCTGCTGATCAACGACCCCACGCGGTTTGAGGGCGTGAAGGTCATTGGCGTCGATGAGCACGTCTGGCGCCACACCAGGCGTGGCGACAAGTACGTCACCGTGATCATCGACCTCACCCCGGTCCGCGATGGCGCCGGCCCAGCAAGGCTGCTGGACATGGTCGAGGGCCGGTCGAAGGCGGCGTTCAAGACCTGGCTCGCCGACCGCGACGACGCCTTCCGTGACGCGGTCGAGGTGGTCGCGATGGACGGCTTCACCGGGTTCAAGACCGCCGCTGCAGAGGAGATCCCGGACGCGGTCACGGTGATGGATCCCTTCCACGTCGTGCGCCTGGCCGGTGACGCCCTCGACAGGTGCCGGCGCCGGGTCCAACTCGCGATCCACGGGCACCGTGGGTTCAGGGACGACCCGCTCTACAAGTCGCGGCGCACGCTGCACACCGGCGCGGACCTGCTCACCGACAAGCAGAGCGACAGGCTACGCGCGCTGTTCGTTGATGACGCTCACGTCGAGGTCGAGGCGACCTGGGGTGTCTACCAGCGCATGATCGCCGCCTATCGCCACGAGGACCGGCAACGTGGCCGCGAGCTCATGGAGAAGCTGATCACCGACCTCAGCGCCGGCGTCCCCAAGGTGCTCACCGAGCTCACCACCCTGGGCCGGACCCTGAAGAAGCGAGCCGCTGACGTGCTCGCCTACTTCGAACGACCCGGCACCAGCAACGGGCCGACCGAGGCGCTCAACGGACGGCTCGAACACCTGCGCGGCTCCGCACTCGGGTTCCGCAACCTGACCAACTACATCGCCCGAAGCCTGCTCGAGACCGGCGGCTTCAGACCCCAACTCCTAC
>NZ_AVPL01000215.1 GCF_000768695.1 Knoellia aerolata DSM 18566
GGGCCGCCTCGAACAGCCCGGGCTTGCCGCCGCGGCGCGCGCCGCTGAAGGCGCCGTCTTCGTAGCCGAACAGCTCGCTTTCCAGCAGGGTTTCGGGCAGCGAAGCGCAGTTGACCGCGATGAAGGGGAAATGATGGCGCGCGCTGGCCTGGTGGATGCCCTGGGCCATGACTTCCTTGCCGGTGCCGCTCTCGCCGCCGATCAGCACCGTCGAATCGACGCGGGCGTAGCGCAGGCCGAGCATGCGGGCCTTCGCCAGCGGCTCGGAC
>NZ_AVPL01000220.1 GCF_000768695.1 Knoellia aerolata DSM 18566
CCCGCGTGCGCAGGCTGCGGTCGGCGCGGTGGATGGCGCCGGCTTCCTGCAGGGTCAGCACCGCGCCCGACAGGCCGGCCCCGGTTGCCAGCGGAATCCGGTTCACCACCACCATCTTGCCGCCGAGCCGATGCACCGATTCGGCTTCGCGCTTGCCGCTGCGCAGCACCTCGTCCAGCGACAGCGCCGGCGATATTTCCTCCAGCCTTCGTCCGGCCAGGCCGGCGGCGG
>NZ_AVPL01000164.1 GCF_000768695.1 Knoellia aerolata DSM 18566
ACGCCTTCGTCCAGGTTGGCCAGCACCGCGTTGAGGTACTCGCGCCGGCCCGACTCGACGCGCTGCAGGCGGGTGATCTCGATGGCGTCCTCGATGCACGCGGCCACCGTGGCCAGCGAATACACCAGCACGCCGGCCATTCCCATGCGCTCGGCATAGTCGACGATCAGGCCCGAACCGACCAGGACCTCGATGCCTTCGTCCTTGAGCTGCTTGGCCTGGGCCAGTGCGTCGTCCTGATCGCGGTAGGTGCGCACCAGGATGTCGACGGCGAAGGTCTGCATGAAGGTCTGCAGTTCCGGGTACTGCGCGTGCTGGCCCAGCAAGGCCACGCGCGGCGAGATCCGGCGCGCCGTGGCCAGCGCGTTCATGACCTCGAAACCGCTGATCTTGACCTGCACCACCGGCACCGTGACGTGGCGGCGCAGATAGCTGCCGTTCAGGCCGGCCGCCACCACCACGTCGACGCGGCCCTGGCGCGCGGCCTCGTTGATGACGCTGGCGGCGGCGTCGAAACCGGCTTCGATCAGCTTGAATTCGCCGCGCTGGGCGTAACTGGGCAGGATCTGGGCGAAGGTGCGGGCGATGCG
>NZ_AVPL01000140.1 GCF_000768695.1 Knoellia aerolata DSM 18566
CGTCGCCGTGCAGATCGACTGGGACCGCCGCTACGGCCTGATGCGCCATCATTTCGCGGCCGAGATGGTCCTGCAATTGGTCTACCGGCTCGAACCGGGCATCGAAAAGGTCGGCGCGCACATCGCGCCGGCCAAGGCGCGCATCGATTTCGCCCGCGCCGGCAACATCGCCGACCTGTTCGAGCGCCTGAGCGCCGAGACGGATGCGCTCGTCGCCGCCGCCAAGCCCATCGTCACCGCGTTCTCCGACGAGGCCACCCAGCGCCGCTACTGGGAGGTCGAAGGCTTCTCGCGGATGGGCTGTGGCGGCACCCATCCGCGCACCACGCGCGAGATCGGGCCGCTGCACCTGAAGCGCAGGAACCAGGGCAAGGGCGTCGAGCGCATCGAGATCACGCTCGATCCGGCGGGCCCGTCCGCCTAGCGGGCATCGCGCGCGGGAAGGCGGCCCCGGCGCCATCCCGCGCCGCGGCTCATTCCGCCTTCATGTCCGCGCTCTTGACGATCCCGCCCAGCCGCTTGTCCTCGGCGGCGATGAAGCTGCCGAACTTCTCCACCGAGCCGGGAATCGCCTCGTAGCCCGCGTCGACCAGCTGCTGCCTGACCTTGGGCGTGGCCATGACGTCGGCGATGGCCTGGTTCATCGCCTTGATGACGTCCTGCGGCGTGCCCTTGGGCGCATACATGCCGCCCCAGTGGGTGATGTTGATCTGGGCAAAGCCCTGTTCCGCCGTGGTGGGCGTGTCGGGCAGCAGCGGCGAGCGGTGGTCCGCCGTGGCCGCCAGCGCGCGCACCCGGCCGGACGCGATGTAGCTGCGCACCGACACCGCCGCCTCCGAGGCCGCGTCGACCTGGCCGCCCATCAGCGCGGTGGAACTCTCGGAACCGCTCTTGTAGGGCACAACCGTGACCGGCACCTTGAGCGCCTGGCCCAGCATTTCCGCGACGAAATGGCCGGTGCTGCCGGTGCCGGCGGTGGCGAACAGGATCGGACGCTTCTCCTTGCCGGCCTGCTGCTGCCAGTCCTTGAGCGAATGGATCTTGCTGTTGGCGCTGACGACGATGACCGAGGACGATTCGAACAGCAGCCCGACCGGCACCAGGTCGCTGTCCTCATAGGGCATCTTGCTGCGCAGCAGCTTGTTGGTGATGGCGCCATTGCCGGCCACCAGGAAGGTGTAGCCATCGGCTGGCGCCTTG
>NZ_AVPL01000141.1 GCF_000768695.1 Knoellia aerolata DSM 18566
CGGTCGCGGCAAGGCCGGCGGACGCGGCGCGTCCGCCCGCGGAGGCGCAGGAGCCGCGGGACGAGGTGGCCCCGTCGGTGCGGCCGGTGCCGGTGGCGCTCGCCGGGGTGAGAAGGGCACGGCCACGGACGTGGACAAGCTCACCCACGAGGACGAGGACACCTGGTACGACGGGACCGACGAGTCCAGCCCCCAGGTCTGGGACTGAGGCGTCACCTTCAGCCCGGTGTCGGGTTCCCGGGGTTCTGGCCACCGGAGTGCACCCGGATCCCCGACACCCGGCCGACCGCGTGGGGTCGCTCAGCCCGAGGTCATCCGCCGGATGGCCTCCACGCCGCCCGCCGCGACGACGCCGAGCGGCACCGACAGCGCGACCGTGAGGCCCTCGAGGGAGTCGGCGAAGCGGGACATGCGGGTCGAGCGGTACCCCTGCACGAGGGCGGTGGCGCTCACCACGCTGACCCAGCCGATGCCGGTCGCGACGAGGAAGACGACGACCGTCGCCCCGCCCCAGCCGCTCGTGAGCAGCGCGTACGCGCCGGCCAGCAGGAGGGCCGCGCAGGCGCCGAGCATGCTGTAGCGCGGCAGCCGGTCCCGGACGGTGCGTGACTGGTAGCCGCAGGCCAGCGCGGCGACGACGACGACCGCGAGGGTGCCCCACCGCGAGGCGGCGTCGGGCGCCGGGGTCGTCACGGTGAGCCACCCGCACACCGCGGCGGTGAGGGAGAGGTATGCCGTCCCGATCGCGACGATCTCGCGCGCGGCGTCGAAGCGGGCACGCACGTCACCGGGCGTGATCCGCCTGCGCCTTCCCGCGCTGCGCTCGCGGACCGACCAGATCGTCGTCGAGAGGCGGTCGGTGTCGACGAGCTGGTTGGCGTCGACGACGAGGCTGGTGGTGGGCAGGAGCCGCACGAGCAGCGGGCACAGCCCGGTGACGACGGCGGCGATGGAGTGACCCGGCCAGTCGAGGACGGTGCCCGTCCCGACGAGCAGCCCGAGCCCACCGATGGTGGCGAGGACGGTCCGGTCGCCGGGGGAGTCGGCGTCCACCCGGGTCCGCGTGATCGCGAGGGCGAGCACGGCCACCGCGCAGCCCGCGACGACGGCGACGGACTCTCGCCCCGGCGTGGCCGGCCAGGGCAGGGTCAGCCCGGCGGCGAGTCCGAGGGCGGGCGCGGTCGCGGCG
>NZ_AVPL01000144.1 GCF_000768695.1 Knoellia aerolata DSM 18566
GCCGGTGCGTACAGGACCTTCCCGTCGGCCAGTGGCCGAAGGAAGGAGCGGGCGGCTGTCAGCCGGTGCCCCAAAGTGGTCATGGCATGCGCAAGGCTGTCCGTGTTGTGATCCCGCTCCTGCTCCGTGAACCGAGACGAACGTGCACGCGCTTCTTCGAGGGCGAGGAAGAGCTCGCGGCTGGCCGTGGTGAAGTCGGTGCTGGGCTTGACGAGCGTTGTCAGCCCGGGAACCCACGCCTTGTCCGCGGCCGTGAGGGCGTGCCTGGCTGCGGCGAGGGGCGGCGTCGCACAGTCCCGCCTCCGAGCAACGTCGGGCTGGTTGGCGACTTCGGCGAGGGTGACGGCGATGTGGGCACCTTGGTTGACCACCATATGAAGTGAATGGGCGCTGGGGATGCGTGCCCGCAGCTCGACCTCACTGGCGAAGGCCCAGACGTTCACCGATCGATCGAGAGCCGTGTCGCCGACGTCGACGTCGGCCAGGGCCGGCAGGCCTCGAAACGACAGGGGAGGGGCGGCCTCCAGCACCGGCTGCATTGCTGCCAGGGCAGCCTCGACATGCTTCCCAATGGCCAAGGGTCGATCGGCGGCGACGAGAGGACCCCGGGCGAGCGTTTGACGGGCAACGACGGCCGCGGCCGCGAGCACGTGGGCCGCGTTGGTGGCAATCTCGCTTGTGTCCGGAACCTGCTGATACTCAAGGACATCGACCAGGTCAGCCAGGGCGCCGAGAGCGCAGGTGATGCGTGCGACCGGGTTCCGGTCGGTGCCATCGGGCAGGGTGACGCTCGTCGCGTCCGATGTAGGCAAGAGCCGCAGTCCGCCGCGCCGAGGGAGCCCCAATCCGCGGGCCGAAAGATGCTCACCCATTCGGATCGCATCCTCCGGTCTCACGGCCACGTCAGCCTTAGATGAGCGCAGAAGGGGCGGATAGCGGTCGACGAGCTCCCTGAGGATGTCCGCGCAGGGATCGCCGCTTCCCACTCGCCTGCCCTGGTACCCAATGCTGCCGACGAGGAAGCGGTGCAGATTGGCGTCGAATGCCTCCCACTGCATCTGCGTGACCGGTTCGTCGCTCGATCGCACCTCTCGGGTGAGGAAGGCGACTCGTTCGACCAGCTGGTCGACGGTGATCATGCGGCACC
>NZ_AVPL01000145.1 GCF_000768695.1 Knoellia aerolata DSM 18566
GGCCGATGATCGATTCGGCCATGGCGTTGTCGTTGGAGTCGCCGACGGTGCCGATCGAGGCCAGGGCGCCGGCGTCGGCGAGGCGGTCGGCGTAGCGGATGGCCGTGTACTGCGACCCGGCGTCGGAGTGGTGCACCATCCCGGTGACGTCGTGTCCGGCGCGGGAGCGGACCCACAACGCCATCTCCAGGGCGTCCAGGGGCAGCTCGGTCGGCATCCGGTTCGCGGTGCGCCACCCGACGATGCGGCGGGAGTACACGTCGGTGACGAACGCGGTGAAGCACACCCCGGTCCAGGTCGGCACGTAGGTGAAGTCGACCACCCACAGCCGGTTGGGTGCCGGGGCGGTGAAGTCCCGCTTGACCAGGTCGCCCGGCCTGACAGCTGCGGGGTCGGGCACTGTCGTCTTCCAGGTGCGACCGCGGGTCGCCCCGCGCAGCCCGGCCTGGCGCATCAACCGTGCCACGGTGCACCGGGCGACGGTGTGGCCGTCGCGCCGCAGCAGGTGCCACATCTTGCGGTACCCAGCCACACTGCGACCCTTGGCGCGGTCGGCGTGCACGACCTTGATGACCTCGAGCAGCTGCGCGTCGCGCACCGCCCGCGCGGACGGCGTGCGCGACCGGGCGGCGTAGTAGGTGGACGGGGCGATCTTCACGCCGTGCTCGGTGAGCACGGAGCAGATCGGCTCGACCCCGAACCGGTCCCGGTGATCGGTGATGAACGCGATCACCACGGCAGTCGCGGGTCGAGCTCCCGCGCGAAGAACGAGGAGGCCGCCAGCAGGATCTCGTTGGCCCGCTTGAGCTCCTTGACCTCGGCCTCGAGGTCCTTGATCTTCCTGGCGTCATCGGTGGTGGTGCCCGCGCGGCGGCCGGCGTCGACGTCGGCCTGCTTGACCCACCCGCGCAGCGTGTCCGCGTTGACCCCGGTACGCGACCCGATGCGCACCACGGCCGCGTTCACCGACAGACCAGGGTCTTGCTCACGCGCCTCCACCACGAGCCTGATCGCTCGCTCCCGCAGCTCCTGCGGGTACTTCCTCGGTGCTGGCATGGTCATCATCCTTCGCGGATTCAGACCCTCCATCAACCCCGGGGCGGTTCAAGTGTCAGGACATCGCTGACGGTACTG
>NZ_AVPL01000010.1 GCF_000768695.1 Knoellia aerolata DSM 18566
GGCGACGTCCGCGTCCCGACGGGCCGAGGCCAGCGCCACCTCGGCGGACGCGCGGCTGCTCGGGGCCGAGGCGCTGCGGGCCGGCGACGTCGACACCGCCCTCCTCCTCGGGGTGGCGGGGTGGCAGCTCGAGGCGTCGAGCGACACCCGGGCGAACCTCCTCGCCGCTCTCGACCGGGCGCCGGCGCTGCTCCGGACGGAGCGGGTGGCGCGGACGACGAGCCTCGCCGTGAGCGAGGCCGGCGGGAGGCTGGTCACCCAGGCGCCGGAGCGCGCCCTCGAGCTGCGGTCGCTCGACACGCTCGCGCTCGTCTCCGAGCGACCCGAGCTGAGGGGCCCCGCGGTCGTGGCCAGCGCCGACGGGGTGGTCGTCGCCGTGTCCGTCATGAGCGAGCTGCTCGGGCCCGGCCGACCACACGGCGCCGTCGTCCTCCTCGACGCCGACGGATCCGTCGCCGCCGCGCAGCCCGGCGGGATGCCGGAACGTCGCTACGTCCAGCAGGACCTCACCCTCACCCCCGACGGGCGGTGGCTGGCGGCGACCTTCCTCGACCGGGCGGGAGGAGCGCCGCTCGTCGGACTGTGGGACCTGGACCGACCCGCGACCCCCGTCGCGCTGCTCGACCTCGGGCCGCAGTCCGGCGACCCGACCCCCTCGGCCGACGGGACGACGCTCTACTCGGTCGGGGAGGGGCGGCTGCGCGTCACCGACGTCGGGACCGGGCGCGCGCGGCGGGTGCTCACCGGTGCGGACCTCGGCGCCGGCGAGCTCGGCGGCTCGGTCGCCCTCTCCGCCGACGGGGCACAGATCGCGGTCGCGGCCGACCGGCAGGTCGTCCTCGTCGCCACCGCCACGAACGCGCGCCTCGCCGTCCTTCCCACCCCCGGGGACCCCGGCGGCGTGTCCTTCTCCGGCTCGGGCTCGCGCCTCGCATCGGCGGGCGAGGCACTCCTCGTCTGGGACGTCCCCTCGGACGCGCCACCCACGGAGCTGCTCGACCAGCCGGACGCCGGGAGCTGGGTGGTCTTCGGCGAGGGTGGGCGGACGGCATACACCGCCCAGTTCGACGGGCTCCTCCACGCGTGGGACCTCACCGGCACCCAGGGGATCCTCCGGCGCTCCGTCGGGGGCTCCGACGACCCCGGCTTGGCCAGGGTCTCGCCCGACGGGCGGCGCGTCCTGCACGTCTCGACGGCGCCGGATCCGGTCCTCACGATCGTGGACTCGGCATCGGGAGCGGTGCAGCACGAGGTCGCCGTCGGCCAGGACGCGACGAACTACGTCGACGGTGCCTGGAGTCCGGACGGACGCCTCGTCAGCGTGACGACGGGCGACGACGCCGTCGGTGTCTGGGACTCCGCGACGGGGGACCGGCTCGCGACCCGCGACCTGCCCGTCGACGAGATCGCGTCGTACGGCGCCTTCACCGCGGACGGCCGGCTGCTCGTCGGGACGACGACCGGACGGATGCACGTGCTCGACGCACGGACGCTGGAGCCGGAACGGGAGGCCCTGGACGTCGCGGCGCTCGTCGGCGGGGAGGGGGCACTGTCCTCGCTCATCCCGCGGCCCCGGTCCGACCAGGTCCTCACGGCGGTCGACGGCCGGGGCACCTGGCTCGTCGACGTGGACCGCGGGACGGCCGACCGCCTCGACATCGGCCACGAGGTGTTCGGGGCGGCCTACTCACCGGACGGCTCCCGCCTCGCGGTCACCACCCGGGAGGGCGAGGTCGGCCTGTATGCCGTCGACACGGGTCGGTGGATCGCCGCACCGACCGCACGGCACCCCTTCGCCGGCTGGAGCGCGTCGTTCAACGGGGACGGGACCGAGGTGGCGGTCGCCGCGTCGGGTCGGCTCGGTCGCTGGGACGGCCGGACCGGCGCCTTCCTCGGGGCGGTGACGGTCGGGGACGACGGGGTGGCGGGCTACGGACCCGGCGCCTCGTCACTGCTGCTGGCCGGCGGGTCCGGCAGGACGTCCACGTGGGCCCTCGACGAGCAGGGGTGGGTCGCGGCCGCGTGCCGGATGGCCGGCCGTTCGCTCACCGCGGGCGAGTGGCGCACCTACCTCCCGGACCGTGAACCGCAGGAGGTCTGCTGAGCCGAGCGCTCACGACCACGGCACCACGTCAGCGCACGGGCGTGAGCACGACCACCGGGGTCGGGGTCGTGCGGTGCGCGACGCGGGCGTCCAGCTCCGGGTCCACCGCGCGCCAGCGCGCCCACAGGCGCTCGTGGTCGGCGCCCTGCGCCGCGTGTGCGCGAACGGTGACCGGCTCCTCGACGCCGGTGAGGCGCACGGTGGCCTCCGGGTGGGCCAGCAGGTTGAGCCACCACGCCGGGTGGCCCTCGTCCCAGCCGTTCATCGCCAGCGTGACGAGGTCGTCACCGTCCTCGATGTAGCCGAGGATGACCTCGCGTTCCCGGCCCGAGCGCCGGCCGGTGGCGGTGAGGCGGAGGGCGCCCCAGCCGCGCTTGTTGGAGGGAGTCCAGAGGAAGCGCCCGCCGCTCAGTCGGTGGAGGCCTCGGTGCACCCGCCAGGCCAGGTGGACGAACCACGGCGGTGGCTTGGAGGGCTTGGCGGGTGCGGATGCGGGCATGTGGTTCCTCCTGCGGGCGCGCACGTCGCACGCCGACGGCGTCGCTCACGTCCAGCGTAGGACCGTGGCGCGGCCGGGTAGCGGGGTCGGGCGAACCCGTGCCGGCCCGCCGGGGCGGGTCGGCAGGGCACGGCACGGGTCAGGCACGGGTCAGGCACGGGCGAGCCGGTAGCCGCGCTTGACGACGGTCT
Source organism: Knoellia aerolata DSM 18566 (assembly GCF_000768695.1). Lineage (GTDB taxonomy): Bacteria > Actinomycetota > Actinomycetes > Actinomycetales > Dermatophilaceae > Knoellia > Knoellia aerolata. The sequence continues at coordinate 2,795 of NZ_AVPL01000010.1, forward strand.
GGACCAGCGCGCGTCCTCCGGCGTCGCGCAGACGGCCGACGGCCACCTCGGCGGCGTGCGGGTCGGTGGAGTCGCCGGGCAGGACGCGCAGGACCTCGCCGCGTGACACGACGTCGCCACCGGCGTCGACGAGGAGGCGCAGCACCTCGAGCCCGCTCGGTGACAACGGGAGGACGTGGCCGTCGAGCAGCGCGACGGTGCGGCGGACCTGGAGGTGACCGGTCGCCGTGGCGACCGCCGTGGACTGGGCGGCCTCGTAGTGGTGCACGAGCCGGCGCACGAGGGCGCCGAGCCGGCCGCGGTCGGGGACGATCGGCTCGATGCCCCTCTCCTGCAGCGGAAGGGCCGTGATCGGTCCCACGGCGGCAGCCACAAGGCACCCCGACCGGTGCCGGGCGACGATCCCGTCGAGCGCCCCCTCGGCGTCGGCGGCGGCGAGCCAGGCGTGCGCGCCGGGGGCCGACGTGAAGACGACGGCGTCGATCTCGCCGGCCGCGGCGTCGCGCACCGAGGCGGCCAGGGCCACCGGGTCCGGCGTCGGGCCCCAGCGGTACACGACGAGGCTCGCGACGTCGGCTCCCGCGGCCGCGAGCTCGGTGTCGAGCCCGTCGGCGCCGGCCCCGTGGTGCTGGACCGCGACCCGCAGCCCGGACACCCCCTCGTCGAGGAGCAGCTCGAGGATCTCGGCGGACGTCTCCGACTCTGCGACCCAGTCGGCGGTGAGCCCCGCGGCCTGGATCGCCCCACGTGCCTTCGGGCCGCGCGCGACGATCCGCGCCCGGCCGAGGACGCCGAGCAGCTCGTCCGCGTGTCCGGCGGCGTCGGCGGCCTCGATCCAGCCGCGCAGCCCGATCCCGGTCGTCACCACGACGACGTCCGGTGGTCTCGTGATGAGCTGCGTCGTCGCCAGGACGAGCTCCTCGTCGTGCTCGTGGGGCACGATCGTCAGGGCCGGGGCGTGGCGGACGCTGGCGCCGCGACGGGTCAGGGCGGAGGCGAGCTCGCCGGAGCGGCGGTCGGCCGTGACGAGGACGACGCACCCCGCCATGACCTGGCCCAGCGCCGGGGGAGTCCGGCCGGTCACCGGGTGTCCCCGGCCGCGACGCCGGTGGGGAGGAGCAGCGAGGGGTCGGCGACCCGTCCCACCACGATGACGGCGGGGGAGCGCACCCCGGCCGTGTCGGCCACCGCGGACACGTCCCTGAGGGTGGCCGTGGTGACGCGCTGAGTCGCGGTGGTCGCGTCCTCGACGATCGCGACCGGCAGGTCGTCCGCCGCGCCGGCCGCGCGCAGGTCGCGCACGTGGTCCGCGAGGGCCGAGACGCCCATGAGGACGACGAGGGTCGCCCGCTCCGCCGCGACGACGGCCAGGGCCGAGGGGTCGACGGGCTCGTGCCCGCTCACCACGTGGATCGCGGCGACGGTGCCGCGGTGCGTCAGGGGTATGCCGGCCGCGGCCGGCGCGCTCAGCGCCGAGCTCACGCCGGGCACGACCTCGACCGCGATCCCGGCCGCGCGGCAGGCGAGCACCTCCTCGCCGCCACGACCGTAGACGAACGGGTCACCGCCCTTGAGCCGGACCACGGTCCGGCCGCGCTGGGCCTGCTCGACGAGGATCCGGTTGATCTCGTGCTGCGGGACGGGGTGGTGGCCGGGGGTCTTGCCGACGTCGATGACCTCGACGCTCGTGGGCAGCGTGCGCAGCACCCCGGTGGGGCCCAGCCGGTCGGTGACGACGACGTCCGCCTCGGCCAGGGCCCGTCGGCCGCGCACGGTGAGCAGGTCGGTGGCCCCCGGTCCGCCGCCGACGAGGACGACCCGTCCGGGAGCACCCGGGCGGCGGCGGCGCTGGCGCAGGTCGAGGTCGCCCGTCGCCAGGTGCAGGGCCAGCGCGTCGCGGACGGACACGACCCGGGCGGGGTCGGGACGCCCGAGCGACACCACACCCACCCGCACGCCGGCGTGGTCGGCGACGGCCGGGTTGCGGGCCGTCCCGTCGGCGGCGGCGCCGGCGCACACGCTGAAGACGCGCTCGTCGGTGGCTCTGGCACAGAGCTCGCGGTCGGTGCGGGAGTCACCGGTGGCCGCCACGACGAACCACGTGCCGGCCACGTCGTCGAGCCGGACCTCGCGCCGGCTCCAGGTCACGGTCGGCTCCTCGACGAGGTCGAGCAGGGCCTCGCAGGCGATCGGGGACACGACGTGCACCAGTGCGCCGTCGGCGACGAGGGCGGCCGCCTTGGTGGCGGCGACGGGTCCTCCTCCGGCCACGAGCACGACCCGGCCGACGAGGTCGACGCCGAGCAGGGTGCTCATGCCGCGACCTCGTGCCGCGAGACGTGGACGACGCCGTCGCGGACGTCCGTGGCCCAGGTGCGCAGTGGCTGCGGCTCGCGCCCCGCGGGGTCGAGGCACTCGCCGGTGCGCAGGTCGAACACCTGCTTGTACATCGGTGAGGCGACGGTCGGGGCGTCACCGCGCGAGCCGACGATCCCGCGCGACATCACGTGGGCGCCGGAGAACGGGTCGAGCTGCTGGACGGCATACACGTCGTCGGTGTGGGTGCGGAAGAGGGCGAGCTGTTCGCCGCCCACGAGGGCCGCGGCACCGCGCTCGGGGGAGAGGTCCCCCACCCGGCAGACGGCGACCCACCCGGGCAGGGCGAGCCCGGGCTCCTCCGTCACGACGTCGACGGTCATCGGCGAACCTCCAGGGTAGTGCCGGCGATGAGCACACCGCTCGTGCGCTCCTCCGGGGTGGCGGGGCGGGGCTGGCCGCGCTCGGCGACGTAGGCGAACGAGTCGTCGGCCCGGTCGGGCGCGTTGACGAACGACCCGAAGCGGCGCAGTTTCTCGGGGTCGGCGAGGGCCGCCGCCCACTCGTCCTCGTAGCCGTCGACGTGGCCCGCCATCGCGGCGTCGAGGTCGGCGCCGATCCCGAGGCTGTCGTCGATGACGACGGAGCGGATGGACTCCAGGCCGCCCTCGTGGTCCTCGACCCACGCCGCCGTGCGCTGCAGTCGGTCGGCGGTCCGGACGTAGAACATGAGGAACCGGTCGATGGCCCGGACGAGCGTCTCGGTGTCGAGGTCCTCGGCGAGGAGCTGCGCGTGCCTCGGGGTGAAGCCGCCGTTGCCGCCGACGTAGAGGTTCCAGCCGTTGTCGGTGGCGATGACGCCGACGTCCTTGCCGCGCGCCTCGGCGCACTCGCGCGCACACCCCGAGACGCCGAGCTTGATCTTGTGCGGCGAGCGGAGGCCGCGGTAGCGGAGCTCGAGGGCGATGGCGAGGCCGACCGAGTCCTGCACCCCGTAGCGGCACCACGTCGACCCGACGCACGACTTGACCGTGCGCAGCGACTTCCCGTAGGCGTGCCCGGACTCGAAACCGTTGTCCACCAGTCGTTTCCAGATCTGTGGCAGCTGCTCGATCCGGGCGCCGAAGAGGTCGATCCGCTGGCCGCCGGTGATCTTGGTGTAGAGGCCGAAGTCCTTCGCGACCTCGCCGATGACGATGAGGCCCTCGGGCGTGATCTCGCCACCGGGGATGCGCGGGACGACGGAGTAGGACCCGTCCTTCTGGAGGTTGGCCATGACGTGGTCGTTGGTGTCCTGCAGCGTCGCGCGCTCGCCCTCGAGGATGTGACCGGTGCCGAGCGAGGCGAGGATCGAGCCGATGACCGGCTTGCAGATGTCGCACCCGCGTCCCCGGCCGTGGGCCGCGATGATCTCGCTGAACGTCGTGAGGCCCTGGACCCGGACGACGTCGAACAGCTGCGCGCGTGACAGCTCGAAGTGCTCGCAGAGCGCGTTGCTCACCTCGATGCCCGACCGCTCCAGCTCGGTCGTGACGAGCCGCTTGACGAGCGGCAGGCAGGAGCCACAGCTCGTCCCGGCGCGGGTGCAGGCCTTGACGCCCCCGAGGTCGGTGCACCCGCCCTCGGTCACCGCGCAGCGCACCGCACCCGCCGAGACGTTGTTGCAGGAGCACACGGTCGCGTCGTCGGGCAGGTCGCCCACCGGGGCCGGACCGGAGCCCTCGGGAAGCAGGTATGCCGCCGGGTCACCTCCCAGCTCCCGGCCCACCATCGGGCGCAGCGCGGCGTAGGCGCTCGCGTCACCGACGAGGATGCCGCCGCGCAGGGTCCGGGCGTCGTCGCTCATGACGAGCTTCTTGTAGACGCCGGCGACCGGGTCGGAGATGACGACCTCGAGCCCGCCGGGCTCCTGGGCGAACGCGTCGCCGAAGCTCGCGACGTCGACCCCGAGGAGCTTGAGCTTGGTCGACAGGTCCGCACCGGGGAAGGTGCCGGCGCCGCCCAGGAGCCGGTCGGCGACGATCTCGGCCATCGTGTAGCCGGGGGCGACGAGCCCGAGGCAGCGACCACCGATGTTGGCGACCTCACCGATCGCCCAGACCGCCGGGTCGGCCGTGGCACAGGCGTCGTCGACGAGCACCCCTCCGCGCTCGCCCACCTCCAGCCCACAGTCACGGGCCAGCTCGTCGCGGGGCCGGACGCCCACCGCGAAGATGACGACGTCGACGTCGAGGGCGGGACCCTCGCCGAACTCCATCCGCGAGACCGCACCGCGGTCACCGACGATCTTCGACGTGGCGGTCGACGTCCGGACGCGGACGCCGAGGGCCTCGATGAGCCGCTTGAGCGCCGCGCCGCCGCCGTCGTCGACCTGGAGCGGCATGAGCCGCGGGGCGAACTCGACGACGGTGGACTCCATGTCCAGCGCCGTGAGCGCGCCGGCCGCCTCGAGGCCGAGCAGGCCCCCGCCGACGACCGCGCCGCGGACGGGACGGTCGAGCTCACCACGCCGTTTCTCGACGAAGGCGCGCAGGTCGGCGACGTCGTCGATGGTGCGGTAGACGAACGCCCCACGCAGGTCCTTCCCGGGGACGGGGGGCACGGCGGCATACGAGCCGGTGGCCAGCACGAGCGCGTCGTAGGGCAGGACGGCGCCGCCGCTGGTCGTCACCGTCCGTGCGTCGCGGTCGATCCGGTCGGCCCTGACCCCCCGACGCAGCGTGACGAGGGGGTCGTCCCACAGGTCCTGGCCGCCGAGGGCGAGGTCCTCGGGGTGGCGGCCGGTGAAGTACGACGTGAGGGCGACGCGGTCGTAGGGCGCGCGCGGCTCCTCGCAGAGGAGGGTGACCTCCCACGTGCCCGCCTCGTCGCGCGAGCGGAGCGCATCGATGAGGCGGCGCGCGACCATGCCGCCGCCGATGACGACGAGCTGCTGTGTCGGGGATCCCTGGGGCATGGGTGGAACGCTAGGGACGCGGGGTTTCGGGACGGTCGTCCCCCTGTTTCCCCTGCGTAAAACGGTTCTCACACCGGTGCGGCGGTCGCGGTGAGGCGAGCCTCGTCACGCGAGCCCAGCCAGGCGAGCAGCCCGCAGACCTCGTCCTTGCACCCGCCGCACCCGGTCGTGGCGCGGGTCTCGCGGGCGACCTCGGCGACGGAGTGCGCGCCGCGCGAGTGGGCCCGCGCGACGTCGGCCTTGGTCACGCTGTTGCAGCGGCAGACGGCGGCGTCGTCAGCCAGGTCGCCCGGGCTCGACGGGGCGGGAGGCGCGCTCGAGAGCGTCGCGAGCAGCAGGTGGGCCGGGTCCCGTGGCACCGGGGTGCGCCGGGTGTAGGCGGCGACGAGGTCGGCCGCCACCTGTCCCGCGCCGATGCACGTGGCGCCGACGAGGCGGTCGCCCTCGACGACCACCTCGATGTGGCGGCCGGCCGCGGGGTCGGACAGGCTGAGGGTGCGCTGCTCGGGGTCGGTGGGTCGTGAGCCGCCGCAGACGCCCATCGTCACGACGTCGAGACCGTGCGCCTTGACCCGGACGACGTCGCTCGCCCCGGCCCCGCCGGCGCGGCCGCGAGCCACGGTGCCGGTGAGTCGCTCGGCGAGGGCGCGGGCCTGGTCCCACCCCTGCGCGACGAGCCCGGTGCCGCCTCCCGGTGGCTGGGCGCAGTCCCCGATCGCGAAGATGCGGCCGTCGGCGGTGGCGCTGCCGGCGTCGGTGACGATGCCGCGCTCGCACGCCAGGCCTGCGGCGGCGGCGAGGGAGGTGTTGGCCACCGTCCCCGTCGCGACGACGAGGAGGTCGGACTCGACGACCTCGCCGCCGGTGAGCCGGATGCCGGTGAGGCGGCCGTTCGCGACGATCGCCGCCTCGGCGCCCACGCCGACGCGCGGGTGGATGCCGAACCCGGGCATCGCGCCGACGAGCACGGTGCTCGCCGAGACGTCGAGCTGGCGCTCCATGAGGGCGTCCGCCGGGTGGATGATCGTCACCGGGCAGCCCCGCTGGGCCAGCCCGCTCGCCGCCTCGACGCCCAGGACACCGGCACCGAGGACGACCGCGCGCCGGGAGTTGAGGGTGGCCGCGACGATCTCGCGGGCGTCGTCGATGCTGCGCAGGGCGTGCACGCCGAGGGGGAGCGCCCCGCTGCCCAGACCCAGGCCTTCCAGTGGGGGGATGCGGGCCGAGGCGCCGGTGGCGAGGACGAGCTGGTCGTAGCGGTGGCGGTTGCCCTCCGTCGTGACGACGACCCGGTCCTCGCGGTCGATGGCGGCGGCGCTCACCCCGCGCAGGACGCTCAGCCGGGGGTGCGCCAGGACCGGGAGGGTGATCGCGGCGAGGTCCTGCCGACCCGCGACGACCTCGCTGAGCAGGACGCGGTTGTAGGTCTCGCAGGCCTCGTCCCCGATGACGGTGACGTCGTACTTGCCCGCGTCGTCGCGGGCGAGGACGTCCTCGGCGAACCGCGAGCCGACCATGCCGTTGCCGATGACGACGAGCCTCATGCCGGGACCTCCGTGATGAGGAGCGGCCCTGCCGCCTCCGGGTGTGCGGGCAGGTCGGCGCGGGCCACGGTGACCGCGCAGACCTTGAACTCCGGCATCCCGGAGACGGGATCGGTGGCGTCGTTGGTGACGCGGTTGACGTTCTGCTCGCCCGGCCAGTGGAAGGGCATGAAGACGGTGTCGGGGCGGATCGCGTCGGTGATCCGGGCGACCGCCGTGACCGTCCCGCGTGCGTTCGTCAGGGTGACGAGGTCCCCGGGCTCGACGCCGTGCCGGTCCGCGAGCACCGGGTGCAGCTCGACGAAGGCGGCGGGCGAGGCCGTCACGAGGTCCTCGACGCGTCGGGTCTGGGCACCCGACTGGTAGTGCTGGAGCACCCGCCCGGTGACGAGGTGGATCGGCGCGTCGGCCCGGACGTCGTCGGCCGGTCCGCGGTCGTCGACCGCGACGAAGCGGGCCCGCCCGTCGGCGGTGTGGAACCCGTCGAGGAACAGTCGCGGGGTGCCCGGGTGCGGCTCGCCCTCCGTCGCCGGGCAGGGCCAGTGCAGGTCGGGCTCGGCGTCGAGCCGGGCGTGGCTCAGGCCGCTGTAGTCGGCCCGGCCACCGGCGCTGGCGCGGGCCAGCTCGTCGAAGACCGCCGCCGCGTCGGTGTCCCACGTCCCCGGCGCGCCGAGTCGCGTGGCCAGCTCACGCCAGACCCACAGCTCGGAGCGCGCCCCGGACGGCGCCTCGACCGCCTTTCGGCGGCGCAGGACGCGGCCCTCGAGCGAGGTCATCGTGCCCTCCTCCTCCGCCCACTGGAGCACGGGCAGGACGACGTCGGCTCGCTGCGCGGTCTCGGAGGGGACGACGTCGCAGACGACGAGCAGGTCGAGGGCGTCGAGCCGGTCGGCGACGTGCGTCGAGTGGGGCGCCGAGACGCGCAGGTTGGCGCCGTGCACGAGGAGGGCCCGGGGTCCTCCGGCGCGGCCCAGCGAGTCGAGCAGCTCGACGGCCGGCCTGCCCCTGCCCGGGATGGTGGCGGGGTCGACGCCCCAGACGGCTGCGACGTGCTCGCGAGCCGCGGGGTCGTCGATCATCCGGTAGCCCGGGAGCTGGTCGGACTTCTGGCCGTGCTCGCGGCCGCCCTGGCCGTTGCCCTGGCCGGTGACGGCGCCGTAGCCGGAGCCGAGCCGGCCCGGCAGGCCCAGGGCGAGGGCGAGGTTGATCGCGGCGTTCACCGTGGCGGTGCCCTGGACCGACTGCTCGACACCGCGCCCGGTGAGCACGTAGGCGCCGGCGCCGCCGCGGGACGGGCTCGCGGCGGCGAGCAGCCGTGCGGTCTCGCGGAGCAGGGCGGCCGGGACGCCGGCCACCTGCTCGACGCGTTCCGGCCACCAGGCGGCGGCGAGGCGCCGGGCGTCGTCGGCCCCGGACGTGCGCTCGTCGACGTAGGCCCTGTCCGCCAGCCCCTCGGCGAGGACGACGTGGAGCAGGCCGAGGAGGACGACGAGGTCGGTCCCCGGGACCGGCTGCAGGTGCAGGCCCTGGCCGTTCTCGGTGAGGGTGGCGGTGGCGCTGACCCGGGGGTCGACGACGACGAGCCCACCGGCGGCCCGCGCCCCGGACAGGTGGGCGACCGCCGGGGGCATCGTCTCGGCGAGGTTGCTGCCGAGGAGGAGGACGGCTGCGGCACCGCCGATGTCGGCGAGGGGGAAGGGCAGCCCGCGGTCGACCCCGAGCGAGCGGTTCGCCGCGGCAGCGGCGCTGCTCATGCAGAAGCGCCCGTTGTAGTCGATGTTCGCGGTGCCGAGCGCGATGCGGGCGAACTTCCCCAGCTGGTACGCCTTCTCGTTGGTCAGCCCGCCACCGCCGAAGACGGCGACGGCGTCGGCACCGTGCCGGGCCCGGATCTCGGAGAAGCGCCGGGCGACGAGGTCGAGGGCCTCCACCCAGGTCGCGGGCCCCAGCTCGCCGTCGGCCCCGCGGACGAGGGGGGTGACGAGCCGGTCCGGCGCCCGCAGCACCGAGGCGCTCGTCCATCCCTTCTGGCACAGGCCTCCCCGGTTCGTCGGGAAGTCCCGGCCGGCGACGCCCACCCCGGCCGGAGTCGGGGTGAGCGTCTGCGCGCACTGCAGGGCGCAGTAGGGGCAGTGCGTGGCAACGGCCTCCATGGGGTTCAGATCGTCTCGGCGGCGAGCGCCGCACCGCGACGCTGGTACACGGCATACGTCGTGAGGACCATGAGGACGTAGGCGCCGACGAAGACGTGGAGGGCGGGGGTGAGGGAGCCGTAGGTGTCCTTCGCCATGGCGAAGCCACGCGGGATGAAGAAGCCGCCGTAGGCGCCGACGGCCCCCGCGATGCCGATGCACCCGGCGGCGGCCTTGCGGGCCGCGGGGAGGGCCTCCGCGGACACCCCGGCCCGGAACACCGCGGGGATCATCCGGTAGGTGGCGCCGTTGCCCATGCCGGCGCCGACGAACAGCACCATGAACGCCCCGAAGAAGAGCGGGAAGCTGCGCGACTGCAGCCCCTCGATCGCGGCGAGGGCGCCCCCGGTGAGGACGACGAACGAGGCGAGGGTGACGCGGGCGCCGCCGAGCCGGTCCGCGACCATCCCACCGAGCGGGCGGGTCAGGGCGCCGATGAGAGCACCGAGGAACGCGAGGCCGAGGGGGGCCGTGGGGAACTGGGTCTTGAGCAGCGTCGGGAACGCACCGGCATACCCGATGAAGGAGCCGAAGGTGCCGATGTAGAGGAACGAGATGACCCACGTGTGCGGGTTGCGGGTCGCGAGGGCGAACGACCGGTAGTCGGCGCGGATGCCGGAGAGGTTGTCCATCCAGCGCCACGCGGCCGCGGCGGACAGCAGCGCGAGGGGGATGAATACCAGGCCGGCCCGCTCGAGGTGCACGCCGGCGCCGACGGCGATGACGGCGGGGACGACCATCTGGACCATGCCGGTGCCGAGGTTGCCGCCGGCGGCGTTGAGCCCCAGCGCCTTCCCCTTCTCGGCCTCGGGGAAGAAGAACGAGATGTTCGTCATCGACGAGGCGAAGTTGCCGCCACCGAACCCGGCGAGCGCGGCGCACAGGAGGAGCACCCCGAACGGCGTGCCCGGCTGGGTGACGACCCAGGCGAGGGCGGACGCAGGGAGCAGGAGGAGCAGGGACGAGATGACGGTCCAGTTGCGCCCGCCGAACATGGGGACGGCGAACGTGTAGGGGATGCGGACCGTTGCCCCGACGAGGCTCGGCACCGCGATGAGCCAGAACTGCTGGTTGAGGGTCAGCGAGAAGCCGGCGGCGGGCAGGAGCGGCACGACGACGCTCCACAGGGCCCAGACGCAGAACCCGAGGAACTCGGCGAGGACGGAGAAGCCGAGGTTGCGGCGCGCGACGCGCCGGCCGGTGGACTGCCAGAAGGTGGCGTCCTCGGGGTCCCAGTGCTCGATCCAGCGGCCCTCGGGGGTCGTGGGAGGTGCCGGGACGAGCGTGGCCTCCGGGGCGGGGCCGGCGGGGGCCGCGGTGGCGGTGGTGGTGTCCATGGGTCGGAACCCTGCCGACCCGGTGTTTCGGGGCACCTCAGGGCGTGTGAATGGTCCGTAACACTCGGCGCACAGACCGAGGACCCGATCTGTGAGAACACTCGACCCGCAGGGCCAACGTGCGCCCTGCGGGTCGAGGTGTGGTCAGGGACCGTCTCAGGGGACGGCCGTGATCCGGTTCTGCGGTCCCGGGTTGACCGTCCCGAGGTGCTCGACGTACCGGGCGAAGGCGTCGAGGTCGATCTCGCCGACGAACCGGTTGGTGCCGTCCCGGAACACGCTGTAGCCGTCACCGCCGTCGGCGAGGAAGTTGTTCACCGTGACGCGGTAGGTCGCCGCGGGGTCGAGCGCCACGCCGTTGATGCGGACGTTCGAGATGCGGTCACCCGGCGCTGCGCTCAGCGAGCGGTCGTAGGTGAGCGAGGCCGGGATCTGGAGCACCCCGTTGCCGCCCGTGAACTGCTGCTCCAGCACGGCCTCGATGTCCGCGCCCGTGAGGTCCATGGTCACGAGGACGTTGGCGAAGGGCTGGACCGTGAAGGCCTCGCCGTAGGTGATCGGGCCGGCGTTGATGTCCGACCTGATGCCGCCGGAGTTCATGAACGAGATGACCGCGGGTGCGCCGTTCCCGGCCGGCCACCCGGTCCCGGACGTCGCCCAGAGCTGGGCGTCGGCGATGATGTCGCCGAGCGACGACTCACCGAGGCTGTTCTGCGCCCGGGTGAGGGGTGCCGACGCCGTGCCGATCTCCCTGTTCTCGGTCGGGGCGGCGATCTCGCCGTACTTGGCGATGAGGGCCGTGAGGTCCTCCGCCGGCGTGAAGACGTCGCGTCGCACGATGACGTTGTTGATGCTCGCCGACACGACCTCCTTCGTCGCCCGGCTGATCGAGAGGTCGATGTCGGTGACGACGCGGCCCGCCGACGCGGCGCCGGTCACCATGATCCCCGTCCCGGCGAGGTCCGGGCAGTTGAGGGCCCAGTTCGTGTGGCCCGTGACGACGAGGTCGATCTCGGGGTTGAACCGCTTGATGACCTCCACGCCCGCACCCGTGGGGTTGGCGCAGGAGTTGACCGTGGTCTCGTTGAGCGACACTCCTGCGCTGCCACCCTCGTGGAGCAGCACGACGATCGTCTCGACGCCCGCCTTCTTGAGGACGGGGACGAGGGCGTTGACCGAGTCCGCCTCGTCGTGGAAGTCGAGGTTCTCGGTGGCCGCGGCGGTGACGATGTTGGGCGTGCCCTCGAGCGTCATCCCGACGACGGCGACCTTGACGCCCGGGAACTGGTGGATGGCATACGGCGGGAAGATGGTCTCGCCGGTGTCCTTGTAGGTCACGTTGGCGGCCAGGAAGTCGAAGTCCGCACCCGCGAAGCCGTCACCACCGAAGCAGCCCTCGACGGGGTGGCAGCCGCCCTCCTGCATCCGGACGAGCTCCTCCGGCCCTTCGTCGAACTCGTGGTTGCCCACGCCGTTGTAGTCCAGGCCCATGAGGTTCATGGCCTCGATGGACGGCTCGTCGTGGAAGATCGCCGACACGAGGGGTGTGGCGCCGATGAGGTCCCCGGCCGACACGAAGAGGGTGTGGGGGTTCGTGGCCTCGAGGTTGCGGACGTACTGCGCCAGGTACTCCGCGCCGCCGGCCGGCGTGGCACCGATGCGACCGCCCGAGCTCGTCGAGTCCGGGGGCCGGAGCTGGCCGTGGAAGTCGTTCAGGGCCAGCACCTGGACCTCGGTGGTCCGGGCGTGCTCCTCACCCGGTCCGCCACCGGGCGGGGCGGCCGATGCCCCGGGGGTGAGGGCCGGCAGCACGAGCGCCGATCCGACGGCGAGCAGAGCGAGGGACCTGGTACGCATGACGCATCCTCCTGGGGGCCGTTTTCTGGCGCGGGTGTTCGGCAGGCTAGGGGGTGGACGTCCCGGAGGCCATGACCCAGCCGAGCCCCCTCCTCCACCCCGACGAGGGTGAAGCGCCGGCATCCCGTCCGAGGGCGTCAGACGTAGCGGGTGGGGATGGCCGGGTCGCCCTGGCTGAGCTGGTGGGCCGAGCGGGGCAGCTCGGCGAGCGAGGTCTCGTGGCGTTCGCGGGCGGCGGCCAGAGCGACGTGCTCACCGCCGACGAGCTCACCCGCCCGGACGTAGTCCACGAGGAGGGTGCGGTCGTCCCCGTCGTCGAGGGGTGGCTCGCCGACGCCGATGACCTCCGCCTCGGCCACGCCCCGTGCGTCCCGGCGGCGCAGCGCGAACTTGCGGCCACCCACGGAGGCCTTGTCCTTGCTCGCCTTGGCGACGTCGACCATCCGGCCGGAGTCGTCCGAGCGGGCGACGAGCTTGTAGACCATGCCCGCCGTGGGGGCCCCGGACCCGGTGACGAGCTGGGTGCCGACGCCGTACGCGTCGACCGGGCCGGCCGCGAGCCCGGCGATGGCGAACTCGTCGAGGTCGGAGGTCACGACGATCCGGGTGGACGTGGCGCCGAGCGAGTCGAGCTGCTCGCGCACCTCCTGGGCCTGGTCGAGCAGGTCGCCGCTGTCGAGCCGCACCGCACCGAGCCCGGTCCCGGCGACCTCGACGGCGATCTCGACCGCCCGCTCGACGTCGTAGGTGTCGACGAGCAGCGTCGTGCCCGCGCCCATCGCCTCCACCTGTGCGGTGAAGGCCTCGCGCTCGTCGTCGTGCAGCAGCGTGAACGAGTGGGCCGCCGTCCCCGCGGTCGGCACGCCCCAGCGCCGTCCCGCCTCGAGGTTCGACGTGGCCGCGAAGCCGGCGATCCAGGCCGCCCGAGCCGCCGCCACGGCCGCCTCCTCGTGCGTGCGCCTCGAGCCCATCTCGATGCAGGGACGCGTCCCCGCAGCCCCGGTCATCCGCGAGGCGGCGCTTGCGATCGCGCTGTCGTGGTTGAGGACCGACAGGATCACCGTCTCGAGGAGCACCCCGTGGGCGAAGTCGGACTCGACGACGAGCACGGGGGAGCCGGGGAACCACGCCTCCCCCTCGGCGTACCCGCGGATGTCCCCGTCGAAGCGGTAGCCGGCGAGGAAGTCCAGGGTCTCGTCGTCGACGACCTTCCCGTCGCGCAGCAGGGCGATCTCGGCGTCACCGAACCGGAAGTGCTCGATCGCGTCGAGCACCCGCCCGGTCCCGGCGAGGACCCCGTAGCGGCGACCCCGGGGCAGCCGGCGGGCGAAGGTCTCGAAGACGCAGCGACGACTCGCCGCCCCGGACCGCAGCGCCGCCTGGACCATGGTCAGCTCGTAGTGGTCGGTGAGCAGGGCGGTGGACGCGGGGGCGGCGGGCTCGGGCCTCATTCGCGGCAGCCTATGGTGGGAAGCGTGTCCATCGCGCCCGTGCAGGAGGAGATCACCTCCTCCGACTCCCTGGTCGAGGCCGACGTCCCGTGGATCACGCTCGTCTGGAACGACCCGGTCAACCTCATGTCCTACGTGACCTACGTCTTCCAGAGCTACTTCGGCTACGACCGCGCCAAGGCCGAGAAGCTCATGATGGACGTGCACGTCAAGGGCCGTGCCGTCGTCTCGCACGGCTCCCGCGAGAAGATGGAGATCGACACCGAGGCTCTCCAGGGCTACGGGCTCTGGGCGACCTTCCAGAAGGACGACTGATGGCCCGCGCGTTCTCCCGTCGCGGGAAGGGCAAGACGGTCCGGTACGCCGCGAAGCTCGACGCGATGGAGCGCGCGGTCGTCGCGGGGCTGATGGAGCAGGTCCACGACCTCGTGGCGCCCGAGCCGGACGCCGCGACCACGAGCGGTGACGGCGACGACTTCGACTCGATCGTGTCCGGGCTGGGCGGCCTCGGGATGGGCGTGTCCGTGTCCGCGGAGGACCAGACCCCCGACCAACGGCCGGTGCCCACGGATGCCCGGTCGTTCGGCGAGCGCGACCCCGCCCTCGAGCGGCTCCTTCCTGCCGGCAACCGCACCGACGACCAGGCCTCGGCGGAGTTCCGCCGGCTCACCGAGCCCGGCCTGCGCCAGCGCAAGGCGCGCCACCTCGAGTCCGCCATCGCCGCGCTCCGGGCTCCGGGCTCCGGCGTCGAGCTGGACGAGCGGACCGCGATCGACTTCGTCATCGCCCTCACCGACGTGCGGCTCGTGCTGGGCGAGCGTCTCGGGCTGCGCGAGGACGCCGACGTCGAGCGCCTCGAGGAGGAGCTCGCGGACGCGGACGTCGACGACCCGCGCGCGCACGCCATGGCGGTCTACGACTTCCTCACCTGGCTCCAGGAGACGCTGGCGACGGCGATGCTGCCGGTCAGTAGGCCCCCCGAGCGCTGACGACCGCGATGGCCGTCCGCGCGAGGATGAGCAGGTCCTGGGTGAGCGACCAGTTGTCCACGTAGTAGAGGTCGAGGCGCACGGAGTCCTCCCACGACAGGTTCGAGCGGCCCGACACCTGCCACAGCCCGGTCATGCCGGGACGCACGACGAGCCGGCGGTGGACGTCGGTCTCGTACTTGTCCACCTCCGACTGCAGCGGCGGACGCGGTCCGACGAGGCTCATGTCGCCACGCAGGACGTTGACCAGCTGCGGGAGCTCGTCGAGCGAGAGGCGGCGCAGGGTGCGTCCGATGCGGGTGACGCGTGGGTCGCGCTCGGCCTTGAACAGGACGTGGTCGCTGCCGTGCCGGTTGTGCTCGGCCACATGGTCCACCGCGGCCTCGGCGTCGCACACCATCGACCGGAACTTGAGCATGCGGAACGCCCGGCCCCCCTTCCCGACCCGCTCCTGGGCGAAGAAGACGGGCCCGCCGTCGTCCAGCCGCACGGCGAGCGCGACGACGGCGAAGACCGGTGCGAACAGGACGAGGAGCAGGCCGCCGGCCACGAGGTCGAAGGCCCGCTTGAGGACGTGCGAGACGTAGTGGGACGCCGGGCCCTCGAGCTCGATGAGCGGGAGGCCGGCGGCGGGCCGGGGCCGCACCCGGTCGGAGGCCACGTCGGTGAGGCTGGGCGCGAGGAGGACCTGCACCCCGCTCTCCTCGAGCTCCCACGCCGCGCGTCGCATCTCGCGGGCCGAGCTCACCGCACCACCCGCGAAGAGCACCGCGTGCGGCGCGAAGGTGTTGACGATCTCCGCGGTCCGGGGCGTCGCGCCGAGGACGGGCAGTCCTCCGGGGGTGCTGGACTGCGCCTCAGAGGGCGGCAGCACCGCACCGAGCACGGTGTAGCCGAGCCACCGCTCGCGCTGCAGCACCTTCGCGATCTCGTCCACCTGGCTCGCGGCCCCGGCGATGACGACCCGCTGCTGCAGGTGGCCGTGCTCGCGCAGGCGGTGCAGGACCTGGCGCGCGGCGTACCGCGTCACGAGCAGGGCCGTGGTGCCGACCGTGAAGAGGAGGAAGAAGAACCCGCGGGGGAGTGGGTAGCGGGCCAGGTAGCAGCCGATGCCGACGAACCCCGCGGCATACGTCGTCGCCCGCAGGACGCTCTTGTACTCGCCGGAACCGGCACCGAAGACGTCCGGGGCGTACGCCCCGCTCACGGCGAGGGAGGTGAGCCAGAGCGCGACGATGGGCATGGCCGCCAGACCGAACCTGATGTCGGCGTCGGTCGGGGTCGTGAAGACCCTCCACTCGCTGCGTCCCCACGCCGCGAGGACCGTGCACAGGACGACGATGGCCGCGTCGAGCGCGAAGGCCGCCATGGGCGGCGAGTCCTGGGACCAGTGGTAGCGCACTCGGGGGAGGGCAACCCTGATCCCGTCGTCGAAGAGAACCAACCTCGTCCCCTTGGCTGGTGCCGCATAGCCCCTGCTTGGACCGGCTTCCAACGTGGCACGACCGCGCGGGGCCGGTGGTGCGCTTCCCCGAGAATGACTCGCCCCCTGCCCGATCGGGTCATCGGCGTGCCCAGTCCGGTATCCCCGGGGGCATAACCTTGGGCGGTGCCTGACTCACCCATCGGGATCTTCGACTCCGGATACGGCGGCCTCACCGTCGCGCGAGCCGTCCTCGACCAGCTGCCGCACGAGTCGGTCGCGTACCTCGGCGACACCGCACGCACCCCCTACGGCCCGCGACCCATCGCCGAGACCCGGGCCTTCGCCCTGGAGTGCCTCGACCGGCTCGTCGACCACGGCGTCAAGGCGCTCGTCATCGCGTGCAACACGGCGAGCGCCGCGGTCCTCCACGACGCCCGCGAGCGCTACCACGTCCCGGTCGTCGAGGTCATCCGACCGGCCGTGCGCCGTGCCGTGGGCGCGACCCGCAGCGGTCGGATCGGGGTCATCTCGACGACCGGCACCCACCAGTCCCGCGCCTACCTCGACGCCTTCGCGGCCGCGCCGCACCTCGACGTCACGAGCGGGGCGTGCCCCCGGTTCGTCGAGTTCGTCGAGTCGGGCGTCACCGGGGGGGAGGAGGTGCGCGCCGTGGCCCGCGAGTACCTCGCCCCGTTCCAGGACCACGGGGTCGACACGCTCATCCTCGGCTGCACGCACTACCCGCTGCTGTCCGGCGTGATCTCCTACGTCATGGGACCGGACGTCACGCTCGTGTCCTCCGCCGACGAGACCGCGAAGGAGCTGTACCGCGTGCTGTCCGACAGTGACCTGCTCCGCCCCGACGCCTCTCCGGCGCCGCAGCACGGCTTCACGACCACCGGGGACCCGGAGGAGTTCCGCCGGCTGGCCACGCGCTTCCTCGCGCTGGGGCCGGACGTCGGGGACGTCTTCATCTCGCCGGTGGCGGTCGCCGAGGTGGTCGCGTGAGGCTGACCGTCATCGGCTGCAGCGGCTCGTTCGCCGGTCCGACGTCCGCGGCGTCCAGCTACCTCGTCAGTGCCGACGACGCCGACGGCCGGACGTGGAACGTCCTGCTCGACCTCGGTTCGGGTGCGCTCGGCCCGCTGCAGCAGCACGTCGACCCGCACGCCCTCGACGCGGTCCTCCTCAGCCACCTGCACCCGGACCACTGCGCCGACCTCTGCGGCCTCTACGTCTCCTACACCTACGCCCCCGGCGGTGCGCCCGACGAGCGGCTGCCCGTCTGGGGTCCGCGCGACACCTCCCGTCGGATCGCCCTGATGTACCACGGCCTCGAGGACGGGGGCCTGGAGCGGGTGTTCGACTTCGGCCGGGTGCGCGACCGCGTCCCGATCCGCGTCGGCCCGCTGACGATCACCCCGTATGCCGTGAACCACCCGGTCGAGGCGTACGGCTTCCGGGTCGAGGGCGAAGGGGCCGTGATCGCCTACACCGGTGACACCGACAGCTGCGACAGCCTCGGTCCGCTGATGAGCGGCGCCGACATCGTGCTCGCCGACTCGGCCTTCGTCGACGGGCGCGACGGCGTCCGCGGGGTGCACCTGTCGGCGAGCCGGGCGGCCCGCGCGGCGCTCGACGCCGGGGGTGTCAAGCGGCTGGTGCTGACCCACCTGCCGGCGTGGAACGACCCGGAGGTCTGCCGCGCGCAGGCCGCGGAGCTCTGGCCCGGCGTGGAGGTCGCCGAGGCGGGCGCCGTCCACGACCTCGGCTCACGCGGTGTCACGTCCGGCGTCTAGCCTGCGGGGGTGACTTCACCCCAGACCAGACATGACGGCCGCACCCCCGACGAGCTGCGCGAGGTGCGCATCACGCGCAACTGGCTCGACCACGCCGAGGGCAGCGTGCTCGTCGAGTTCGGCCGGACCCGGGTGCTCTGCGCCGCGTCCTTCACCGCCGGCGTGCCGCGCTGGATGAAGGGCCAGGGGACCGGCTGGGTGACGGCCGAGTACGAGATGCTCCCGCGGTCGACCAACACCCGATCGGACCGCGAGTCCCGCAAGGGCAAGGTCGGCGGTCGCACCCACGAGATCTCGCGGCTCATCGGACGGTCGCTCCGCGCCGTCATCGACACGAAGGCCCTCGGCGAGAACACCATCGTCGTCGACTGCGACGTCCTCCAGGCCGACGGCGGCACCCGGACCGCGGCGATCACCGGCGCCTACGTCGCCCTCGCCGACGCCATCGAGGACGCCAAGGCCAAGGGCCTCCTCGCGCAGGGCGCCGCGCCGCTGTCCGACTCGATCGCCGCCGTGAGCGTCGGCGTCGTCGCCGGCGCGCCGGTGCTCGACCTCGACTACCCCGAGGACTCGACCGCCGACACCGACATGAACGTCGTCATGACCGGCTCGGGGCGCTACGTCGAGGTGCAGGGCACGGCCGAGGGCGCCGGCTCGGCCTTCGACCGCGACCGGCTGCTCGCGCTGCTCGACCTCGCCGCCACCGGCTGCGCCGAGCTGACGCTCGCGCAGCAGCAGGCCCTCCGGGAGACCCCGCGGGTGCGAGTGCGATGACCCGCCTCGTCCTCGCCACGCAGAACGAGCACAAGGTCCACGAGCTGAGGCAGATCCTCGCCGACCTCGTCGACGAGCTCGGGCTCGAGATCGTCGGCGCCTCGGACTTCCCCGACGCCCCCGACGTCGTCGAGAGCGAGGTGACGTTCGAGGGCAACGCGCGGCTCAAGGCCGTGGCCGTGGCGCGGGCCACGGGTCTGCCCAGCGTCGCCGACGACTCGGGGCTGGCCGTCGACGTCCTCGGCGGCTCACCCGGCGTCTTCTCGGCCCGGTGGTCGGGCTCGCACGCCGGGGCGGACGCACCCCGCGCCGTTCGCGACCGGGCCAACTCCTCCCTGCTGCTCGAGCAGCTCGGCGACGTGCCCGACGAGCACCGCGCGGCATCCTTCGTCTGCGCGGCGGTCCTGGCCATGCCGGACGGCTCGGTGGAGGCCGTCGAGGGCCGCGTCACGGGCACGATCCGTCGCGAGGCGGTGGGGGAGAACGGCTTCGGCTACGACCCCGTCTTCGTCCCCGACGGGGACACCCGGTCCATGGCCGAGTACACCGACGTCGAGAAGAACGCGATCTCCCACCGCGGGCTCGCGTTCCGCGCCATGGTGCCGATCCTGCGCGAGCGGCTGAGCCCACCACGCTGAGCCCGGGCTCCCCGGCCCCGGATCAGCCCCGGATCAGTCCCGGTGCGTCTGCGGATGCGGCGGCTCCAGCCGCCGCATCCGCAGACGCACGGGTGCCGACCGGGGTGGGCGGACGGCATACCCTGTCGGCGAAGCGCGAGTGGTGGAACGGCAGACACGCTGGGTTTAGGTCTCAGTGCCTTCGGGTGTGCGGGTTCGAATCCCGCCTCGCGCACGCACCATCCGGCTCGGGAGCCGGGATGCCTGTCGCGAGCCCCATCATCGAGGCTCGGGAGCGCAGACCCGGCTCGCGAGCCGCGACAGGTAGGTTGGGCGACGAGCATCCAAGGAGGATCCACCCGTGAGTGACCGACTGAGCGCCGGAGACGTCGCACCGGACTTCACCCTGAGCACCGACACCGGGGAGAGCGTGACGCTCTCGGACCTGCGCGGGGGCAAGGTCATCGTCTACTTCTACCCGGCGGCCATGACGCCCGGGTGCACCAAGCAGGCCTGCGACTTCAGCGAGTCGCTCGAGTCGCTCAAGGCCGACGGGTACACCGTGCTGGGCATCTCGCCGGACCAGCCCGAGAAGCTCGCCACGTTCCGCGACAAGGAGCACCTGTCGCTCACCCTGCTGTCGGACCCGGACAAGTCCGTCATGACGGCGTGGGGCGCCTACGGTGAGAAGAAGCTGTACGGCAAGGTCGTCCAGGGCGTCATCCGCTCGACCTTCGTGGTCGACGAGGACGGCACGGTCGAGCACGCCTTCCACAACGTCAAGGCCACAGGTCACGTCGCCAAGCTGCGGCGCGACCTCGGACTGAATGAGGACTGACCCATGAGCAGCAACATCCCCGCCCTCGAGGCCGACATCGCCGAGCGTCGCGTGCGCCTGGCCCGCACCCTCGACGAGCTGACGGCCAAGGCGACGCCCTCGGCGATCGCCAAGCGTCAGGTCCAGCAGGCCAAGGCTCGCTTCGCCGACGCGACCACGACGCCCGAGGGCGACCTGCGCGTCGAGCGCGTGGCCGCCGCCGTGGCCGTGGTCGCCGTCATCGTCGCCTTCAAGCTGCTGCGCCGCCGCCGCCGCTGAGGCCGTCAGGTCACTGCGGCTGCATTCCCCCGTGCATGCCCGAGGTCCGCAGTCCGAACCACGCCGCCAGCCACCGACTCATCTGACGGATCTCGCGACGCTGCTCGTCGCTGATCTCCTGCGCCAGGTCCTCCACCTCGGGGTGGGTGGTGCCGTCCCTCAGCAGGTGCTGCGACATCATCACCGCCATCATGTGGTGGCCGACCATGTCCTGGAGGAAGGTGCGGTCGAGCGCGTCACCCTCCAGCCGGGTGAGGTCGCGCATCATCGGCCGGTAGGTGGTGTCCTCCGCCTGGTCGGGGTACCACTGGCGGAGCCACTCCCGCATCTGGACGATCTGGGCCGTCTGCGTCCTGACGATGTCCTCGCCGAACTCCCGCATCGTCGCGCGGGGTGACCGCGCCAGCTCCTCGGCGGCCCGGACGGCCTCCTCGTGGTGGGGGATCATCTCCGCGAGGTAGGTCGCCTCGGACGACACCATGGTCATCCGCATCGGCCCGCCGTGTCGCCGCTCGCTCCGCAGGTCGTCGATGCCACAGCCGGACAGGCCGCCGGCGAGCCCCAGGGCGACCACCAGCACCAGTGCGCGGACTCTCATGGCCCACCTCCTCGGGGAACCTCGTGCTCCCACGGTCCTCCCGGGCGGGGGGCGACGGCAGGGCCGTTGGTCCCGAGAGTCCGACGGGCGCCCGGCCCGAGCATGCGAAGAGCCCCGCACGGTGACCGTGCGGGGCTCTTCGGGTGGTGCGCCATCAGGGACTCGAACCCCGAACCCGCTGAGTCTGGCGACGCATCTCTCCGTGGTGCTCGTCGTTGTCCGAAAACGCGCACTGACGTGCTCGTATGCGGTCCGGGTCCCTCTCGTCGTGACGCGTTGTCCGGTGCCGGTTCTCGTTCAAAGTCGGGCGGTTAACCGGTGACTGCGTCCTTGCCTGCGTTGCCGGTGGGTGCCCTGCCCTCTTGACCACCGCGGAGGCAGCAGGTGAGCCACCTACGCGAAGGTCCCAAACCTTCCCAACGTGGCGCATGACGATGAAGGGACGTGGTCTTGCTGCCACCATGCCTCATGCAGACGGCACGTCGGACGGCGCCGCTGCCGTGAGCACCACTACCGTGCTCTAGGTTCGAGGGTGGGCCTGTGACACTGCCGTGTCGCCGGCCGCGTGACGATAAGGACTGCACATGCTCGGGCGTGAACTGTCGCTGGAGGAGCTGGCCACTGGCGCTTCGCCGCTCGAGCTCAATCCTGTAGGTCGGCCGGAGGCGGCACTGGCGTACGTGAATCTGGACCGGCTGCCTCGAGATCCAGACCCGGTGATGCTCGCTTCGTCCGTTGCCACTCTCGAGCGTGGGCATGTCCCGGTCATTGGCTTGTCGACGCGCCCACTGACGGCCGGGGGGCGCACTCTCGCCGTTGCCATGGACGTGACTCTCGTGACCGCCGATGGTCGCGACGTGCCTGAAACCTGTGTAGCCCTGGGGGACGTCGACGCTGGGCTTGACGTTCTGGAGACTTCGTCGTCAGGCCGCGCGAAGGCGGCGGCCGTCCTTTGCCAGACGGTCCGCGTCACTTCGGGGCTGCCGGTCCACCTGGGACTCGTGGTGGAGTCGATGGCGTACTCCATGTTGCTGGCGTCCGAGGAGTTCCAAGAGTGGAGATCCACGACCCCGCGGCGGCGGCGACCTGCTGCTGAGGACCCGGTTCGGCTCTCTCGTGACGGCAGTGCTCTCCGGATGGTCCTCGACGATCCGGACCGGCGAAACGCCTATTCACGGCACATGCGCGATGGGCTCGTCGAAGGGCTGGACCTGGCTGCCTGGGATGACTCGATCCGCCACGTCTCGCTCTCGGGTGCCGGACCGTCGTTCTGCAGTGGCGGCGATCTGGACGAGTTCGGAACCGTTGACGATGTGTCCGTCGCCCACCTCATCCGACTCAGACAAGGCGCCGGAGCCGCCCTGGAGCGCGTTCGGGAACGAGTCACCGTGGACGTGCACGGAGCATGTATCGGCGCCGGCATTGAGATTCCCGCGTTCGCCAGCAGTCTCGTGGCCCACCCGGCCACGACCTTCCGCCTTCCGGAGCTCGCGATGGGTCTCATCCCGGGAGCCGGCGGCACGGTGAGCATCACGCGTCGGATCGGTCGGTGGCGAACCGCCTGGCTGGCGTTGACCGGTGAGGCCATCGATGTGAACGATGCACTTGGCTGGGGTCTGATCGACGGGATTGCCTGATCCGAGGAGTCCGTGCCCGGCGCCAAGGGTCGAGATCCCGTGTTGGGGGACTGGTGGCGGCGGTCCAGCCGTCAGGAGGTGACCCGTGGTGCTACGAGTGCGCCGAGGGTGTCCGCGATCAGGAGGGCTGCCTCGCGAACGATCCGGTCGACGAGCTCCTCGACCCGCGGGATGTCGTTGATCAGTCCTTGCACCATGCCTGCCGTCCAGATCCCTGCGTCGGTATCGCCGGTCTCGTACACGGACCGGCCGCGGGCGCCGTTCACGAGGTGCCGGACGTCCTCGAATGCGCCACCGCGGCTGAGGATCTCCGCCGCTTCCTCGCTGACGGCGTTCCGCGCCACTCGAGCGGTGTTGTGGAGCTGGCGGAAGATCAGCTGGGTGTCGCGCTCGGTCGCCTTCACCATCCGATCCTTGACGTGGGGGTGCACAGGCGACTCCTGGGTGCACAGGAATCGGGTGCCCATCGTGATGCCGTCGGCGCCCAGAGCCAAGGCGGCGACGAGTCCGCGCGCATCTGCGAACCCGCCCGAGGCGAGCATGGGAATGGTCAGCTGTGCCCTGGCGGCGGGGATCAGGACCAGTCCGGGGATGTCGTCCTCTCCGGGGTGGCCAGCGCATTCGAACCCGTCGATGCTGACGGCATCAACGCCTACCCCTTGGGCTTTGACGGCATGACGGACGCTGGTGCACTTGTGAATGACCTTGATTCCCCGGTCGCGGAAGAAGGGCATGTGTGGCTCTGGGGAAGACCCTGCAGTCTCGACGATCGTGACCCCTGCGTCCGCGATGGCGTGGCGGTACTCGTCGTAGGGAGGAGGTGTGATGGCGGGAAGGATGGTGAGGTTCACGCCGAATGGCCGGTCCGTCATGTCACGGCAGCGGTTGATCTCCGTGACAAGCGCCTCGGGCGTCGGCTGCGTCAGAGCCGTGATGAATCCGAGCGCGCCGGCGTTGGCCACCGCGGACACAAGGTCGGCCGTGCCGACCCACTGCATTCCTCCTTGGACGATCGGGTGGGCGACGCCGAACGTGTCCGTGAACGCCGTACGCAGCATCAGGTCTCTCCTTGCCTTGGTGACGCATCGGCGGGGCCGCGGGGGGGAAGGGCATTGAGTGGGGGAGGTGACAGGTTGGCAGGCGTCAGCGTGGAGCGAGCCGCACTGCACCGTCGAGGCGGATCGTCTCGCCGTTGATCATGCTGTTCTCGACGATGTGGGCCACCAGTGCGCCGTACTCGCCGGGATCTCCGAGACGGTTGGGATGGGGGACCTGGCTGCCCAGCGACGCGATCATGTCGGGGCCGAGTGAGTCGAACATCGGCGTGTGGAACAGTCCTGGGGCGATGGTGGTGACCCTGATCCTGTGCTGAGCGAGGTCGCGAGCAATCGGGAGCGTCATCCCCACGACGCCGCCCTTCGATGCCGAGTACGCCGCCTGGCCGATCTGTCCGTCGAAGGCAGCCACGGACGCAGTGTTGATGATGACCCCACGCTCTTCGGCGTCCGTCGCACCCGTCGACACCATCGCCGCTGCGGCCAACCTGATGACGTTGAACGTGCCCACCAGGTTGACCTGAACGACGCGCACGAACGCGTCCAATGGAAAAGGGCTCTGGTCCTTGCCGACCATGCGGTGGCCATGGGCGATGCCCGCGCAGTTCACCGCGACAGCCAAGGGGCCAAGGGACTGGGCGACCTCCACCGCCGCCTGCACCTCTACCTCCTGCGTGACGTCAGCCGGAGCGAAGACCACGTGGTCGCCCAGCTCGGCCGCGACCTCGGCGCCCGGGGAGCCGGGGAGGTCCACGATGACGACGCGCGCGCCCGCGGCGTGGAGGTGCCGGACGGCCGCCAGGCCGAGGCCGGACGCACCTCCGGTCACGAGGGCTGATCTTCCGGTGACGTCCATGACTCTCCGTTCGCTATTTGACAGTTTCGTCAAATAGCGAACCTATCGGTTGGACGGGAGCTCGGTCGACCCCGGGCGGGCCTGAAACCAGTGTGACTCCGGCGACATCGCAGCCGCCGCCGGGCAGCCTCAGGTATTGAGCAGGAAGCTCGTCACGGCCCGAGTGAAGGCGTCGTTGTCATCCGCGGCCGCCGTGTGTGCCGCGTCGCGCAGTCGCACCACCCGGGCATGCGGGACCAGCGACTGGAAGTGCTCGACACCCTCATCACTGACGACGTCGCTCAGGGCCCCTTGAAGCAGCAAGGTGGGAACCTCCAGTGCCCTGGCGGCATCCTCCAGCTCGGCCTGGACCTCCGACGGGTCGGGGTGGGCGGACCCCGTGAACATCGCCGGGTCCCAGTGCCAGTGCCAGCGACCGTCCTGGCGCTGTCGGAGGTTCTTGCGAAGTCCATCAGTGGATCGGGGGCGGCGGCGATGAGGGAGGTAGGCCGCAATCGCGTCGGCCGCCTCATCGAGGTCGGCGAAGCCTTGCGGGGCGCTACGCATGAACCCGGTGATGCGCTCGGCTCCGGAGCGCTCGATCCGGGGGACCACGTCCACGAGCACGAGCCTGTCGACGAGGTCGGGTCGATGGTGCGAGACGAGCAGCGAGGTGAGCCCGCCCATGCTCGCTCCGACGAGGCTGGCAGGAGAACCCAGCTGCTCGAGCACGGAGATGATGTCGTCTCTGATGACGGCGAGGCTGTAGTCCCCGTCAGGGGACCAGTCGGAGTCGCCGTGGCCGCGAAGATCGGCCGACACGGCATGTGCCCCCGCCGCGGCCAGATCGGCCCCGGCGTTCTTCCACGAGTGCCGCGTCTGTCCTCCGCCGTGCAGGAACAGGACCACGGGGCCATCCTCCTGCCCCCATGAGTCGACAGCGATCCGCACACCGCCCACGCCCTCGAGGTGCTGGCTGCGTGCGAGGGTCGGCTGGCTCTGTTCTTGCATCGTGACTCCCAAGGTCTATACAGTGCAATCCTCTAACTGATTCAACCCCAGTGTATGCCGTGTGCCGACGAGGAGGTCGACGTTGAGGTTCGCCTTCGAGTACGTCGTGGACAGCAACACCGACGGGGGGTCCCTGGCGACGGCCGAGGGCCTGGCGACCGTCGCGCGCGCGGCGGACACGTTGGGGTACTCCGCCATGGCTCTTCCGGAGCACCCAGCGCCCTCCCACAAGTGGCTCACCCATGGTGGCCACGAGACGTTCGACCCTGCCGTCGCGCTCGGGTTCGTCGCCGCCGTGACACAGCGGCTGCAGATCATGACCCACCTGATGGTCGTGCCCTACCGCAACCCCTTCCTCGCGGCCAAGGCCCTGGCGACGCTCGACCGGCTGTCCGGGGGCCGCCTGGTCGTGGGAGTCGGAACGGGTTATCTGAGCTCCGAGTTCCTTGCTCTGGGGGTGGACTTCGAGGAGCGCAATGCCCTCTTCGACGAAGGCATCGAGGTGATACGCGGCGTCTGGTCCACGGCGGTGTACGACCACGACGGTCCCCGTCTCACGGCCAGAGGTGTGGCTGCTGTCCCCGGGCCCCTCACGCCGGGCGGCCCGCCGATCATCGTGGGGGGAAACAGCGGGCTGAGCCGTCGCCGGGCAGCTCGACTCGGTGGGTGGTCACCCATGCTGTTGTCCGAGCAGGTGGCCGCCTCGACCCGTACCCGACCGCTCACGTCCATCGCTCAGCTGGCCCGCGGGATCGCCGAGGTCCAGCGGCTGGCTGCGGAGTCCGGGAACCCGGGACCGCTGCTCTTCAACGTGGCCACCCCCCAGCTGGAGTTTCCGTCCACGGGTGGATCCATCGAGGAGCACCGCGACCACGTCGGACTGTTGGCGGAGGCGGGGGTCGACCAGTTCCTCGTTCGTCCCAGCCACCTGGGTGCCGAGGCAGCGGTCGACTCGCTCCATGCCTATGCCGAACAGATGGGAATCTCATGACCCTCGACCCCCGCATCCTCGTCGAGGTGGACGACCATGTCGCCCGCATCACCCTCAACGCTCCTCGCAGCCTCAACGCCGTGGATGCGGTGATGCTCGATGCGCTCGCCGATGCCGTGATCGAGATCGCTTCCAACGACGAGGTCCGAGTCGTCGTCCTCACCGGTGCGGGGCGCGGGTTCTGCTCCGGTGCGAACCTGCTGGACTCATCGGTGACCATCGACGACGCCACCGTCCAGGCCGCTGGCAGGGTCATCCGGGCTCTCACCGAGATGGGGCAGCCAGTCATCAGCAAGGTGGGCGGGGTGGCGGCCGGCGTCGGGCTGTCCATCGCCCTGGCCGGCGACTACGTCGTGGTCGCCGAGTCGGCACCTCTGACGCTCGCGTTCTCCAAGATCTCCCTCATGCCTGATGGCGGTGCGACCCAGCTCGTGGCGGCGTCCGTGGGCCGCTCCCGAGCGCTGCGCCTCGCCCTCACCGGCGACCGCATCTCGGCGGTTGAGGCAGAGCGAGCCGGCCTGATCGCCGAAGCAGTCCCCGACGACCGGCTGGACGCGCGCACGGAGGAGCTCATCCAGCACATGGCTGCGCTCGGCACGAGGGCGACGGCGCTCACGAAGCGGGCCATCAACTGTGCGGCGCTCGACCTCGACAACACCCTGGCTCGCGAGGAGGCGGGGCAGTCCGAGCTGCTCCAGTCCCCCGAGTTCGCTGAGGGGGTCGCCGCCTTTCGGGAGAAGCGATCGCCCCGCTTCCACCAACCGCCTAAGACCCAGGAGTTCTGATGTCAATGCCCATGGACCTGACCGCGCTCGCGGAGGAGCTCGGCGACAAGGTCGCCTACCTGATGGCGGATACCGGAGAGTCGCTGAGCTATCGCGAGCTGGAGGAGAAGTCGAACCGGATCGCCCACCTGTTCCGGCAGCTCGGCCTCGCGCGGGGCGACCACATCGCCGTTCTCATGGAGAATCGCCTCGATCTCTTCCCGGTCTACTGGGCAGCCCAGCGCAGCGGCCTCTACTACACGCCGGTGAACTGGCATCTCACGCGTGACGAGGCGGCATACATCGTCGACAACTGCGAGGCGAAGGTCCTCGTCTCCTCCGTGCAGCTGGAGGACATCGCCGCCCATGCGGCGGACGGTGCCACCGGCCTGACGCACCGTTTCGTCGTGGGCGGCGTCATCGACGGAGTGCACTCGCTCGATGACGCGCTCGCCGACCAGCCGCCGACGCCGGTCGAGCACCAGTCCGAGGGCTACTACATGTTCTACAGCTCAGGCACGACAGGGCGACCCAAGGGCATCCTGCCCGCAATGCCAGACGTGCCGTTCGGGACGGGACTGACGCTCGACCACCAGCTCGGCCCCGGGTTCGGCGTCAGTCGCGCGGCCACCTACCTCAACACCGGACCCCTGTATCACGCTGCTCCCGTGGGCTGGTCGATGGCGACGGTCCGCAACGGGGCCACCGCGATCTTCATGAGTCGGTTCGATGCGGAGCAGACGTTGCGCGTCATCCAGGACCACAAGGTCACCCATGCACAGTTCGTCCCGACGATGTTCGTCCGGATGCTCAAGCTTCCCGACGCCACGCGCAAGGCCTACGACGTCTCGTCGCTGCTCCTCGCCATCCATGCCGCGGCTCCCTGCCCGATTCCGGTCAAGGAGGCCATGATCGACTGGTTCGGGCCGAAGATCGTCGAGTACTACGCCGGTAGTGAGTCCAACTGCTTTTTCGTCATCTCCACACCGGAGTGGCTGGGGCATCGCGGGTCCGTGGGCAGGGCCGTCATCGGGACGCCTCACGTGTGCGACGCCCTGGGGGTCGAGCTCCCGCCCGGCGAGGTCGGACAGTTGTGGTTCGAGGGACCGGACTTCGAGTACCACCAGGACCCGGACAAGACAGCCACGGCCCACGACGAGCGCGGCTGGAGCACCTTGGGCGACCTCGGCTGGCTCGACGAGGAGGGCTACCTCTACCTTGCGGACCGCCGAACGGACCTCATCATCAGTGGCGGGGTGAACATCTACCCCCGGGAGATCGAGGACGCCCTGGCGATGCACCCGGCCGTGCAGGACATCGCGGTGATCGGGGTACCCGATGACGAGATGGGCCAACGGGTCCACGCCGTCGTCCATGTCGCCGAGGGAGCGACGGTCGGACCTGAGCTCGCCGCGGAGCTCGTGGCCGACGCCGCCACCCGGATCGCGCGCTTCAAAGTGCCTCGGACGGTCGACTTCGTC
Organism: Knoellia aerolata DSM 18566; assembly: GCF_000768695.1. Lineage (GTDB taxonomy): Bacteria > Actinomycetota > Actinomycetes > Actinomycetales > Dermatophilaceae > Knoellia > Knoellia aerolata. The sequence goes on from NZ_AVPL01000010.1 coordinate 31,521, forward strand.
GAGGACTTCCCCCGACTGCCCAGTGGGAAGGTCCTCCGTCGCCAGCTCGTCGCCGACTACGACCCCGCCCGCGTACTTGCTGTTCCTCTACCCCATGCCCAGGAGAGCTGATGACCACGACGCACCGTCCGCCGCTCGGCGACGTTCCCCGCACCGCAGTGGTCGTCGTCGAATGCCAGGAGGGAGTGCTGGGCTCGACCTCCGTCCTGCCGACTCTGGCCGGTCCGGCCGAGACGATGCTGGGCCCCCTGCGCTCCCTGCTCGACGCGGCCCGCGCGGCCGGTGTGCCCGTCGTCCACGCGACCTATGCCGGTCCTCTCGGGGGCACCGGCGCAGGCACCGCGCCCCTGTGGAAGGCTCTTGCGCCCGTCACCGACGAATGGAACGGCAGCCACGTGGGAACCCAGGTGCTTTCACAGCTCGTACGCAACGAGGATCTGGTCCTTCCTCGCCATCACGGGCTCAACCCGGCCAAGGGCACCGAGCTGCTGCCGGTGTTGCGCGGGCGCGGCGTCGACACGATCGTGCTCACCGGTGTCTCCGTGAACCTCGCCCTCCCGCTCGTCGCGGGGGAGGCCACCGAGGAGGGATTCCACGTCATCGTCCCCAGGGATGCTGTCGCCGGCACCCCCGTCGAGTACGCGCAGCAGGCACTCAAGCACACCCTCGGGATGCTGGCGACCCTGACGACCGTCAGTGACCTCTCGGACCACTGGCGGGGCTCGGGTCACTGACCAGGGACCAGACGCCCCGGACGGAGTCTTCTGCCTCGGCGGTCCTGGCGGTCTCGGCGCGCACCGCGGCCCGCGTCAGCAGGTCGTCGAACGCCGCGACAGTTCCGTACTCGTTGGTCCACGCGAGGATCGGGACGGTGACCCGGTGCAGGTGGTGCTCACGGGTCGTCCCGATGGCTCCGTGGAGCTGATGGGCGGCGCGCACCACAACCGAACCGGCGTGGCCGGTGCAGGAGCGGGCAGCGGCAATCGCGATCTCGACCCCCTCACCGATGAAGTCGGCGGTGACCGCCTCCATCAGGGCGGCGCGGGTGGCGGCCCTGGCCAGCGCCGCCTCCGCGCCGGCCTCGGCGAGTCGATGCTGGACGGCCTGGAACTGGGAGAGCGCGCGGCCGAACTGGACCCGCTCGGTGGTGTGACGCACGGTCGCCGCCACGGCGGCATCCATCGCTCCGCACATCTGGACCGCACGGATGAGGGCCGCGCGGTGCTGAAGCGCTATCCCGGTGGTCGGCTCGAGGCCGATGCCGCCCCCCGGCCGCAGGCCCGTGACCAGGTCCCGAGGCTGGCCGGCAAGGTTGCTTCTCGGCTCGATCGTGACCTCGGCAGAGGCAACGACCCGGACTCGCTGTGCACCTGACGGCTCAGCACTCACGACGAGGATCTGGTCGGCCGTTGCCGCCCACGGCGCCACGACCGCGGTGGCTTCCGCTTGGGCCCACCCGATCGTCGTGATGCCGGCAGAGGGCTCGAGGCCGACCTCCGACAGGAGCCACGTGGCGAGCAGGTCGTGCTCGACCAGGGGCAGCTGGATCCCGTGTGCGGCGGCGGCCTCGTGCAGGGCCGCTGCGTCGTACCAGCTGGCACCGGAGCCGCCCACGGCTTCGTCGCTCGTGAGCCGGGTCAGACCGAGACTCTCGAGCAACGTCCACAGGGTGGAGTCGAGGGCCTCGGGGCCCTGCTCATGATCCGGGCGATGCGTTCTCAGGACGTCGTCGAGCAGTGAGACGAGCTCGGGGTCGGCATGCAGCTGGGCCGTGCTCATCGCAACCCCATCCCTCGAGCGATCACGCCGAGGAGGATCTCGTTCGTCCCCCCGCGCAGAGTGAAGCCTGGACGCTGCAGCAGGCCGGCGCCCAGCAGCGGCTCGCCCGGGGCCACGGTGCCGCCCAGGTGTGCCTGCTCGATGAGGTCCCCGTCGAACGCCGTGCCGAGCACCTTGACGACGGCTGCGGCGGTGTCGGCCCTCTCGCCGCGCTCCACGGCGCCGTTGACGGCCATGGACATGTGGTGGAGCCCACGCAGACGTGCAAGGCCGCGCCCCAAGGATCGGTCGGGAACGAGCTCGGGGTGCCCAGCGGCATACCTCACCTGGGCAGCGAAGAGCGGAAAGGCGCTCAGGAATCGCTCGGGTCCGCTGCGCTCGTAGGCCAGCTCCGACGTCACCTGGTGCCAGCCGGCGCCGACCTCCCCCAGGACGCGGTTGTCGGGGACGAAGACGTCGTCGAGGTGCACCTCGTTGAAGTGGTGCTGGCCGGTCATCGACGTGATCGGGCGGACCTGGACTCCGTCCGACCGCAGGTCGACGATGAACTGGCTGAGCCCGGCGTGTCGGTGCGCGGGGTCGAGTGGGCTGGTCCGGGCCAGGACGAAGAAGGCCTCCGACGCGTGGGCGCCCGAGGTCCATACCTTGGTGCCCGTGAGGCGCCATCCGCCCTCCACCCGGCTGGCGCGGGTACGAACGCTGGCGAGGTCGGACCCGGAGTCGGGCTCGCTCATGCCGATGGCGAAGAAACACTCACCGGCAGCGATGCGAGGCAGGTAGTTCTGCTGCTGCTCCACGCTTCCGAAGCGCAGGAGACTTGGCGCAGCCTGCCGGTCTGCCACCCAGTGCGCTGCCACCGGTGCGCCGGCAGCGAGCAGCTCCTCGGTCACGACGAGGCGCTCGACGAAGGTGCGGCCGTGCCCGCCGAAGTTCTGGGGGATGGTCATGCCGACCCAGCCCCGTGAGGCGAGCTCGCGGGAGAAGTCGGGGTCCCAACCGGTGATCCACGCATCGACCTCCGGTCTGAAGGTGCCTGTCTCTCGCGCCTTCGTGAGAAAGGCCCGGACCTCGTGGCGCACGCGCGTGAGCTCGGCGGTCTCGGGGACTCCGTCCGGCATCAGGGTCTGGGTCATGGAGTCACTCCCCGGTGAAGGTCGGGCGACGTCGGGCGAGCATCGCCTCGATGGCCTCGTGATGGTCACGCGAACGCTGGGCCAAGGGCTGCAGCGCTCCGGCCAGCTCGAGGTGTGACGGAAGGCTCTGCTGGTCCTGCTCGCGAAGCAGACGCTTGGCCATACGAATCGTGGCGGGTGGGTTCGCGGCGATCAGCTCGGCGATCGAGAAGGCGGTCTCGAGCAGCTCGTTCCCCGGGACGATCCGCGAGAGGAGGCCCCAGCCGAGGCCGGTTCTCGCGTCGATGGGAGCCCCGGTCAAGGTCATCTCGGTGGCACGGGCAAGCCCGATGGCGCGGGGGAGGAGCCAGGCGCCACCGTCACCGGGGATCAGCCCCACCCTGACGAAGCTCTCGGCGAAGGTTGCTGTGTCCGCGGCGATCCGGACGTCACACAGGAGTGCGAGGTCGAACCCCGCGCCCACCGCGGGCCCGTTCACCGCCGCGATGAGGGGAACCTCGCAGGCGTGAAGGGCACGGGGTATCCGCTGGATGCCGTGACGGTAGCCGTCTCGGGCGTGGCTCAAGGGCCCGCCGAACGGCACGTCGTCACTGCGAACCTGGTCGAGGTTGGCTCCGGCCGAGAAGGCGGTTCCCGCGCCGGTGAGGATGACCGCGCGCAGACTGGAGTCACGGTTGGCGCGCTCGGCGCAGTCCACGATCGCGTCGATCATGTCCGGGTCAGAGATCGGATTGCGCTGCTCGGGTCGGTTGAGCGTCCAGGTCTCGACGTGGCCGTCCCGCTCGACGAGGACGGGCTGGGTCACGGCGCTGGAACCTCGATGACGACAGCGCCGCCCTGCCCACCGCCGGCACACATGGCGGCGACGCCGACGCCGCCTCCGCGGCGACGCAGCTCGTGGGTGAGGGTGGTGATCATCCGCGCACCGGTCGCTGCGACCGGATGGCCGAGGCTGCAACCGCTGCCAAAGACGTTGACCTTCTCCTCATCGATGTCGAGGAGGCGGCAGGCGGCGAGGGGCACGGAGGCGAAGGCCTCGTTGATCTCCCAGAGGTCCACGTCGTCCACGGTGAGGCTTGCTCGCTCGAGAGCGAGGGGGATCACCTCGACCGCTCCCATCCCGGTCCGAGCGGGCTCGACCCCGATCGATGCCCAGGCGCGAATGGTGGCCAAGGGCGTCACGCCACGATCGGCCGCGAACTCGGCGCTGGCGATGACCATGGCCGCGGCGGCGTCGTTGATTCCGCTGGCATTGCCGGCCGTGACACTGAAGCCTTCGATCTCGGGGTGGAGAGGCTTGAGGGTCGCGAGCTTCTCGACGGAGCTGCCGCGTCGAGGACCCTCGTCGGTGGAGAAGGTGAACGGGAGGCCGTCCGGGCCATGCGTCTCGACCGGCACGATTTCGTCGTCAAAGGCTCCGGCATCGATGGCGGCGACGGCGCGCTCGTGGGACCGAACTGCCCAGGCGTCGACGTCTTCACGGGACAGTCCTGCCTCCTGGGCGGTGTTCCAGCCGACGTTGATCGAGACGTCGTCGTTGACGCCCTCGCTGAAGGGAAACGTGGGCGGCATGCCCTGCCTGGTGTCCTCACTGCCCGGGACGCGCCAGGTGAGCTGAGGCATCAGCGACGTGGACTGGACACCTCCGGCGATGACCACGGTGTCCATCCCTGCACGGATGCTGCCCGCAGCGTTGCCCACCGCCGTGAGGCTTGCCGCGCAGTGCCGGTTGACCGCTTGGCCGGGTACGCGTGGCATGCCCGCAGCGACAGCCGCGTGCCGGGCAAGGTCACCACCGCCGTACATGGACTCGGCAAGGACGATGTCGTCGACATCAGCGGCGTCGAGGCCCGAGCGTTCGAGCGCCTGGGTGACGACCAGCTCGGCGAGCGGCTCTGCGGGGGTGTTGACCAGCGATCCCTTGAAGGCGACGGCGATCGGAGTGCGGACTGCGCTGAGGATCACGGCATCGGGCACGGTATCGGCTCCTTCGGAGGGCGATGAAAATTGGCGTTATCGTCAAAAACTACTCGACCGCACCTTTGTGGTCAAGGGGGCGTACGGCCAGCGAGGTTGGCTTCCGCCGTAGTTGGCACATCGAGCCGAGCTGCAGAACGTTTGATGCCGACGTCAAGAATGGGCGTGAGGCGATGGTCAGAACTCGATGACGACCCGCTCGGACGCGGCCCTCGCCTGACAGCCGAGGATGTAGCCGTCATCGATGTCCTCGGCCTCGAGCGTTTCACTGAACGCGATGTCCACCTTGCCGTCGAGGACCCGGCACACGCAGGACCCGCACGCACCTTCACGGACGGCGGCGGTCCTGGGAGACGCGATCGTGCGACGCAGCACCGCCGATCTGGGGGCTTCGGGCGGTGTCGGACTCACGTTGATGGCCATGCTGGAGCGCAGCTGGCTGCTCCAGCAGATGCCTGCCTACCTGGCCCGGCGGGACGAGACCAGCACCTCCGCAGCGGCCGTGGTGCTGTCGCTGCTGCGCTCAGTGCGTCTGGCAGCGCCACATGGTGCCGGCCCGACCCGCTGAGTCGATCTCAACGAGCCGGGCCGGAGTGGAAGAGCTCAGCGTCGGGGGAAGTTGAGCATGGTGCGAGCGTTCGTCTCGGTGATCTTGGTGACCTCGTCGTCTGGGACGTGGGCCAAGACCTCGGATGCACGCTTGCGGCTGTTGGGCCAGTTCGAGTCGGAGTGCGGGTAGTCGATCTCCAGCATGATGCGGTCCACGCCGATCTTGTGGCGGTTCTCCACGCCGAACTCGTCGTCGATGAAGCAGCCCCAGAAGTGCTTGGCGAAGAGCTCCGACGGGCGCGCGTCGAAGTCGATGTTCTTCATGTAGTAGCGGTGACGGGACCACACGAAGTCGGCTCGCTCGAGGATGTAGGGGATCCAGCCGATCCCGCCCTCTGCGAGCGAGAACTGCAGCTTCGGGTACTTCTGCAGCACGCCTGAGAAGAGCAGGTCGACCGCCGACCACATGAGGTTCGAGGAGAACAGCGTGATCGCCACGGCGAACGGAGCCTCTGGAAGCTTCATGTTGTTTGTCGCCTGGGTCTGCATGAACGAGAACCCGGGGACGTAGGAGCTGGAGCCGAAGTGCAGTGAGATCGGCATGCTCGTCTCTTCGCAAGCCTCCCAGAACGGCGTCCAGTACTCGTTGTGGAAGCTGGGGAGCCCCAGGGGTACGGGGCTGTCCGGGAAGGTCACGGTCCGTGCGCCCTTGGCTGCCATTCGCCGGATCTCCGCCGCAGCAAGCTCGACGTCCCATGTGGGAACGATCGCCATGGGAATGAGGCGGTCGGGGTCGGTGGCACACCACTCGTCGACGTTGAAGTCGTTCCAGGCCTTGACGCACTTCAGCGCCAAGTCCTTGTCGGGAGCGCGGTGGAAGACCCCTCCGGCAAAGCCGGGGAACGACGGGAAGGCCAAGGTCGCCTCCACGCCGTCGGTGTCCATGTCCTTCAGACGCTCGACCGGGTCGTAACAGCCCGGGATCATGTCCTCGTAACGGACGGGATCCATGCCCCACTCCTCCACGGGCTTGCCGGCGACGGCGTTCAGACCGATGGTCGGAGCAACCATCCCGTCGTAGTGCCAGAGGTGCATGCCGTTCTGCTCGACGATGCGCGGACCCTTTTCCTGGTCAGCCTTGGACAACCTGTCCTGCCACACCCGGGGGTGTTCGATCAAGTGGTCATCGACCGAGATGAGCTGGTGGTGATCTTGAAGCGGCATGCGAGCTCCCTTGCTCTGGCGTGCTGGATGCGGAGCACGATAGCGCGACCTGACGAAACTGTCATCCATCCCGCGGACTATCTCCATGGCGCCGACGTCTAGCGGTCGCAACGACGCAGGAGCTACTGTGCTGACGCAACCGCCAATTCAATGAAAGCGAGTCGAAGTCATGAGCGAGACCTTCGATGGGCCCTCTCCGGAGCGTGAGGACGAGGAGGACCACGACCTGCTGACCTACGGTGAGGTCAAGGTGCGCATCCACGAAGAGGTCCAGGCGCAGCGGGCCCTGGTGGCACAGCTGGAAGCCTCTGGAGAAGACGCATCGAGCGCTCTTCAGAGATTGGACGCACTCGTCGACGCGGCGCAGCGGAACAGCCGTAACCGGATCAACGACGACAACTTCGAGAGATTCTTCGGCTACCGCGGCACCGCGCGACGCAACACCTGAGGTCTCGCCCGCACCCCCCTCAGCAGTGCCTGCCAGTTCGTGTGAGTCAAATGCTTGGCAATAGTGTCAAGTTCCGCTTTACTGAGACCCTCCCCGCCCTATTGAGAACGTTGAGGTGAACCCCATGAGCAACGACGCTCAGCAGCACATCCTGTCCGGGATCAAGGTGGTCGAACTGGCCGCATGGACCTTCGTTCCCACCGCTGGCGCGGTGCTCGCCGACTGGGGAGCCGACGTCATCAAGGTCGAGCACCCGGAGACCGGTGACCCGCAACGCGGGCTCATCAACTCGGGCATGGTGACTGGCGCTGGTGGAGTGAACCACTTCATCGAGCAGCCCAACCGAGGCAAGCGCAGCGCCGCCATGGACGTCTCGCACCCCGACGGTCTCGAGGTCCTACTCAAGCTCGTGGAGACGGCCGACGTCTTCATCACCAACCTCCTGCCCGAGAGCCGGGAGCGGCTCGGCGTCGACGTCGACGCGATTCGGGCCCGCAACCCGAAGATCATCTACGCGCGTGGCCACGGCTATGGCTCCAAGGGCGAACAGGTCAACCGAGGTGGGTTCGACCTCGCGGCCTACTGGTCCCGAGGCGGTCTGGGCGAGGCGTACACGTCGTCCGCGCCGGGCTCCTACCCTCCTGTGCAGAAGCCGGCCTTCGGTGACGTGGTCGCGGGTTTTGCGATCGCCTCCGGCATCGTGGGTGCCCTGTTCAAGCGCGAGCGCACCGGCGAGAGCTCGGTGGTGGATGTGTCGCTGCTCAACATGGCCATGTGGCAGCTGGCGCCGGACATCGTCGGCGCCGGCGTCACGGGCCAGAACGTTCCCAAGTTCAACCTGGAGGAGTCGCCCAACCCGGGGGTGGGGTTCTTCCCGACGAGCGATGGTCGCCACGTGACCTTCGTCCTGCTGCAGTCCGACCGGTTCTGGTCGGACTTCTGCGCCCGCATCGGCCGCGAGGACCTCATCGACGATGAGCGCTACTCGAACCAGAAGGTGCGGTTCGTCAACCGCAAGGACTGCATCGCCGAGCTGCGCAGCGCCTTCGGCGCCCAGCCCCTCGCCCACTGGCAGAAGGCGTTCGCGGACTTCGACGGCGTCTGGGACGTGGTCCAGTCCGCTCTGGAGGTTCATGACGACCCGCAGGCCATCGCGAACGGTTACCTGCCCAGGCTGACGGACAACAGCGGCAACGAGTTCGCCGTCGTGGACTCACCGGTGCAGTTCGACGAGAAGCCCAACGCGTCCCGTCGCGCCCCCGAACACGGCGAGCACACCGACGAGATCCTCCAGGAGCTCGGCCTCGACTGGGACCGGATCATTGCCCTGAAGACCAGCGGCGCCATCCTGTGACCGATGCGCACAGCGCACCTGTGCGGCCCGCGAGCCCAGAAGACTCTGCGCTCGCGGGCCGTACGGCTCTGATCAGCGGTGCAAGCCGAGGCATCGGCGCGGCCATCGCACATCGGCTGGCCCGTTCAGGGGCCAATGTGCTGCTCTTCGCCAAATCCGGTGCGGACTCGCCCGGTCGTCTTCCGGGGTCGGTGGACGAGGTCGCCTCCCAGATTCGCGCGGCTGGTGGTCAGGCCCTGGCGTATGCCGGTGACTTGCGCTCGGATGCCGATGTGGAGGGGGCAGTTGCCGCAGCGGTGACTGCCTTCGGGGCGCTGGACATCGTCGTCAACAACGCGGCGGTGTTCGACACGACGCCGACAGCCGAGATCACGATGAGGCGCTACGACCTCCTCCACCAGGTCAACACCCGAGGCGCTTTCGCCCTCACCCGGGCCGCGGTTCCGCACCTCGTCCACTCCGATCACGCGCACGTCCTCACGATCTCCCCGCCCCTGGCACTCGCACCGAAGTGGCTCGGAGCGCATGCGGCATACACCGTGTCGAAGTACTCCATGAGCCTCATGACACTGGGTCTGGCAGCCGAGCTCGAGACGGCGCCGGTGGCTGCGAACTCGCTGTGGCCCAGCGCCTCAGTCGCCACCGAGGCGATCCGAACCATCCTGGGCGACGACGTCGCGTCGAGCCGGTCCCGCAGCCCGCGGATCATGGCCGATGCCGCATACGAGATCCTCCGCTCGAAGCCGGGCGAGCGGACCGGCCAGCTGCTCACGGACGTCGAGGTCCTCCGAGCCGCCGGGGTCGGCGACTTCAGCGAATATCTCCTGGGCGGACAGGAGAACGACCTTTCCCCGAGCTGGTTTCTTCCGGAGGCATGATGACCCCGACTCCCGCCCCGCAGCATGCCCACGCGGCCATGCACTGCAACCTCAACACGGTCAACCTCGACGCGGCCGAGGCGTTCTACCGGGTGATGGCCGGCCGAGACCCCAGGTTCCGTTCGGTCGGGGTCGATCAGGACGCGACGATGATGGGGCTGGCGGAGCGCACGTCCAGCGTCACGGCGTTCGTGTGGGACCAGCGGGGGCCACGTGCCGCGCCCGCCCTCGAGCTCGTCGCATGGTCGGATCCCCCCACGGTCCCCGCCGACCAGGAGCAGCGAGCCGGCTTTTTCGCCGTCGGATACCGGGTCCAGGACCTTGCGGCCGCGGGGGAGGACCTGGCGACGTTGGGAGAACTCACCACCGAGGACGTCCGCGTGCGCGGTCGCACGCACCGGGCAGTGGTCCTGACCGACCCCGACGGGGTGCGGGTCGAGGTCATCGAGGTCGACGGACCGGAGGACGCCGCGAAAGGACCGGCGATGGCCTACGAGCGTCTGCGGGTGACCGATCTCCAGCGATCCCTCGCCTGGTATGCGTCCATTGGCTTCGCGACCGTTCGCACGGGCGGAGCGGTTGCGTCCCTCTCCCTGCCGGAGGATCCGACGTTCTCGCTCGAGCTGTCCGAACAGCCGGACCTCATGGCTGCGCCCGATCGGGCCAACGAGCAGGGGCTCTACCGCATCGCCCTGGCGGTGGAGGACGTCGAGGCGGCTGCGGCTGCCCTACGAGGCATCGATCCTCGAACCCCGGAACCGGTCTTCATCCCCATGGAGGACACCCCGACCGGCGGATACACCGTGCTCTTCCTCACCGACCCGGACGGCACCGTCGTCGAGCTCGTGTCCAGACCGCGGTCCGAGGTGCGGCGACCCGTCACCCCTGTATGACGAATCTGTCAATTGCGTCGGGTACACAGACTTGTAGAGAAGCGAAAAGCGTTGTTACAGGCGGGATGCCTAGGTCGTGGCCAAAGTTGACGCTTTCGTTGACAACGACTGATATGACACCTAGTCTGTCCTCGTGACTGACGTGTCCCAGAGTGACCTCGACGACCTGCGTGGCTCGCTGCGTGCAGTGCTGGAGCGCGACTCGTCCGAGACCTCGGTCCGCGCGACGATGGGCAGCGAGTCCGGCGTGGACCGAGCTCTGTGGCAGTCGCTGGTCTCAGGCTTCGACCTCCCGTCGTTGGCCGTTCCGGAACCGTGCGGTGGGGCGGGTGCCGGATGGTCGGTGCAGCGCATCGCGCTGGAGGAACTGGGGCGCTCCCTCAGCTGCGTGCCTGCGCTGTCGGTGATCGGCCTGGGTCTGCCGGCGCTCGTTGCCAGCGCGGACGACGCCGCGGTGGAGGAGATCGTGCCCCGAGTGCTTGACGGTCGAACCGTCGTGACTGCAGCCCTGCTCGGCGCTGATCCCGTGGGCGACTGCCAGCTGAGCGCATCACGGTCGAAGGGCGGGTGGCGGCTCAGTGGCACGGTGACCCATGTGCTGGACGGCCAGATCGCGGACGTCGTCCTCGTCTTGGCACGCCACGACGGCGGTCTGGGCCTGTTTGCACTGGATCCGCGTGCAGCCGGCGTGGTCGTCGATCCCCGGCGGACGTCCGACCAGACCCGGCGTGTGGTCGGCCTCATGGTGGACGAGGCCCCTGCCCGTCTTCTGGGTGCGCCGGATGGTGGTGAGGCGATCGCTCAGGCGGTCCGCCCCCAGGCTCTCCTCGCGCTGGCCTGCGAGCAGACCGGCGGTACCTCGGCGGTTCTCGACCAGTCGGTCACCTACGCCAAGCAACGGGTCCAGTTCGGGCGCCCCATCGGCTCCTTCCAGGCGGTCAAGCACCAGCTCGCAGACGTGCTGGTGTCTGTCGAGGAGTGCCGGTCGGCGATCTGGGCAGCGGCTCGGGCGCTCGACACCGAGCACCCCGACGTGCAGCTGTTGACCCACGCCACCGCTGCCGTGACGGGCCCCGCCTACGTCGCGGCGGCGTCCAGGAACGTCCAGGTCCATGGCGGCATCGGCTACACGTGGGAGCACCCCGCACACCTTCACGTGAAGCGATCACGTGGTTCCGGCCTCCTGTTCGGCAGCCCCGCCGAGCACCGGGCCCGTGTGACCGAGCTGTTGCCCCTGCTCGCGGAGGACTCCCTTCCGACCACCGACGCAGTCCCGGCGCGGACCACTGAAGGAGCACTCCCATGACCCAGGTCCCTCTGGCCGAAGGCCTTTTCACCTGGCCGGCAGCCGATCCAGCGCTCATCGCCGGCCGGGCCAGCGACGGCTCCCTGACCTTCCCCTACCGGTCGCACCGCCTCGTCGGCGGGGCACGCGAGGAGCTCGAGAAGGTCGAGCTGCCGCGTCGCGGGACATTGTGGACCTTCACCACCCAGCTCTTCCGACCCACATCCCCGCCCTACGCCGGCGACGACACCGAGGAGACCTTTGAGGGCTTCACCGTGGGCTACGTCGAACTTCCCGGGGCACTGCGCGTCGAGGCTCGTCTGACCGAGCCGGACCCCGCGAAGCTGCGCATCGGCCAGGAGATGGAGCTGCGCATCGTCCCGCTGGGCAGGACCAAGGACGGGGACACGACCATGATCTACGCTTTCGCGCCCGTGCAGGAAGAGGCTTCGCCATGACCACGCCAGACATCGCGATCATCGGCGTCGGCCTGCACCCCTTTGGTCGGCACGGCGACAAGTCGGCCCTCGAGATGGGCGAGGACGCTGTCATCGACGCGCTCGACGACGCCGGGGTTGCCTGGAACGACGTGCAGGAGCTGTGGGCCTCGAGCATGGAGGTGAAGAATCCTGAGGCCATCACCGGTCTGCTCGGCATGACCGGCATCCCCGCGCGCTCCACGTTCACCGGATGCGCTTCGGGCGCAACGGTGCTCGCGCAGGCCGCCAACGCCATCCGGCTCGGTAAGGACATCACCGTGGCAGTCGGCCTGGACAAGCACCCCCGGGGAGCCTTCTCGGCGGACCCGTCGGTCTCGGGGCTCCCGCTCTGGTACGGCCAAGCGGGCATGTTCCTCACGACCCACTTCTTCGGCATGAAGATCAACCGCTACATGCATGACCACGGGATCACCGAGGCGTCGCTGGCCAAGGTCGCCGCCAAGAACTTCCGCAACGGGTCGCTCAACGACAAGGCCTGGCGCCGCACGCCCATGAGCGAGGATGACGTGCTCGCGTCCCAGTACCTCAACTACCCCCTGCGCCAGTACATGTACTGCGGACCCGACGAAGGTGCAGCCGCGGCCGTCCTGTGCCGCGCGGACATCGCCCACAAGTACACCGACACCCCGATCTACCTTCGCGCAAGCCAGCTCGTCTCGCGCCGGGAGGGGGCACTGGAGCTGATGAGTCCGGCGCTCTCCCTCGACGACACGGCCAGCCCGACGATCTTCGCGTCGCGTCAGGCCTACGAGGAGGCCGGCATCTCCCCGGAGGACGTGGACGTGATCCAGCTCCAGGACACCGACGCCGGCTCGGAGCTCATCCACATGGCGGAGAACGGCTTCTGCCTGGACGGCGAGCAGGAGAAGCTCCTGGCCGAGAACGCCACCGACATCGGCGGTCGTCTGCCGGTCAACACCGATGGCGGCCTCATGGCCAACGGCGAGCCGGTCGGCGCCTCCGGGCTGCGTCAGGTCTACGAGCTGGCGAACCAGCTGCGCGGTCGGTGCGGTGAGCGGCAGGTTGCCGACGCCAGGGTCGGCTACGCCCAGCTCTACGGCATGCCGGGCACCGCCGCCGTCACGATCCTGTCGACCTGAGGTTCAGCCGATGAGCACCGATCTTGCTTTCCGCTCCGAGATTCGTGAGTGGCTGGTGCAGGCACCGCGACCTGCTGGGCTGCATGACTACGGCCCCACGCCGACACCGGACGACGTCCAGGCCGGTCGAGCCTGGCAGCGACAGCTTGCCGACGCCGGCTATGCATGCCTGCACTGGCCACGGGACCGTGGCGGGCGGCAGGCCACGGTCGCCGAGCAGGCAGCCTTCGCTGAGGAGTGCGCGCTCGCGGGCGTGCCCCGCCAGTTCCATCTCGTGGGTCCAGATCTCGCCGGACCAGTCCTCATGGCCTACGGCTCCGCCGACCAGCGCGACACCCTCCTCGAGCCCATCCGCACCGGCGAGCACCTGTGGTGTCAGCTCTTCTCGGAGCCCGGGGCCGGTTCCGACCTGGCCAGCGTGCGCACCAGAGCCGTCCCCACCGACGACGGCTGGGTCGTCGACGGCCAGAAGGTCTGGACCAGTGGCGCGGCTGACGCCCAGTACGGGCTGCTCCTGGCCCGGACCGGTGGCCCAGGCCATGGTGGGCTGTCCGCGTTCGTCGTTCCCATGAACCTCGATGGCATCACCGTGCGACCTCTCGTCCAGATGAACGGCGAAAGCAAGTTCAACGAGGTCTTCCTCGACGGCGTGCTGCTCTCTCCGGAAGCGCTGATCGGCGTGGAAGGGCAGGGCTGGGCCGTGGCCACGGCGACCCTGGGCCGCGAGCGTCTCTCGTTGGGATCCAACGCCGTGGGCATGCTCAAGGCGCTCGAGGAGATCACCGCAGCGGCCCGCTCGCGCGGACGGCTGGGCGATCACCTCAAGGCGGGAGTCACCGATGCCTGGCTCGGGGTCTGGCTCCTGCGCTCGACGTGGGAACGAGCAGTCGCCGAGGGCACCGAACCGGGCGGTCCGGCCTTCTCCGTTCTCAAGGTCATCAGCACGACCACCTACCAGGCGATCGGCGACCTCGGCATGGAGGCTCTCGGGCTCGACGGTCTCACCAGCGAGCTGGACGAGCCGCTCGTCGACCGGATGCTCGTCGCCCACGCGCAGACCATCCTCGGCGGCACCAGCGAGATCCAGCGCAACATCCTCGGCGAGCGGATCCTCGGCCTCCCGCGCGAGCCCAAGCCGTGACCTACAACACAGCTGCCCTGGCCGGCCTGATCCGGCCGGGAACGCGGATCGCTCTCGGCGACGGCATCGGCATGCCGCGCAGTGTTCTTCCCGAGATGGCTGCGGCTGCTCGCGCGGCCGGCGACGTGAAACTGATCACTGGCTGGGTGCCGCAGGCGACTGCGGAGCTGGACCTGACGGCATACGCCGATGTCCGCACGATCATGGGCGGTTGGGGTCTGCGGCGGGCCATCGAGGCGGGAACCGTCCATGCGCCCCCACTGCGACTCTCGGCGGTGCCCGCCCTGCTGGCCGGACCGTGGCGACCGGACATCGTCGTCGTCACCGCAGTGCCGCGCAGCGACGGATCGCTCGGGTTCGGCACGGAAGTGGCCTGGCTGCCGGCGGCGATCGCCGCCGGCGCCACGATCGCGGCCGTCGTCAACTCGAACCGTCCTCGGTGCGACGTCGGGCCCTCGCTTCCTCCGGATCGTCTCGTCGTCGTCGGTGAGTCCCAGGAGGCGCCCATGTCGTTGACGTTCACCCCCGCGACCGACGCCCACAGGACGATGGCCGAGAAAGTGGTCGCGCGCATCCCCGAAGGTGCTCGTCTCCAGGTGGGACCAGGGGCCTTGGGTGGCGCCGTACTGGACGCCGTACGCAAGCCGGTCACCATTGACTCCGGACTCTTGCCCGAGGCTGTCACGGACCTCGATCGCCGCGGGCTGGTGTGCGGTGACCCCGTCGCCACCTATCTCGCCGGAGGTCCCGCCCTCCTGGACTGGGCGGACGGCAGGCCACTCCTGCACCACCTGGGCCACACCCATGACGCGACGCGGCTCTCGTCGGGCATTCCGCTCGTGGCCGTGAACACCGCCATCGAGATCGACGAGCAGGGCCAGGTCAACGTCGAGGGCTTTCCGGGGGCGGCCGTTGGGGGAGTGGGCGGTCACGGAGACTACGCCGTCGCAGCAACCCGATCCGTGGGCGGCCTGAGCATCATCGCGATGGTTTCGGAGCACCACGGCCGACCGACCCTGGTGGACCGGTTGTCCGCGCCTGTCAGCACCCCCGGTCACGACGTGGACGTGCTGGTGACCGAGCGTGGGGCAGTCGACCTGCGCGGACTCGACAGGACAGAGCGGGCGCGCGCAATTCGGTCCCTGTGGGACCGCTGATGACCACCGTACGAACGAGCATGACGGAGAAGCTATGAGTCTCAACCAGGTTGGCGTCCCGGACACCGAGGACCAGGCAGCGCTCATCGATGCGCTCGCCGGCATCCTGTCTCGGGTGTGGTCTCCGAGCGAGCTCCTCGACCCATCGCACCGGAAGCGTCCTGATCAGCGCACGGTCTGGGCCGCCCTCGCCGAGGTCGGTCTTGCCAGTCTGCCGGTGCCCGAGGAGCAAGGGGGTTCGGGCGGCTCGTGGAGCGACGTGGCCGTCGCGGGTGAGCTGCTCGGCGCGGCCGCCGCTCCTGCTCCTCTGGTGGCTGTCTGCGGCGCGCTGGGGGCGTTGCTGAGCCTCCCGGAGGGGAGCGCCGATGACCTCGTGCGAGACATCAGCAACGCCACCATCACCCCGGCCGTGGCGTGGACGGGCGCCCGGCCGGACGTTCTCCGGGCCACGGGGACCCAGGACGACCTGAGAGTGGACGGCGTTCTGACGACGATCCTGGGCGGTGAGGGAGACGTCCTCCTGGCACTGGCAAAGGGAGACTCCGGCGCTGTCCTCGTCGCGATCTCGGCTGGTACGGGCGTCGACGTCACGCGGCTCGAGTCGATGGACCTCACACGAGAGGTGTCCCGAGTCGTCCTGACCTCCGCTCCCGCACGTCTACTCGCCACCGGTGCCGCAGCGGAGGCTGCTGTTCGACGAGGCCGGGCGAGTGCCGTCCTCGCCATGGGAGCCGAGCTCGTCGGAACGCAGGGGCACTGCCTCGAGGCATCGGTGTCCTACGCCCTGGAGCGCTCCCAGTTCGGCCAGCCGATCGGATCCTTCCAGGGCGTCAAGCACCGCCTGGCCGATGTGCTCGCCGGCGTTGAGCTGTCCCGCGCCACGGTGCGCCACCTGGGCTCCCTCCTCGATGGTTCGTCGATGACCGGCGCCGACGAGAACGCCGACGAGGCGGTCGCCGAGGCGGTCGGCCTCGTCCTGGCGTCGGTGGTCCCCGCTGCCGTCACCGCGGGCAACGCCTACATCCAGGTTCTCGGCGGCATCGGCTACACCTGGGAGCACGAGGCCCACCTGCACTACCGACGCGCGTGCGCGGCCCAAGGACTCTTCGGCGGAGCGTCCGCCGGCAAGGCGGCCCAGGCAACCGGTCCCCGACGACACACCTCGAACGGCGTGGTGTCGCCTGCTCTCGCCGAGTTCGCGGCTCTGGTCGACGCAGAGCTCCCGGCACACCGGGCGGCCCACCCCGACGACGACTACGAGTCCCGGTTGGCGTGGCAGCAGCGACTGCACTCAGCCGGCTGGATCGCTCCCCACTGGTCCGAGGAGTTCGGGGGCAAAAGCCTGGGCATCGTCGACCAGGTCGAGTACGACCGGGTGCTCGGAAGCCGCCGGGCACCGGTCACCTTCGCGGGAGTCCTGGGCATCAACAACGTCGCGCCCACGCTGATGCGGTTCGGGACGCCCGAGCAGAAGGGTTACCTGTCGCGCATCCAGTCCGCCGAGGACATCTGGTGCCAGGGCTTCTCGGAGCCCAGCTCAGGAAGCGACCTGGCCTCGCTTCGCACCCGTGCGCGGATCGAGGGTGGGGGAGAGGGCCGGGAGTTCGTGATCGACGGCCAGAAGGTCTGGACCTCCGAGGGCATGGAGGCAACGCACTGCCTGTTGCTCGTGCGCACGGATCCTGATGCCCCGGCTCACAAGGGAATCTCGGCTCTGCTCGTTCCTCTGGACACCCCGGGCATCACCCGTCGCCCGATCACGCAGATCACGGGAGAGGGCGGCTTCGCCGAGATGTTCTTCGACGGCGTGAGGGTGCCCTGGTCTGCTCTCCTGGGACCGCTGAACGAGGGCTGGAGCGTCACGATGACCACGCTGGCCTTCGAAAGAGCCGGCGTCATCATGATGGCCAGCCGCCTCGAGCAAGAGCTCGAGGACGTCGCCGCCGAGCTCGAGGGCCGAGAGATCTCGCAGTCCGCGCGCGAGGCGCTCCTCGACCGAGTCGTCGAGGCGCGAACCCTGGGCCTCCTTGGTCAGCGCGCCCTCACCACGATTGCCCGCAAGGGTGCGCCCGGGGCCGAACACTCGGTCATCAAGCTGGTCTGGTCCCGTGTGGCGCAGCAGATCGCTGACACCCGGCTTGCCATCGCCGGACCGCTCGCGCTCGCGGGTGAAGGTGGCGTCAGCGCTCGCACGGGTGCCCTGCAGTCGCGGGCCATGACGATCGCCGGTGGCACGACCGAGGTGATGAAGAACATCCTGGCGCAGCAGGTGCTCCGGCTGCCGCGATGACAGTGGCTGCGCGGCCGTCAGCCGTTGGATCGGCTGGCGGCCGCGACGTCTATCGGGGGAGCGGGCTCCACTCGGACACCTCACGCACGGCATCCTTGTCCACCTTGCCAGCAGCATTGCGGGGCAGCGGTTCTGTCCGCAGGCAGATGAGCTCGGGCACCTTGAAGGACGCCAAGCCCTCACGGGCGACACGGACGAGCTGCTCTGGATCGAAGTCCACCCCGGGGCGTGCCACGACACAGACCGCAACCCTGCTGCCCAGGCGCTCGTCGGACACCGCAACGACCGCCGACTCTGCGACCGCCGGATATGCGGCTAGCGCAGCCTCCACCTCAACGCTGTAGACGTTCTCGCCGCCCCGGTTGATGAGGTCTGTGCGGCGATCGAGCATGAAGACACGACCGCCATCGTCGATCCGCACGATGTCGCCGGTGTGCAACCACCCATCGACGAGCGCCTCAGTGGTGGCGGACGAGTTGCCCCAGTAGCCGGACATGACCTGGGGTCCTCGCACAATGAGCTGACCGATCCCCTGGTCGGCTTCTGGACCGATGAGACCGAGCTCGGTGTCGGCGACCGCTGTTCCCACCGAACCCGCGTGCATCAGGGCGTCGTGGTCCTGCAGCCCTGTCACACACGGCGCCTCGGTCAGCCCGTAACCCGGTGCGAGCCTGGCGCCCGGGAAGGCCTCTCGCAACGCGAGCGCCTGGGCCGGCGGAGTGGGCGCGGCTCCATAGCTGAGGATTCGCACACCGCTCACGTCGACATCCCTGAAGTCGGGGTGCCGCAGCGCCTGCCAGAACATGGCCGGCACCCCATTGAGCGCCTCGATCTGCTCGTCGCCGATGGCGCGAACCCAGGTGCCCACCTCGAACGACGGCATGATCACGACACATCCGCCGCTGACGAGCGCCGGAATCCACTGCATGCCCGATGCAAGGACGTGAAAGAGGGGTCCGGCCACCAGCGAGCGCAGCCCGTCATCGGCTCCCAGGCGGTAGGCCTGCCGGACCTGCTCCGCGGCAGACAGGAGGGCACGGTGGGAGAGCATCGCTCCCTTGGGTCGTCCGGTCGTGCCGCTGGTGTAGAACAACGCCGCAAGCGACTCCGGGTCCGACGCGTCCCGCTCGATGGGTCCGCCGTGCGGCAGTTCGCCGTCGATGACGAGGTCTGCTCCGCAGTCCTCGACGATGTGACGTCGCTCGCCAGTCGTGAGCCTTGGGTTGATCGGCACAGGCACCGCGGCGGCGAGGAGGATGCCGAGGAAGGCCACCGTCCATGCCGCCCCGTTCGGGAGGGCGACACCGACCCGCGCTCCCGGGGTGATCCCTGCCTCGACGAGCCCGCCGGCGACTGCCGACGCGCGTCGCCACAGCGCGGCATAGGTCAGACGTTCTCCACAGCCGAGATCGACCACGGCCTCGGCGTCTGGAACACGCGCCACGGTCGCTCGAGTCGCGGCGACCAGAGTCGATGCCGCTCGAAGCTCGGTCACACGCCCAGCCTCGCAAGCAGGCGCTCGGCGTTCGCTGCTGGGCCGCCGAGGAGCATCTGGGACGACTTCGCCCGCCGGAAGTACAGGTGCGCAGGGTGCTCCCACGTGAAGCCGATTCCTCCGTGCACGTGAATGTTCTCGGTCGCCGTGAACATGGCCGCCTCGGAGCAGACGGAGTGTGCGACCGCAGCGGCGACGTCGGCGGGTGCGCGGTCAGGCTCCCGATCTGCAGAGTGAGCGGCCTCCTGGGCGGCGGCGCTGGCGAGCTGCACCTTGGCGAACATGTCGGCGCACCGGTGCTTGACGGCCTGGAAGGACCCGATCTGGCGGCCGAACTGGACCCGGTCCTTGGCGTAGGCGACACTGGCGTCCAGGCAGGCCCGGGCAGCGCCCACCTGCTCGGCGGCGAGGGCCACCATGGTCGCGTCAAGGACCCGGTCGAGTACCGCAGGGGCGTCTCCCGGCGACCCCAACAGCTCCGCCGGTGTGCCGTCGAAGGCGACGGACGCGATCCTGCGCGTGAGGTCCAGCGTGCGCAGTTCCTTTCGCTCGACAGCCTCGGACGAGGTGACGAGGAACAGGCTGGGGCCCGACTCCGTCGCGGCCGCCACGACGAGCAGGTCGGCCACAGCGCCATCCACGACGAGGTCCTTCGCACCCGTGAGGCGCCACGTCCCTCCGTCCAGCTCTGCCCGCGTCGAGAAGTGGGCGGTCCGCCACCGCCCGTCCCCCTCGGTCACCGCCAGCGCGGCGAGCGTGGCGCCTGAGGCTATGCGCTCGAGGTGCGGGTGGGCAGCGGGGTCTCCACTGGCCACCAGGGCCGTCGCAGCCTGCACGACGGTCCCGAGGAATGGTGTCGGGGCCAGGGTTCGTCCCAGCTCCTCGAGCACCACCCGCTGCTCAACAGCTCCATAGCCGGCTCCACCGGCGGCTTCGGGCACGGTCAGGGACAGGGCGCCGACCTCGGCCAGTGCGCTCCACAGCCGAGTGCTGTGGCCGGACTCACTGCCAATGGCATCCTGTCGGGCAACGTCATCGCCGAAGCGGTCCAGCAGGTCTCGCACGCTCCGACGGAGATCCTCACGTTCGGGGACAGTCGTGCCGGTCATGATCCACTCCGTGAGGTCCGCAGCTCGCGATAGGGCGTGGCGGCATCGCCGCCGGGCTCCTTGGGGAGACCGAGCACCCGCTCCCCGAGGATGTTCTTCATGATGTCTTCGGTCCCTCCGAGGATGCGCAGGGCGGGTGTGGAGAGCAGGAGCTCGTTCCACGAGAAGGCGCCCCACGCTCCCGTGTCGGCGACGATTCGCGGTCCCACCACCTCGGCGGCAAAATGCGCTGCGCGCGTGATGTTCTGGGAGTAGAGGAGCTTGGAGACCGAAGCCTCCGGTCCCGGTTGCCCGCCAGAGATCAGGTGGTCAAGGGCCTGCCGGTTGAGGTAGGAGGTGGCGAGCTGGTCTGCCTGCAGCTCGGCAAGCCTGCGGCGGGCATGGGAGTCATCGAGGCAGCCGTTCTCGCCCATCAACGCCGCAAGAAAGGGCGTGGAGATGGCACGTGCGGCCGGGCCGGCGCCCTCGGACCCGACGCTGGCCCGCTCGTTCATGAGGGTGGTCAGAGCGACGGACCAGCCGCCGTCGACCTCACCCAGCCGGTATGAGTCGTACACCCACACGTCGGTGAGGAACACCTCGTTGAACTCCGCGCCACCACTCATCTGGCGCAGGGGGCGGACCTCCACGCCGGACGCATTCATGTCGATGAGCAGCGCGGTGATGCCCCTGTGCTTGGGGACGTCGGGATTGGTGCGACAGAGCGCCAGTCCGACCTGAGCGTGCTGCGCGACGGAGGTCCAGACCTTCTGCCCGTTGACCCGCCACCCGTTGCCGTCGCGGACGGCGCGCGTCGAGACGTTGGCAAGGTCCGATCCGGCATTGGGTTCACTGAAGAGCTGGCAGGCAATGAGGTCACCGGCATACATGCCCGGGAGATACTCCGCCTTGGCCTTGTCGGACCCATGGGCCACGATCGTCGGGCCGATCATCCCCAGACCGATGAGGGAGAGGACGCCGGTGTCGGGAACGTCGTACTCCGCTTCGATGCTGTCGTAGATGAGGTCGTGGATGGCCGAGAGTCCGCGCCCGCCGAACTTCTCGGGGCCGGTGATCCATCCAAAGCCCGCGGCATACCTCGTCTTCTGCCACGCCCGGGCGGCGTCGACCAGGCGTGTGGCGTCCTCGGGGGTCTCGTCACCGAAGTAGGAGATGCGGTCCTCACCCGCTCCCCACTCGACCTCTGTCTCGTCCTCAAGTCGGTCCGCAGAAGCGTCGAGGAAGTCACGTGCGGACTGCGCGAAGGCCTCCAGGTCAGTCGGCTCCGTGTGTGCGAGGCGATGGCTCACGTGCTGCTCCTCAGATCGATGCGATGGGGTATGCCGTGGTGCCGGCCAGGAGGGAGTCGCCCAGCGACTCCTCGAGCCTGACGTGGCTGCCAAGGAGCTGGTCCAGGGCTGCGGCACGCGTGACATGGCGGTGCATGGGGCTCTCGAGGGTGAGCCCCATCGCACCGAGCACTTGCACCCCCGTACGCATGACCTCCGACTGGGCACGCCCAGCGCGGGCCTTGGCGGCGGCCGCGGCCCACTCGGGTGGGCTGTCGAACCACGACTCGTCAGTGGCGTTGCCCCACACGGCGTCCAGCAGCGACGTCGCGGACTCCACGGCGACATGAGCCTCCGAAAGACGGTGCCGGACCGCTTGAAAGGAGCCGATGGCGCGGCCGTACTGATGACGGCTGGTCACGTGGTCGGCGGCAAGGCGCAACGCCGCCTCGCAGACGCCGAGGATCTCGGCGGCGATGGCGCGCCGGCCCCATGCCACCGCAGCCACCCAGTCGACGGCAACGGGCGGACGGGGCTGGGACTCGGGCAGGGGGTCGTTGGTGTCCACGACCAGCCACGTGGACGAGGCGTCGAATCCTGACGCAGGGCGGGACCGTTCGAGGACCCAGGCCGAATCCACCGGGTGCACCATGACACGGTCACCGCGGCACGTAGGGACAAGGACCAACGTGCCGTGCGGTGGGGTGTCGAGCAGAATTCCCCGCAGGCGTGGCGCGGCCTGTGAGCCCGGCCGTGCCCCGTCGTCGGAGGGGTGGGGGAACAGCAGGGACATCCTCTGGCCAGCCACGGGAAAATCTGGTCCGAACGATCTGATGATGGAGTCGGACAGCACCGCCGAGCTGGCCAGCGCTGCGCCGTGGGCGTGGAAGAGCATCCTCGCCGCGGTGGCAGGGTCCTCGGCCTCGACCTCGGGCCACCCGAGCTGGTCCAGGGCTGCGGTCAGCTCGCCGCCGGGGGTCGCGGCGAAGAGCTCGCGCAACGACGTCTGCAAGGAGCTGCGGAGCTCGGGATCCAGACCTGGAGCCGAGGTGGTGCTCGATCCTGGAGTCATCGCGCCATCTCCTTGGGCAGTTCGAGGACGTGGTCGGCGAGGATGGTGCGTTGGACCTCGGCCGAACCGCCGAGGATCGTCGCGGACCGGCTGTACCACCAGTCAGCACGCCAGGCCCTGACCGCCGCGGAGTCCGAGAGAAGGAAGTCGGATCCCAGCAGGTCGCGCGCGAGGTCGTGCAGACCCTGCTCGGCAGAAGCGAGGAGGATCTTGTCCACGCTGGCCTCGGGCCCGACCGTGTCGCCCGCAGCCAGGCGGCGAACGGTCTGGGAGCTGCGGGCGCGGAGGGTGATGATGTCGACGTAGCACGCGCCGAACCGCCGCCGGGCTCCGTCCGGCAGAGGGCCGGGGAGCTCACCCACGAGTCGCCGGAGCTCGGTGATGCGGCGTAGGGCCACAGACGCGGTCTGCCAGGCGTACATGGCGCGTTCGTACTGCAGGAGGAACATCGCCACCGCCCAACCCTGTCCCTCCGTCCCGACCAGCTGGTCGGCGGGCACGATGACGTCGTCGAAGAAGATCTCAGCCAGCTCGTTGTCGCCGCTGGCCAGAGCGATCGGACGCACGCTGACGCCGGGGGAGTCGACGTCGACCATGAGCATCGACAGGCCCCGGTGACGAGACTCCGTCGTGCCGGTGCGGACGAGGCAGACGAGGCGCGTGGCCGTGGCACCGTGGCTCGTCCACAGTTTCTGTCCCGAGAGGACGTAGTGGTCGGCCTGACGGGTGGCCTTGGTGCGCAGCGCGGCAAGGTCGCTGCCGGCTTCGGGCTCGGAGAAGCACTGCCCCCACCACTCCTCGCCGCGCAGGAAGGCCGCCGCATGTCGTCGCGCCAGGTGCGGGCTGAACTTCGTCACAGCGGGGACGAGGGTCTCGATGAGGAGGTGTGGTTCGGGGACGGGCAGGCCGGACCGGGACAGCTCGTCGTAGAGCACACCGCGGTGGCGCTCGTCCCCACCGAGCCCGCCGATCTCCGTGGGCCAGCCGTAGAGGTTCCACCCGCCCTCAGCAGCGAGGTGGGACATCAGCCTCGCATCCGAGGTGATGCGTTCCTCCGTACTCTTGTGCCCTCGCTCCCGGAACCGAGCGAGGGACGGGGCAGTCGCGAGGTGACGACGCAGCGCGTGCCGGTACTCGTCCGGATCAGTGGCGTATGCCGTGTTCTCCGCGCCGTTCTCACTCACTACTACCACCTGCAGCCCGTGCGGTGGACCGGGCGAGGAAGGCCCGGACGAGGTCCTGGTGCTCAGGGGTGTCGAAGGAGGCGAACTCCTCCTGCAGGGCGTACTCGAGCACGCCGGCGACCGCGCGTTTCATGTGCATGTTCAGCGCGCGCTTGGTGCTCTGAACGGCCTGGGGGGGCTGCGCAGCGAGCCTGTCCGCGAACGCCAGCGCGGCGTCCATGAGCTCGGCGTCGGGGACGACCCGGTTGGCGAGACCGAGCTCGACAGCCCGGGCAGCGGGAATGCGCTCACTCGTGAGCAGGTACTCCTTGGCACGCAGCATCGACATCAGCATCGGCCAGGTGGGGGCGCCTCCGTCGGCGGCGGTCAGGCCCACCCCGACGTGCGGGTCGGCGATGAACGCGGACTCGGCCATGATGACGATGTCGCTGGCCACGGCGAGGTTGCAGCCGAGACCTACCGCGGGCCCGTTGACGGCAGCCACGACCGGCAGCGGGAAGTCGAGAATCTCGGTGAGCAGTCGGCGGGCACCGTCGATCTCGCGGCGACGCGCCTCCCGGTCCTCCCAGAGCTCGACGAAGTGGTTGAAGTCGCCCCCCGCACTGAACGCTTTCCCCGCACCGGTGAGGACGACGGCGCGAGCCTCAGGATCCTCGGCAAGGTGCCGCCACACCCCGATGAGTGCACCGTGCAAAGCCTCGTTGGTGGCGTTGAGGTGTTCTGGCCGGTTGAGCGTCACGATGCGAACCGCGCCGCGCGACTCGATGAGCAGCTCGGGTGCGAATGGGTGGTCCACGGATCCTCCTGGCAGACGTCGGAACTCCATTCGAACCGTAGTTGACGAATCTGTCAAGTAGTCCTAGCCTTCGGGAGTCGCTGATGGTCCAACAAAGGAGTTCCGGCATGGCACAAGCGCGTCTGCTCGAGGGTCGAGTCATCATGGTGACCGGCGCCGGGCGTGGCTTGGGACGAAGCCACAGCCTTGAGCTCGCGGCGCACGGAGCAACGGTCATCGTCAACGATCTCGGTGTGGGACTGGGGGGAGAACGGTCCGACGACGATCCTGCCCAAGAGGTCGTGGACACGATCACGAGCTCTGGTGGAAAGGCCGCCCTGGCCCCCGGTTCCGCGAGTGACTGGGACGCCATGGCGGCGGCCGTGGCCACGACCGTCGACTCCTTCGGCCGGCTCGACGGAATCGTCAACAACGCGGGGATCCTGCGTGACGCGACGATCACCAACATGAGTGAGAAGGACTGGGACGCTGTCCTCGACGTGCACCTCAAGGGGACGTTCACGTTGACCCGCCACGCGTGCGAGTACTGGCGGGCCGAGCACAAGGCTGGACGCCCTGTCGCTGGCCGCATCGTCAACACCACCTCCGGTGCGGGTCTGGCGGGCAACGTCGGGCAGGCCGGCTACTCGGCGGCCAAGGCCGGGATCATCGCGCTCACGCAGGTCACGGCCATGGAGGGCTCGCGCTACGGCGTGACCGCCAACGCCATCTCCCCGATCGCCGCGACCCGGATGATGGCCAGTGCGGGCATCGCAACCTCGGACACCGATGGATGGGACCCGCTCGATCCGGCCAACGCCTCGCCCGTGGTCGCGTGGCTGTGCTCCGAGGCGTCCGGGTGGATCACGGGCCAGGTGCTGCGCATCGACGGCAGCCGGCTCATCGCGATGGAAGCGTGGAGCACGGGTCGCTCCCACGTCGCCAAGACGGGAGAGCGTCTCGATGCTGCCGAGCTGGACCTTGGTATGCGACGGGCGCTGGGTGCGTTCCCCGGTGGTCTTGCCGCTCTCGGCTCTCCCGCGGTGTCCCGATGAGCACCCTGCGGGGTGTGGGCACCTATCTTCCCGTGTGGGAGAACGCCGGTCGTCGTGTCGTGGGCCGGGACGAGGATGCGCTGACCCTCGCCGTTGCGGCGGGCCGCGCGCTCATGGACGGACTGCGATCCGGCTCGGTCACGGGTGACGACGGTGACGACGTCAGGCAGGTGGTGCTCGTGAGTCGAGACCTGCCCCTCGCCGAAGGCGGCAACTCCGCGGCGCTTCTCGCGGGCCTGGGCCTGGCCGATACCACCCCGGTCGTGGAGCAGGTGGGTGGAGCGCCGGCCGTCCTCGACGCCGTCGTCAGCGCGGCGTCTGGAACGCTCGTTCTGGCCGCGGATCTCGAGCCGGCGGGAGCGGGCGCGGTGCTCATCGGAGCCGAGGACGCTGACGGAGCCGAGGGCTCCGTCAGCCTCCGGGTGCTCGGGCGCGTCACGGGCAGCCTGCCGATCACGAGTCGTGGTCGCGACGGGGAGCGCTGGGACTACGACGACTCGCGCTTGTTGTTCGAGCGTGGCACCAAGAAGGCGTTGTCGGCGCTGGCCCTCGAGACTCCACCGACGCTCGTCGCCGGCCTGTCCGCGAAGCCGGCGGGTCAGGTCTCCGGTGGTCGAGCGCCGTCCCTGCCCACGCTCGGTGGCAGCTCGACCGTGTTCGCGCTTGCCGCCGCCACCGCGGGAGACGTCCTCGTGGCAACTGAGCAGGGGAGCGCGGTGGCCGCGACCATCCTGGGAAGCCCGCG
Source organism: Knoellia aerolata DSM 18566 (assembly GCF_000768695.1). GTDB lineage: Bacteria > Actinomycetota > Actinomycetes > Actinomycetales > Dermatophilaceae > Knoellia > Knoellia aerolata. Next base: position 57,932 of record NZ_AVPL01000010.1, read on the forward strand.
GGTCCACCGCGACGAGCCGTCGCCAAGGCCGCTCGCTCGCACCCGCTCCACACCCGGACCCGACATCGGAATCTCACTGCCGGCGTACGAGCGTGCCTTCGCCGCCAAGGTGCGTTGGGAGGCAGGGAGCTGCGACGCCTGTGGTCAGCTGGCCATGCCGCCTCGGCGTCGCTGCACGGCGTGCGGGTCCGAGGAAGGCTGGTCACTCTCACCGCTGCCGCGCAGCGGTGAGGTCTACACCAAGGTGGACATCCACGTTCCCGTCCCCGGGCGAGAGACACCGTATTCACTGGCCATCGTCCAGCTCGACGACACCGACGTCCGGACCCTCGTCACGGTGACGGGCGTGCCCGCTGGCGCCGTCGACATCGGGGACCGCGGACGGTTGGTGCTCCGCCTCGTGGATGTGCGGTCGGGAGTGCCCGACTACGGACACGCACTCCTGCCAGACCTGACCGACCAGCCACAAGGAGAGAGCGCATGAGGCGAGTCGCCATCGTGGGTGCCGGGATGACGCCCTTCAAGGAGCACTTCGACCTCGGGATCAAGGACCTTGTCCCGATGGCAGTCAGTGAGATGGCCGGCAGCGTCGACAAGGGGCTGGACCGGGCGGACATCCAGGCTGCTTGGTTCGGCGAGCTCACGACGACCGACGGGTTCCCTGCGGGGATCCTCGCGGACTCCTGTGACCTCATGGACATTCCTGTGACCCGTGTCGAGAACGCGTGTGCCACCGGCAATGACGCGGTGCGAAACGCCACGTATGCCGTGGCCTCGGGAGCCTTCGACGTCGTCCTGGTGGTGGGTGCCGACAAGGTGCGTGAGTCGTCGTCCAGGTCTACGTTCTGGGAGTGGGCCAAGCTCACCCGCGATGTCGCGTGGGACTATCCGGTCGGCCTCGTGGCGCCCGCCAACTTCGCACTTCATGCTGCGCGCTACCTCCACGAGTCGCCGGCCACGCGCGAGCACATGGCCATGGTGGCAGTGAAGAACCACAAGCACGCTGTGCCCAACCCGAAGGCGCAGCTGCGCTACGAGATCACCGTGGAGCAGGTCCTCAGTGCGCCGATGGTCGTGGCACCCTTCGGCCTGCTCGACTGCACGCCGCAGAGTGACGGGGCTGCGGCGCTGCTGGTGGTCTCCGAAGACGTTGTCGAGCAGTACACCGACCATCCCGTGTGGGTGCGTGGCGTCGGTTTGGGGCTCGATCGAGTGATGCACCAGCACAAGGCGGACATGACCTCCTTTCCGGCCACCGTGAAGGCTGCGAGGGCGGCGTACGCGATGGCCGGCATCGGTCCGCAGGACATCGACCTGGCGGAGGTTCACGACTGCTTCTCGGCGGTCGAGCTGATCTCGTACGAAGACCTCGGCTTTACGGACAGGTTTGGCGCAGCGGCGTACGTGGCCAGTGGGGCCACGACGGTCGGCGGCGCTCGGCCGGTCAATGCCAGTGGAGGGCTCAAGGCCAAGGGCCACCCTCCGGGCGCGACCGGCGTGGCCCAGTGTGTGGAACTGTTCGAGCAACTGCGCGGGCATGCTTCCAACCAGGTCGACGGCGCCACGACGGCACTGGCCCACAACATCGGCGGCCCCACCGCAGTCTCCGCCGTCACCGTGCTCTCCAGCGAGAAGGGCTGACCCTGATGAACGCCTACACCCGACCGGACTTCCGCCTCCCCCCGCAGCCGACGGCCGAGTCGGCCGCTTTTTGGACCGGCGGCGAGCGCGGGAAGCTGCTCGTCATGCGGTGCCGTGCCTGCGGCCACTTCTTCCACCCGCCCGCGCCTGTCTGCTTCCGCTGCCGCAGCCTCGACGTCGCCCCCGAGGCGACGTCGGGACGTGGCACGGTGGCGGCCTTCACCGTGAACCAGCAGCAGTGGTTGCCGGGGCTGCCGCCGCCCTACGTGGTCGCCATGATCGAGCTCGCCGAGGACCACGATGTTCGCGTCACGAGCAACGTGGTGGACGTCGACCCGAAGGACCTGCGGGTGGGGCTGCCGGTCGAGGTCTTCTTCGAGGAATGGGGTGAGGGCGAGGATCGCGTGTGGATCCCCCTCTTCCAGCCGGCAACGGACACGCACGAAGGAGAGCTGGCATGAGTCGCGGAGGACCTTTCGAGGGCAAGGCAGTTCTCACCGGGGCAGGCAAGTCCCAGGTGGGGCGTCGCCTGGGCCGGACCGGGCTTGACCTCACCGTCGAGGCGTGCCTCCGCGCCATCGAGGACGCCGGGCTCAGCGTCGATGACATCGACGGGGTCGCGAGCTACCCGGGCGGGGGCGTGCCCCAGCCCGGCTTCTCGGGTGCCAGCACCCATGAGCTTCAGAACGCGTTGGGCATTCGCGCCACTTGGTACATGAGCGGAGCCGAGACGGCCGGCCAGATCGGCCCGGTCATCGAGGCCTGCATGGCCGTCGCACTCGGCCTGGCCAACCATGTCGTGGTCTTCCGCTCCGTCTGGGAGTCGACGGCCCAGGCCTCAGGCAACCGCGCTTCCGTGCTCAGTGGTGGTGGCAAGGCTGCCGGGCACCTCGAGTACTTCGGACCGTTCGGCGCGGTCTCCCCATCGAGCTGGCTCGCGATGCCGGCCCAGCGCTACATGCACGACTTCGGACTCACCCGGGAGCACCTCGGCGCCATCGCCATCAACGCGCGCGCCCACGCCGGGCGCAACGCCGATGCGGTCTACCGGGACCCCCTGACGATGGAGGAGTATCTCGGCTCCAGGATGATCTCCGAGCCCTTCTGCCTCTACGACTGCGATGTGCCCTGTGACGGCGCGACGGCAGTGATCGTCTCCCGTCGCGACGCCACCAGTGGGCTGGCCCACCCAGCGCTGACGGTCGAGTCCGTGGGCACAGGAATGCTGGAGCGCGCAACCTGGGACCAGCGACGCGACCTCACGACCATGGCCGCCCATGACGCTGCGGCAACGATGTGGCAGCGCACCACCCTCACGGCGAAGGACGTCGACCACGCCGAGCTCTACGACGGGTTCAGCTATCTCACGGTCACCTGGTTGGACGCCCTCGGGTTCTTCCCCCATGGTGAGGCCGGCCAGTTCATCGGTGCGGGGGAGCGGTTCGGGCTGGATGGTTCGCTGCCGCTCAACACCAGTGGCGGACAGCTCTCCGGCGGTCGGCTGCACGGACTCGGGTTCCTCCACGAGGCCTGTGTCCAGCTGTGGGGGGAGGGCGGCGACCGTCAGGCCACCAACAGTCCTGAGGTGGCAGTGGTCGCCGTCGGAGGTGGACCAGTCGCAGGTTCCCTCCTGCTCAGCACCCACTGACGGTCCCCATGTACTTCGCCCATCCCGCAGCCCAAGCCATCAAAGGAGCCCTTGTGCCGGACGTGATCGACCCTGCCACCGCACCCTCGAACGTCACCGTCTATCGGGGGGTCGACGACCTGTCCGCCGCAGTGGGTGTCGAGCTCGGCCCCACCGACTGGCTCACCATGACCCAGGACCGCATCGACGCGTTTGCCGATGCGACCGAGGACCACCAGTGGATCCACGTCGACCCGTCACGGGCGTCCGAGAGCCCCTACGGCGCCACCATCGCGCACGGCTTCCTCACCCTGTCGCTGGTTCCGCACTTCATGAGCTCGCTGCGTCGGTTCGATCGCGTACGTATGGGTCTCAACTACGGGCTCGACAAGGTCCGCTTCCCTGCCGCCGTGCCCAGCGGGGCTCGACTCCGGGGGCGGATGCGACTTGACGGCGTGGAACCGCTGCCCAGCAACGGCGTTCAGCTCACCACGACCATCACCATCGAGGTCGAGGGCAACGCCAAGCCGGCATGCGTCGCCACCCTGGTCAGTCGCTACTCCTTCCACGACACCGCCGAGGGCGACGACAGGAGCCAGAGCGATGACTGACACCACCGTTGTCCCCCCGACACCGCACGACCCGCGGACCGTCAAGCCCGCAGACTGGACGTGGCTCATTCGTGGCCGGAGCTGGTGCGGACTCATCGCCGAGCGTGCGGCCACCTCCCCGGACGAGCGCTTCCTGCTCGACGAGCACGGTTCCGAGATCACCTTCGGCGCGTTCGAAGCGCGGGTCGAGCGCGTCGCGGCAGCCTTGGCCGAGCGGGGAGTCGGACCCGGTTCCGTCGTGGCCTGGCAGCTTCCGACCCGGATCTCCTCGGTGCTCGTGATGGCGGCCCTGCGTCGTCTCGACGCGGTACAGGCCCCGATCATCGCGCTCTACCGGGAGCGCGAGGTGACAGCCTCCCTTGCCGCGGTCGACCCGCAGTTCTTCCTCGTCCCGGGCGAGTGGGCCGGATTCTACTTCTCCGCCATGGCGGCCTCCATCGCCGAGGGCGGAGGGCCCAGCCCGACGGTGATCGAGATCGGCCTCGAGCCGCCCGAACTCGAGGACACCTCCGCGCTGCCGCGTCTGCCCGACTCCGACGAGGACGGCCAGCAGGTCAGGTGGATCTACTTCACGTCGGGCTCGTCCGGCGTACCGAAGGGAGCTCGACACACCGACTCCACCATCCTGACCGGGGCCACCTCCTTCGCGGGCATCGGGCGAATGGGCACCCGGCCCGACGAGGTGTCGGCCATGGTCTTCCCCGTGGCACACATCGGTGGTGCGCTCTACGTGATCACCAGCCTCGCCGCGGGCTTCCCCGTCCTCGTGCTCGAAGCCTTCAACCCGCCGCAGGTGGTCGCGGAGTTCCGGAAGCACCACGTCACCAGCACCGGCGGCGCACCGGCGATGTACGCAGGGCTCATCGCCATGGCGAAGTCATCGCCGGAGCCGCTGTTCCCCGATCTCACCCTGCTCAAGGGAGGGGGAGCGGCCTCACCGCCGGAGTACTTCGACCACGCCAAGGACGTCCTCGGCGTGGTCATCGCGCACGACTACGGCATGACGGAGGTCTCGATGATCGCCGTTGCTGACCCGTACACCGATCCCGACATCCTTCGGCAGACCGACGGCATGGTGATTCCCGACAACGAGGTCCGCCTCGTCGACCTCGACGACCAGCCGGTCACCCAGGGTGACGACGGTCTCGTTCAGGTTCGTGGCGGATCCGTCTGCAAGGGCTACACCGACCCCACCAAGGACGCCGAGAACTTCACCGAGGATGGCTGGTTCCGCACAGGGGACCTCGGCCGCCTCCACCCCAGCGGTCACATCGAGGTCATCGGTCGGATCAAGGAGATGATCATCCGCAAGGGAGAGAACATCGCTCCGATGGAGATCGAGGAGCTGCTCAGCAGGCATCCCTCCGTGGGCGAGGTCGCGGTGATCGGGCTCCCCGACGAGACGCGTGGGGAGCGGGTCTGCGCCGTGGTCGTCCCGACCGACGGTGACGAGCCGCCCACCTTGGCCGACCTCACGGCATACCTGCTCGAGGCAAAGCTGATGAAGCAGAAGCTCCCGGAGCAGCTCGAGATCGTGTCCGAGCTGCCCCGCACGGGCCTGTCCAAGGTGGCCAAGGCCCGGCTCCGTTCGCAGTTCGGCGAACCGAGCAATCAGAGCAATGAAGGAGTCAACGCGTGAAGACGAATTTCAGTGGGGATGTCGCCATCGTGACTGGTGGCGCTGGCGGCCTCGGCGAGGCCTCGGTCCGTGCCCTGGTCAACGCCGGATGCGCAGTGGTCATCGCCGACATGAACGACGAGAAGGGTGAAGCGCTGGCCGCCGAGCTCGGTGACGACGTGCGCTACGTCCGCACCGACGTCCTGGACGATGATGCCGTCGGCGCAGCCATCAAGGCTGCAGCCTCCTTGGGAACACTCCGGTACGCCGTGACCTCACACGGTGGCTTCGGCGTGGCCGACCGCGTCGTCAACCGCGAGGGAACCCCGGCGCCACTCGACGGCTTCCGCAAGACGGTCGACCTCTACCTCACGGGGACCTACAACGTTCTGAGGCTGGTCGCCGCGGCCGTCGCCGCCGCCGAGCCCAACGAGGACGGTGAGCGCGGAGCCATCGTCACGACGGCGAGCATCGCCGCCTACGAGGGCCAGATCGGACAGACCTCGTATGCCGCGGCGAAGGCTGGCGTCGTCGGGCTCACCCTCGCTGCCGCCCGGGATCTCAGCGCCGCCGGTATCCGGGTCGTGTGCATTGCACCGGGCACCATGAGGACCCCGATCATGGAGTCGGTGGGACCCGACATGCTCGCCAAGTTCGAGGCGGCCGTCCCGTTCCCGAAGCGCCTCGGCAGGCCCGAGGAGTACGGCGGACTCGTGACGCACGCCCTGTCCAACCCCTACCTCAACGGCGAGGTCATCCGCCTCGACGGCGCCCAGCGTTTCGGTCCCCGCTGAACCTCGGGCTCGGCTGCGCAAGGGGCCCCTCAACGCATGTCGAGGGGGCCCCTTGCGGTCGGCGGCGGATCAGTCCCTGCCTGTTGACCGGTGGATGGTGGCAGCGATCGCGCGGATGACGTCCTCGCGGTCGACGCCCAGGTCCTGGACGGTCACGAGGTACCACGACCGGTCCAACGCCGCCAACATGGTCAGTCCGAGGGCCTCGGGCGCGGTCGTATGGTCCTTCTGGCGGGCACGGAGGTGCATGCCGAGCAGGAAGGACACCCTCAGCTGAAGCCGCTTGCTCTTGCTCCGCACGTCCTCGTCGTTGGGGCCGGACTGCGCGGAGGAGAAGATGAAGGCGCCGTGACGGTCCATGAAGGCGAAGTACGCCTCGACCCAGCTCACCACGTCAGCCATCGACGGGCGCTGGGGCAGGTCGTCCCAGAGGGCAATGACGGCGAGGATGTCGTCGTAGGCCGTCTGCCCGAGAAGGTTGAAGATCTCGCGCTTGTCCTTGAAGTACGTGTAGAAGCCTGCTCGCGAGATGCCGCACGCGTCGGTGATGTTGTTGATCCGGGTACCGGCGTACCCCTGCTCGAGGAACAGTCGCCGTGAGGCATCGAGGATCGCCTCTCGGGTGCGCTGCGCGCGCCAGCCGAGGGCCTCATCGCCGTCCGTGGCCGTGTCGTCGGCTCGCGACAGTGCAGGTTCGGTCACCCGGGGCGTGGTCATGGCATCTCCTCACGTCATCGCCGCGGATGGCCCGCGCAGGTTCATCATAGTTGACGCTTTTGTTCACGACGCGCAGCACGCCGTGGTGCCGCCCATCTGTGCACGCCACCAGCCTGGCCCCGCGGGGTCGACATGGGAGACCATCGGGGCTACAGTTCACTTATTGACGAAACCGTCAAATCGGTTCTTCGGAGCCGCGAGACCGAGAGGTGAGGGATGTCGACACATACCGAGACCACGCCGGCGAGTCCGGCCACGCCAGACGTGGACTACCCGATCTACGACGCTGACCAGCACTACTACGAGCCCGCCGACTGCATCAGCCGCCACCTGGACCCGAAGTACCGCCACATCGTGCGGTGGGCCGACATCGGCGGCCGCAAGACCGTGCTCATCAACGGGCGACAGCTCACGGTTGTGCCGAACCCGACCTACGACCCCGTCGCCGAACCGGGGTCACTGGAGACCTACTTCCGCTCGGAGAACTTCGAGGGCAAGGAGCTGCGGGACATGGTGACGATGCACAGCATCCAGCCGGAGTACCGCAACCGCGACGAGCGGGTCAAGCGTCTGGATGCGCAGGGTGTCGAACAGACGTGGCTCCTGCCGAGCTTCGGGCTCGGGATCGAGGAGATGCTCCAGGAGGACCCCGAGTCCACGGCCGCCATCTTCACGGCCTACAACCGTTGGCTGGACGAGGACTGGGGTTACGCCCGGGACAACCGCATCATCGCGCCCCCGATGATCACCCTGATCGACGCGCAGAAGGCCGAGGAGGAGGTGGATCGCGTTCTCGCCGCGGGTGCGCGGATGGTCATCCTCAAGGCCGGACCGGTCGCCAACCCGTACGGGCGCCCGCCGTCGCCGGCCGACCCGAAGTTCGACCGGATCTGGGCCAAGCTGGCCGAGTCCAACACGGTCGTCGTCATCCACGCCGGAGACGCGGGCTACACGAAGTTCCTCGCGGACTGGGGCGAGACCACTCGCTACACGGGGCTCAAGTCCTCGCCGCTCACCGAGGTCCTCTCGCTGGGGGTCGAGCGCCCGATCTTCGACATGATGGCCGCGATGGTGTGCCACGGGCTCTTCGACCGGCACCCGGCCCTCAAGGTCGCCACCGTCGAGCTGGGCTCGGCCTGGCTTCCGGACCTGCACCGCCGCCTGAAGGCCGCCTACGGCAAGACGCCGCAGCTGTTCCAGCGGGACCCGATCGAGTCGCTGCGCGAGCACGTCTGGATCGCCCCGTTCTACGAGGACAAGGTCGACCGGCTGCGCGAGGTCCAGGGGGCCGACCGCATCCTGCTGGGGTCGGACTGGCCGCACCCCGAGGGCCTGCCCACGCCGCGCAATGCCGTCGCCGACTTCGAGATCCTCGGCGCCGACGACATGCGCAAGGCGCTTCACGAGAACCAGAAGTCGCTCACCGGACCTGTGTGAGCTCCCGTGACGCGGTGACCTCTCCGAAGGGACGAGGTCACCGCGTCACCATCGGCACATCAGTGGAAGAGGTCGACGACTGGTCGGTCCTTGGGCTGCTCGGCGAAGATCTCCTTGGCCGCGCCCTCCATGTGCCGGCGCCAGTGTGACTCCGCCCCGCCCGCGTCCTTGGCCGCCAGAAGGACCACCATCTTCTCGTACGACCGAATCGTCCGCTTGAAGCCCGCAGTTGCTGAGCGGCCGACGGTGAGGCCGGTGGCGATGGTCTGCTGCAGGTGGGTTGCGACGATGTCTGCGAGCACCTCGCACTGCACCGCCAGCGTCTGGTTGCCGCAGCGCTCGAAGATCAGAACGTGGAACTGATAGGTGAGGTCGGACCAACGTGCCGGATCCGGGACGGCTTCCACGCCGGCCTCGACGAGGTGACTGAGGTCGGCGATGCAGGCCCGGAGGTCAGCCAGGTCGTCGTCGGTCCGTCGCTTGGCCAGCAGTTGCGCGCAGTACGGCTCGATGACCATTCGTGCCTCGTACACGTCGACGAGAGTGGTCGCGCGCAGCTGGAGGAGCAGGCCGACGTAGCGGGCGGCCACCGAGCTGTCCGGGGTCATCACCTGGGCTCCACCGCGAGATCCCCGGCGGACGGTGATCAGGGTTTCGGTCTCGAGGATGCGAAAGGCCTCTCGAAGCGTGGGTCGTGACACGCCGTACTGACCCATGAGCTGGACTTCGGGTGGCAGGGTCTCGCCGGGCGTGAGCTGCCCCTTGACGATCTGTCGTCGGAGATCGGTCGCGATCAGCTCCGCAGTCTTGGGTGCTCGCATGATCCGTCCGACCGGGGCGGCTGAAGTAGTGGCCATGGATGGGAGCCTACCCGTCAATCAGTAAGTTCATTCAGGTGTATTGAGCGGGCGAGTCGGTCACCCGTGCTTGTCATCCGGTCGGTCGGAACAGCGCCTGCTGGGCCAGGCTGACCGCCAGCGTGCCGTCCTCGGTGAACATCGAGCCGGTGTAAAGGCCTCGGCCGTGGGCGGTGCGGACGGGCTCCATGATGTTCAGCAGCCACTGATCGGCCGACACGTGCTGGTGGAACCAGACGGCGTGGTCGAGGCTGGCGCCGGTGGTGTTGCGCTCGTCGTGCAAGCGACCCAGCCCGCTCGAACCGTCTGACATGTAGGTGATCGCGCAGGCGTGCAGCAGTGTGTCGTCACCCAGGTCGCTCGTGCAGCGGGACCAGAAACGCTCGGGAAAGGGGAGTCTGGGCGTCAGTGGCTCCAGCAGTCCCCACTCATGGGCGAAGAGCCGTGGAACGGGGATCTGCTCACAGTCGGCGGGGAGGGGGGCGTGGGGCGCCTGGATGACCTGGTTCTGCGCCTCAGGTGCCGTGTGGTCCGCGCCGGTGAGGGCGAACGACATGACGGCGGTGAAGATCGCCTTCCCCTCCTGGCGCGCCACGACACGACGGGCTGAGTAGCTGCGGCCGTCGCGGTCGCGGTGCACCTCGAAGACTGTGGGGAGCTCGCAACGTCCGCTCCGCAGGAAGTAGCCGTGCAGTGAGTGTGGACTCCGAGCCGGGTCGACGGTTCGACCCGCGGCCAGCAGAGCCTGAGCTGCCACCTGTCCGCCATAGAGCCGGTACTCGTCCTCATAGGTGAAGTCCGCCCGGAACAGGTCCGGTTCGATCTCCTCGAGACTCATGACCTCGGTGAAGCCGACGCCGGCCACGAAGCTGGCCTGCGCCCGGACGTCTTCGGGGTCGCTTGTCTGCGCGGCCGCCAGGGCCTGGTCTGTAGGCATGGAGACAGTATAGTACAATCAGTTATCTGTATTATTGCATCGTGATGCTCGGCCAACGTTCGACCTCGGAGGCACCCTCATGGACACCGACCTCGCTCTCCTGATCCTCAGGCTGGCCCTGGGCCCCATGTTGGTTGCGCACGGGACCAACAAGGTGTTCGGGAGCGGAGGGCTCGCCGGCACTCAACGCTGGTTCGAGGCCCTCGGCCTCCGTCCGGCCTGGCTCCACGCTCGTGTGGCGGCCCTGACCGAGATCGGGGCGGGTCTGCTCCTGGCGTTCGGGCTCCTCACGGGCCTTGCCGCAATGGCCTTCGTGGCTTTGATGGTGGTGGCCATGCGAACCGACCACCGGGGCAAGGGCTACTTCGTCTTCAAGGGCGGGTGGGAGTACGTCCTCCTCGTCGCCATGGCGGCGGTCGCTCTTGCCGCCGGTGGGCCGGGTCGCTGGTCGGTGGACCGGGTCCTGGGGCTCGAGCTGGCGGGTCCGTGGTGGGCGCTGGTGGCGGCGGGTGGCGGGATCGCCGCCGCGGCACTCCTGCTGGCCACCTCCTTTCGGCCCTCGACCCGGGAGAATGTCACCGGGTGAGAGGCCGGACCACCCCTTCCTGCATCGTCGACGCGGTCAGGCGCCCGACCCGGTCGAAGATGTTCCCTCGGCACAACGACCTTCCATGACCAGACCAAGTTCCCTCCATGTCGTGCAGGAACCACTGGTCTGCCCGTGCTTCCTCGTGGAACCACACCGTGTGGTCGAGCGTGGCGAACATCAGCGCCCCGTCGGGGAAGCTTCGCGCATGGGGCCCCAGGCCGGTGGACAGCAGGAGCAGGTCGGCGAGGTACGTGAACGCTGCTGCATGCACCAGCGCGTCGTCGGGGAGCGGATCCGAAGCCCTCAGCCACAGCGACTGCCGGGGGTCGGTGGGCCGCCCGTCCCGCACACGTGCACGCACGGGCGGCTGGGGGAAGCGCAGGTCGACGGCTTGCCGGTCCCGCAACCATGTCACCCAGTCGAGCATGTCTTCGTCGCCGACGAAGGACTCGTCCGGGTCGAGGACCGACTCCACCGGGGCGCTTGCCAGGCGTGGGACCTGATGACTCAAGGGGCTGGCGTCACCAACATGGAACGAGGCGGTGAGGAGCAGGATGACCTCTCCCTGCTGGATGGCCTCGACCCGGCGTGTCGTGTACGAGCCGCCGTCCCGAGTGTCGTCGACCTTGTAGGTGACCTCTGCGTCAGCGCGGCCCGGGCGCAGAAAGTGAGCGTGGGCCGAGTGGATGTGCCGAGCCGGCGGAACGGTGCGGCCCGCGGCGAGGACGGCTTGACCCGACACCTCACCGCCGAACGCCCTGATCGGCATCGCGGTGCGCAGACGACCACGGAACAGCAGGGGCTCGAGCTGTTCCACGATGAGGATGTCCGTGAGGGGGTGGGCCAGAGGCGGTGTCACGTGGCCGAGTGTATTGAGTCACGCGCGCTCCACCTTGGCAGGACACAGTTCAATCATTAAACTGAATAGACTGCCCGACGACGGTCGGCGGGCCGTATCGAGGAGGTTCATCGTGTCCGCTCGTGACGCCGTCATCGTCGAGGCTGTCCGTACGCCAGTGGGTCGCAGGAACGGCGCCCTGTCCGGTCAGCACGCGGTCGAGCTGTCGGCCCACGTGCTGAAGGCATTACAGACCCGGACGGGCATAGACCCTGAGGTTGTCGACGACGTGATCTGGGGTGTCGTCAACCAGGTCGGAATGCAGGCGAACAACACGGCGCGCACGGCTGTGCTCGCGGCCGGTTGGCCCGAGTCGGTGCCCGGGACCACGATCGACCGACAGTGCGGCTCCTCCCAGCAGGCTGTCCACTTCGCCGCAGCCGGACTGATCTCCGGCCAGTACGACGTCGTCGTCGCCGGCGGGGTCGAGATCATGAGCACCGTCCCCATCGGCGCCTCCACGGCCGTGCGCGAGTACGGATCGCCGTCGCCCCGATCCGTCCTGGACCGCTACGGGATCGAGGGCTTCAACCAGGGCATCGGTGCCGAGATGATCGCTGACAAGTGGGGTCTGTCTCGCGAGAAGCTGGACGAGTTCTCTGCGGGCTCGCACGCGAAGCTGGCAGATGCCATTGACGGCGGCCGACTCGAGGCGCAGATCGCGCCGGTCGCCCTGGCGGACGGCAGCCTGTTCTCCGTCGACGAGGGCCTTCGGCGTGGCACATCGGTGGAGAGCCTCTCCGGGCTGAAGACCGTCTTCAAGGACGACGGCGTCATCCATGCTGGCAACGCGTCCCAGATCAGCGACGGGTCAGCTGCCGTGCTCATGATGACGTCCGCGAAGGCCGCTGAGCTGGGTCTCACCCCGATCGCCCGCTTCCACACGGGGGTCCTCGCCGGCGACGACCCGGTCATGATGCTCTCCGCGCCGATCCCGGCGACGCAGAAGGCTCTCCAGAAGTCAGGGCTTTTGATCGACGACATTGGTGCGTTCGAGGTCAACGAGGCCTTCGCATCTGTGCCGATGGCCTGGCTCGCGGAGACGGGCGCCGACCCGGCTCGACTCAACCCGAACGGCGGAGCCATAGCGATCGGCCACCCCTTGGGAGGTTCGGGGGCGCGTCTCATGACGCAGCTCGTGCACCACATGAGGGACCGGAACATTCGCTACGGCCTGCAGACGATGTGTGAAGGCGGAGGACTGGCCAACGCGACGATCCTCGAGCTGCTCTGATCCCGACCAACCCTGTCCGTGATCGGTTCGATGCCGGTCATCCCGAAGCCAAGGAGTTTTCCATGCCCGAGCAGGTCATCGTCGAAGCACTCGACGGCGTGCAGGTCATCACCATCAACCGCCCCGAGGCCAAGAACGCACTCAACCTCGAGGTGGCCGAGGCCGTCGCGGCTGCCGTCGACGAGCTGGACTCCCGTGATGACCTGAGGGTGGGGGTGCTGACCGGGGCCGGGGGAGTGTTCTCTGCGGGCATGGACCTCAAGGCATTTTTGCGCGGGGAGTCACCGGCCATCGAGGGGCGTGGACTGTGCGGCATCACCCAGACCCCTCCACGCAAACCACTCATTGGTGCCGTCGAGGGTTGGGCCCTCGCTGGAGGCTTCGAGCTGCTCCTCGCGTGCGACCTTGTCGTGGCCTCGGTGGAGGCGCAGTTCGGGGTGCCCGAGGTGAAACGTTCGCTGGTCGCCGGCGGTGGAGCCGCACTGCTGCTGGCCAAGCGTGTCGCGCCCGCGTTGGCGCTGGAGCTGCTCCTCACCGGCGAGCCGATCACTGCGGCGCGCGCTGCGGAGATCGGTTTGGTCAACCGGCTCGCACCAAGAGGTGAGGCGCTCAAGCATGCGCTGGAGCTCGCCGCCACCATTGCGGAGAACGGGCCGCTGGCGGTCGCCGCCACCAAGGCCATCGCAACCCGCTCCTCGGACTGGACCTGGGCGCAGGGATGGGCCGAGCAGGATGCCCTGATGATGCCTGTCTTCGCGTCCGCGGACGCGCGCGAGGGTGCCCAGGCCTTTGCCGAGAGGCGCCCTCCCGTGTGGACCGGTCGTTGAGCCGACCATCTTCGGAGCCCCGCTGGATCCCGTGGAGGGACGCTGAATCCGGCCGTCAGGCAAATCAGTGAACTGATATAGTGCTTTAGACTCGCGCCGAGATGGCGTACCCGGACTGCAAGGAGGCAGCCATGAAGCTGACGATCGGGAAGACGTTGGCCAGCGCCGTGGACGGTGCGACGGTCGTCGTGGTGAGAGCCACGGACGCGGATGTGGAGGTCACCTCCGGGGGTCTGGCCCTCTACGACCCGAAGTCCGAGGAGCCGCCCGCAGGAGACCCGAACCCCGAGCTCCTGGGCGGGACGCTGATCGGCAAGCGCTACGTCAACGCCGCCGACAACGTGGAGCTGCTGGCGACCAAGCCTGGCAAGGGCACTCTCGCCATCGATGGTGAGTCCTTGACCCTGCGCGACGCCAAGCCGTTGCCGGCGTCGGACTGAGGGTTCGAACGATGCACCTCACGATGCTCCTGGACATGGCTTGCGACGGCTTCGGCGACCGGGTGGTTGTTGGCCGTGTGTCCGACGGACTGACTCCGGCGGACCTCCGCCGGCGAGCCCGAGCGGGGGCTGCCCTGCTGCGCAGCCACCGGGCGGAGGCGCTGCTCTACGTCGCGGTCAACGGTCCTGCCTACCCCGTTGCCATGTTCGCCGCAGCCTTCGCCGGCGTGCCACTCGTTCCTGTGAACTACCGTCTGGGCGAGGAGCAGCTCGACTATCTGCTCAGCCAGCACCAGAACGCCCTCGTGGTCACCGCCCCTGAGTCCGTCGCCCACATGGGGCAGCTGGGCTTGACCGCTCTGACGACCGACGAGTGGCTCTCCGGCACCGATGTCGACGATGACGAGTCCGATCCCGAGTGGACCGAAGCCCCGGCCATCATCATCTACACCAGCGGGACCACCTCGAAGCCCAAGGGCGTGCTTCTGCGTCACGAGAACCTCGTCTCCTACGTCCTGGGTTCGGTCGAGTTCGCCGGGGCAGCCCAGGATGACGCGGCGTTGGTGAGTGTCCCGCCGTATCACATCGCGGCCGTCGCCAATGTTCTCAGCAACCTTTTCTCGGGTCGGCGCACACTCGTGCTCGAGCAGTTCACTCCGCAGGAGTGGCTTGGCCTCGTCCGAGACGAGCAGGTGACCAACGCGCTCGTGGTCCCGACGATGTTGGCCCGAATCGTCGGGTCGGACGGCGACCTCTCTGTACCGAGCCTGCGCAATCTCGCCTACGGCGGTGCCGCGATGCCGACCCGGATCATCGAGACCGCGCTGTCGCTGTGGCCAGAGGTGGGGTTCGTCAATGCGTACGGCCTGACGGAGACGTCGTCGACGATCGCCGTCCTCGGACCGGACGACCACCGCGCTGCCTTGGCCAGTGACGACCCGGCCGTGCGCGCTCGACTGGGCTCGACCGGGCGGGTGCTCCCCACCATCGATCTCGAGATCCGTGACCCCTTCGACGAGGTGCTCCCGACAGGCAGCGTGGGGAGGATCTGTGTGCGTGGTGATCAGGTGTCCGCCGAGTATGCCGGGATCGGCCGCGCCGTTGACGAGCGAGGTTTCTTCGACACCCGGGACAAGGGCTACCTCGATGAGGATGGCTATCTCTTCATCGGCGGCCGGGTCGATGACACCATCATCCGTGGCGGTGAGAACATCGCACCCGCCGAGATCGAGAACGTCCTGCTGGACCATGAGGACGTCGACGACTGTGCCGTCGTGGGGGTCGCGGACGACGAGTGGGGTCAGCGCATCGAAGCCGCCGTGGTGGCACGTCCAGGACGCACGATTGACCCTGAACAGCTGCGCCAGCACGTCCGCCTCCACCTGCGTGGCAGCAAGACGCCGGACCGCATTCACGTGATGGACGAGCTCCCGCGTACGGAGACCGGCAAGCTGGTGCGTCGGCGCGTCGTCACGGCGATTGCTGAAGCTGCAGAGGTGGTCGACGCCTGACCTTGGTCACTCGCCGCCGACCCAGTTCCGTCTGACCACGTCCGAGGAGCACGTCCTCAGCGCCTCGGACAGGGGCACGTGGAGAAGGCACAGATCGGCCTGTGCGCCTTCGGTCAGTTCACGTGCTTGCCCTCCCGGGTCGCCTGGCGGCGACAGGTAGCCCTGGAGTACCTTCGACGGCGTCACGCCCTGGTCGTCACCCACGCGCCTACCGCTGCGAGACAGCCGATCTCGCGCGGCCTGCATGGTGGCCCATGGATCCGGGGACGAGTAGGGCGCGTCGCTCGAGGGGGCGACGCGGATCGCGGCAGCGAGCAGAGCGGCATACGGGTAGAGATGCGGCACGTCGTGACTCTCGGCTTCAGCCAGGTAGTCGTCTCCGCGGTCCTGGAGGAATGCGGGCTGTGTGACCACGCGAAGGCCGAGCCGACCGATCCACTCGACGAGCTCGGGTGAAACCACGGACCCGTGCTCGATCCGGTCTCCCTCCATCGGCCCGACCAGCTCGATGGCAGCCAGCGTGAGCACCAGGGAGGCCCGGGTCACGCAGTGAACCGCGACCGGGCGACCAGCGGCGTGTGAGTCCGCGATCCGTTCTGCCAGAGTGTCCGGGTCCGGCAGCTGATGGTCGTGCAAGAGGAGCTTGAGCGGGCCGACCTGAGCCCATGTCTCGGTCCCACCGCTGGAGCCGGCGCCCAGAAGCATGAGCCGCAGCCGGTCCGGCCCGGCCGACAGGGCGCGTTGGAGATGTTCGACGACCGACGGGTCGAGATCAGGTGACGCATCGGTGACCCCCGTGAGACCGAGGCGTCGCAAACGGTGCTTCACCCCGGTGAGGTCGGGAAGGGCCGACGTCGCAACGGCCGTTCGGATCAGGTCGTCGCGGCGCCAGAAGCGGCCCGTTCGTCGCCCGACATCATCGCGCTCCACGCCCGGGTCGCCCACCGATCCCTGCGTCTCGGGCAGGTGTGAGAGGGCCTTGCTGTTGAGGATCCACAGGCCGCCACCTCGGTGCTGAACACGCACCGGCACATCGCTTCGCACTCGGTCGAGCGAGTCGCGGTCGAGCATCGAGAGGGAGTCGTGGTGCCCGATGGCCCGGATCCAGCCAGTGGCATCAGGCATCGCACGTCGCAGGGCCTCGGCCCACGGTCGCTTCGAGGACGTGAGGTCGACGGAGTCCATGGCGGCCGCCATGGCAAGGAGATGGACGTGGTGGTCGTGCAGGCCCGGGATGAGCGCTCCGCCCCTCCCGTTGACGATTTCCGCTGTCGTTGAGAGCGGTGCCAGCCCTGGTGCGATCTCGGCAAGACGTTGGTCGAGAACCCGCACGTCGGTACGCGTTCCGTGGACCTCGACATCGAGGAGGAGCGTCTCGTGGGTCACGGCGTTCGGCGTTCGGCGTTCGGGGTGGCAGGTTCCACATCGTCAGCGCACATCCGGGCGACGTCGTGCATGGACAGGTCCAGCAGCCAGGCCCGATCGCTCGTGAGAGCGGCCGTGACGGCCACGGCCGCGTGAACGCCGGCCAAGGGGTCCGCCAGGGCGTCACCAGCAGGCAGGGGGGCGTCTGACTGAGCGAGCAGTCCGGCCCCGGCGGCGATGTCGTCGCCGAACCCGACCCAAGGCGATTCCCGTCCGCGCGCCGTGATCGACAGCCATGTCGTGCCAGCGGCGACCACGTCGCCTGCATCGAGTCCGAGGTGTGCCAAAGCTCGAGGCCGGGACGCCTCAAGGACCACGTCCGCATCGTTGATGAGGGCGCGAAGGTGCGCCACACCCGCCCGTGCATGGAGGTCCAGGGACACCTGCTCGGATCCCCCGTTCAAGAGGTCGAAGAATGAAGGGCTCCCGGAACGAGCCCCGTCCGGCCGGTGGACGCTCTCGACCTTCACCACGTCGGCGCCGGCGCAGCGCAGGAGCCGGGCGCACAGCGGCCCTGCCCAGAGCGAGGTCAGGTCCACGACCCTGGGACGGCCCCCGCGCCGGGACGGGCTGCGACGTCCACCCGGGGTCGCCACCAGCCACGGCCTGGCCGGAAGGCCGTCGTGGACACCCACCGGCGCGGCCGGGATCCCGAGCAGCTGGAGGCGAGCCGCAGCCTCGACCGCGGGTCGGGTGCTCGACCAGGCCCGAAGAGCAGTCCACGCGTCGTCCTCCACTGGCCGCTCGAGGGCCGCCGGCAGAAGCTCGACGTCACTGGGGCGGGCCAAGGACACCGCGAGATGGCCGTGGGCGCACGGCACGATCGTCATGGCGCCGCCACAGGACCACGGAGCGTTGCGCGACAGACGCAGGTGCTCGGCACGCTCGCCCAACAGCTCGATCCCCGGAAGGGTGTCCGCGCCCGCGGGCGCGCTCGCACGCTGCAGGGCCCTGAGCCAGGCCAGTGCGGCTCGGACCGCCGACGCCGGATGACCTCGTGCGCCCAAGGGTCGTTCTGTGGGGTACCCCGTGAGGCTGCGTCCTCCCGACGTGGTCCAGTCCTCCTCGGGAGAGGGGGCCGAGTCGAGGTCGACATCCACCGTGACCGCGGGCCCGACCACGGGAGCCAGCGCGGCCACCATCCGGCGGGCATGCTGGCTCGCGACGCTTTGTCCCACGATGCCCTTGGCCAGACTCACCGCGTCATTCTGTCCCAAGACGCGACATCGTTCGCAATCAGATCAATCATTGAACTAATATGAGACGCATCGGACCACGCGAAGGAGCCTCACGACATGCGGATCGGGTACAAGGCTTCGGCGGAGCAGTTCTCCCCAGGTGAGCTGACGGCATACGCCATCCGGGCTGAGGAGCTGGGACTCGACTCCGTGACGGTCAGCGACCACTTCCAGCCGTGGCGCCTCAGCGGGGGCCACGCCCCGAACTCACTGACCTGGCTGGCCTTCGTCGCGGCACGCACCGAGCGGGTGCTGCTCGGCACCTCCGTGCTCACACCGACCTTCCGCTACAACCCTGCCGTCCTCGCGCAGGCGTTCGCCACGCTTGCCTGCCTGGCCCCCGAGCGGATCTTCCTTGGCGTCGGCAGTGGAGAGGCGCTCAACGAAATGGCGGTGGGGTCGGTCCCGGACGGGCAGTGGCCCGAGTTCAAGGAGCGGTTCGCCCGCCTTCGCGAGTCCGTCGAGCTGATGAGGAAGCTCTGGACGGACGAGTCAGTCACCTTCGACGGCACCTACTACCGGACCGTTGACGCGCGAATCTTCGACCGCCCTGACCGTCCGGTCCCGATCTACGTCGCAGCGGGCGGGCCGATGGTGGCCAGGTATGCCGGCCGGGTGGGTGACGGCTTCATCTGCACGTCCGGCAAGGGACGAGAGCTCTATGCCGACCAGCTCGTTCCAGCTGTCGCAGAGGGCCGCGCCAAGGGTGACCGGTCCGGACAGCCGATCGACCGGATGATCGAGATCAAGCTGTCGTGGGACCCTGACCCCGATCTGGCACTCGAGAACACGCGCTTCTGGGCGCCCCTGTCGCTCACGGCAGAACAGAAGCACACCATCGACAGCCCGGCCGAGATGGAGCACGTGGCCGACCGGCTGCCCCTCGAGCAGGTGGCCAAGCGGTGGATCGTCGCGTCCCGGCCTGAGGACGTCGTCGATGCGGTGCGGTTCTACACGGATCTCGGGTTCGACCACCTCGTCCTCCACGGGCCCGGCGCCGACCAAGGGCGGTTCCTCACCACGCTGGCGGACGAGGTCGTGCCCGGACTGCGCGAGCTGGTGCCGGCGCCGCTCGAAGCCGTCGCATGAGATCCCCGAGCGGCGGCCCTCCCCGGCACGGGCCCTTGGCGGGTGTGAAGGTCGTCGAGATTGCAGGCATCGGACCTGCTCCCTTCGCGGCGATGATCCTTGCCGAGCTCGGAGCCGAGGTGGTTCGGGTGGACCGGACAGCTCCCGCCAACAACGGTCTTGACCTCACCGGCGGCTTGGGGCGCAGCCGTCCGAGCATTGCGGTGGACCTCAAGTCCGATCAGGGCCCTGAGGTGGTGCTTCGGCTCGTCGAGCAGGCTGACATCCTCATCGAGGGGATGCGGCCTGGTGTCATGGAGCGGCTTGGGCTGGGCCCCGAGCCTTGTCTCGCGCGCAACCCGGCGCTCGTCTATGGCCGGATGACCGGCTGGGGCCAGGACGGCCCCTGGGCAGGCATGGCTGGCCACGACATCAACTACGCAGCCGTCTCGGGTGCGCTTCACCTCGTCGGCACCCAGGACCGGCCGGTGCCGCCGGTCAACGTTCTCGCCGATTTCGGTGGCGGGACGATGTACCTTCTGGTCGGTCTCCTCAGCGCGCTGCACTCTCGAAGGCAACATGGGAGGGGGCAGGTCGTGGACGCTGCCATGGTCGACGGTGCGGCCTCCCTCATCACGATGATCTACGCCATGCACGGGGTGGGCGCCTGGGAGGACCGACGTGGTGTGAACCTCCTCGACGGAGGCGCACCCTTCTATGACGTCTACGAGTGCGCGGACGGGAAGTTCGTCGCCGTGGGCGCCATCGAACCGGCGTTCTACCGTCTGCTCGTGGAGGCGCTGGGACTCCCGGATCTGGAGACCCAACAGATGGACAAAGCCCAGTGGCCGCGCCATCGGGACCTGATCGGCGCCCGATTTCGCAGCAGGACGCGCGACGAGTGGACGAGGGTGTTCGAGGGCACGGATGCCTGCGTTGCGCCGGTCCTGTCCCTGAGCGAGGCGCCTGAGCATCCACACCTGGCTCGTCGCGGCGTCTTCAGCACCGTGGGCCCAGCGCCGCAGCCGAGGGTCGCCCCTCGCTTCTCCGAGACCCCCGCCCTGGACCCCGTGCCGGAGCACGCGCCGGGCGCCGACACGGTCTCGACCCTGACGGACTGGGGATGGGCCAAGAGCGAGATCGAGGCGTTGCTGTCGGCCGGCACAATCACGCAACGCACGGACTGATCCGCCCGACCGGCTGCCCACTGACCGAGCTGAAGGATGGGGGCGGCCACTGGGTTGTGCAACCCACAGGGCGGGTCGAAACCGCCGCGCAGAACTGTCCTTGCGATGACAGGGTGATCTCGAGTGACGCTCAGAAATGACGTTCTTCCGTCGCCGGTCGCCCATCTCACCTACGGGAGAACCTGCCTCTCGCCGATTGCGAACGCTCAACAAAGACTGGCAGCGTGCGCTGGGGGCCGACGGAGCAGCTGGGTCGTGGCGCTTCGGGTGGCAAGGGCGGCCGCGTGCCAGGCAGCGTCGAGGTCCTTGATGTCGAAGTACCCGACGGTGACGTAGCGCCCCTTGAGACGGTCGTTGAGGCGCTCCGGCGAACCCTCGACTCGGCGTGCCGGTGCGTACAGGACCTTCCCGTCGGCTAGTGGCCGAAGGAAGGAGCGGGCGCCTGTCAGCCGGTGCCCGAGAGTGGTCATGGCATGCGCAAGGCTGTCCGTGGTGCGATCCCGCTCCTGCTCCGTGAACCCGCACGAACGAGCCCGCGTTTCTTCGAGGGCGAGGAAGAGCTCGCGGCTGGCCGTGATGAAGTCGGTGCTGGGCCTGACGAGCGTTGTCAGCCCGGGAACCCACGCCTTGTCCGCAGCCGCGAGGGCGTGCCCGGCTGCGACGAGGGGCGGCGTCGCGCCGTCCCGCCTCCGAGAAACGTCTGACTGGTCGGCGACTGCGGCGAGGGTGGCGGTCATGTGTGCGCCTTGGTTGACCAGCATGTGAAGTGAATGGGCGCTGGGGATGCGTGCTCGGAGTTCGACCTCACTGGCGAAGGCCCACGCGTTCATCGATCGATCGAGAGCCGTGTCGCCGACGTCGACGTCGGCCAGGGCTGGCAGGCCCCGAAAGGACAGGGGAGGGGTGGCCTGCAGCACCGGCTGCATTGCTGCCAGGGCAGCCTCGACATGCTTCCCAATGGCCAAGGGACGATCGGCGGCGACGAGAGGACCCCAAGCGAGGGTGTGACGGGCAACGACGGCCGCGGCCGCGAGCACGTGGGCCGTGTTGGTGGCGATCTCGCTCGTGTCTGGAACCTGCTGATACTCAAGGACATCGACCAGGTCAGCCAGGGCGCCGAGAGCGCAGGTGATGCGTGCGACCGGGTTCGGGTCGGTGGCATCAGGCAGGGCGATGCTCGTCGTTGCGTCCGATGTAGGCAGGAGCCGCAGTCCGCCGCGCCGAGGGAGTCCCACTCCGTGGGCCGAGAAAGGCGCACCCACCCGGGCCGCGTCCTCAGGTCGCACGGGTGCGTCAGCGACGGGTGAGCGCGGACGGGGCGGATAGCGGTCGACGAGCTCCCTGAGGATGTTCGCGCAGGGGTCGCCGCTTCCCACTCGCCTGCCCTGGTACCCAATGCTGCCGACGAGGAAGCGGTGCAGGGTGGCGTCGAATGCCTGCCACTGCTTCTGTGTGACCGGTTCGTCGGTCGATCGCACCTCTCGGGTGAGGACGGCGACTCGTTCGAGCAGCTGGTCGACGGTGATCATGCGGCACC
>NZ_AVPL01000147.1 GCF_000768695.1 Knoellia aerolata DSM 18566
TGTACTGACCGGGGACGTTGGTTGAGTGAGTGCGATCCGCTGATCTGATCAGTGGCGCGGGAAGGGCCTCCCGCGGTGGAGTGGAACTGCCAAGTCACCACTGCCACGCACAGGAGGCCCTCATGTCCCACGCTAATGCCGCCCTGACCGTTCGTCACCGGCTCAAGGTCGCCCAACTCGTCGTCGAACAGGGCGTGCCGATCAGCGAGGTCGCCGCCCGGTTCCAAGTGTCCTGGCCAACCGTGAAGCGGTGGGCTGCCCGGTACGCGGCCGGTGAGCCGATGGCGGACCGCTCGAGCCGGCCCCGCTCGATGCCGACCAAGACACCACCTGCGACCACGAAGCGGATCGTGTCGTTGCGGCTGCGCAAGCGACTGGGTCCGGTCCAGCTCGCGGCGCACGTTGGCGTCGCACCTTCGACCGCGCACCGGGTCCTGACCAGATGCCGCCTGAACCGGCTCACGCACGTCGACCGCGCCACCGGCGAACCGGTCCGCCGCTACGAACACGACCACCCGGGGGACCTGCTGCATGTCGACGTCAAGAAGCTCGGCAACATTCCCGACGGCGGCGGGTGGCGCTTCGTGGGCCGAAGTCAGGGCCTGAAGAACCGAGCGGCCACCCCGGGCAAACCGAGGAACAAGCACCACAACCCGAACATGGGGCACGCGTTCGTGCACACCGCCATCGACGACCACTCCCGAGTCGCGTACGCCGAGATCCACGACAACGAGACCGCTGCCACCGCGACCGCCGTCCTGCGCCGAGCCGTTGCCTGGTTCACCACCCGCGGCATCACCATCCGCAGGGTCCTGTCCGACAACGGGTCCCCGTACGTGTCCCACCTGTGGCGGGACGTCTGCGCAGAGCTCGAGATCAAACACTCACGCACCCGACCCCGCCGACCCCAGACCAACGGCAAGGTCGAACGCTTCCACCGAACCATGGCCGACGGCTGGGGCTACGCCCGCTGCTACACCTCAGAGACCGAACGGCGTCAGGCTCTGCCAGCATGGCTTCACGAGTACAACCACCACCGACCCCACACTGCCTGCGGGAACAAGCCCCCCGTCACCCGCTTAACCAACCTGTCGGGTCAGTACA
>NZ_AVPL01000148.1 GCF_000768695.1 Knoellia aerolata DSM 18566
CAGACCAACAGCCCCACGGTGGACCAGATCCGCGCCCGCGGCTATGTCATCTGCGGCTCCGGCCACGGCACCACCGGCTTCTCGGCGCCCGACAAGGACGGCAACTGGAAGGGCCTGGACGTCGACACCTGCCGCGCCATCGCCATCGCGGTGCTGGGCGACGCCAGCAAGACGCGCTTCGTGCCGCTGACCGGCCAGCAGCGCCTGACGGCCCTGCAGACCGGCCAGATCGACGTCTTGCCGCGCACCACCTCGTGGACCCTGCGGCGCGACGCCAACGGCATCAACTTCACCTATCCGAACTACTACGAGTACGACGCCTTCATGGTGCGCAAGGACCTGGGCATCACCCAGACCAAGGACATGAACGGCGCCACCATCTGCGTGCAGACCGGCTCCACCAACGAGGTCACGGTGGCCGACCTGTCGCGCAAGTTCAAGCTGGGCCTGAAGACCGTGCTGTTCGACAACGTCGCGGCCTCGCGCCAGGCGTTCTTCTCGGGCCGCTGCGACGGCCTGATCACCGACGCCTCGGCGCTGGCGGCGGTGCGCGCGACCCAGGCGCAGAACCCCGACGACTACGTGATCTTCCCCGCCAGCGGCCACAGCGAGGCGCTGACGCCGTCGGTGCGCCATGGCGACGACCGCTGGTTCGACATCGTCAAATGGGTCATCCAGGTGCCGATCGCCGCCGAGGACATGGGCATCACCCAGGCCAACGTCGACGACATGCTCAAGTCCGACGATCCGCGCATCGCCCGCTTCCTGGGCACCGAGCCAGGCAACGGCAAGGCGCTGGGGCTGGACGAGCGCTGGGCCTACAACATCGTCAAGCAGCTGGGCAACTACGGCGAGATCTTCGAGCGCAACGTCGGCAAGAACAGCCCGATGAAGCTCGAGCGCGGCATGAACCGCCTGTATCGCGACGGCGGCCTGATGTACCCGTACGTCTTCAACTGAGCGGCGGGCGAGTCTCATCATGTTCAAGCGACTCTGGTTCGACGGCCGGGCCCGGGCCGTCCTGGCGCAGCTGCTGATCGCCGGCGCCTTCGTCGGCGCGGTGGGCTGGCTGGCCTGGAACGC
>NZ_AVPL01000168.1 GCF_000768695.1 Knoellia aerolata DSM 18566
CTTGCCAGCCTGATCGGGAATGCGCACCCGCTCCAGGTAGCGCATGGCCAGCTCCACCGCCTGCGCGCGCGGCATGCGCCGCACCTGGGTCGGCGCCAGGATGCAGTTCTCCAGCACCGTCAGGTGCGGGAACAGGTTGAAGTGCTGGAACACCATGCCGGCGTCGGTGCGCACGCCGTCCACGGCGCGCAGGTCGTCGCTCAACTCGACGCCGTTGACCACGATGGAGCCCTGCTGGTGGCGTTCGAGCCGGTTGATGCAGCGGATCATGGTGGACTTGCCCGAGCCGGACGGCCCGCAGATCACCAGGCGCTCGCCCGCCCGGACCTGCAGGTTGATGTCCTGCAAAACATGGAAGTCGCCATACCACTTGTGCATGCCGGCGATGGCGATGGCGGGCGGCGTGGCGGCGGAAGGCGTGGTCATCGGAGTTCCCCTTTTTTGTAGCGGTGCTCCAGCCACATCGAATAGCGCGACAGGCCGAAGCAGATGCAGAAATAGATCGATGCGATGAAGAGATAGGTCTCGACGTAGGGCGTGGGCCAGGCCGGGTCGGTCAGC
>NZ_AVPL01000172.1 GCF_000768695.1 Knoellia aerolata DSM 18566
GCACCAGGCTGGTGTTCTTGATCATCACGATGGCGGTATTGGTGAGCGGCGCGATCACCTTGCGCAGGGCCTGCGGCAGCACCACCAGCCGCGTCATCTGCCACCACGACAGGCCCAGCGCGCGCGAGGCCTCGGCCTGCCCGGGCGGGATCGCCTGCAGGCCGCCGCGGATCACCTCGGCCAGGTAGGCGGCCGAGAACACCGTCAGCGCGATGCCGGCGCGCAGCAGGCTGTCGATGGTCATGCCGGCCGGCAGCATGATGGGCAGCACGATCGAGGCCATGAACAGCAGGCTGACCAGCGGCAGTCCCCGGATCAACTCGATCACGCCGATGCTGATGAAGCGCGCCGTCGGCAGGCTGCCGCGGCGTCCCAGCGCCAGCAGCACGCCCAGCGGCAGTCCGGCGCCCAGCGCGCACACCGCCAGCAGCAACGTGATGGGCAGGCCGCCCCACGACGAGGTCGGCACCCGCGCCAGGCCGAACACGCCGCCCTGCATCAACAGCAGGCCGGCCGC
>NZ_AVPL01000150.1 GCF_000768695.1 Knoellia aerolata DSM 18566
GTCGAGCCGCCGCGGTCCGGCGGCGGCCCGGTTGCGCGGCACGGCCGCGGCCGCCACCGTCGGCCTTCGCGCCGGTGAGGGCCACACGATCACCGCGGCGAGCACGAGGAGGAGCGCCGCGGCCAGCATCACCCCACCACCGCCGGTCGCAGCGCCCTGCTGAGCAGACGCCGCGACCACGCCCAGCCCAGACCGGTGAGGCTGAGGCCGGCGAGCGCAGCCGCACCGGCCACGCCGTGGCCGTAGACGTCGCCGACGGGGAGGCCGAGGAGCAGCGCGACGATCGGGCCACTCAGGGGCAACAGCGTGAGCAGCCACATCGACGCCCGGGGCCCGGCGGCGAGCACCGTCCGTCGCTCCGCTCCCGCGCCGCGCTCCCTGAGGACCTCCGCGGTCAGCCGCGCTGCCGGCGCCGAAGCCACCCCGAGCTCCTCCGAGAGTCGCCAGGCGGCGGCGAGGAGGGCGAGGTCGTGGTCGTCCTTCGCGGCCTGTCGCAACGCCTCGCCCAACCGGCCGCAGTCCGCCTCGGCAGCGGCGATGAGCTCACCGAGCTCGCGCGTCCGCGCCGACGTCCCGGCTCCGACGGCACACGCGAGGCGGGCCGCCTCGAGGCTGGGGAGCCCGGCCTCGAGCCCGACCGCGGAGAGCTCCGCGAACTCGGCCACCCACCCGGGGGACGACCGACTGCGGCGCACCTCGGTGGACGCCAGCCGCCGGAGCCGCACGCGCAGACCAGTGGCGCTCTCGGAGGTGTGCGGGCGGGGTGTCGCAGCCGACGCCCTCACCCCCGGTGCCCGCACCGACGGCAGCGGCCGACCGCCGGGCCGCAGGAGGACGGCCACGGCGCAGAGCGCGGCGAGCAGGGCCGTCATCCGCCCGTCTGCCCTCGCGCCCGGAGGAGCTCGCGGAGCCGCTCCGCTCCCGGACCGGCACGCACCGCGTCGGGGTCGACGCCACCAGCCC
>NZ_AVPL01000214.1 GCF_000768695.1 Knoellia aerolata DSM 18566
ACCCAGCGCCAGGCGCGCCGGCTGGAGCAGGCGCTGACGCCTGAGGTGCGCCGCGCGGCCGATCTGCCGGACGCGCTGACCCAGCGCAACAGCCTGCCGATGGCGGTGATCGCGCCGGTGCTGGCGCAGAAACACCGGGCCGGCGATCGCGAGGCGATCGGCGATCTGATCGACGCCCAGTACCTGCTGAGCAAGCCGCCGATGGCGCGCGGTCTGTGGCTGCTGGAAACCGTGGTCACCGCCGCGCCGTTGCTGGGGCTGCTCGGCACGG
>NZ_AVPL01000170.1 GCF_000768695.1 Knoellia aerolata DSM 18566
CCTCGGGGGTGTCCGAGCCGAGCCTGGTGTCGGCCGGGATGGGCACCGCGCTGTACGCCACTGGTCTCGGCATCGCCATCGCGCTGCTGTGCCTGGTGGCCAACAACTTCCTGCAGAGCCGCATGGAGCGCATCAACGAGCTGCTGAAGGTGCTGCTGATCCGCGCCGGTCAACCGGCCAGCCGCCCGGAGAGCGGCAGCGGCGAACAATGGGTTGACAGCGGGGCGCCGCGCTATGCCTAATGGCCATCCAGTACGGCGGCCGAGAGGCCGCCTTTATACGGCATTGTGGGGCGGTTGTTTGTTGATGTTGAGCCAGAGCGCTGCGGCGCGTTTTGCGATTCCCGGTTACGAGCTGGTGTATACCGCACCGGTAGAAACCGCGCTGCAGGCCGACGACCTGCGCAACACCGCCGAGGTGTGGCGCGAGATGTTCGACGCGGCGAAAACCCGCATCGACCTGGGGCAGTTTTACGTAGCGAATCAGGACGGTTCGCTGCTGGACGGCGTGCTGCAGCGCCTGAAGGCGGCCGGTGAG
>NZ_AVPL01000198.1 GCF_000768695.1 Knoellia aerolata DSM 18566
GCGCTTGAACTCGCGGCTGAACTGCGACGGGCTGTCGTAGCCGACCGCCGCGCTGGCGGCCGCGGCGGTGAGCCCGTTGCGCACCATCAGCAGCCGCGCCTGGTGCAGCCGGGTGGACTTCAGGTACTGCATCGGCGAGGTCTGCGTGACCGCCTTGAAGTGCACGTGGAACGCCGGCACGCTCATGCCGGCCTCGCGCGCCAGCTGCTCGACGTCCAGATCCTGCGGGTAGGCCGCGTGGATGCGCCGCAGCGCCCGCGTCACCTTGCCGAAATGCCCCTGCATGGAGAGGGCCGCGCGCATCGACGGGCCCTGGTCGCCGGTCAGGATCTGGAAGTAGATCTCGCGCACCAGCGACGGGCCGAGGATC
>NZ_AVPL01000011.1 GCF_000768695.1 Knoellia aerolata DSM 18566
CCGCATCGGTCGTGACCACGGCGACGACCCGCCGCGATCCGGTCCTCGAGGGCGGACCGCAGCTGGGGCGCGGTGTAGACGTCCACCTCGCCGGAGACGGTCACGACCACGACGTCGTCCCGCTCGCTCGTCGACACTGACAGCTTCACCGCAGTCGGCTCCTTGCTCGCATCTCATCAGCGCTCGGCACGCCCGTGACGATGGACCGCAGGCGTGGACGCCACGACCACTGTCGCAGCACCGGACTACCGTAACCCGCGTGTCATCCTCCGCCGAGCCGACCGCGATACTGGCCGCCCTCACGGCCGGTGACCGCGGTGCCCGGCTGCGACACGTCGAGCGGCTCCCTGCCCGACTGGCCGAGGTGGCGGCCTGGCCGGACTGGGTGGCTCCGCCCCTGCTCGCCAGCCTCACCGGCAGCGGGATCGAGCACCCGTGGTCGCACCAGCGCGCGGCGATGGACCTCGCCCACGGGGGGTCCCACGTGGTCCTCTCCACCGGCACCGCGTCGGGCAAGAGCCTGGGCTACCTCGTGCCGGCGCTGTCCGACGTGCTCGACGGGCTGGACTCCCCCACCGGGCGCGGCGCGACGGTGCTCTACCTCGCTCCGACCAAGGCCCTGGCGGCCGACCAGCTCGCGCGGATCGGAGCCCTCGCCATCCCCGGGGTGCGGGCGGCGACCTATGACGGTGACACCCCTGCGGAGGAACGTCGCTGGATCCGGGAGCACGCCAACGTCGTGCTCACCAACCCCGACCTGCTCCACCACTCCCTCCTGCCGGGCCACCAGCACTGGGCGCCCTTCCTGCGGTCGCTGCGCTACGTCGTCGTCGACGAGTGCCACATCTACCGGGGGGTCTTCGGCTCGCACGTCTCCGCGGTGCTGCGGCGGCTGCGTCGCGTCGCCGGCCGCTACCGCTCCCAGCCGACGTTCGTGCTCGCCTCCGCGACCGTCAGCCAGCCCGCGTCCCACGCCAGCCGCCTCGTGGGTATGCCGGTCACGGCCGTCGAGACCGACGGTTCGCCTCGCGAAGCGCTCACCTTCGCCCTGTGGGAACCGCCGATGGTCGACGACACCCGGCGCTCAGCGACGACGGAGGCCGCCGAGCTGCTCGCCGACCTCGTCGAGGCGGACGTGCAGACCCTCGCCTTCGCCCGCAGCCGTGCCGGCGTCGAGGCCCTGGCCTCGGCGGCGCGTCGACGCCTGGGGCAGGTCGGGGGCACCCCCGGGGCGACGGTCGCGGCATACCGGGGTGGTTACCTCCCCCAGGAGCGACGCGAGCTCGAGCGCGCGCTGCGCGACGGTGAGCTGCGCGGGCTCGCGGCCACCAACGCCCTCGAGCTCGGCGTCGACATCAGCGGCCTGGACGCGGTGCTGCTCGCCGGTTGGCCCGGGAGGCGGGCCAACCTCTGGCAGCAGGCGGGTCGCGCCGGCCGGTCGGGGCGGGAGTCGCTCGCGGTGTTCATCGCGGCTGACGACCCGCTCGACACCTACCTGCTCGACCACCCGGAGGCCATCTTCGGCGCCCCGATCGAGTCGACCGTGATGGACCCGGCCAACCCGCACGTGCTCGCCCCCCACCTCGCGGCCGCCGCGCACGAGCTGCCCCTCACCGAGGACGACCTGCCGATGTTCGGGACGAGTGCGCGCGGCGTCGTGGACGTGCTCGTCGCCCGGGGCATCCTGCGGCGCCGGCCGACGGGGTGGTTCTGGGCCCGCGAAGACCGACCGGGCGACCACCTCAACCTGCGCGGGACGACCGAGGTCGTCTCCATCGTCGAGCGACGAAGCGGGCGTGTCCTCGGGACGATCGACGACGCCTCGGCGCACTCCCAGGTCCACGCAGGAGCGGTGCACGTGCACCAGGGCGACCCGTTCGTCGTCACCGACCTCGACCTCGAGCAGTCGGTCGCGACCGTCGTCCGTGGCGACCCCGGGTGGAGCACGCACTCGCAGTCGCGGGGGTCGTTCGAGATCCTCGGAGCCCAACGCCGGCACCAGTGGGGCGAGATCGACGTCTGTTTCGGCTCGGTGCGGGTGACGACCCAGGTGGTGTCGTTCCTGCGCCGCCTTCCGTCCGGAGAGGTGCTCGGCACCCATTCGCTCGACCTGCCCGAACGTTCGCTCGTCACCCGGGGGGTCTGGTGGACCATGCCGCTGGACCTCCTCGAGGCGGCCGGCATCGACGAGGCCCAGGTGCCCGGTGCGGCACATGCGGCCGAGCACGCCGCGATCGGGATGCTCCCCCTCGTGGCGACGTCGGACCGCTGGGACGTCGGCGGAGTGTCCACCGACCAGCACCCCGACACCGGCCTGCCGACGATCCTCGTCTACGACGGCTACCCAGGCGGCGCGGGCTTCGCCGAGCGGGCCCACGGGTCCTTCGGCGAGTGGATCGAGGCGACGCGGGACGCGATCGCTCGGTGCCGGTGCGAGCGGGGATGCCCGTCGTGCGTGCAGTCACCGAAGTGCGGCAACGGCAACGAGCCGCTCGACAAGGCCCGGGCGATCCGGCTGCTCGACGTCGTCCTCATGTCGCGTCCCTCCTGATCGAACACGGCCCCCCCGGTCGGGCACGACGCCAGATTTTCAGGCTAGCCTCCAAGACGTGATCATCCTCGGCCTCCTCCTCGTCCTGCTCGCCGTCGCCGCGGGCATCCTGCTCTTCGAAGGCACCTCCGCCCTCACCGATGGGGTCGACATCGACATCCTCAACGGCACCGTCAGCCTCCCGCCGCTGGCGCTGCTGCTCACGGGTGCCGCCGTCATCAGCGTCTTCTGGCTCGGCTGGGCCCTCATGCGCCACGGCATCAAGCGTGGCAGCCGGCGCCGCCGCCAGGCCAAGGAGGAGGCCGCCCTCGCCGAGCAGCGCCGGGTCGACAGCGAGCGCAAGATGCAGGAGGAGTTCGCCCAGCGTGAGCGTCAGCTGGCCGAGGAGCGCCGCCGCCACGAGGAGGAGACCTCCACGCTGCGCCGCGAGGGTGACGAGCGCGTCGAGGAACAGCACCTGTCGACCGAGGAGGCCCGCCGCCGGGCGGAGATCGCCGAGAAGGACCTGCGCGACCGCCCCGAGCGCCGCTCCTGACCCGTCGGACCGCGTCCCCCACCTCGGGGGTCCTGCATCGACTGTCGGGTGTCGCGACCCGGGCCGTCTCGCCACGGTCGCGCGTCTCGCCACGGTCGCGCGTCTCGCCACGGTCGCGCGTCTCGTCATCGGCCGACCGGGCTCGCGGCCGCGGGTCCGGCACGGGCGGAGGCCGTCGCCGTGGTCGGCACACCGGGCCACGAGAGCGCGGTCCGTGCGCTGACCCGGAGCTCCACGATCTCCCCGCCCACGACCGTGCACCTCACGAGCCGGGCGGCGTTGCGGTGGGCGAGGGCCGCGGCTCGGGCGCAGGGCCGAACGACCCCCGACTGGATGGCCGCCGCTGCAGCCAGCGCGGAGAGGTCTGCGGCCGCGCGGGCCCGATGGGCGGCGGCCGCAGCGGACCCGAGGTGCAGGCCGGCAGTCGTGAGGACGATGACCAGGCCGATGGCCCCCACGACGAGCACCGTGCCCGATCCTCGTTCACGCCCACACGGGCCGGGTCGTCGCCGTCGACCTCTCACGGGGGGGCCTCCGCCACCGCGTGGGACGCCCCTCGTGGCCGGACCGCCACGCCGAGGAGGCGCATCAGTCGTGGAGCGTCGCTCGAGACCTCGACCCGGATCGCCTCCCCGGTCACGTTCATGACGATGTCGGCACCGTTCGGAGCCTGACGAGACACCTCGAGGCGGACTCCGTCGGGGCCCTCGCCCCGGGCGAGCAACCGGGCGCCGACGCGGGCGGCGTCGACGCAGCGGACCTCGTCAGAGACCATCGACAGCGCGCTCAGCGCGCTCGTGAGGACGAGCAGGAGGGCGGGGAGGGCGACGGCGATCTCGGCGGTCACCATGCCGCCCTCACCGCCTCTGCTTGCGCGAACGACCGGCTCGAGGACGCGGCAGGGGGCCGACTGCTCGAGCGTCACGAACCGGTGCCCAGCGCCGCGGTGATCACCTTGGCGAGCGCGGACTTGACCGGGCCCGAGCGCACGACGGCCATCAGCACGGCGGCGAAGGCGCACGCGGCGAGCGCTCCCTGTTGATTGCCTACTTGCCTGTTGCGAGGGCTATCCGGTGCTGTTGCGGGTTGACCGCCAACAGTGCCTTACTGGCTTTTGGGGGGTATGAGCGGATGGCAGAGGCGTCTTCCACCAGTGGGCGGGGTGCGGGTTCGGGTGGTGTTTCGGGACCAGGCGGATCCCGAAGTCCTGACCCGCCTGATCGAGGCTCTCGTGCCTTGCGAGCAGCGGGTTCTGTCACCGAAGGTGAGCCGCAAGGCGTCGTGAGCAAGTCGGTGCGGGTCGTGACCTACGCGAGGGTCTCGACAGCCGAGCAGGTCGAGAAGGGCACCTCGTTGCCCGACCAGCGGCGCCGGCTGGCTGCAGCTGTGACAGCCCGGGCCGCGGTCCTGGTGGAGCACTTTGATGATGCTGGCGTGTCAGGGGTGTTGGACTCCCGACCGGGCCTTGACCGACTCCTGGCCAGAGTGGTGGCCGGAGGTGTGGATGCGGTCATGGCCACCAAGATCGACCGGATCTCCCGCTCAGCTGTGGGACTGCTCAATCTTGTAGAGAAGCTGCGTGAACACGGGTGCCATGTCGTCCTCATCGACGAAGGCCTCGACACCTCCACCCCAGCCGGTGATCTCACTTCAGGCGTGCTGGGTGTCATCGGGGGGTGGGAGCGGCGCCGCATCTCGGAACGCACACAACAGGGCCGCCGCGCTGCCGCCCAGAACGAAGGACGATTCGTCTCTTCAACCCCACCGTTCGGGTACCGCGTCGTGTCAGCGCCATCCCAGCGAGGTAAACGCCTGGTCACAGACGACGCGCAAGCGGAAACCATCCGGGCCATCTTCCAACGACTGGTCGTGGACGGCTGCAACGCCACCATCGTTGCGGCAGAGCTGAACTCGGCGGATATGAAGCCTGCGCGGGCGTCTTCCTGGTCCGCTGCCTCCCTGCGTCGCTGGGCCCTGAGGGAACCACCCCTTCGAGCAGCCTCCGGGACCTGGGTCTTCGATGGCATTCCCGTCTCGATCCCAGCGATCCTCACCCCGGCGGAGTCGGCGCAATGGTCGGCATGGCAACACGGCCGTACCGGGCCGCAGCAGCAGTCCCGCGGTCCTTACCTGCTCTCGGGTGTTCTCCGGATGCCGTGCGGGCGCGGGGCCATGGGGCGAACCGCTGGAACCCAACGTCCGACCTACTCATGCCGGGACCACTACCTCCCGACCGCTGATCCCCACCGGCACGGATCCTGCCTCAACGTCCCCGTCGACGTTGTCGACGCTGCCGTCCTGCAACACGTCAGACATGTACTCGCGGCGCCAGAGGTGCTCGAACAAGCCGCAAAACGCTACCTGCGGGGCCCAACCCAACCCGCAGGTGAAGCGAACGCGCTCGAAACCCAGCTCCTGGACCTCGACCAACAAATCACCACCGAAGCGTCCGCTCTACGAGCCGAAGGCCTGAGCGGTCGCGCCCTCGGTGCAGCTCTGGTTCCACTCCATCGTCAACAGCAAGACATCGTTCGAGAACTCCGCTCCCTCCACCGTCGAGCAGCCACCACCGCGCACGTCCGCAACGACGCCCAGCTCGCCCAGCTCGTCGCGACCGCCCGACAAGCACTGAGCAACAACACTGTCGACACGTGGCGCCCCCTGCTGAGTGTCCTCCACGCACTCGTGACCATCGACGGCTACACCACCTGCAACCAATGCCAAGGAACCGGATTCCTGGCCCTGGGCTCAGGCGATGGTCGGCGGTGGCCCCTTCGTTGCCCCATCTGCCTCAAAGGTCAGACCCCCGACCTCACCATCGAACTCGACAACATCATAGCCTTCGTCATCGCCGACCGAATCCGCAGGATGCCAAGCCCCAAATAGCTCCATCATGCGACCCCTGGGGTTGATCCCGTTCGACGGACATCGGCTTAGGCGGCTTGTGCCGCCGTGTTGATCCCGCGCTCGAAGGCTATTGGGCTGATGTCGCCGAGGGCGCTGTGGCGTCGCCGGCGGTTGTACACGGTCTCGATCCACTCGGTGACGCCGCGGATCGCGGCGGCCCTCGTAGCGAACTCGTGTCGGTGGTAGTACTCGGTCTTCAGGGTTGACCAGAAGCTCTCCTGTTGGGCGTTGTCCCAGCACACTCCCGTCCTGCCGACCGACAGGCGCACCTTCAGATCACCGGCGGCCCGGTCCAGCTGCTCCGAGGTGTACTGGCAGCCGCGGTCGGCGTGAAAAATGACCCCGCTCGTATCGCCCTCACGGAACGTCACTGCCCGACGCAGCGCGTCCTCGACGAGGTCGGTGTGCAAGCTGTCGCTGAAGGCGTACCCGAGCACCCGGCGGGAGCAGCCGTCGCGCACCGCGCACAGGTACAGCCAGCCCTGACCGGTGGCCAGGTAGGTGATGTCCGAGGTCCACACCGTGTTCAACGTGCCCTGGTCGAAGCGGCGCGCCACCAGGTCCGGGATGCTGTGTGGGGACGGGTCCACGATCGTGGTCACCGGACGCCACGAGCGGGGGCTGATGCCCTCAATCCCGTTGGCGCGCATCACCTTCGCCACTGTCTTGCGGGACACGACCTCACCTGCCTCACGCAGCTCCGCAGTGATCCGGGGCGAGCCGTACACCCCATCGGAGCCCTCATGAGCGGTGAGGACCTTCTGCGCGAGGTCGAGCAGCCGCTGCTCGCGCGGACCCGGACCGGCGGCCTGCCGGCCGACCCAGTCGTAGTACCCCGACCGGGACACGCTCATCAGGTCGCACATGTCCTCGACCGTGGGCCGAGGTCCTTCGGTGCAGGCCTTCTCCGTGTGGATCACTGCGAACGCGGCGTCTGGCTCGACGCGTTCTCCGCCACGAAGAAGGCCGCTGCTTTTTTCAGGAACTCCCGGTCCATCCGCAGCTGCGCGTTCTCCGCCCGCAACCGCTCCAGCTCGGCGCGCTCGTTGATGTCGACCGCCGGTGGCGGCTCATCCATGCGGGCCCGCTCCTTAGCGACCCACCGACCCAGCAGCGGCTCACCAACACCGATCTCCGTCGCGACCGCCGCGATCGTGCGGCCGGTGTCGATCACCAGATGAGCAGCGTCACGCCGGTACTGCGGGGTGTAACTCTTCCTCTTGGCACCCATGAGGGCATCCTCTCCCGCCCGACTCCTCAGAGCCGGGCCGGTCAGGATGTCCGTCGAGCGGGGGCAACCCCACCCCTTCGCCGGGCACAAAGTCTGGTCTGGGATGGCAAGCTGGTCGACCTACTGCTCAACGACGTCCCCTCGACGGTTCCAGGTCGGGGGGAAACGGTCGGCACTCCGCCGCCGCGCCGAACCCATTGATCGCTCACCGTTTGCGGGCGTAACGGCTGAGGTGCTGCCCCCCGCCGAGGCAGGACAGGCCAACGCAAGGACCCTCCAACTGGTCACGTTCCGTGTCATCGGTCATGGTCAACACGCATGATGGGCCTGCTGGGCTTGGAACGCCCCACGGATCGTCTAGTCCTCCAACCCTAAGCGGACCCTACGCAAGTCGACCGAAGCGCGCCCACGACACGGTGCGCGGGCCGTAAACGACTTCCTCAATGCCGAGTGCCGAACGAGGACGGCGCCTGGGCGCATTGTCCTTCATCGCCCTCGACGGGAGAGATCAACTCTCTTCAAAGCGCTGGCGTCCGGTGCGGGCGTTCATGAACGCGAGTGACGCCAGGCAGGTCCAGAAGACCCACTCAAGAAAGTCGTCTTCATAGTCACCCTGCGCGGTCCTGTTCAGGTGACGGATATCGAAGTTGTTGAGGATCTCGAACAGCGCACCCTCATCCTTGGAACCAAGGTGGTCCTTGACCTCAGTGCGGCGAAGTTCCAGCACCGCACCGAGGGCGATGACGGCATCCCGCTTCGCCTCGCGGGTAGCATGCCGATCGCGGAACTCAGTGATGGCGTGCTCGATCCGATCACGCTCTTTCGCAGTTCCCGACGCAGCTAGGACTCTGTCAGGTAGTTGCGCTCGTGGGTCGTTAGGGGTCGTGACGAGTTGCCCCTCGTCCGGAGCATCTTGCGACATGCGCAATGAGCTCTGCGAGCTGGACAGAGCTGCGTTGACGCTCCAGCGATACACGAAGCGGCCGGCCGGACGATCGAAGTCGCTGTAGTCCCACTCCTCGTAGAAGCTGTGATAGTTGCGGATGCTGGGGCGGGCCACCATGTCGTAACACAGCTCTACCAAGTCATAGAGGTGCTCCATATCCACATCCGCATCGGCAGCTGGGGGCCACTGCCACGGCGTGTCAGCACCCAGATGCTCAACGAAGATATCTCTGGCGACTTCAGCGCGATCCGCCCCACGAGTGTCGCTACAGGAAGAGCCGAACGCGTCGTCGAAGTAGCCACGCCGGTCCAAATCGACGATCACCTTGCACAGCGCGGGGGCGAGTTCCTCGTCGCGCAGTGCAGAGGGATGGGCCTCGGCCTCGGTTCGCCGCCGGTAGTACCGGGCTGGTGTGTACGGCTTGACCGCGCCAGCGTTAATTCCTGCCAGGAGCGCGGCCAAGTAATCCCGGCAGACGTCCGACGGAGTCCCGTCCCACAACGCGATGATCGAACCGGTGGACGGTGCCCCCGGAAGCGCACCATCCCTCATGGCCGAGAAACCGCGAGGATCGACAAAAGCCTCAACCATCAGCCATACCAAGGTTGAAGGCTCGATGTCGTCATCCGGCGCGAGTCGGGCCGCGACTTGCCTTACCAGGCCACCCGGCCATACCAAGCGCAAGTCACTGAAGTCGATGTTCACGGTCAGAACCTAGCCCTGCTCGTGCGGGTCGGTCGTGATGCCGTCATCGATCAGGCCGCGAGAGCGTCTTGACAGGTGCAGGGAACCGTAGCGGACCATCCGGTAGTCGTATGGTGATTGAAGCTTCCGCCGAGCCGGTAGTTACTACTGCTCCCTACGCGGCTACGTAGAGACTTCCCGCAGGATCGGTGTCTGGCCAGACTCGGTCTAGGTGTCCGTTGGGTCGCTCTCAATTGCGGCTGCCCACCGTCTGGTGTGGCTCTCATCTGGACTGCGATCCCGCGGGCGCTGTCGGTGACGGTGTGGCTCAAGAGGGGACTG
This sequence comes from Knoellia aerolata DSM 18566, assembly GCF_000768695.1. GTDB lineage: Bacteria > Actinomycetota > Actinomycetes > Actinomycetales > Dermatophilaceae > Knoellia > Knoellia aerolata. The sequence goes on from NZ_AVPL01000011.1 coordinate 9,197, forward strand.
CCCTGCTCGTCGTAGCACTGCCCACCTCGCCATCCATGTAGGTGCGAGCACGAGGCAGGAGACAAGTGATGGCTGTTGTTGATGACGTGATCATCGGGGTCGATCCGCACAAGCTGTCGGCCACGATCGAGGTCGTGGATCGTCGCGGGGTGCTGGTCGGCGCTGGACGGTTCACGACCGACCGTAAGGGTTATGCGGAGATGCGCCGGTACGTTGCGGTGTGGCCCACCCGGGTATGGGCGGTCGAAGGTGCCAACGGTGCTGGTCGCCCGTTGGCGCAGCGGCTGCTCGAGGCCGGCGAGGGCGTGCTGGACGTCCCGGCCAAGCTCGCCGCGCGGGTGCGGCTGTTCGACACCGGGCACAACCGCAAGACCGACGCGCTGGACGCGCACTCCATCGCGATGGTCGCGCTGCGCACTCCGGGCCTGCGCCGCTTGGCGGTCGACGGTGACCTCGAGGCGTTGCGGATGCTGGCCGACCGCCGTGACGAGCTGTCCCACCGCCGGGTGCAGACCGTGAACCGTTTGCAGCGGCTGTTGTCCGAACTGGTTCCGGGACAGTCGAAGCGGGACCTGTCCGCCCGCCAAGCCAAAGGCATCCTGGCAACGGTGCGACCGTGCAAATCGGGGAAGAGGGCAGAAGAGTCTTTGGCGACGGCGAGCGCACCCGGAGCGGCGCCGGGATAAGCGCTACTGCTCCAGTTGTAGCGGTTCAGCAGTCCCACCCGACGCAGATCGCAAGGTGGGCGATGTTTGGGGACAGCCGGACGCCAGTCAGGAGGTGTCGTCGACCAAGTAGCGCGGCCATGTGGAAGCAAGCGCGGCCACCAGCTCCTGGTTTGCAGAGGTCAGATCCTCGAGGCCGACGACGTGGCGAGCCAAGGCGAGGCCAAGGATCTGCGACATCACGCGCGCGGCGCGCAATGGTGCCTGCGCGACCCAGAGCTGGGACACGACCGGTTCCAGCAGCTCAGTAGTGAACTTCTCGCCGACCATGCGAGCGGTGTCGGCTTCGACGCCGCGGTGCGGATGGTTCCAAGGATGCGCTCTCGCCGGCCCGTGTCATCGAATGCCTCGATCACCAGTCTTGCCAAGCGCTCGCCGACGAGCCTCGAGTCCCCGTCCATGAGCCGAGCCATGAGCGCGGACGAATCAGAAGAAGGGTTGACGACTTCGTCGACAGCTCTCGTTTCGAGCCGAAGAAGTACGCCACGAGGGCGGCATCCACGCCCGCCTGTGCTGCGACCGCCCTCAGCGTGACGCGGTCGTAGCCTCCAGCGGCGAACTGCTCGCGGGCTGCCCGAGCCATCTCCTGGCGTGTCGAAGTGTGCCCCGGCCGGCGCCCTGGTCGTCCAGGGACCGAGCTCACGGCCGCCGCCGCTCCCACTGCTGCCGGTCCATGAGGAGGTTGCTCCATACCCCACCTGCCTAGTTTTTCGTCCAAAGGCCGCCGTCGAAGGGCTGGCGGCTCGGAGAGCGGACGCGACACGCCGGGCCGGGCACTCCTCATGAAGTGCAGCCTGTGCGTCGCTGGTCAGCGACCGCGTCAGCTCGTCGAGGCCGGTGCCGTCATCCTGACAGTGTCGCTCAGCCAGACGCGGCAACGAAGGGCGATGAACGCCATCGGTGTCCAACAGCATGCCATTGCCGGGAAGCGTAGCGCCGTGGGCGGCTGGACCCTCTGGTTCTACCCTTTTCCCCCTATGCATTTCGGCGTAGGCTGGCGCCGACCGCTACCTACGGGTGATCCCCCGGGTTCGGCCGCGACGGCTGGAGGTGGGTTAGGTGAGATACGGGAATCCGTACGGGCCGGCATGGCAACAGCTTGGGAACGCCCTATGGGATGTCTTGGCAGTCGTGTGGTGGACGCTGGTGGCTGGCAGCGTCGCGTTCGGTGCATGCTGGTGCATGGGGCAGTTCATGTATACGGAGTGGATTCGCGACCATCCTGCGCCACGCCTGCGGTTCTTTGCCGAACGCAGGCTGCGTAGAGACATCGCCCGCGGGCTGGGCGAACTTGAGGAGTACCTCCGCGTACGCGATGCAGCGCACCTCGCCGACGGGCCTGCCCGGTCCGGCCGGTCCCGCACTTGGAGGCGCCGGGGCTGGCACCGACCTTGAGACAGACCCCGACGGCCCGGACGGCTCCAGGATCTGCGGTTTGCAGGCGGTTCTCTGAGGGCTGCCCTAACTCCCGGGCCGTTCGATGGCTGGGACCTCGAGGGTCGGACGTGTCTGCGGCGGGACGCCGACGCCACCACGCTGGGTTGCGGCCAATCGGCCCGGGGGTGGCTGGAGCGCCCGGGGGAAGCCACACGAAGGGGCGTGCTCCTTCCGGTGGGCGAGTTGGACGCGCAGCAGCCCAGGTGACGCGGAGGTCGCATGCTCCGGCCGCGTCCGGACGCCCGGCGTCCGCGACCGCGCCAGACACGGGCAGTCCCGGGTGCGGTCACGATATCGACGCCACGCCGAGACCCCAGCGGGCCGCGATCGATATCCCAACGGGCACACCCGGATGGGGCTGGCTTGATGAGCGATGCTGAGCAGATGATGCCGAGCCGCTGGCAGGCAGAGACCGAGGGGCTGCTTCGCGTGGTTGAGCGCATTGCCCTGATCTTGAACGAAGCCGGGATCCCACGGATGTCCGCCAGGGTGTTGGCTTACATGCTCGCCGACGACGCTGACCGCTACTCCGCCGCCGCGCTCGCGGACGGGCTTCGGGTCAGTCCGGCCGCAATCTCGGGTGCCGTGCGGCATCTCACCGCGACACGGATGGTGGTCAAGGAGCGCGAACCCGGGAGGAGGGCCGAGTTCTACCGGGTCTGTGAGGGCGACGTGTGCGGCATGATCGTGGCCGCCTGGATCCCGGTTCTCAAGCAGTGGGAGTCCGTGGTGGAGTCCGCCGCCGTCGAGCTCGGCGCGAACGGCGGTGGCCACCGATTGGCGGAGGCGACAGAGTTCATCGCGTTCCTGCGCGGCGAGACGGAAGGCATGCTCGGGCGCTGGGCCGAGTACCGCCGAGATCCTGGATGAGCGATCCTCGGTGATCGAGGCGCCGTCAGGGATTGGTGGTCGATCGCGTTCGGGCCCTGGCGGTAGGCCGGGGTGGTGTGGCGAGGCCTCCAAGAAGGGCCGCGGCAGCCTCGGCTCTGGATGCTCCAGTCGGGTCAGTTGCGGACCTCGATGCTTTGTCGGTCGGTGGCCTCGGCCTGCTGGTTGAGCATGGTCAGCAGCTTGTCGCCCTCGATGTCGAGGTCGGGCAGTAGGCGGTCGAGCCAGCGGGGCAGCCACCATGCTCGCTCGTCGAAGACGGCCATGAGGGCCGGGACGAGCGTCAGTCGGACGATGAAGGCGTCGATGAGGATGCCGGCGGCGAGGGCGAAGCCGATCTGCTTGATCATGATGTCGTGGCTGAAGATGAAGCCGGAGAAGACCGCGACCATGATGATCGCGGCTGCGACGACGACGCGGCTGGCCTGGTCGAAACCATGGACGACGCTTTGTCGGGCGGTCTGGCCGTGGATGTGGGCCTCGCGCATGGAGGAGACCAGGAAGACCTCGTAGTCCATGGCGAGGCCGTAGAGGATGCCGGTCACGATGATCGGCATGAAGCTCATCAGCGGACCCCCGGTGTCGAATCCGAAGAGGCTGCTGAGCCAGCCCCACTGGAAGACGGCAGTGGTGGCGCCGAAGGTGGCCAGGATGCTGAGCAGGAACCCGGCGGTGGCCTTGATCGGGACGATGATCGAGCGGAAGACCAGCATCAGGATCAGGACGGAAAGGACGATGATGATGCCGAGGTAGAGGGGAAGCACGCTGGCGAGCTTGTCGGACATGTCGATTCCGATGGCGGTGAACCCGGTCACGCCCAGCTGGACCTCGCTGTCCTGGGCGATGGTGTTGTCCGGCTCGCGCAGCGACTTCACGAGGTCGCTGGTGGCCTCGTCACTGGGGCCGGAGGTGGGGATGATGCTGAACACGGCCAGGTTGCCGGCCTCGTTGACGCCGATGGGGGCAGCCAGGACGATGTCGTCTCGGTCCTGGAACCCCGCGATCAGTTGCGCGGTCAGTTCGGGTGTGACGACGCCTGCGGTGCTGGTGGGCTCGGCGGTGACCAGGAGGGGGCCGTTGAAGCCTTCGCCGAAGCCTTGGGAGACCGCCTCGTAGCTCTGCCGGGCGGAGGTGTCCTGGTTCGCGGTGGCGCCGGTAGGGATACCCAAGTTCATGCTGGCCGCGGGGATCGCCATCACGCCCAGGATCGCGACCACGCCTGCGATGACGGGCCACCGGAACCTGATCACGCCCTTGACCCAGTGGTCGGCGACGCTGTGGGACTCGGCTTCCACCTTGGCGCGGCGCCGGGATCGGGCCTTGTCGGAGCAGATCCGCTCCCCGACCAGCCCCAACAGCGCGGGCAGCAAGGTCAGGGCGATGAGCACGGCCAGGGCGACCGTGGAGGCCGCGACCAGTGCCATCGTGGACAGCATGGCGATGCCGATCACGGTCAAGGCGGTCAGCGCGATGAGGACGGTTAGGCCGGCGAAGAACACGGCACTGCCCGCAGTGCCGACCGCTCTGCCCGCTGCCTCCTGCGCGCTGAGTCCCCGATCGAGAATCAGCCGTCGCTGCCGGTTGACGACGAACAGCGCATAGTCGATGCCGACGGCGAGGCCGACCATGAGACCGAGGACGGGGGTGGCGGAGTTCATCTCGACGACCGTGGAGAGCGCATACGCGCCACCCACGCCGACGCCGACGCCGACCAGCGCGGTGATCAGGGGCAGACCGGCCGCGATCAGCGAACCCAGGGTGAGCACCAGCACGAGAGCGGCGACGGCGAGACCGATCACCTCACCAATACCGACAGGGATCTCGATGGCCTTGAGCGAGTCGCTCGGGAGGACGGTGATCCCCGTTCCCTGCTCGGCACCCTCCACCACCTCGAGCACCGAGGTGACGTCGTCATCGGTCAACGAGGTGGAGGCGACCGTGAACTGGAACTGGAACAGCGCGACCTGCCCGCTCGAGGACACCAGCACGCCGGGCACCGGGGCCCCGTCCACGACCAGCGGCTGGTAGGGAGGCGTCTGCCCCTGGTCCGTCCCGGCCGGAGGATCGGCCGGCGCATCTTCCTGAGGAGTGCCCGGTCCGCCCTGCTCCCCGGCACCCAGAGCGGCGTCCAGGGGGTTGACGACCTTCTCGAGGTCATAGACGTCGCTGACGGTGCCGCTGATCACCGCAAGACGCTCCGGAGTGTCGAGGCGCTCACCGCCCGGCACAGTGAAGACGACGCTGGCCTGGCCTCCCGACGCCGCGGGAAGCTCATCGGCCACCCTGTCGAGCACGGTCTGGGCCTCGGTGCCCTCGATCTTCATCTCGGAGCTGACGTTCACCCCGTTGATCGCGACCGCTCCGACGACTACCGCCAGGACTGCGAGCCAGCCCGCTATGAACAGCCATGGCCTGCCGAACGCGGTTCGTCCGAGGCGGTACAGGAAAGTGGACATGGGTCGGGTGCTCCTTGGGGGGCGAGAGAGGCGGGTCTAGAAGCCGTGGCGCAGGTAGCCGAAGGTGATGTCGACGAACGAGGCGTAGTCCATCGACGCGGGGCTGACGTCGTTCTCGCCGTCCAGGTGCACGTCGAGGGTTCCCTCCAGAGCGGCCATCACCGCGCCGTACACGGCACCGAACAGCAGCGGCACGTAGATGGCCGGGTAACGGTCCCCGGCCGCCGACCCCAGAAGTTCCTGGGCGTTATGGCGCATCCGTTGCTGAACGCCCAGCACGTACGGCTCTAGCGTCGGATACTGTCGCGCCATCGCCATCAGCTCGCGCATCCTCACCAAAGTGTCCGCGGTGAACTGCTCCCGCATCACGGCCAACATGGCATCGAGCAGAGGCAGGTCTGCGGGTAGGCCGGTCAGGACCTCGCTGGCGTCATCGACACCACCGAACGCCACCGAAGCCACTGCCTCCTCCTTACAGGAGAAGTGGTTCCCAAAAGTACGTCGCGAGTATCCCGCCCGCTCAACCACGTCCGCTGTGACAAAACCGAACAACCCGCGCTCACGGGTCAGCTCGAACGCTGCGTCGGCCAGCGCCTGCGCTGTCGCCTCGCGCTTGAGGTCCCGCAACCCACGATCCATGCCCTCAGTATGCGCACCCCTACCCAATGAGCAAAATTGCCCAATGCGCAGACCAACCTCACCTCCCAAGGTTGCTCCAAGGCGGTCCACCACCGCGTGCCGTTAGCGTGAGGGCTCGACTGCCGATCCGCCAAAGAAACGGTTCTGTGAATAGGTGGTCAACGATCTCGGGGAGTGCGTATGGGTGCTTGTGGTGAAGGGGCGGCGGCTCACGGCAGAGGGAACCCCACTCCAATCGGAGAGGGACAACAGTTCGCTGATGCAGTGCTCGCTCTGCTGGCGGTCGCTAGGCGGACCAGGGGCCGGTTGCAGCCGCTCTTCGAGGACGTCACCGTGCCGCAGTTGGTGCTACTGGACGCGGTGCAGGCCTGCGGCCGCGAGGGCATCGCTGCGATCTCGGCGTACACGTTGCTGAGCCAGCCCACCGTGACCCAACAGGCGGCCGGGCTGGAAGCCGCCGGGCTGCTGCGCCGCATCCCGGCCGAGGATGATCGACGCCGACGCGTCCTCACGCTCACCGAACGCGGTGAGCAGTTCCTGGCTGCCAAGCGCGGCCTGGTTCCCGACCGGCTGTCGGCTGCCTGGGGATCCCTCACCGCCGAGGAGCAATCGATGGCGGTGCCGCTGCTGCGCCACCTCATGGAACTTGTCTCGGAACTTGCCTGAGTCACGATTACCCGTTTCATTCCTACTAGCTCGGCGTAGTGGGTCAGCCCGCGTCTTCGTTACGCACTTGGCCGCCGCCGGACCCACCGTCGCCCACCCAGTTGGGAGGCTGTGCGTTCTGTGGACCTCCACGGAACTCGGATGGCACAATCTGGCCGGGGCCTTCCTCGACGTGATCCGCTACCTCGTGTGGTGGCTCGTCGGTGGCCTCGTTACCGGTGGAAGCTGCTGGTATCTGGGCGCCAAACGGGTCGCCGCCGAACTGGCGGCCGACCTGGAACGGATCCACACCCGCAAGAAGGCCGCGGACAAGGAGCTCAAGACCCTCGTCGCCGCGACCGGACTTCGCTGCTGGGCCTGCACGGCATCGGCCCCTCCGGCGCCGCACGGCTCCTGGTCGAGGTCGGTGACCTGTCCCGCTTCCCCGACCGCAACCACTTCGCGTCCGCACCGGCACCGCCCCGATCGACGCCTCCTCCGAGGACCACGTGCGCCCACCGCCTCTCCCGCGGAGGGAACCGACAGATCGACCGGCTGCTGCACATCATGGCCACCGTTCAGCTCCGCACCCCACCACCGAAGGCCGTGACTACTTCGACCGGAAGAGGCCGCCAGCAAGACCTCGATGGAAGCCATGCGCTGCCTCAAACGACACCTGTCTGACCTCATCTACCGCACCATGCTCAGCTACTACACCGCGAGCGAGGTGACGAGCCCGGGAGGGCAACGGTGAACCGCACTGGACCGTCCGGGTCCGGCATAGCCGTCGATGAACGCCACGCGATGGGCAATCGACGTGCTGCCGGTCTTGCTTGCGAACGGGGTCGCGTACTGGTCGAGGATGGCGTGCTTCAGCACGGCCGCAGATTTCTTGGTCTTGTGGAAGTTGCTCACTGCTATGGTTGATACATGCAATCAGTTGGAGCGCAGACCGACCTGGCCTCGGTGGAGTCCATCGAGCAGGAACTGACCTTATTGGTGCGTCGTGCCGAGAAGGTGCACCTGCGCGGCGGCCCGACAGAGCAGGTCGTGGAGAGGGCCGCCTATGGGATCCTCGCGTGGCTCCATGACACCAGCCCGCTGCGGTCCAGTGAGCTCGCAGCGCACTTCCACCTGGACGCCTCAACGATCAGCCGACAGGTCGCGGCCCTGGAGCAGGCCGGCCTTGTCACGCGCGAACCGGACGCCGATGACCGGCGCGCTCTCCAGCTGCGGCTCACCGAGCGAGGCCTGAAGGTGTTGAGCACGACGCGGGCGGAACGACGCGGCGTCGTCCGTGAGTTGCTGCGGTCCTGGTCGCCCGAGGATCTGGCGCGCTTCGCCTCCCTGCTCGCCGCGTTCAACGCCGGCCTCGACAAGCATCTGTCTCCAGACCCGCACACCGTAGAGGGGAGCAAGCGATGAGCACATCGTCCTCCCCCGGAGCCGGTGTCCCGGTGGCACCCGGCGAGCAGGTGATGCCGGAGCTGACGCACCGGCAGATCCTCACCGTCCTGGTGGGGCTCATGTTGGGGATGCTGGTCGCCGCCCTGTCCCAGACGATCGTGGCCACCGCGCTGCCCACCATCGTCGGCGAGCTCGGCGGTCAGGACCAGCTGGCCTGGGTCGTCTCGGCCACCTTGTTGACCTCGACCGCCTCCACTCCCATCTGGGGCAAGCTGTCGGACCTGTACGGCCGCAAGATCATGTTCCAGTCTGCGATCGGGATCTTCCTGGTCTCCTCTCTCGCCGCCGGGTTCGCCCAGAACATGGGGCAGCTGGTGGGGTCCCGGGCCGTGATGGGACTCGGCGTGGGCGGGCTGATGGCACTGTCCCAGGCGATCATCGGCGACGTCGTCAGTCCCCGCGAACGCGGCCGCTACCAGGGCTACATCGGCTCGGTCTTCGGCTTGGCCACCGTCGCCGGGCCCCTGCTGGGTGGCGTCCTGGTCGAGCACGGCTCGTGGCGGTGGACTTTCTGGGTCGGGATCCCCATCGGCATCGTGGCCCTGGTGGTGACCGAACGCGTCCTGAAGCTGCCGTTCCCCCGCCGCCGGCACGCCATCGACTGGCTGGGGGCGTTCTTCATCGTCGCCGGGATCAGCGCGCTGCTGCTGATGCTCTCGCTCGGCGGCAAGGAGTTCGCCTGGAACTCGGCCTGGACCTACGGGTTGACCGCCGTAGCGCTGACCATGCTGGCGCTCACGGTCTGGCAGGAGCGCCGGGCCGACGAACCGATCATGCCGCCGCGGCTGTTCGCCAACCACACCTTCGTCATCACCAGCCTGGCCGGCTTCGTCGTCGGGGTCGCCATGTTCGGCGCCATCATCTTCCTGCCGCAGTACCTGCAGATCGTCAAGGGCGAGTCCCCCACCGCCTCCGGCCTGCTGACCCTTCCGCTGATGGTCGGCCTGCTGGCCACCTCCATCGGGTCGGGGCGCCTGATCACCCGCACCGGCCGCTACAAGATCTATCCGGTCGTCGGCCTGCTGGTCGCCGCCGTCGGCCTGGCGTTGATGAGCCGGCTGTCAGTGGACACCTCGCTGTGGCTGGCCGGCGTTTTCATGTTCATCACCGGCGCCGGCATCGGCATGGTGATGCAGGTCCTCGTGCTGGCGACCCAGAATGCGGTGCCCCACGCCGACCTCGGCGTCGCCACCTCCGGAGCCACGTTCTTCCGCTCCCTGGGCGGCGCGATGGGAGTCGCCGTCTTCGGCGCACTGCTCACCCACCGGCTCCGCGACACCATCCCCGCACAGCTGACGGCGGCCGGGGTGAGCGCCGACCAGATGCCCGCTGGCTCCGCCACTCAGGGCAGCCCCGAGCAGATCGCCGCGCTGCCCGAGCCCATCCACCTCGCGGTCACCACCGGGTTCGCCGAGGCGCTGCAGACCACGTTCCTCGCCGCCGTACCGTTCGCGATCCTCGGGTTCGTCATCCTGCTGTTCCTGCGAGAGACCCCGTTGCGAGAGACCCGGGGACACACCTCGGGCGAGGACCTCGCCGCCGCGTTCGAGACCTCCGTCGACCCCGACGCACATCTCACTGACGAGGAAGACAGCCCGCGGCCCGAAAACCCTCCGCCCCCTGGGAGGCCACCCCACCGTGGCTAGGCAGGGCCCGGTCCCCCGTCGGCTGCGAGGAGGCGCAGCGCCTCGTCGGCATGGGCTTCCATCCGCAGCTCACTACGGATCACTCCCCGCACGCGCTGGTCGGAGCCGATGACGAAGGTGCTCCGCCGCGGCGGTAACCCGGGAAGATTCCGCTGCGCACCGTATTCGGATGCCACGGCCCCGTCGGCGTCGGAGAGCAACCGGTACCCCAGGTCATGCTCGGCGTCGAACTGACTCTGACGAGCCACGGAGTCGCGGCTGATCCCGACCCTGGTCGCACCGGTCGCCTCGAACTCCGCGGCCAGGTCACGGAAATGGCAGCTTTCCGCGGTGCAGCCTCGGCTCATCGCCAACGGGTAGAAGAACAGCACCACCGGCCCGGCCGCGAGCAGCCGACTCAACCGGACCGGAGTCTCATGTTGGTCGGGCAGTTCGAAGTCCGGGGCAAGGTCACCGACGCCTATCAGGCCGCTCATCGAGGACTCCGTCCGGTCCGGGCGCTTCGGTTCGGGTCGTGGTGCAACGGCGCGATCAGTCGAGGTCGAACAGCGGGTCGGTCAGGGTGAGGCCCAAGTCCGGGCCGGCCCAGCCGAACAGGGCCAGCACGATCAGCGCCGCCCCGGCCAGCGCCACGTCCTTGAGGAGCTGGGTCTGTTCCATCATCCGCTGCTGAGGATCTTCGACGCCCCAGGGGCCGTGCATGATCACGGCCGTGGGAACCAGGAAGACCACCAGGAACAGGGCGCCCAGGTCGCCCCAGGCGCCCAACAGTACCATCAGTGCGCCGGCCACAATCAGCAGCCCCGTCCCGAAGACCGCGGCCGGGGCGAGCGCCTGGGGAACCCCGCGCGAGGCGGTGTACTGGGCCATCATCTTCGTCTTTGTCAGGTGCCCGAATCCCGACATCAAGAACAACATGGCGAACAGGATGCGCCCCACAAACACGACTACGTCCACGGTCAGCCACCAGACCTTCCACGTCGAGGTGCGGAGCAGCACTGAGGCGCCTGCCCCAACGGCTCATCCTAGATCAGAGAAGTACGAATAGTAAGTACTCTTCGTAAGTACCCTGGGATGAGTCCGTCCTGGCCGCGACATGACTCCAGCGAGCGTGGTTGTCTGACCGAAAGGTTCCTCGCGACGAACCGAAACGTCATGATGGACGGGTGACCGAGCAGAGCAGCACTTCCGGAGAATGGCCGCCCGGGCACTGCCTCGGCCTGCAGCAAGCACTGGAACTCATCGGTGGCAGATGGACGGGCAGCATCCTGCTCGCAGTACTCTCGGGATCTCGGCGGTTCAGCGACATCCGCGTCGCCGTTCCTGGCGTCTCGGATCGGCTGCTGTGCGACCGGCTGCGCCGGCTCGTGGCCGAGGGCCTCCTCAAGCGTCACACCACCACGGAATCGGGCCTGGTCGGCTATGCCCCGACCGAGGCGGCGCAGGCGCTCGTGCCCGCGCTCCACGCGATCTCGGACTGGACCACGCGATGGAGGGATGACACCGGGCACCAATCCGACGCCGGTAACGACCGATGAATCCACTGCCACCCTAGGTGCACCTAGGGTGGGGCCGCGTCGTTAGCGACCGCTAGGACGACTCGTCCCAGCAGAATCCGGCCCACTCCATGAGCGGTCACGCAACCCGCCGCGTCGCAGTGGCCTGCCATCCGATGCGGATGGTCGAGAAGAACCCTCACCATGGCTTCACCTGCCTCGCGAACGCGCTATCACCGTGCCGCGGCGATCCATACCCGCCTTACATACATTCGCGAATGCATGTAAGGTCTCAGTGTGCCCACCCAAGCCAGGCGACAGGAGGAACGCTCTGCAGCCACTCGTCGTGTGCTGCTGGAGGCCACCGTGGCGTGCTTGGTCGAGCTGGGCTACACCGGCACCACCAGTGCCGCGGTGGCCGAGAAGGCCGGCTTGTCACGAGGCGCACAGTTGCACCACTTCGGGACCCGAGACCAGCTGGTGGTCGCGGCGGTTGAGCATCTGGCGCAGAAGCGCCTGCGGCGGGTGCGCGCGGCGTTGGCCGCCCTGTCCCCGGCCACGACTCAAGGGGCGAAGCGGCGTCGGAGTCGGATGGAGCCGCAAGAGGCTGCGCTCGGGCTGCTGGCAGAGGCGCTTTCGGGTCCGCTGTATGCCGCCACCCTGGAACTGTGGGTGGCCGCCCGCTCACATCCCGATCTGCGAGCTCAGTTGATCCCAGCCGAGGAGCGCGTCAATGACGAGCTTGCGCAGATCTGTCGCACCTACCTCACCGACGACCCGGTCAAGATCCGACTCACCCTCGACCTCCTCCTCGGCAGGGGGGTCAGCGGCCTGCTCACCTCCCACCCAGGCCACCGCCAAGAACAGGTCCTCGCCGCCTGGGCCCAACTCCTGAGAGGCCGTCCATCCCATGACTGACCTGCCATCGATGCTTGCCACGTGGGCTGAGAAGTTCCGCCCGCACCGGGAAGGAGTCGACCTGCCGCCCCACCACGAGCAGTGCCTTGGCTGCGGACCCGACAACCCGCACGGCCATCACCTCCAAGTTCGCCGCCATGGCGACGGCGTCGTGGCCGACCACACCTTCGACAACCGGCACGTCGGCGCTCCCGGCATCGCCCACGGCGGCGCAGTCGCCACGGTCATCGACGATCTTTACGGATTCCTGCTCTACCTCGTCGGGACACCAGCCGTCACGCGCCAGTTGACGGTCGAGTATCGAACTCCAGTGATGATCGGCGTCCCCTACCGACTGCAGGCACAAGTGCAGCGCCACGAGGGGCGCAAGTTGTTCCTCGTCGCCAGCATCGCCGGGCCTGATGGGTCCGTAGTAGGAACATCAACGGCGGTGTTCGTCGCGGTGGGCATCGATCACTTCACCCGGGAACGGCAATGACCGCAAGTGTCAGGGCGAACCAAACGCTCGCCCCCTCGACAACGGACCGTGGGAGACGGCGCCTTAGGAACGTCTGGCCGGTCAGCCTACATCGACACCATGGTGATGGGTGGGAAGTGACATGACTTGGGTCGCGAAGGAACGACCTGGGTCGCGAAGGAACGACCTGGGTCGCGAAGGAACGCCGCTCCTTCGCAGCTAGTTTCCGCGATATAGATCCCGATGCGCCGACGCTCTGTGACGGGTGGACGACGCGACACCTACTCGCACATGTGGGCCAGCGCGAGCACGCGATCCTGCGCAACATCTGGGACCAGGTGACCACCAAGTCGCCGGGCGAGGAGCGCTTCATGCGGTCGCTGGTCACCAAGGCCAGCAGCCCCACGGATATGCCGCCCTGGTCGACACGTTGGAGGCAGGACAATCCCGACACTCGTTGATGGGTCGGTTCGATGAGACCTTGAAATTCCTCGAGTACGTCGTCCAGCACGAGGACCTGCGCCGCGGATCCGTCCGGTGCCGCGTCGCACGCTCCACGAGGAGGAGGTCCGGGAGCTCTGGCGCCGTGCAAGGCCGATCCTCACGAGGGCCTAGCGGAAGGCGCCCGTCGCTGTCCGGCTCGAACCGGACGACAGCGCGTTCACCGCGATCGGTAAGCACTCGAGCGGAGTCGTTTTCTCGGGCGGGCCCCTCGATCTCGACCTGCAAGCTTTCGGAAGGCGCCAGGCTGTCAATGGCCAAGTTGAAGCCCCGCTGGTGGCCAAGTAAAAGTCCCCACTCCTCGCGGTTGTTCAGTTCGTGGTGTGGCTGCCTCCTGTCCGGGTTTTGGCCTCGCGCATCCGGTAGGACTGACCGCTGGTGACCACGGTGGTGGCGTGGTGCAGTAGCCGGTCCAGGAGGCTGACGGCAGTGGTGTGTTCGGGCAGGAAGCGGCCCCAGTCCTCGAACGACCAGTGAGACGCGATCCCGAGGGCGCGGCGTTCGTAGGCGGCCGCGACGAGCCGGAACAGCAGTTGCGCGCCGGTGTCGTCCAGGGGTGCGAAGCCGACCTCGCCCACCTATGCGGACATCCGCATAGATCGACCTAGGCCGACACCGCGACTATGCCGAGGGGTCGCGGGGCCGGGGGTCGGCAGCGTGACGGGCCAGGCGTCCTCTGGCCTGGAGGCCCAACAGGTATCGGCATAGTTTCCAGCGGGTGGAGCCTCGGTAGTGGGTAGCACCGTGCTCCACGAAGGAGGCGAGTGCAATGGCGACTACCCGGCGCAACGCTGGCGTTTTGGCCCCGCAGGTCGAGGGCTACCCGGATTGGCCCTTGGGCCGGGGATACACCCCGCAGAGCATTCGGAACATGCTCAAGGATCTGGGTCAGGTTGGGCTGTGGCTCTCTGTCCAGGGTTTGGCGGCATCACAACTCGACGCGGACCAGATGGAGTTGTTCCTGGCTGAGCGGCGCAGGGTTGGCCTCGAAGGGTTCCTGGGGCCCGCGCGATGCTGCCGATGTTGAGCTCTCTGCGACAGATCGGTCTCGTCGAAGAGGTGCAGCCTTCGCTGACGCCGTTGGGCGAGCTGCTCACCCTGTACCGGGCCTGGCTGGTGCAGGAGCGAGGTCTGGCTCCGTCCACAGTTCTGCGCTGCGAGAACACCGCTCGGCGCTTTCTGCAGCAACAGGCCATGGTCCAGGGAGTCCTGGAGCCAACTGTCCTGACCGGAGTGGACGTCAACTCGTTCCTGCTACGCGAGTGCGCCCGGTCAGTACCGGCTCGGCCAAGGGGCGCGTCGGCGAGCTGCGCCCAGTGCTGCGCTTTCTGTACCTGCGGGGCCTCACGCCGTTTGCGGCTGGGAACCGCGGTCCCGCCGGTCGGCGGGTGGCGTTTGGCGACCCTGCCTCCGCCCGCGATGGCCAACGACGCGATCCAACGCCTGCTGGAGGGTTGCGACCGCGGCACCGACGTCGGGGTCCGCGACTTCGCGATCATCATCCTCCTCGCCCGGCTGGGGCTGCGCTCGATCGAGGTCGCACGGCTGGAACTGCATGAGGTGGACTGGCGGGGCGGAGAGCTCGTCGTGCCCGGCAAGGGCGGAGGCCGCGACCGGCTCCCGTTACCGGCCGAGGTCGGCGAAGCCCTCGTGGCGTACTTGACCGGTGATCGAGGGTCCCGCACCGGCTCCGGCCATACCCGCCTGTTCCTGACCTGTCGGGCCCCGCGCCAGCCGATTCGCGCCGATCTCGTCGGTGACGTCGTCGAGCGGGCCTGCCTACGGGCCGGGCTGCCACGCGTAGGTCCACATCGACTCCGGCACGCCCTGGCCGCCGAACTTCTGAGCCAAGGTGCAGGCCTGGTCGCGGCGACGGGTTCTGTCGCCCAAGGTGAGCCGCAAGGCGTCGTGAGCGACCAGGTGCGGGTCGTGACCTACGCGAGGGTCTCGACCGCCGAGCAGGTCGAGAAGGGCACCTCGCTGCCCGACCAGCGGCGCCGGCTGGCTGCAGCAGTCACAGCCCGAGCCGCGGTCCTGGTTGAGCACTTCGACGATGCTGGTGTCTCAGGCGCGCTTCACTCCCGACCGGGCCTGGACAGGCTCCTGGCCAGAGTCGAGGCCGGCGGTGTGGATGCCCTCATGGCCACCAAGATCGACCGAATCTCACGCTCGGCGGTCGGCCTGCTCAACCTTGTCGAGAAACTGCGTGAACACGGATGTCATGTCGTCCTGATCGACGAAGGCCTCGACACCTCCACTCCAGCCGGTGATCTGACGTTTGGCGTGTTGGGTGTAATTGGCGGGTGGGAGCGGCGCCGCATATCGGAACGCACACAGCAGAGCCGCCGCGCTGCCGCCCAAAATGAAGGACGATTCGTTTCATCGACGCCACCCTTCGGATATCGAGTCGTGTCAGCGCCATCCAAGCGAGGTAAACGCTTGGTGACAGACGACGCGCAAGCGGAGACTATCCGGACCATTCCAACGACTGATCGTGGACGGCTCGAACGCAGTTACCGTTGCGGCAGAACTGAATTCGGCGGGTATGGCGCCAGCGCGTGCGTCTTCCTGGTCCGCTGCCTCTCTGCGTCGCTGGGCCCTGAGGGAACAGCCTCTTCGAGCGGCCTCCGGAATCTGGATCTTCGATGGCATCTCCGTCTCCATCCCAGCGATCCTCACCCCGGCGCAGTCAGCGCAATGGTCAGCCTGGCAACAGGCCCGCACAGGGCCGCAACAACAGCCCCGAGGTCCCTACCTGCTGTCAGGTGTTCTGCGGATGCCGTGCGGGCACGGGGCCATGGGGCGAACCGCAGGAACCCAACGCCCGACCTACTCCTGCCGGGACCACTACCTTTCCACCACAGACCCCCACCGGCACGGATCCTGCCTCAACGTCCCCGTCGACGTCGTCGACGGAGCCGTCCTGCAACACGTCAGACACGTCCTCGCCACGCCGCAGGTACTCGAACACGCCGCCAAACGCTACCTCCTGGGCCCAACCGGGCCAACCCCACCGGTGTCATCGCCGGCTGGAAGAACATCCTCAACGTCCTGACGATGGCCAACGGCGACCGCCTGGTCATCAACTGAGCCAAGCCAGTTACACAGAATTCCTGACAGGCCCCGACGGATCCCGCGGGATCTACGGCTGTTGACCGGAGGCAGGGCTTAACGTTCACACCCCCGCTGGTTGGGCACCAAAGCCCTGCTGGGCGCGCGTCGTTCATGGCTGCGACCGTTCATGCGCTCTTGGGATGTCTGGGGGGCCTCGCCTGCTCGGTCGAGGATTGCCGCAGCACGGGCGGCAGACGTGCTGGTGTCGACGACTCGCTGCCCTTGCTGCTTGAGGGCACCTCTGATCGGGTCTGGCAGGGAGATTTGCCGGTTGCCGACGACGTCGTTGGCGTCGACGGCGGCCTCGATCGGGTCGGCACTGTTTTGTGGTCGGTGTGAGTCCAGTTCGGTGGACATGGTCAATGCTGCCCGCGCCCCGATAGAGAGGGTGGTGTCGCCGGTGGCCGCGAGCAGGCCGTGTGCCAGGTCGACTGAAGCTGAGATGGTCTGTTGGAGCGTTTGGGCGATATCCACGAGGTCTGCCCGGGTCGCGATTGTCGTAACGCTGGCAGGGCCGGTGCGGTCGTGGACGAGCTCGAGGAGCGCAGCCCTGGTCTCGTGAGTGGCCCCTACGAGATTTGGGTCGATGCGCTGCGCGCTCAGCGGCGTGAGGTTCCCCCAGGTGGTGGCCACGTTCCCCCAGCTGGCCTGGGCGGCCTCCAGTGCGGGAGAGAGTCGTCCCTTGAACTGGTCCTTGTCGATGGCTCCGGCTTCCGCGGCGGCGTGAAGCAGCCTTTGGGCGGCCATCAGCACCCAGGCGTGAGTTTGGGTGATCGCCATCAGATTGGCACCACTGATGGAGGTGGCCAGGGTGCGATGCGTCTGTATCTCCCATGTCGCCAGTGCGTTGCTAACACGGTTGGGTTCCGGGGTGGACCGGTGCTCATCACGCAGTGCTGCGGGATAGGTGCGGGACACGTAGGAGCCGGCGATCGCCTCGAACGAGGCGAGGCGGTCGCGCGCAGCCCGCACAGGGGTCAGCGGGAAGGTGGCTCGGCCGGCCAAGCGGCCGTCCTGCAGTGCGCGCAGGTCCTGACCGAGGGCCACGTGCACACCGTGTGCGCCGATGTACAGCGTGTGCATCAGCCTGGCCTTTGCCGCCTCCAGGTCTGCCTGGACCGGTGCCCGCGTGAGGGTCACATCCGACCGGTATCGCTGCACGAGTTCCGCGGCCCGGATGAGATTGCCTGAGATGGTGAGGAGCCGCTCGTCGGCCGGGCCTTCACCAGGCCACTCGCGTCCGCGGCTATTCCTCAGCAACGTGGAGTTCATGCTCTGGAGACGGCCCATCAGTGCGTCTTCGGCGTTGGTTGGGGCCGCGACCATGGGGTCTGCGCCGCCAGGGAGCGTCTCCCAGAGCTCGCCAGCACTCTCGACGACCTCGCCCCAGGTACGCAGCATCGCGCGCCCATCCATCCGTGCCGGGTTCGTGAGGACATCTCGTGCCAAGAACTCAGAATCCAGGAGAAGTTCACCGACCGTGCGGTGATCGCCCTGAGTCATCCGTGTTCTCGGATCAGGTCGCAGATCGCGACGATCAGCTGAGAAGTCCCCGGTGGGAACTGATCGATGGGCACGATCCGGGTGACGGCTTCGGCCGACCGCACAAGTTCGATCGGCGTGGCATGACCAGGGACTGACTCGTCGACGTCGGCGTCCGCCGGCAGCAGCTCGAGCGCCTGGCTCACCGCAAGTTGTGCCCCGAGACCGAGTGCGCCCATGGGGAGGTCGTGCCGCGCAGAGGCGAGGGCGTGTGCCCGCGTCGAAGCGCAGCTGAGCAGCTGGACCACCTCCTCGAGGGCACGGCGACTGCTCAGTTCTGTGATCGTGCTGGAGTTCATTGCGTCCTTCTTCCTCGACGTGTGCGTTCGGCAACGCCTATTCACCTACGCCCATGGCCGTCGCCGCGAGTACCAGTCGGAGGCCTGTGGATGACGGGAGCGGCATGTCGGACGTGGGGATAACACTGGGCTGATCACGAACGCCGGCCAGCGATGTGCCAGCGGTCAGAGCACGACAGAGTCGAACATGTCGCACTAGTGCATTTACCGAGAGAGGTGGTCCAGGTGAGTCGATCCGTCCTGAAGGTGGCCGCGTTCGCGCCAGCCGTGGTGGCGAGCACGCTGCTGACCGTGGCCTTCGCTCCGCTTCTGCCGCCGTTGGCAGGGTGGGTCCTGTTTGTCGGTGGGCTGCTAGCCATGACCGCGTTGAGTTGCGGGCCGGGGGAGGACTTCGCCATCCGGGCGTTGTTCCGCGGCCGGCGCCTCACGACAGGAGAGGAACGGCTCCTTGCCCCGGCCGTGAGATTGCTGTGTCAGCGGGGGTTGTGCCCGCCGGTGACACGACTTTGGGTTCGGGACTCTGTTCACCCGATCTCCAGCGGGGGGGTGGGGCGGCGCTCTGTGATCGTCTCCGGTGGTCTGATCGCGGCTGTGCGCGACGGCCAGCTGCCTTCGGACCAGGCGGCCGCTGTCATCGCCCACGCGGCGGGGACCGTTCGCGCCGGAGTCGTTCGCTGTGACGCGGCCCTGAAGTTCTGGACGGTGCCGTGGCAACTCGTCAGGAACGTGGGCGTAGGCGCTGCTCGGTGGTTTGCGTGGATCCCGCTGGCTGGACTTGCGTGGCGGTTGCGGTTCATCGTCGGCGGCATCGCGCTCGTACAGGGCCTCATCGACGGACGGCCTGCGGCGATCGCCGCGGGCATCGGCGCCGGCCTTGTGGTCGCCCTCAGCTACCTCACGCCCAGGCTCGCAGCATCATGGGCAACCGCGGTCTCCGAGGCAGGGGACCACGAGGTGGATCGTGCCGGTCTGGGTGAGCCACTCGCCGCCTACCTGCGCCGGTGCCCGAGGTCACCCGAGACCTTCGAGCGGATCCACCGCCTGAGTGGGGCCGCACCTGCATCGCGCCCATCTCTTGCAGCGGTGTCCCTGTGATCCGGGTGCTCGATCTGACCCCACGCCTATCCACCCAGAGCGCACCCAGGCGAGATAGCTAGGGACCGCTAAAGGACGGTCCTTAGCGTCAGCGGGACGGCGCTGCAGAGGTCGTGCCGATCGCCTCCAGCGTTCAGCTGGTACTCCTGCTCGCACGACGAGAGCCCTTGCTCGAGGTGAAGGAAAGGGCAGCCCAGCGCCTCCTGCGCGGCATGGAGGAATCGCCTGAGCATGCGACTCTGGCGGCGACGCTCCCCGCCTACGGCAGCCCGCACGCCAAGCCGCGAACTCAACCCGCCCCATCGCCCGTTCAAGCGCAGACAGGGCGATCTGACCCAGACCTATGGCCACTCTGATCATCACGCAGAGTCTTCGAAGACTGCCCGCACTTTCCTCTTCCCCTGAGCTTCGTCGGCACGCATGCCGACCCTCGAACCTGTGTCCGACGTCCCTGACGCCCCGCTCAAGGCCGGTCCTGCCTCGGACGTCAAGACTGGCGATGATGTCGACGTCGTGCCATCCGCGCCGGCCAGCGACGTCGAGTACGTTCACGACCCCGCGCTCGACCGGCCGTGACGCGCCTGTTCCACCTCGAGCGCGACGTCGACGTCTCCGGGATCTTTGGCACAGGCGCTGTCGCTGACGGTGCCGTCTTCCGGGACGGCACCACTGTCATCCGGTGGCGTGGCGAGCGCCAGTCCACCGTCGTCTGGCCCTCCGTCGAGGACGTCGAAGCCATCCATGTCCAGGGCGGTGCGACGCGCATCGTTTGGGATTGGCGTGACGATCGCCGGCCACGAGATCGACCTCGCACGGCGCGGCCTGGTCGAGGTCGTCCTCTCGCTCGCCGTCGTCGTGCTCCTCGTGCTTGCCCACGGTTTGTGGCGGCTTGGAGATCGGCTCTCGGCCTGATGTTTCGGCCTCGCCCTGTGGGGCAGAACCCCGTGACGCACGGGAATCGACGGAGCGCGCCTCGGTTCCCGTGCGGAGGCTTGACTCCAACAGCGTGGGTTAGGGGACGGGTCGTGCCAATAGGGCGGTGCACGACCTGTTCGCTGCCGTGGAGCGGCCGGGCCCGACCACCCAGGCGTCCGAACGCCCCCGCCACACGTACGGTCCCCTGGGGCCGTGTGGTGACAGAGGCGATCGTCTCAACATGGGCAGAACTCCCTCCACCCAACAGTGCATGGTCCACCGGTTCACCTCAGCCCGCAACCGCTGGGCGACCTCTCGGACTGACCCGCACGGCATACGAACGCCCCCACGTCTTCGAGGTGGGGGCGTTCCGGCGTATGGCGAGCGCTTCGCTATACGACCCACTGGGCGGTCTCGCGAGGGAGGATGCCCATGTCGTTCACGACAAGGTTGTCGCTGAAGACTGCGTACTCCCTGCCGATGTGCTGGACCTGTGCGGTGTGGGCGATGTTGAACGAGGCGCAGCGCAGGTCGGGGTACAGCTCGTCAGTGATGCGGCCGTCGCAGTCGTAGGTGAGCAGCCACCGGAACTGGCTCGCTCGAAGTTGCAAGGCCAGATCGCGATGGTCCGCGTAACTAAGCTTGTCGAGGTAGAGCTGGTCCCCCTGAACGATGTACGGAGGATCCACGTAGACGAGGACCGGATCGGGGTCGTCAGCGATCTGGTTGAGGAACACCCGGGCGTCGAGCTGGGTCACGCGCACGCGGTCACGGAATGCCCCGAGGTAGCGCACACGTTTCGCGAGTTCCACCGCGTTGAACCGTGCGTCCAACTTCCACTGTCCACTCTGGTCGATACCGCCGATCGGACGGGCGCCGATGATGCCAGATCGGTTGCACCGGTTGAGGAAGAAGGCGGCGAACCCAAGCTCGAGGTCGGTGCGCCCCTCAGGTGAGAGGTAGACGGCGCGGTGCCGGCGCCATGCGGTCATGGTGACCTTGCAGTCCGTGATCTTGCGGGCGAAGCGGTCCGTGTCGAAGAACACGGAGCGCCAGAATGCCGCGATGCCGGGGTCGAGGTCGTTGATCCGGATCTCTTGCACGTCGGAGTCGACGAGGAGCCGGAGTGCGGCTCCGGCCCCGCCGGCGAAGGGCTCGGCGTAGACCGTCGGACGTGGTGTCTGTGCTCGCATCAGGTTGGCCAAGAAGGGAGCCATCCGACCCTTGCCACCGGGGTACCGGAGGGGACTGAAGAAACCCTGCCCAGGTCGCGGTGGGACTGGGCCTCTGGTCGTCATGGGTGCATCGTTGCAGGAATCACCGACAGTGGCCACCGACAAATCGGCGTGTCAGGCATCGCCCTTTGCCTCACCGATGGCGCGGTTCAGATCAGTGAGCAGCACGGAGTACGTGTCGGAGATGGTGCGCATGTTCGGAGCGCTGGGCTGGTATGTCGAGCTGTGCAGGAACGCGTTCAGGGTGACCGTGTTGATGAGGCTGTCCCTCTGGTTGAGCTGTTGACGAAGGTCGAGGTATCGCGCCGCCTTCATGGTCGGGTCCAGTTGCCGGAGCGCATTGTTGACGTAGGCCCTGAGCTTCGGGTCCCTCTCCGGCGGCAGCGGCCATTGGCAGACGTCGTGGGCCTCCATGACCGCGAGCTCTATGACCATCCGGATCAGGGCAGCGGCACTGTTGGGGTACCGGTTGAGCGGGATCTTCTGGACCTCGTTCAGGATGTGGCGCAGGCGGGTCGAGCCGTGGTTGAGCTTCGCACCGAGGAACAGCTTCATAGGTGGTGGCTTGGGATCCGGTTCAGAATCGGCTTCATCCTCTGCGCCGCTGTCGGAGTCAGCGTCATCGTTCTCATCGCCAGACTCCTCGAGTCCCGTCCCCTCGTCGACCGGATCCTCATTGGTGTCGAGGTCATCGTCAGGGTCGGCGTCCACTTCATCGGCCCCAGCGGTTCGAGTCCGCAGCTCGTTGATGTAGCGCTCCCGGTCGCCCTTGCGCTTGAGTTCCGTCACCGTGAGGGACCGCTCGGAACGGAAGTCCTCCAGCACCAGAGAGAGCCGAGCAAGGACGCGCTCGCTGCTGTCGGTGGGCGTGAAGACGTCACCCTTGATGTCGAAGCCGCAGTAGACGCGGAAGTCTGGGTCCCCGGCGAGTCGGCCGAAGGTGGTGAACTTGCTCTCGGCGACCTCTTCAAGGAGGTCGGCGAGATGCTGGTTGGCGCCGGCTTCGCTCTTGGCGTCTAGCCAGTCGAGGGTGACGAGGGCCACTCGCTCTTGGTGTCCTGGCGAGGTGGCATTGCGTGTTCGTTGCATGGCGCTCCACCGAACGACGCCAACACCGTCCATCTCGCCGCCGTGTCGGCGGTCGCGGAGTGGTCGTGCCTCGTCTCGCGATGAGACCTCGAAGCACCGCACCCTCTTTGGTGTATGAGTCGCGTCGTTCGCTGCTGCTTCAAACCTCGGCCGCATGGTGACGTCTGAGCAGAGTTGCGGCTTGTTGAGGAGGCGCAGGGCAGTTAGGCGGCGGTTGCCCTCGAGGACCACGTACTTCTTGCCGTCGTCGCTCTTCACCACGATCAGGCGATCGATCGGACTCAGTCCATTCGCCGCGATGTCCTTGGCCAGGGCCAGCATCTTTGACGGGCCGCGGCGGATCATCTCCTTCAGGGCGGCATCCTGATTGGTCACCGCCCGGTGGCGAGGGTTCTGCTCGTCCAGAAGCAACTTGCTCAGCGGCAGCGTGATGTCCCCCATGTTCGGATCCTGCCATAGGGAAGGTGACGCCACCCGACGTTGCAGGAACTTCGCGGACCACGACCCCTGACGACGACGGTTACCCTCACCCCATGCTCGAGTACGCCCTGATGGACTACGACCCCGTCACGGATGGCGACGAGGCCGACTGGGCACGTGAGCTCGACGCGAACGGCTGGCGCACCTGGCACGGCACGGGCGTCTGGGTCGAGGTCAACGGGCGCCGGGTTCGGCGCTGGAGCGTCCGCCGGCGCAAGCCCGCCAAGGCGTAGGGCGGGCCTTCCTGTTCCACCCCGCCGACGCGAGGACTGGGTGACCACGGCCCTACCTCGAGCATGCCCATGCTGTCGATCTGGCTCGATCGCCAGCGCGAGATCTGTGGACAACCCGGCGCTTCCTGGGCGCCTGTGGACAACGGCGAGAACCGCCCATGACCGCGCCCGCTGATTGCGCCGGTTCACCAGAGGCAGCCACTCCCCGCGACGGTAACGATCTTGGCCCGCCAGCGCTCGACGACGTCTCTGTCAGCAGTCGCAGCCGCGAGGCGGGCCAATTCCTTGTCATCGAGCCTGCGAGCACTCAAGACCGTTGTCCCGTTTCCTAGGGCTCGTCCGAGGGACGTTCCACGCGCGCGACCGCTTCCGTCGCGTCCTGGCCGACCCGTCGAAGTCGTGCAGCTTCAGTGCGCGAGAGGTCCGGACCGCACCAGTCCACGGCTTCGTTGAGCGTGAGTCGCTCGTGGTCGACCAACTTGCGCAGAGCGTCGCTGGCCTGTCGTTCCCAGATGCTCACCTGGTGATCCCGTTCGGCCAGGGCGACCATCACCGTCACCCCAAGAGCACTGAGCCGCCTCTCGCGATGCTCCCGCTTAACCCGCATTGACTTCTGCGCGCTCAGCGCTGCCTGCCGCGCCGCCTGACGCACTGACTGATCACCTTTTGTCTGACCCATCCCTGCCGCCACCTCCGTGAATCGACTGTCATCAACACACCTAAGCCCTCACGCCACGTTCAGCGTTCACGCCCTCTTCAACGCCCTCACTCAGCCCACCACGAGTCCTAGGCAACTCCCCCCACGAGCACCACGTACCCACCCTGAAAACCGAAATCTCATGTGCCACACACCTCATGCATTCCCGGTGCTTTCAGTTTCAATTACTGACCGCCAGAAGGTGCCTGGCGGGCTTTTCTAGGTGTGACGATGTCCATGCACAAGCTGACTGCCGGGAGCGGGTACGACTACCTGACCCGACAGGTAGCCGCGCAGGACGTGACCGAGAAGGGTCACACGGGCTTGGCCAGCTACTACGCCGAGAAGGGCCAAACCCCGGGTGTCTGGATGGGCTCGGGGCTGATCGGCATCGATGGGATCCAGGCCGGTGACGTCGTCACGGCTGAGCAGATGCAGGCGCTCTTCGGTTCCGGTCACCACCCGCTCGCACAAGAGCGAGCCGCGGCGCTTTCCGGCCCGGATCTGACCGACCGGGACCACGCGGCGGCGACCCGGCTCGGCGCTCCGTACAAGGTCTACTCCAGTGATGTTTCGACGTTTCGGCTCGAGGTCGCCAAGCGCATCGCAGACTTCGCGTCCGAGTTGGGTCACCCTTCGGACTACCCGATTCCCACCGACGATCGTGCCCGGATCCGCACTGAGGTCGCGGTTGAGTTCTTCCGTGCGCAGTACGGTCGCGATCCCGAAGACTCCCGGGAGATCGCCGCCACCATTGCTAAACACTCGAGGCCGCGAACCACTGCCGTCGCCGGCTACGACCTGACCTTCAGTCCGGTGAAGAGCGTGAGCACCTTATGGGCGATCGCCGACCCCTCGGTCGCGGCCCGGATCGAGCGCGCGCACCAGACTGCGGTCAAGGACGCTCTGACGTACTTGGAGTCGCACGCGCTCTACACCCGCACGGGAACCAACGGTGTGCGCCAGGTCGACGTCAACGGCTTGGTGGCCACCGCCTTCACGCACCGTGACAGCCGGGCCGGGGATCCCGATCTGCACACCCATGTCGCCGTCGCCAACAAGGTCCAGACCGACGACGGTCGGTGGCTCGCGATCGACGGTCGGGTGCTGTTCAAGGCCAACGTCACCGCGTCTGAGACGTACAACACCGCGCTGGAGAAGCACCTCACTGCCGATCTGGGACTGCGCTTCGAGGAGCGCCCAAACGAGGACTCCCGTAAGCGACCGGTGCGTGAAATCGTTGGCGTCGATTCGCGCTTGAACGAGCAGTGGTCAGCCCGACGGGCAAGTATCCAGCTGCGCCGCGGCGAGCTGGCTGAAGAGTTCCAGCGAACGCATGGAAGGCCTCCGACACCGGTCGAGTCAATCCAGCTGGCGCAACGCGCAACGCTTGAGACGCGCGATGCGAAGAAGGCGCCACGCACCCTCGATGAGCAGCGCACCTCGTGGCACTCTCAGGCAGCTGAGGTGTTAGGCGGTTCGGCCAGCGTCGAGGCCATGGTGAGGTCCGCGCTCTCCCCCACTCAGGCTCCCCGTCGCCTCGTCACTGCGTCGTGGATGGCGACCACCGCGGAGGAGATCACCGCCACGATTGAGGCTCGTCGAAGCACCTGGCAGGTCTGGCATGTGCGCGCCGAGGCCCAGCGTCAAGTGCGGTCCATGGACCTGCCGGCTGCGGACGTTGAGCGGGTTGTCGACCTCCTTGTGGGGGAGGTTCTGGAAGCCCGCTCTGTGCGTCTGACTGCTCCTTCCGATGGGATCCAAGAGCCCTCCCGTCTACGCAGGCGAGACGCCTCGAGCATGTACACCGTCTACGGGGCTGAGCAGTACACGTCGAGTCGAGTACTCGCCGCCGAGGAGCGCCTCGTTGCAGCCGCCGGGGTGCGCGTTGGGCGCATCGCCACGAGTGAGGCGGTCGATTTGGCCCTTCTGGAATCGACGGCGAACGGCATCACGTTCAACGCCGGCCAAGCAGCTTTGGTACGCGGCATGGCCACCTCTGGTGCTCGACTCCAGCTGGCGATAGCGCCCGCCGGCGCGGGCAAAACCACGGCGATGCGCGCCTTGGCTGCGGCTTGGTGCAATGACGGTGGCACGATCCTGGGGCTTGCCCCGTCCGCGGCGGCCGCCGCCGTGCTGCGCGACCAGCTCGACAGCAGCACTGACACACTCGCCAAGCTGGTTTGGTCCGTAAGTCACGGCGATCTGCCGGAGTGGGCCTCCTCGATCGACAGCCAGACCCTCGTCGTGATCGACGAGGCAGGCATGGCCGACACCCTCACTCTTGACGCTGCGGTGCAGTTCATCACCGAGCGTGGCGGCGCAGTCCGCCTGATCGGCGACGATCAACAGCTCGCGGCCATCGGCGCCGGTGGTGTCCTGCGCGACCTGGACACCACTCACGGCGCACTGCGACTGACCGAGCTGATGCGCTTTTCTGACCCGGCTGAGGGCGCCGCTTCCCTGTCGCTGCGCGATGGGGAAACCGAGTCGCTCGGGTACTACCTCGATCACGACCGCGTCCATGTCGGTGACCTCGCCACCATGACCGAGGACGTGTTCTCCGCCTGGCAGAGCGACCGCTCCAAGGGCCTAGACGCCATCATGCTGGCACCCACTCGCGAGCTCGTTTCTGAACTCAACCGTCGTGCCCGAACCCACCGCCTCGAAGGCGGCCTCGCCGGCCACGAGGTGCAACTGGCCGATGGCAACGCTGCCTCTGTTGGCGATCTCATCCTCACCCGCGCGAACAACCGCCAGCTCCGTATGACCGCCTCGGACTGGGTCAAAAATGGCGACCGCTGGACGGTCCTCAAGGTCGAAACCAGTGGCGACCTAAGCGTTCAACACACCCAGAACGGTCGCATCGTCACGCTTCCCGATGCCTACGTGCGGACCTCTACGGAACTCGGCTACGCCACCACGGTCCACGCCGCCCAAGGCGTCTCGGTCGACGCCATGCACGGTCTTGCCACTGGCGACGAGTCCCGCCAACAGCTGTACACGATGATGACCCGCGGACGTCTCGCCAACCACATCTACCTCGAAGTGGTCGGCGACGGGGACCCGCACAATGCCATCCGTCCGGACAACCTCGTCCCGTCCACCGCGACCGACATCCTCGAGAGCGTCCTAGCTCGGGACGACTCCCCATCTTCAGCGTCAACGATCCTGCGTGAGCAGCAGGACCCGCGAATCTTGTTGGGACAGGCCGCCGCTCGCTATTCAGACGCGCTCTACTTCGCGGCCGAAATCACGCTCGGTACCGACGCCGTCGCGATCTTGGAGACCGAGGCCGCGAGCATCGTGCCGGGCCTCACCGAGCGCCCGGCTTGGCCGACTCTGCGGGCGCATCTCATCCTTTTGGGCGCGCACGACGTGGACCCAGTCGCCGCCCTGCGCGAAGCTGCGACGAATCGGGAACTGGATTCGGCCGCAGATCCGGCCGCCGTTTTGGATTGGCGCCTTGACGACTCCGGCCTGCGCCACGCCGGTGAAGGCCCCCTTCCGTGGATGCCCGGCATCCCCTCCGCACTGCGGCAACACCCGACGTGGGGTGAATACCTCGCCGCTCGAGGCTCGCTGGTTGAAGACCTCGCGGAGAGCGTGCGCCAAGCAGCAGCGGCGGGCCCTGCACCGTCGTGGGCCCGTCAAGGCCAGGTCCTCCCCGCCCCCAAGGTCCTTGGTGACGTTGAGGTGTGGAGGGCTGCGATGCAGGTTGCCGAAAGGGACCACCGACCCACCGGGGCGCCACAACTTCAAAAGAGTGCGGCCATGTGGCAGAGGCGCCAGCTCGCGGCACTCACCGGGACACGGACTCCTGCGATGCAGGAGTGGGGTCCCGTCCTCGAGCGGGTCGCGCCCTCTGTCCGTTACGACGACTACCTTCCGGTTCTGGCGGAACGACTGGCTGGCATGTCGCAGGCCGGCCTGGACGCCCGCGGTCTGCTGCGGAGCGCCCTAGGCGAGGGCACCCTGCCGGACGACCACTCGGCCGCTGCGATCTGGTGGCGGATCAACCGCCGAATCGGCCCGGCCGTCCTCCACGAGGTCGACCAGACCCTGTCGACGACTTGGCAGCCACGACTCGTCGAGATCCTCGGCGGCGAACGGGCACTGCACTTGCAGCGGGACAGTATGTGGCCGGCGATGGTGACATCGATAGACCACGCTCTCCAGCGCGGGTGGCGAATTGAAGACCTGTTGGCCGGTACTCAGGACGCTGATGACTGTCAGACCCTGGTGTGGAAAATCTCGGTACTCACCGACCCTGTCACCCCGGAGGAGTTCGCCGGTACCGACGAAAGCGCGCTCGAAGACCTTCCTCCGGAAGACATGTGGGACGGAGTGGACGCCCCCGTCGACGCCCCGACCAACTCGGAATGGCACGACTTCATCCATGGCACCTCGCGGCCCGGCAACGACGGTGACTTCGAGTCACTTGAACCTGTCGACGCTGTGGATCTCAACGCAGATACAGGCCTCCAACTGGCCGCCATGATGCGGGAGCACATGGGTCCGCTGGACCCGACCGACGAGCAGGTAAACACGATGGTCAGCCGGGCCGCCGAGTGGGACGGCAGCCCCGTCACACGCGAACGCATGGTGGAGCTCAACCAAATGGCCCAGAACTTCTTCGCACAAGAATTCGCAACCAGTTGGGCCGCCGACTACCTCGCGGAGCGGTTCGGCCAGGACCTGACAAACCACCCCGAGTTCGCGCCCGGGCACGCTCCGGCAGGATGGGCCGCCCTCGTGACGCACCTACGCGAGCGAGGTGTCACCGACGAAGAGATGGTGTGCACCGGCTTGGCCACGGTTGCCCGCACCGGCCGACTGATCGACCGCTTCCGCGATCGGGCGACGTTCCCGATCGTGCACAACGGCGAGATCCTCGGATTCGTGGCCCGACGCCACCCCGACCGTAGCGACCAGGACAACGCAGGACCCAAGTACCTCAACACGTCCGACACCCCGCTCTTCCACAAGGGCGCACAGCTGTTCGGCGCCGGGTTCTCACTTCAAGATGCCGACATCACCCCCGTCCTGGTTGAGGGGCCCATGGACGCGATCGCCGTCACTCTGGCAAGCGGTGGAAGTCGCGTTGGACTGGCGCCTCTCGGCACATCCCTCACGGAGGACCAAGCTGCGGAACTGGCCCTGCTCGGGCGAGATCCCATCGTGGCAACCGATGGTGACATCGCCGGCCGAGTGGCAGCGGAACGGGACTACTGGCTGCTGGCCCAGCACGGCTTGGCTCCAACCGTGGCTTCCTTCGCGGAGGGCTCTGACCCTGCCGACGTCCTGACGCGTTATGGCCACCGAGTGCTCGTCGACGCCCTCGACCAAGCCAAGCCGTTGGGTGAGGCATTGCTCGATGAACGCCTGACCAACCTCACTGGCGATGAGGCCCTCGACCAGGCCTCCCAGGTGCTTGCGGCACAGCCCGGTTCACAGTGGGACCTAGGTGCGCAGCGCGTCGCGACTCACCTGTCCCTCCCCGAAGGCGTTGTCCGTGGGCAACTGCGCACGGCTGTCGAGCAGTGGAACCGAGACCCACGCAAGATCGCCCAAGCACGAGTCGCGGACGTGCGAGCCGTCCGTGACCGCCTCACGGCCTCGTCGCTGCAGTCTCCCCAGGAACGGTGGATGGCCACAGCGCACGAGCTGGATCCCCGTCTGCCGATCGCGAAGGACTGGCCAGCTCTGGCAAGCATGCTCGAGCAAGCTCATCGAGAGGGTCACGACGTGCCAGAGTTGACCCGCAAGCTGGTTGACGGCGAACCGCTTGGAGACCACCCGGCACAGGATCTGCGCTTCAGGCTGGCAGCGCACCTCCCGCCCCCCGCCGACGCCCCGATCACACCTTCCCCCACGGCCAGCACGGGTGCCGCGCATGACCGTCGCCAGGTGACACACCCAAGCGCCTCCGCCAATCGACCCCGCCGGTGACCGGCATCGATTGGGAACAACTCTGAAATGCCAATGACTTTTTCCTAGGTCCCGAACCGGCACCCTCCCGCGCCCCCAATATGTCGGCATCCCATGGCGCATCGCAGGTGTATCGCAGCGGCTTCGCATGGTTGCTTCTCATTGTCTGGTACGAAACGCTGATCGGATCGTAAGCGCCTCGAAACGATCCGGCAGTGGATGTGCATACACTCAGCGCCATGACCACCTCCGACTCCAGCTCTGTCGCTACCTACGACGAAGCCCGCGCCGAGGTCCTGCGCCTGACCGGCAGGAACTACGGGATCGTGCGGCACCTCTTCGTCCAGCACCCCCGCGGATCCGCGGTGCGCCCCAGCACTCTCGGGACGCTCGTCAACAAGCGCAAGCACCGCGCCCTGCTGCTCTACCTGTTGCTCCTCACGATCTGGCCCATGCTCGAAAAGCGAAGAGAGCCGTTCGAAGGCGCACTGTGGGCGCGCCTGCTCTCCACCGAAAAGGGCACCGCGTGGACCACCAGCGACATCTCCAAGGCCTGGACCGATCTCGAAGGGCTCGGGCTGATCGATCGCACCCGGGAGGGTCGCGCTGTCCGCGTCACCCCACGTCGGGAAGACGGCAAGTCCAAGTGGACTGCGCCTGGCCAAGTCGGCAAGGACCGAAAGGAAACGTACTTCTCGCTCCCCGGCGCCTTCTGGACCAGTGGGCTCTTTGCCGATCTGAAGCTGCCGGGGCTCGCCGTCCTGCTCATCGTGGCAGCGGAGACGAGCAAGGGCGACGAGGTCTGGCTGAGCTACGAGCGAGCCGCTGAGTGGTATGGGCTCTCGGCAGCCAGTTTCAAGAACGGCACGCGCGATCTGGAGGAGTGGGGGCTGCTGACCAGACGCCCGGAAACCATCAAGGCGCCGCTCAGCCCTACCGGATCCACGACGAAGTGGTGGTACTCGCTCAACGGCGCCTACTCATCGGCTGCACGTGCAGCCGCCCAGGATCTGGCCCGCAAGGAGCGGGAGGTGCGCACCAAGAAGCAGGCAGCGACCAAGAAGCGGACGAAGTCACTGGCGCCGAAGACCCGAGGTCGCGCACCCGCCTCACCTGCACGCCAGGGTCGATCTGCCAAGTGAGCAGCCAGGAACCGTCAGCCCGTCACCTGTCGTGACTGGGGCATCCAACAGATTTCCGGAACACCGAGGAGGTGAAGAAGAGATGATCGCGAAGGAGATCAGCCGCACCATCCGGGCGGCCTTGCACGGATGGCCCGAAACGGTGCGGCTGATCGCACTCATCAGCGTCCTGACCGCGTCATTCGTCGTGGTGGGACGACTTACCTAGCCCACGATAGGAGGTGGGGGTCCCGGGCACCAGACCCGGGCACCCCCACCCCAGACCAAAAAATGGCGGCCAGCGTGCGGAACGAAACGCGAACTGGGCGCCGTAACCCTAGGTATGACCACCATGGCTGAAGCACCCCACGACCCTGACCTTGACGGTGTCCTGCAGCGCCCGGAACTGACCACTCCCGATCTCTATCCGGCACTGAACAAGATCTCTGCCGGCTTCATCTTCAAGGCCACCCTCAGCACAGCCAACCCAGATGTGCCCGAATACATCTCCGTGACGAAGCGAGGCGTCAAAGACCGGCTGGCGATGGCCCAGTGGAACATGCACTGGGAGGCAGCTCAATACCGAAAATACCTGTTCGACGAAGAAGACCTTCCCGCTTGGATGAGCAAGATCGTCGAGCAGGGTGAACGCAACATCTGCTTCGTCCCCCGCACCCGCACCAGGTACTACGAGCTCGCCCCGCTCTACCACCTCCTCCCCAAAGACACGCTGATCCGCCACGGCCTCCCGGTCCTGTCGCGCGGCCTGTGGCCACACCTCATGGGAGGCGACGTCGACAGAGTCCTACCCGACGACACCCAAGCCCGCCTCAGCCAAGCTTGGGCCAGGACCACCTGGCGACACTTGATGCCCGGCTCTCGAATGTTGGGGTTCACCAAGGACGACCCGATCCGGCTCTTGGCGCATAACCTCGACTACTGGATCCCACCGGCAACCGAAGTCATCCAAGCTCGTCTGCGCGAACTACCCCAAGGCGGCGGCCACAAGCCCATGGACGAACCCGCCGTCCTCACGGACGGAACCGTTCTTGAGGGAGCGCGGATGACCCACCCCAGGATGGGCTCAAACATCTGGGTCGGCGAAGAAGACGCAGCGCAGGCGACCAAAGAGATCGTCGACGCAGCCGACTCCACCGGGAACTTGCGAGGGATCCTCGATGCTGTCCGTTCACACCGGGTTGAAGACGACTTCTCCCACCACTGGACCTACGCGAAGGAGGACTTCGAGCGCAAGATCCACCGCAAGCGCTCCAAGGTAAAAGTGACCTTTGTCGAGCTGACGCAGGCGCCCCCCATCCACGGCCCCGAATCAGAGGTCATAGGCAACATCGTCTGCAACGACTTCATGGCCCTACTCGACCCGCAGGACCAGCGCATCGTCATCCTTCTCAGCAGCGGAGTCACCAAACTCCACGAGGTCGCCTCCACCTTGGGTTACGCCAACCACAGTCCCGTCAGCAAGCGTCTCGCCCGGATCCGGCAACTCGCCACCCAGATGCTGTCGGAGTGAGCGCCGCAGGACTCCGCTGCTCGGGTCGTTCTTCAGCGTCCCTTGCTCGACGCAGGCGCCACAGCCAACACCCGCCACCCACTTGCCAACGCGCGGGAACTCAAAGTGTAGATATCTGTAAGCCTGTCTAAAATCCCCTTATACTGAGTTAGGAACTTCTATAGGAGGATGTTGTGGACGAGGTCACGAACCCCTATATGCCCGGAGCTGGGATGCGTCCCGTAGCCCTCTTGGGACGGGACGCACAGCAGGACCAGTGGACGACCCAGCTCGCCCGCGCCGAGCATGGTCGGCCTGGGCGCTCGTCCGTGCTCTACGGGTTGCGTGGTGTCGGCAAGACCGTGCTGCTCGGAAAACTCCACGAAGAGGCCGAGCAGCGCGGGTGGGTCGCAGGATTCATCGAGGCGGGCACGGGCAAGGGCTTGCGCGAGCTTGTTGCCGAGGCTTTCCAGCTCCCCTTGCTCAACCTCGCCCGTCCTAGTGCCAGCGAGAAGATCAAGGCCGCCCTCAAGACATTCGTCTCGTTCAAGGCAAGCGTGGACTCAACGGGAACCTGGTCGTTCGGCCTGGATCTCGACGGGTCTGATGGTGGCGGCGCGGATTCGGGCGCGCTCGAAATGGATCTGCTCAGGCTGATCCTCGACCTCACCACTGCGACTCGAGAGGACGGCAAGGGTGTCGCCTTGCTGATCGACGAAGCGCAGGATCTGACCAATGCAGAGATGGCGACACTGTGCTCCCTCGTGCACATCGCCAACCAACGGTCCCTGCCGTTCGTTGTGGCCCTCGCCGGCCTGCCCAGCCTGCCGGCGGCGCTGGCGGAGGCGAAGTCCTACACCGAGCGGCTCTTCCAGTTCTCTCACATCCAGCACCTGCCCGACCACGACGCCCGTGCCGTGTTGACCGAGCCGGCCAGACTCGAGTCAGTGGAGTGGGAGAGCGATGCTGTCACCCTGGCCGTTGAGGTCTCCCGCGGTTACCCGTACTTCCTGCAGGAGTTCGGGTCCAAGACATGGTCCGTTGCACCCGGTCCCGGTATCACTCAGCGTGACGCCGAGCTGGGGTGCGCTGAAGGGCTCCGTGAACTCGACAACGGCTTCTTCCGGGCACGGTGGGATCGCGCTACCCCGCAGGAGCGCGACTATCTGAAGGCGATTGCGATCGACGGTGACGCGGGGTCCAACTCCAGGGCTGTGGCCGATCGGCTGGGCAAGTCGATGAGTCAGATCAGTGTGGCCCGCTCGAACCTCATCGCCAAGGGTCTGATCTACGCGCCCGAGCACGGCCGCGTCGCGTTCACGGTCCCTCAGATGGCTGACTTCATCTCCCGGCAGCACGCGTAACCGTCGACGTCGCAACCTCTGCGCGCCGGGCGTCGGCTTCCCGTTGTCTGCGCAGCTTCAAGTCGTCATCTTCTGGCTGAAGTCCGGGCATGACGGTGGCCAGTTCCTCCGGCGCGGGGTCCAGATCGATGTCCTCCAAAGAGAACTCGTCGTGGCCGCCGGCCACGAAGGTGTACGACCTGTCGCCGCTGGGGCACGCGTTGTCTGCCACGTTGTAGTCGCGGATGATGACCGTCGCGGGATCGCGTTCTCCGGTCATCATCGTCGAGGCGGTCAGCCCCTCTCCTGGCCCGGAAAGAACATCGGCCACGGTGTACCTGTCGTAGAGCAGGTCCCGGGCGTACTCCTCCGCATGCTCCACCGTCTCGAATCCCGACACCAAGAGCACCGTGTCGCAGACCACTCCCTCGCACAGAGGATGCAGCGACTCGTCGCAGTCGCCGAACTCAATCTCGAAGCGCGACAACGTCGCGGCGTTCTCATCCGCGTCCATCCGTCCTTTCCCTTGATCAGTTCGTGAGGGTCGTTCCCTCACGGGTGGTGACAGGCGCCCCACAGGCCGCGTTGCCTCTGTTCGGCGGCCCTCTCAATGTCGAGGTAGTACCGCGACAGCTGGTGGTTTTCCAGCGCTCGGAACGACGTGGCATGGCCCTGCTCGAGGAGGTACTCGGCGACGTCTTGGCCGGCAACGTTGACCTGACGTAGGAGCCGGTCGTAGCGATCGCGGTCGTCGACGTCGTCGACGGAGAACGCGAGAACTGATTGGCCCTCGAGCAGCTCGCCCAGCGCGACGCCCGCCTCTGCGCTCCAGCACTCAGCCGGGCGCGGGTCGTGGGCGAGCTCGGGTGCGTCGACGCCCACGATCCGGACCCGTTCCCGTGCACCACCAACGGTGGCACGCAGGGTGTCTCCGTCGACGACGGCGACATTCGTGAGCGTCAGCGGGGCCTTCCCTGAGGTGGCGCTGGTGAGCGGCGCGGCGCACCCTGTCAACAGGGTCGTGCAGACGACCAGCGGGGTGACGTTCTCGAGGAAATGGTGACGCGTCATCGTTCTTTTCACCTGCTTCAGTCGACGATCTCGCCGGTGCCGGTGTCGACCGCGAGGCCGTCGTCGACGACTCGGAGCTGCGGGCCTTGCGGTTGCTGGCTGGCCCGCGATGCCCGTTGAGTCTGCTGATCAGCGTTGAAGGCTCGTCTGCGTTCGTTGACCTGCTCGTCGCTGACGTGGCGAGCGAATCGGCCCTTCGCGGGCCAGTCCTGGTGCCCTTCCTCGCAGTAGTTGCGTGTGCGGCCTTTCATCCGGTCGATGAAGGAAGGCAACGCGTATCGGTGCCACTCCTCGAGTGCATCGCTGGTCAGGGCCCGTCCTGCCCTGCGCCGCTGGTCGGCGATGACGGCTATCTCGTGCACGAGGTATGGGTGTTGCGGCCAGCAGGGCGGGATCATGGCCGACACGTCCCACACGTACTCAAGATTCAGCCAGGTTGCGACCGCCTCAAGCCAGGACCACACCTCCAACCGCAGCTGGGGTTGAGTCAGACTTGCCGGGTCCCAGGGGCGCGGCAGAAGGTTCAGGTCGCCGAGCGCTTTCCTCTGCGCATCCGTACCGGTGTCAGCTAGGTCGAGTTCTCGGTAGGCCTGCTGGATTCCCTTTCCAGGCTCGGGAAAGCTTCGAATGATCGGCGCCGCCCGCGGTGGGGTGACTGGGGAGCCTTGGACGGTGCTCATGGTTGGGTGAAGCTGTAGTCGGTCGGGCTTCCGCTGTCGTGCAGAAGTCCTCGGCGCCGCGCCTGGACGAGCGCCGCGGTTGCCCGCGCCTCGGGGGTCACGGTCATGCGCTGGTTGTCACCGAGCCGGGTTCGCAGCTCGGATTTTTCATGCAGGAGTTGCTTGCCCGTCTTTCCGGTGATGCATCGGTCCAGTTTAGCGATGATCGGCTTGCCGTTCTCGGAGACGACGAGAGCATGCCCCTCCTTCAGTTGGCGCACCTCTGCCCCGGTCAGGATGGGGATGTCCTCACCCACGACGTTGCGCCCGCCCATCTGCCCGGACTGCCAGCTGCTGCGACTGATCCGCACCGGTCCGAGGAGGTCGGAGATCTCCTGGTTGAACGCAACATCTTTGCTCCCACCGAACAGAACGAGGTTGTTGGTCAGACCGAGAAGGGTTCGGGCTTCCTGCTCCCCGAAGATCGCGGACAGTTGGGCGCGGGTCTGCGCCGCCCAGATGAAGGCCATCCCCAAGGCTCGCTCGTTGGCCATCCGGGTGCGCAGCGTCGGCAAGGGCGCCGTCGACGGCAGTTCGTCGAGGCAGGCCAGCATCGGTGGGCAGAGCCGGCCGTGCGGTGACCGTTGAGCTGCCGCGAGGCCGGTGTCCAGCACGTGTTCGGCCACGGCTGTCATCAATGGCGAAGCGCTGGCGTAGGGGTCCTCCCTGCCGAGCAGGTAGATCGTGCCTGCGCGGCGGATGACGTCGGCGATGTCGGTGGCGGACCGGCCGGGTCCGGGGACGCACCGCTTCCTGATGTGTTCTTGGAAGAACAGGGACATGGCTTGCTGCACGGTCGTGATGGTGTTGCCGGCTGTGCGGTCGTCCCCGTGGAGGGCGCCGTGGAGCAGCCCATGCCAGAACGGTGCCGCGTGCGGGTGCTCGCGCAGGATCTCAATCGGGTCCGAGGTGCTGTGCGGGTTGGCCACCCAGCGCAGCACGTCTTCCAGCGTGCGGCCCGTGAGTGCTGCAGCGTGGAAGAACGCCTGAATCACTTTCGCTGCTTCAGCGGCGTAGAAGCGGGCTGCGTCGTCCCCGTGACCGCCGGCGACCGCACCCTTGACGGTTCCGGCCGTGAACGCCTTGGCGCGTCGTTCGGCCACCATCGGGTCGATGCACCCTTCGATGGGGTCCCAGACGAGCTCCGGCAGTCCTTGGGTGATCCCGAAGGGGTCGAGGACGACGCAGGGTCGGTCGTCGCTCGAGCGGGCGGTGAAGCTGAGCAGCAGGTCGTCGGCCTTGGTGAGGGTGACCAGGGCTGCACCGGGCGCGTTGAGCAGTGCCGGGATGAGAGTGTCGAGCGTCTTTCCGCTGCCCTGTGGGCCGATCACGCCAGCGGTGCGGTCCCAGGGCACCCACAGTTCTCCCCCGCTGGGTTGACGGGCACGCCCCAGACGCCACCCAATCTGCCGTGGGTCGACCTTCTGCTTGAGTTTCATCGCTGCCGCTTCCCGTAGAGGTCGGGGCGGATGACTGCGGCGTTGCGGCGCAGTCGGCTTCGCCCCAGGAGCTTCTCGGCTTCTGCCCGGGTGGCCATGCCGTGGACCCGGGAGGGACCCCACTGGTCCCAGGCGATCTTGCTCGCCCACAGTATGAGGGCCAAGTTGAGTGTTTCGACGATCCCGATCCAGATCAGTGTGGCGGCGGCCCCGGCGACGTGGTCTGGTCGAGGGACCAGACCCGCCCCTGCGTCTCCGCGGATGACAGGGAAGGTGCTGACGAACAGTTCCTCCCGTGGCGGGAATTGCAGGCCGGCACCGGCGATGAGGTTGGCGCCGGCGCGGCCGGCGTGTACCCCCAGGATGAAGAGGAGCACCACGACCACCACGGTCGCCAGCGGTATCTCCCAGGTCGTGGGGTGCGGGTTGACCCGTCGTGATCTCTGCATGTGTCGGCTCCTTTCACTGCCCGTAAGTCGCGGCGGCGGCTCTGACGGTCACCCGGCCTCAAACGGGCTGTCTGGAGGGTTGATCGGCCATGTTGCCGATGCGCCAGATCTCGAAGATGTTGCGCTTCGCGCCGTCGGCGTAGCTGAAGTGGCCGACTCCCTTGGCGGTGCTTCGGGCGTCGATCGTGGTCTTGGTCGTGGGATCCCAGACGATCAGGACGTGCCCGATGCGGTCAGGGCCTAGGTAGGAGTCCCAGAAGATGATGTCTCCGGGGCGTTCGTGACCGGGTTGGACCCGGAACCCGTTGCCTTTGGCGAGCCAATCCCGTTGTGCACCAGCGGTTCTGGGCATCGATATCCCGACCTGCGCGAAGGCGTTTTGGGTGAACGAGGAGCAGTCCCAGGCGTTGGGTCCGTTCGCGCCGTACACGTAGGGGTCGCCTGCGTGGCCCCCTGCCCAGGTGAGCACCTTGGTCAGGCGGTCGCTGCTCAGGGGCGGGAGTTGGGGGTTGCCGGCGCCTGCGACCCCGCAGTCGGTGGGATCTCCCAGGACGAGTCCGCCGCCGTAGGTGTGGGCGTAGTGGAGGACATCGTTGACGTACCAGTCGGCGTGGTTGTAGGCCCAGATGGCCTTCTTCACGCCGGTTGGCCCGTTGGCCACGCCACTCTTGATGAGGTAGTTCGCGGCGGAGTAGACGCTGTCGGCGTCGTTGTGGATGTCGGCTCGGCCGTCACCGTTGCCGTCGACGCCCATCGTGGCGAAAGTGGCTGGCATGAACTGCATCAGGCCTTGTGCGCCTGCGCTGGAGGTGCCCTTGTTGCGTCCGTGCCCTGTCTCCTCCATGCCGATGCCGGCCAGGAGGGTCCACGGGATCTTGTACCTGTCAGCGGCTGCCTCGTAGAGGCTTTTGATCGCCGGCGGGATGCTTGCTGGTGGGGTGTGTAGTGAGTCCTGTCTAGGCGCACCGGCTGCTGGCAGATCGAATCCGATTCCGCCTTCCGTGACGTCGCTGGGGACGGGGGTGGTGGTTGCGCTGGGGGCGACGGCCTTGCCGTTGAGGGGTGCGCCGTGCTCGAGCATGAACGGAACCGGATCCACGGCGCGGCCTCCCACGTGGATCTCGAGGTGAAGGTGCTCGCCGGTGCTTCCCCCGGTGCTGCCCTCGATTCCAAGGGTTGCGCCGAGGCTGACCACTTGGCCCGGTTTGACCGTGATCTTGGCCAGGTGCGCGTAACGGCTCACCATTCCCCCGGCGTGAGTGACGTCGACCAGATTGCCGTAGGTGCCTCGGGCCGCCGCAAACGTCACCTTGCCTCCGGCGATCGCCACCACGGGACCTGGCCCGGGAAGGGATGAGAGGTCTTGGCCGGTGTGCTGGCGCCACTCGTGGGCGATGGGATGGAACTCGTTGCCGAAGCCTCGCTGACTCACTGCGTAGGCCTGTTGGAACGGCGGTCGAAAGTCACCTGTGGCCGGGATGGCTCCACCACAGTCGACGGTGCGCAGCTCGGCCCCGATCGCCGCGCCGCCGACTACCGCCATGGCACCCAAAGCCAGGGGCAGGCACATCAACGCGAGCAGGGGGATGAGGACGAGCGCGATCTTCTTCATCGGTCCGGCCTCAGGCCGCGCCCTCGATGGCGTCATTGGTGTAAGTGAGCCGGCGCTCGGTGGGGTGCAGCACGGTCTGCACCTTGTAGGTCCGCTCTCCCACGCTCCACAGGGCGCGGCCTTTGCCTTGCATGGCCCACCCCGTCACCAGGTCACGGGTGATAGGGCCGAGGCCGAGGAGGGTCTCGAGTTCGTTGGCGACCGCCAGGTCCTGTCCGTGGAGGATCTTGATGTCTGCCAGGTGGAGCAGGTCCTTGGCGATGGCGACGGCTTGGGATCCGGTGTCGCCTGCGGAAAGCAGGTCGGATGGTTTGTGTGCGACCGCGAACTGGATGTCGCCGTCGCGACGGGATAGGCGCAGGTCTGCGTCGAAGGACTTGACTGCCTCGGGTCCGAGCCGAAGCTGTTTCCAGGACTCGTCGCGCACGACCACACGCAGGTCGCCGGCTGGGGCGATCTCTCGCATGCCTCGCCCCCACGAGTTCAAACAGGTCAGGGCGATCCCGACGGCTTCATCGCCGAGCGGGTCGAGTCGAGAGAGGCTGAGGGACTGGATGGGGGCGCGCCAGTCGACGTCGACGGTGGTGTGATCGTCGAAGAGGCCGGCCAAGGCGCCACTGACGAGTTGCCCGAGGGCATCACGCAGGAGCCGGGTGGCGTCGAGGAAGTGCCTTTCGTCGGAGTAGCGGCATTCTGCGATGAGGTCCTTGGTGGGGTTGTCGAGCAGGTGCCACAGTTCGGGGATGGTGGTTTCGCGCATTCGGGTGTGTCCTGCGGCGTAGCCGGTCAGGTGTTGCAGGGCGGCCTTGACGACAACTTCGTCGGTGGGGCCGAAGGGGACGCGCTGTTCCCCGATGCGTTGGGAGCCGACCAGACCCCGGACGAGGGTGAGCCAGCGGGAGAAGACGATCGTGGCCCGGGCCTGTGCTTCCTGCGGGCTCAGCTCGTCCCATCCGGTCAGGAGCGGCCCGAAGGACAAGGGGTTGATCCGGGCGGGCAGGCCTGGCCCGATCGCGAAGGGCTCGACCCCCAGGAATCGGCACAGCGGCTCGTACTCGTCCTTGGTGTCGCCGAGGATGAGCACCCGGTAGCCGAAGTCGATCATGCGCAGGCAGAAGCACTTGGTGGTCGCGCTCTTGCCGCGACCAGGCTTTCCGAAGCTGAAGATGTTGGAGTTGGTGACCGGGACGTCGTCGTCGAGAACCCATCCGAGAGGGTCTGCGTAGAACGCGCCACCGGAGAGCATGTCGATACCCATCTGCGCGCCGGTGGGTGGCAGGCCCGGGGTGGAGATGAAGGGCCAGAAGACAGGGGCTTGGTCGCTGGTCATGCGCCACAGCGACACGGGCGCGGAGGTGGGCGCCCACCCTCGCCCGGCGCGGCGTTCCCCGTTGCGGGGTGAGGGCCGGAACATCCGCCCCTCCTGCACCGGCGGGAGCTGCTGCGGGATGGAGGGCAGCTCGTGGCCGAAGTCGGAGAGCAGTCGCGACATGTCGCGGCCGCCGTTGCGGCGGCTGCCCAGTTTGGTAGCCATGTCAGTTGCCCTTTCTGGTCAGGCTGATCCCCATGGGGACGGTGGAGGATGCAAAGCCGACGTCTTGGGCAAGGTCGAGCCGAAGCGGCGCGAACCCGGCCCGGCGCACGGATGCGTCGAGGCGTCGGCCGTACTCCGAGGCCCGGGCGGTCTTGGGGACCGTGACCGTGACGACGGCATACGGGCGAGTGAGGCTGTTTCCCCGGGCCAGTTTCTGGTCGAGGCGGCGCACCTTGTCGGCTTCGTCTCTGGACTTGGTGCGCTGTTTGACCTTCGCCTTGTTGCGCATCTCCTCACCGATGTCGGCCGCCCATCCGCTGGTGGCGCTCTGTCGTTGCGCCGCTGACTGCGTCAGGATCGGGTAGGCCACCATGAAGCTGCGACGCTCCCCCGACGCGGTCGGAGTCAGGACCGGGGCGAGAGCGCCCATGGCGGCACCTTTGACGGGGAGTTTGATCGTGGAGCTGATTGAGTTCCAGGCGTCGTGGCTGTAGTGCCGTGCCACCGGGTCCGCCCCTGAGGGTCCGGCCATGGCCCAAGGGATGTCAGCGTTCACGTCCGGGTCGCTCGTTCGGCTGTCGAGGGCATCGACGATCCCGGCACGGTCGCCGGGTGCGAAACCGGTGCGGCACACCAGCGCCAGCTCGGGACTGGTGAGCCACTTCACGGCGGTCATGCCCATGCCGCCGCGCAGCTGCGCCTCAACCTCTGCGGCCAAGCTGTAAAGCACGCGGGCGCGACCGTCGAGGCCTCCACCTGACTCCTTGGCCTCCTTCGAGAGGCGCCCTTCTGGGACCACGATGGTGACGAACGCTTCGGTGCGCACACTGGCTCGGGTGAGGTTGGTCTGCAGCTCGTCGTTGATCTGACGAGCTGCGGTTGCCGCGGCCCCGCGGCGGTGCCGTGTGACCCATTGGTCGCGTTCGGCACCGTCCTCGGGAACGGTGCGTACTAGCAGGAGGATCTCGTCGATGAGTTCGGTTCGTGCGGCGAGGTCCAGAAGGTCGCTGAGTCCGCCGCCTTGTCTCTGTCGCTCGTCGACCTCTTTCAGCCCGATGCCGGGGTGAACCACGGACGCGGTCACCGCCCAGGTGCGGGATCGGTGGTCTTGGATGATGGCGGTCCGGGTGAACATCGCACCGTTGGGTGGGCCGTCGTGGATCTTGACGCCTTGGAGGATGCCGGGCAGGTCGGGTTCGTCTAGGTGGTCAGCTCGCCCGAGCCCTGCCTTGGAGCGGAACTTGGTCCAGCCGGTCAGCCCGCCAACTGCGAAGGCGAGGGACGCGGTGGCCCACCCTGTGGCGGACCGCCCGCGCACCGGGGTGATCGTGATCAGGAGGATGACTGCCCACAGGAGCGCGAACAGCAGCGCGGAGATCCAGGCCCCGCTGTTCATCGACCAGGCGATCGGTAGGAACGTCAGCGAGACGATCGCCAACTGCCATCCCGACAGCCCGAAGAACCAGCCGATGCGAGCTCGGGAGTAATCCGCGTAGATGACTGCCATGTGTCGTCCTTCCTAGACCGGCACGACGGGGATGGCTCCCGCGCCTGCTCCTGCTGCTCCTGCTCCTGCACCTGCACCTTCTGCTCCTGCGCCGCCCCCGCCAGGGCTGGGCAGCCCTGCTCCGCCGCCGCCGGGCGATGGGCCCCCGCCTCCAGGTGCAGATGGGAGCGATGGGGTGGGTGGGGTGGGCAGGGAAGGGGTGGGTGCCCCGTCGGTGCCGGTCGCCGCAGGGTGGAGGTCCTGGTCGGGGCTACCGCTTCCACCGATTTGGGGGTTGTTCCCGTCTCCACCCTTGGGTCGACCGCCGCCGCTGCGTTTGGTGGAGGTGAAGTCGGGGACGTAGTTGTTGTGACCGACCCCCATCTGGTTGGTCAGGTCCGCGCCCACCGAGGCGCCGGTGGATCCGATCTTCTCCATGGCTCCTATGCCGGCGGCGCCAGCCTGGCCGAGGGCGCCGCCGAATTTGCCCATCATTCCGGCCGTGCTGCCGTTGAACCGGCTGCTCGTCGAGTCCTCGCCGGCGCTCTCGCCTTGCGATTTGCCGTTCTCGTCGGTGGCGGAGGCCGCGGAGTTGCTGTCGCTGGCGCTACCTCCACCGAGCCCTCCCAGCAGTCCGGAGATCCCGCCTTGTGCGGAGAGGCCGGTACGTAGCGCCGCGCCGGAGGTGGTGCCGGGGTCGGTGAACGCGAGCAGTTTGAAGAGTGCGAGTGGACTGAAGCAGCCGATGCAGATCAGGACCACGCCGGGGACTGCGGTGCCGATGGCCTTCTCCAGCTCGTTGGTCATGCCGGTGGCGACGCCCGATGTCATCTGTACCCCGATCCCCAGGACGAGGATCATGAGGACTGGGGTGAAGGCAGCGGCGTGGAACCACCGGAAGCTCTTCCAGAACCAGTCGCGGCCGAAGTCGGAGGACAGCCCCGCGGCCGCGATGGGTGTGGTGGCAGCGAGTACGAGCAGCGAGCCGGCCCGGGCCAGCATGACGAGCAGGTGCCCGATGGCGGCGAACACCAGAAAGATGGCGAGCACCATGAGGACTGTGGCCACCGTGCCGTCGGAGATGTCGTGGACGGAGATCTGCGTGCCCAAGGGTTCGAACTGTGCCCATTTGTCGATGTGCAGCAGTTTGTTCATGAGGGCTTTGGTGAGCCCGCCGACGGCCGCGAGGAGCGCGACGCCGTAGCCGAGCCAGGCGGCCCAGACCATGAGGAACTGGCCGGTGCCGATGAGGAGCTGCCCCACCGAGCGACCGTCCCTGCGGAAGGCAGAGATTCCCAGCTGCGCCAGGGACAGCGTGATCATCAGGGTCAGCGCGATCCAGA
Organism: Knoellia aerolata DSM 18566; assembly: GCF_000768695.1. Classification (GTDB taxonomy): domain Bacteria; phylum Actinomycetota; class Actinomycetes; order Actinomycetales; family Dermatophilaceae; genus Knoellia; species Knoellia aerolata. The sequence goes on from NZ_AVPL01000011.1 coordinate 52,729, forward strand.
ACGTGATCTTGTAGATCTCCGCGCCTGGGCCAGTCTCGCTGAGGTCGGGAGTGGTGAAACTGTCGACGATCGTCAGCACCAGTTTGAGCAGCCACAGCCCGGCGTTCCACACTCCGAGGCAGACCGCGGTCCATCCGTCAGCGACGACCTTGCCCGCGGCTGATGCAAGGTATTCGAACGGATTGAACATCGTCAGTTCACCCCCGAGTCCTCGGCGTCGACCCAAGTACGCCAGCCGGCCTTGACCGCAAGATCGGTGTCTGGCCAGGTTGAGGGTGCGGTGGCGGGCAGTTCGCCGGGGGCGATCATCCACCGCCCGCTTTGGTCGTCCCCGACCCACTGCATGCGTTCGCAGTACCCGTACGCCACCCGAGCCTCGGTGGTGATGACGGCCCTCATGTCCAAGAGCACGCAGGCGAGCACCCAGTCCGACCCATCGATGCCCTTGACCTGTGCTGCCGTTGGGTGGGCGCTGACGGTGATGAAGGGGTCCTTGGTCTGCCCCTGTTGGGCGCTGGCCAGGAACGCCTGGACGTTCTTGATCAGTGGCCAGTCAGCAGCTCCGACACCGCCCGGCAGGGCCCACTGCTCGTAGACGTCGTTGGCGTGCGGGATCGACATGCCCTGCAAAACGGTGGTCTCGATCGCCGCCAGTTGTCCGATCGCCCCCGCCGGTGACTTGGGGAATCCGGTGGGCACCTCGACCGGTCCCGTCGTGGTGGCGGCGGGCACGGCCAGCACCGGTGCGGGGGTGGCCGCCGGGGTGCCGGCCTTGGAGTCGTCCGGTTCCACCTCGAGCATGGGGGCGGCCGCGACTGCGTCCCGGTGAGCCTGACCGTGGGACTCCCCCGCGGCCCCAGTGCGGATTTCGGCCGAGCCGGGTTCCACGGGCGAGGTGTCGGCGGACTTCACTGCGTAGAGGACCGCCAGGCCCAGGCCGACAAGGCCGACCAGCACGACGACGACTCCGCCGGCGAGGACGGCTAATAGTCGTGGCCTTCCCCATGACCCGTCGGTGAGGTGCGTCGCCTGAGCCATCAGATGCAACCGGACCCGGTCATGGCGCGGACCACGCCTGGCAGCACGAGGTAGGCGATGACGGCGAGGAAGACGACGACGACCCCCACGATCCCGGCTTTGCTGGCATGGGGCATGCCGAACACTCGCCCGGCCACGATGGAGCCGATGCCGACGACGACACCAACGAAGAACAGGAAGATGACGCCCCACAGGACGTAGCCCATGAGCTGGTCGGCGTACTTCTGGGCCTGAGGTGGCGCAGTGGGGCACACCGCTGTCGGGAGGGCGGTGAGGTGGTAGGTGATCGTGTTCAGCATGAGGAGTCCCCTTCTCGGTGGTTCTTGGCTTGGACACGCCGAAGCAGATGGGTTGTTGCGGTGGTCAGTGCCGGCGGTAGCGGTCGCGTGTCGAGGCCGCGGCTGGCCAGGTCGCGGTCTTCGGGGATGTCGATGAGGTGCCCGTTGCCCTCCAGAGCACGGGTGAGGGCGCCCATGGTGTGGTCGATGCCGCGTGCCCACTTCTTTCGTCGGGGGCCGACGACGGCGGCTACGACGTTGGCGCCCTCGAGCAGCGCCAGGGCCCCTTCCAGACGTCGCAGGCCGGGCACGGTGGCCGAGGTGACAACGACGACGGCCCGCGCACGGTGCACGTGTTCGCCTATCCAGCAGGGCGTGGCCAGGACCTGCCCGAGCTCCCAGCCGATATCGAGGACAGTCAGACCCAGTGGGCTGATGGGTGGCGGGGGCGGTGGGACCTCGTCGATCCCGAGCAGCACGTCGGTGCCGCGCTCGAGGGTGACGTTGTCTCGGGTGCCTCGGGTCCACCCGCTGCCGACCCGCCCGAGCTCGGCAGTGGCCGCAGCCGCTAGGCCGGTCGCGGTGACGGTGCAGCACTCCACGACGCGGGCCGAGTCAGCGACGGTGGCGATCGCCAGGGCGACGGTGCTGGCACCGGTGTTGCCGCCGCATCCGATGACCGGGAGGACATCCTCATCGGGATCCCACGTCGGCGCGGGCTTACCGTTGCCGGTGTCCTTCGGGCGGCGGCTCGGGTCGGTGCGGAACTGTCCGGCCTGTACGGCCTGCCAGGCACGCTTCAGCTCGTCGACGCTGATGGCGGCGCGCGGAGCCGTCTGGGTCGCACTCATCGGGTTCGCTCTCCCAGTGCGCGACGTCGGGCAGCGAACAGCTCACGCAGGTCGCCGGCGTCGAGACGGGCCAAGGCGGCCTTCGCAAGCTGCGCTTGGCGGAGCCTGGTCATGCACTGGTCGAGGTCCTCGAGGACGGCGGCGTCGCTGTTGGCCACGTCCATGAGTCGCTCGATCTCTGCGGGGTCAGTCACTGTCATCACCTCGCCTTCTAACGCCGGATGGGGGTCACTGGCGGTCTTCATCAGGCAGACAGCTTTCGTGCGTCTCGCAGCGCTTGGACCGAGCGTCGGGTCCGGCGGCGGATGGTGATCGGTGAGACACCGTGGCGGTGAGCGACCTCGGTGGAGACGTCGTTGGAGAGCAGCCCGGCATGCCCGCGACCGGCACGGCGCGGCTGGTGCCGGTCCGCGGTGGCGGCGACGTCGACGAGCAGCTCCCGGTCGCCTTCAGTGATGACTCCCTTACTGCAGGCCCACTCCAGGAGCTCGGCCAGTTCGTGTTCGGGCTGGGTCTCGGCGGCCGGGCCAGGAAGGACCCCCCAGACGTCCTCCGTGGGGGCAATCAAGATGCTTCGGGACCATGCCGGGTCCGCAGCCACACCCACTGCGAGATCCCGCATGACCGCCTTGCGGGCGTTCATCAAAATGTTGGCGGCGACGCGGCGTCCACGCTGCCACGGGAAGGTTCGAGCCTCGACCCACAACTGGGCGGCGAGGACCTCGTCGATGCTCGGGGTCAGGGTCGCCAGTCGAGCTGCGAGAAGGCTGGCGCCGGGCAGAAGAAGCCAAGCCAACGCTCCCGTAGCGGCGAGGTCATCGCCGCCTTCGGGTGAGGCCAGTTCGGCCAACGCGAGCAGCACCCGGTCTGCGTCCGCGGGTTCGGCGTTGCGCATCCAGGCGGGCAAGTCCAAGAGGTCCTCGACGACCTCGAGTGCCTCGTGCTCGAGACGCCAGCTGCTCCAGCGATCCCTGGCGAGGGCCAGCATCTTGTTGTCAGGGTCATCCAGACCGAGGTTCCTTGCGACGCTCATTTCGAGCTCCTTCCGCCGTGTGGGCATGGAAGGAAGATCCCGATCGGGCGTCCCCGAGGTTGTCCCCACCCAGCGCGAATCGCTGGGGGGTACGACCTTCTAGAGGTAAGCGGTCAGGTCTGTGACCTGCGCAAATGCAACGTCCCCCCGAAAGTTGAAGAAGTTCGTGATGGAGGAGTTGCCACACATGCCTCGCCCTGGCTGAAAGGCCCTACTCAGAACGGTCAGGCAAGCGGTCACGAAGCGTTCCCTCGTCGAGGTCGAAGATCGCCCGTCGGTCGGACGGGTCCACAGGGAAATCTGCGACCACGGATCGAGCGCCGTCGTGCCCATGAGTGCTTGGTCCACGAAGGCTGCGTCACACCGCCCACTGTGGGGCAGTGTCACAGCGCCCACTGTGGGCCCCATTCGCCCAATTAGGGCTGTCGCCCGGATGCGGCGGCCCCACTGAACCGCGTTGCCCGCTCACTGTTCCAATCGCCCTGGAGTCGCAGTACGCCGTCGGCCACGTCGAAATCAACCGTATCTTCCGTCAATCAAGGATGACGGCCGACCTGCAGCGGGGGCCTTTGAAGCAACTGGGACTCGTGCGGCTTTACATCACGGAGGATCAGCCCCATAGCGGCTGATTAGAAGCGGCGTTGCCCGCGGAGATTGGTAAGGTAAAGCGTCAATGCCCCCGCCAGCAGCGCCCCTCCGATGTAGCCGAGGTTGTCGTGTTCGGGGTTCACCGCAAGCGGGCTCCACCACCCAGGAAGACTATCTGCGGGCGTGACGACGTAGCTCATGAATACAGCGAAGATCGCGAGCAGGCCTGCTGCCTCGTCCCAAATGAGTGTGAATCCTAGGGGGACGGCCCACAGCACTCCGGTCAGGTACATCTTCGCAATCCACGACCCATCCTTCGGGGGGAGGTCCGTCGCCAGCAGCAATGCAACCCAGAGACCTGTCAGAAGAGCAACCCACATCGCTCTACGCAGGTACCCGGTGTCCAGCCACAGGTCACCGGCGGCTCGGGAGCGAATCGCCATGGGACCAATGGTGGATCCGAGCAAGAGGGCTAACACGTTGGAGCGTATTGCGAGCAGTTGAGCTGAAATGGGGTTGGGAATGTCCACGGTGAGCACTACGGAAATAGTGAGAACAAGCGGGACGATCGCCAACACATAATGCCCTCTGTGGTCATGAAGCCATGCCCTCATGAGCGAAGTCGCACGGATCGAAGTTCTGGGGGCAGGGCATTCAGGTCACAAGTCGCTAGGGACTTAGCAGCGTCGTGAACGATCCTGTCCTGAGTGTTGGGGTCGGTCGGTTCGAGCCGGTCGCTCACGTTGTAGAGAGGAGCCATGCCCAGACGCACTCTGACTTCGTCGCTCACTAACCACGAGGCCGCAACCCATGAGTCCGGTGGTGGCGAACCGCCGCGCCAGATCGCGCAGGAACGCGGCGCGGTTATTTCCTCGATCATGAAGGACTTATCCGGCTCACCACGCCAACTGCCCGGGTCGAAAATTGTCACCCACGGCTTTCCTTGGGCATCCACATCTGCAGTCCAAGCCCAGTAAGTCGTGGGCAGTTCCGAGGTCAGTTTGACTGACTCGGCGGAGACCTGATTGATGAACGGCGCCCAATGTTCGGCGAGCACTTCAAGTTCTTGAAGTGCGCAGAGTCGGGTCTTCTCACCCACGCAAACTGTTGGCCGGCTCTGAGTCAATCTGTATCCATCACCGGTCGGAACAAACTGACCCCCCACGGCGGCAAGGGCAAGTGCAGCCGTCGTCAAGAAGCGGCGACGCGATGTCAGGACTGCTGCAACCAGCGCAGCAAGAAGAAGAGAAAGAAGCACAACACGAGATCCAAATTGCGCCGAGTCAGGACGGTAGCCGAGCAGTGTGCCGTTGGAGCCCAACTCAGCCAATCGCGTGAACAGGGTCCGTCCTCGCCCGACAAGCAGAAGGACTGGCGTGAGTCCTCCAACGAGGGGAGCGGCGATGATGGACCCGCTTGACGAGCCCACCACGAAGCCCATCCACCAAGTCGCTAGGGCGGTGAGGGTCTGTGTCGTCCACGGCCATAAGCTCCCGTTAGTGATCGTCACCGGTGCAAATAGTGCCGCCGCGACCACGACTAGGTGGGCGACGGCATAGACGACCGCCAGCCAGAAACAGCCCGCAGCGCCGGTAGCCGCCGCGTGCCTTCCTCGCTCCTTGAAGCCTGGTAACACGGTCAACATGCCGTCGGAGTCACGTGCGGCGTACCAAGCCACCACGGAACCAATGAGCGGGAGGGCGAGGAATTGGGCGCGGCCGATGACTTCTTGGCCCCAGAGGACCTCACCGATCCATCCAGCCCCGCCGACGGCCATCACGACGACCATGGCGACCGCAACTAAAGCGGCAGGCATCCAAGAGCGCCGCTGCCTCAACAGCACTCTCACGCAGCTTCTCCACTAGCCATTGCGGCGAGGAGAAATGCTTCGGGGGAAAGCCCGCTGTCAGCATATGCAGTACGGAGCTTATGGCCAGGAATGCTCGACCCAACGACCCCATTCGAGACCGGAATAATCGAGTCCGCGAACTCCAACACGGCCGACGCCTCGTGAGATGCAACGACCACGGGTCGATTCTGACCTGTCTCTTGCAACAGCTGCCAGACGGAGCGGGAGGCACTGACATCAAGGGACACAGTGGGCTCGTCAAGAAGTGCCACGCGGCCTCGGACCAGAAGTGCTTGGGCAATGGCGACGCGCCGCTGCCACCCCCCGGAAAGCTTTGACACTTTCATATCGACCTTGCCGCGGAGGCCGCACTGTGTCAGTGCGGCCTCCACGGCCTGAGCACGATCGCGTCTCGGTATACCGCGCAGCATCGCGAGGTAGGCGAGGTACTCCCCGACCTTGAGGGATGTTCGAACGTTCGCCTCCTGAGGCAGCAGTACTGTCTCAGTGGCTCCTATGACCTGACCAACGTCGGGGTGTAACACCCCGGCGAGGGCAAGCAGGAGCGTGCTCTTGCCAGCCCCGTTCAGCCCGACGACGGCTGTCAGCCCCAGATCAGTGGTCCAAGCAGGGCAGTACAGTTCGAAGGAACCCCTACGAACGACGAGTTCGGTCGCGCTCAGTTCACGCATCAGGGGATGGTGTGATTCCGCAATGCGGAGTTAGCGCAGTCATCCGGTGCGGGCCAGGTGTCGTCCTGGCAAATGCTCCCGCGCGTTTCCGCCCTGTCGTAACTGACGTCCAGCTCTCGGAGCTCCTGTTCGCACCGGTAGGCCGTGCTGGAGTTGTTACCTGTCCAAGCGCTGTACTGGCCGCTGGAGACGCCGCTGCGGTAGTACGTATACCGAACGGCCGCATGCGCCGAACTACCTCCGGAGCGGACATCCCTAAAGCAGAGAGTTCCGCCAACGTCGTCCTTGGGGTAGTCAATCCCGTGATCCCCGTAACCGGCGGCTACGGCTCGACTGCCCTCGTACGCCGTGATCGTGCCGAAGCTGTAATACACCGCCTCAGCGGCGGGGGCAAGTATCACTGCGCCTGCCAAAAACCCCATCTTCAACCACTTCATTGTGGCCTCCCTAATGACATGGGGTAGCCAGTCTCCCCCCTGGTGCCCGAAGGATAGCGCGGTCGTGCAGTTCTCGGGGCAAATGCATAGATCAACACACGTTACCGGTGTCCCGCAGGACGCGCCGGCGAGGCCGAGCCTTGGTGCGCGCGGTCGGCCCACCCTTCCGCTCAGCTTTGGTGTGTCGCGTGGACGATCGGACTGTGCTCATCCTGCCCGATGCACGCACGCAACCGCCGCAGTGAGCGACAGCGAGGGTCAGCGCCGAAAGAAGCCGCGTGTGTAGCTCCAGCGGCCGTCGGTGTCCTCATCGGTTGTCGTTTCCAGGGACGCGTCGAGATGGATCGGCATGAGGCGGGCACGGGACTCCTCTAGCGCCACTCCTGGCCTCCACACGATCAACGCGTCATCGTGCCCGTCCCGGAGTGAGCGTTGTAGCTCCTTCTCGGAGAAGACCAAACAGAGGCGGTGACCGTTTTGATGACATCCCCCTTGCTTGCCCACGCGAGTGCATCGCGATCACCAACTAGGACTCCGTGCCTAGCGCCGCGCGCGCAGCGGCTTGCGCACGAACTCCGGGCTGAAGTAGGTGACACCTTCATGGTCGTCTACGACCCCTGATCTCTCCAGGCCTTCCCGTGCACCGTCCGCAACCCCCGCAATCCGCTCGTGCAGGCAGTGGTCTCGCGAGGTGCGTCTAAGCGCCGCAAGAAGGACTCCCGTGGCGACTTGCCCGTGGCGGTCGGGCGTTGCCAGCCTTGGTGCAGGACGCTCTCTCAGCGGTCGGCGAATGCCGGCGGGAGCCATAGCCTCATCCCGAGGGCGCGGAACCGGTCGGGATCGTCCCGGATGGCGAGCCAGTTGAGACGCGTGAACTGGAGCGCAGCGTCCTGGTGTGGGTGCCTCTTGTGCAAGGCGGCGCACACGATGGAGAGGTCGGGTGGAAACGCTAGAACACCGGCCACGGTGAAGTCCTCGATGTGGACCAGCGCGTACCAATCGACGGCAGGGATCGATCGGATGTGGTGCTCCATTGACTCCACTGTCGATCGTGTTGGCGAGGTATTTCACCTGATACCGGGAGCCGTCCGGGGCTTCGACGTCCCATGCTGCTTGAACCCTGCTTGTTGCCGTGGTTCCCCCCACGAGGACTGCCACGAAGACCTCGGCAAACTCAGATAAGGGATCTCTGTTGGAGAGGGGGACGCCTACCTTCGTGAGCAGCGCATGTCGAGCGGTTCGGTACAAGGCGAGTGCCTCGCCTAGTTCCTGAAGTTGGGACACACGATCAGGCTAGGACCGTGTGGGCCGTGATGACGAGGGCTGATGGCGGTACGATTCCGTGCTGGATCACGCCGCCGCGTACGCAGCGCGGTCCGGGATCGACGGGGTCGGCGGTTTCGCCTGGGATGTGAACAACGTGAACTAGCGTTCGTGCATGACCAAGTACGTCTATGACGAGGAAGCCAGCGAACGGCTCCACATGGATGTGGTTCATGAGGTTGACGACAGACCAGGATCGCCAAACGAATGGCTGGCGGCCAGGCGGCGACTGAACGCCATCAAGGATCCCTTAGCGCGCAGAATCATCGCGCTTCACCGTGACTGCGGTTCGGGGGAGGGTGAGTGTGACTCGGGCCTCGATGATCCAGTGCCGATGACAGAACGCACGGACTGGGGCTGTGAGACGACGTCTCTCGTCGCCGCGCATTACGGAATCGAGTACCGCACCCCGGCAGACGACGACGCTTGACCCACCCGCGTCACGTCTCCGCGAGCGGACCGGCAAACCATAGGTTTCCGCCGGGCGAGAGCCGTTGCGAGGTTGGGCCAAGATCGGCCATTGAGGGCCGGTCGCCTGATGCGAGGTGCCAGCGAGAGGTTCATCCGTTGATATGGGGGCTTGGGAGTAGCGTTCCGGGGAACGAAGGCCGAGACGAGAGCGCGATGACCAATTTCTGGGTTCTGCAGGGCAATCCGAAGAAGTGGGATAGGCCCGACAAGCTGTTCTCGGAGCCGATCCTTGGATGGTCGGTGACTGGCGTCGAGGGTCAAGTCGAGGTCGGAGATGGCGTTTTGGTTTGGATGGCCAACACGAATCCTGATCTCAGAGGCGTCCACGCTGCCGGCAAGATCTCAGGGCGACCTCGGACCGGATACCCGCTCGGCTGGGGTGACAGCAAGCAGAAGTCGACGCTTACGCCATTCGTACCCCTCGCCATCCACTGGTATCTGGTCCACCACCCCGTGCGGATAGATGAGCTTCGAGGCTCGGCATTCGCGAGTCACCAGATCCTGTCGATGGCTCGTCGCACTGCCTATCCCTGTAGTAGTAAGGAGTTCGACGCGGCAATTGAGTTGATGCGCCAACATGGGCCAACGACGTTGCCGGGACATCCCGCCGCCGGCTTCTCGGAGTGGTGGAACACGCTGTGAGCGGGTGTCGGGACCGAGTAGGAGAAAGACCAGGGCGAGGCTGGCGAAGCCATGGATGAGCTGACACGTCCTTCGTGCCGCTCGACGGACCTCATTCAGCTCGGCCTGGGCCGACAACGACGTTGCCGCATGTGTGGCCGAGTCTGGATCGCAACCAACCTGCCTGCGACCCCAGTGCAAGCTCGCGACCTCCAGGGGTTGGCTTCCGGGTCCAGTTCGTCTCGGGCCGCTGCCGGACTGGCCGGGCTTGCGACGCTGAGGGACCATGCCCTCGCACCTCAAGTCCGTGAGGTACTGAGCAGGTACCTGCAGGTAGCCCTCGTCAACTATCGATATGACGAGGGGGACGCCTGGACATTCCGGGCGATGCCAGGAACTAAGGCCATCAGACGTAGGCGCCGTCTCTTTACAGTGAACGTCTCGAACATGGAAGTTCTGGTCGCTCACTACGACCCGGTCACCGGCAAAGATACTGGCGGGTTCCTGGTGCTCCAGTCGAAGAATTCGCCGAGTGCGTTACGAGGGGCTCTACGGAAGCGAGACCTGTATCCAGCGCCCTACGCCACGGCGGGGGACGCGGCCGCGATGGCGGCCTTCAATGACCTTGACGATTTGCTGACCCTGCTGTCGCTTCCGATCGTTCACCAGTCCGCGAGATCGCTTAACGATCGCCTGCGATCCAGCGCCAAGTGCCGTCGCTACAACGGCAGTGGCACGTCCCCCAATTCGTCAAATGGGTGGTGGGCGCAGAGCGCACAGGCTTCCCTGCATAGCTTGCGTCACTTCGGCTCCCTTCTGTTGTCAACCGGTTGCTTCGAGGTGGGACTTCCGCGTCTCGATGGCTGGGCGTAGCGTCGTTGGTGCGGGTCCGGGAAGTGGCTGATCCGAAGCGCCGGTGTGCGGGTTTAAGCCGGCCGCGCTGGATGCAAGAGACGCCCCGCAGTGCCCTCCCGGGCCCGCGTTTGCGCCCTCGACCGCGGCAACGTGGGCATCGTCGACAAGCTGTCGATAAATGGCGTCGGAGATCCTGCGCTTCAGGCACCGGATCGCCTCCAGGGGCCGTTTGCCCTCGGCGCGCTTACGCCGGTAGTAGGCCCGGCCATCGGTGTCGAGCCGGATCTGGCTGATCGCCGCGATGTGGATCATGTGGTTGACCCGACGGTTCCCGGCCCGGGAGAGCCGGTGCCGGCTCCGTTCACCGGAGGACGCGTCCAACGGTGCGGTGCCGGTCCAGGACGCGAACCGGTTGCGGTCGGCGAACCGGGAGACGTCCCCGACGTCGGCCAGGATCCGGGCGGCGACCACCGGTCCGACACCGTGCAGGTCCATCAGGTGCGAACCCCGGGACAGCACGATGGTCTTCAGCTCGGCGGTGGCCTTCTTCATCTTCGCCTCGACCGCGACCAGCTCGGCGAGCTCCTCGACCGCGATCCGCCGACGGGTCCTGCCTGCGATGTCGCGGGGCCGCACGCAGGCGAGCATTCGCTTGGCCTGACCGGTGGTGAGGTCCTTCTTCGCCTGTCCTGGAAGGAGTTCGGCCAACAGGGCCTGCAACCGGTCGACGGTCTGGACGCGTCGGCGGCTCAGTGCCTCACGGCGCTCGACCAGCATCCGTAACGCCTCGAGCTCACCGTCCATCGCCAGCACCCGCAGGCCCGTGGTGCGCACGGCCACCATCGCGATCGAGTGTGCGTCGTGGGCGTCGGTCTTGCGGTTGTGGCCGGTGTCAAAGAGCCGGACCCGAGCAGCCAGCTTCGCCGGGACGTCCACGACCTGCTCGCCGGATGCCAGCAGTCGCTGCGCCAGCGGACGCCCGACACCGTTGGCGCCCTCGACCGCCCACACCCGGTCCGGCCAGGCCTTGGCGTACTTCAGCATCGCCGCGTAGCCGGCCTTGTCGGTCGTGAACCGACCCTGGCCGAGCCGGCGTTCCTTCTCGTCGACGACCTCGATCGTCGCGGAGAGCTTGTGGGGATCGACCCCGATCACAACGTGATCCATGTGCTTGCTCCTGCCTGCACTCGTTCCGATGTGGACGGCGAGGTGGGCAGTGCTACTACGAGCAGGGCAGTCCCTTCTTGAGCCACGCCTCGTCACGGTGACCGACGGGACGCAGACCGATAGTGAGCCACACCGACGACGCTGGTGGGCAGCCGCATGGAGAGCTGCCCGCCGATCACCTGGACCGAGTCTGGCCGGACGCCGGTCCTACGTGAATCGTCTAGTAGCCGCGAGTTGCGCAGTCTTGATCCGCTGGCGCCGAACGCGTACGACACTGTCGATGTGAGAGTCGCGGCGGCGGCATGCTCGTTCCTGCTCGGGATCGGATTCGGCCTCCCGGGCGTCGGTGGTGCGTGGCACTTCGCCAACACCGGTGAGGTTTGGAAGTTCCTCGGCTTCCCCACCTACGGCGGCGGCCCGTTCGAGCGCTGGGGCGTTCCGACGTCCGTAGCGTTGATTGCTGGCTTCGTCCTCGTGTGCGCCGCGGAGGTAGTCCTGGGCGGAATGATCCTGGCTGATGCGCCGGGCACGAAGGCTTTCGCGATCATGCTCTTGCCGTTCGAGTTCGCCTACTGGGTTGACTTCGCGTTGCCGTTCGGCCCACCGCTCGGCATCGCTCGGACCGTCCTTCTGTTCCTTTGACGAGCGGCGTCCAACAACCGCAGTGCCGCTATCCGGTCGTTCGGCTAATGGTCGAGAGGTGCGTCCTATCGATGCTCGTCGAGGGTGCGTCCTATCGCCGCGAATGACGCGCGCGGCACACGGCGTCGGCTTCGACAACCACCGCTCATGCAATCTCGGCTGCATCTCGCCAGCTAGGCATGAAAGAGCCTCCCTTCGGGGGAGGTGAGGCTCATCTGTCGGGCTTGGCTTGGTGTCAGCTGGCTTGCTGGGAGTGTTTCTGCCAGTCCCTTCCGGCGATGATCTGTTGGGTCCGTTCCGAGAGCTCTGCGGGCGGTCCGTCATCGTCAGTCCGGTTGAGGATCTCGTCTCGCAGGATCCTGCCTGCCTCGTTGGGATGGCCCTCCGCGGCCGCAACGGCCGCGAGGTCAAGGCGGGGGATCTCCTCGTCCGGCGCGGCCAGTGCGGCGGTTTCGGCGGCCAGGCGGGCGCGTTTCAGATCGCCCTTGCGCAGGCTATGTGTGGTGACTAGATGGGCAACGTCAACGACGGCACAGACCATGTGTTGGTCAAGCCGATCTCCTTCGGAGAGCCAGTACCAGCCACCCTTGCGCAGGCTCTCGAAAGGACGTCCTTGGACCAAGCGCAGGGCGGCGCAGAGGTCGTCGATTCCTTCGGCCCCGCGCGCCTCGCCGCGCGCTCTGAGGCGACGGAACAGGTCCGCATCGACGAGCGCGTCCAACACCTGGTAGACGCTGGTGCCGCGCGTTTGTGCCAGTGGTGCTTTGCGTGCGTCGGGAAGGTGCTTGTCCCCGGTTCGAGGGTTGGTACCCAGCCAGTCGCGAACGGTGTTCACGTAGTCGCGTGCCTTGGTCTGGGAGATATTGAAGGTGTCCGCGACCTCGTCTGGGGTCGCCCCGTGCCGGCGCGTCACCAGATACGCCAGCAGCTCGGTGAAGTAGGGCTTGCGCTTGGCCAGCGCCGCCCCTCGAGTGCGCGCCGTGACCGGGCCAAGGAAGGTCAGCCTGGGAAGGTCGCACGCGTCTGAGTGCCATCGCTCCAAGTCGTCGTCGAGGGTCGGGTCGGCATTCAGAACCGCATCACGAACTTGAGGAGTCACCCGCGGCGCCAGGGCGTTGAGATCGGCGATGGTGGTCGCCCCATGCTCCACGTACTCCTCGTCCGGATCCGTCAGGATCGACGTGGGTGACGCAGCACCCTGGGCGGCCTCACCGTTCGGATCAGCCCACTCGTCCTCGTCGTCGTGGCTACTGCGGGGAAGAGTGTATTCGTCTCGAAGAGCCCCAGCCTCGTCGGTCCAGGCCTTCCAGCTTTCCTCGTCTGCGTCAACGGAGGGGATGTCGACATCTTCGAGGTCCTCACTTTGAGCCAGCAGGGCCGCGCACCCTTGTGCTTCGTCGGCTGTCAGACCCACCGCGATCAGGTTGAGTCCTGACGTTGGCATCACGATCCGCCCGGATGTGCTGATCTGGACCTCGATTCCGTCGCTGGCGAGATCCTCCCCTCTGACCACGACACTGGTGCCGGTGTGCCCGCCGTGGGTGCGCACGAGGTCGAGCAGCTGCTCCAGGGCGGGTGTGGTGTCCGCGGCTGTGTCGACCATCAGCATTCTCGCCGGCCATGGGTCGGCTCCCAGCTGCGCTGCTCGAGCGGAGCTAACGTCGGTGCCTGCGTCCTGAGAGCGGTCGATCATGGCCACAGCGTCCGCGACGAGATCAGTGGCCGGGTCATCTCCGGTGTGCACGCGCATCCGTTCGGGGTTCATGGCCGCGACCTCGGTGGCGACCCCGATGAGGTCCACCTTGACGCCGTGAGACCACGGGTTGCACGCGATCTCGGCGGCGATGTACCGCGCGAAGTCGCGTCCGTAGTCCGCGTCTCCGGTGATGACCAGGTCCATGTCTTCCAGGTTGAGCATCCATACGTCGCCGGCGTCGCTGGCTCCGATGGTGCAGAGCATCGGGTACGGGGCGGGCTGTTCTTCGACGGGTGGCTCGACGGTCGCAGGGTCCGCCTGCGCCGACAGCGTCCAGTGGAGGTGGTCTTCGGTGCCCTGCCACGGGGCGTCGAGGGTGCTCGGACCCGACAGGTGCAGGGTGAGGCCGGTCTGGGTCATCTGGACGGCCGCCACTTCGGGCATTGCCTGACCCGCGCTGGTGTGCGAGAGCGCCAGTCGTCGGAGCGCGGCGTCAAGGTGCTCAACGGTCGGGGCGGTCGTCGACCCGATCGCGGTCACGGTCTTCTCGACGGGGATGAGCACGGGCTTGGGGGTTGCGATCGTGCGTCCCGGACGTCGGGCACGGAACTGGGCCCGGCGACGACGCAGCAGCAGCAGCGCCATCGACCCGGCTAGCACCCCTCCCCCGCCAACGAGTCCAGTCAGCATCCACGGTGCGACGGAGGATGTCTCCTCGACTGCACCCGTGGATGCAGGCGCAGGTACGGATTGGCCTGAGGGGATGCTCGGGGTCGACGCTGCCGGCGGGTTGGTGGTCTCTGCTCCCGGCGTCTCGCCCGACGGCACGCTGTGGGGTGCTGTGCTGGCCGGTGGGGGAGCCACGCTTTCGGCGGGTGCCTTCGAGGTGGGGGCAGTGGGCGACGTCGCCGGTGTTGCTGCCCCGGGGATGGTGAGCGTCCAGCCAGGCAGGATCAGATCTGGGTCGACCAAACGGCGGTCTCCAGGCTGAGCGGTGTCCTTGGAGGCTGCGTAGATCTCCGGGTAACGGTCGGGGTCACCGAGCTCATCCTTCGCGATCTCTGACAGGGTGTCGCCGAGTTCGACGACCCTGGTGTCGTCTGCGCCCGCTGCCTTCGTATGCGGAGTGGGAATGGTCAGCGCGGTTCCCGGGGTCAAGAAGCCGGGGTCGTCACCCAGGGTCTTGGGGTTGAGCTCGACGATCTCGCCGTATCGCGCTCCGTCGCCAAGGTGCGCTTCGGCCAGAGACCACAGCGTGTCCCCCCGCTTGACCGTGTGCTCAATCGTGGAGGGCTTCGCCTCGGGTGGAACCACCTGAGCCTGGGGTGTCGCAGAGGGTGCGAGCTGACCGGAAGGAACAGGTGCGGCTATCGACGGGGTGCTCACCGCAGCGGATGCGGTCGCTGCCGTCCCCACGCTGCCGTGGGCAGTCGGCATGCCAACGGGAGCCGTGACGAACAGCAACAGGGCTGCACCGATCAGTCCTCGGGCGGCGGACTGCGGAAGCGCGAGGCCGGGCAGGTGCGGCGGGGAGGTGCGGCGGACCCGGGCGATGCCCTCCATGGCAAGGGAGGCGGCCAGTGAGGCCCATGCCGCCCAGCCGACGAGTGTGATGAAACCCAGGGCGAGTGTTCCGTCATCAGGGCTCGTGAGGAAGACGCGGAGCTGCTCGAGGGTGGGGACCTCGTCCGGCAGAGGGTTGGCCCCGATAGCCAAGAGCGCCACGGGGAGTCCGATGACGATCCCCAGGATTATGAGGGCGGCCACCAGTCCGACAAGTCGAGTGCGCAGTCTCATTGTTCGACACCTCCAGCGGAGCGGACGATCCTCGACTCGGCGTCACCGTGGACGGTGAAGGATCGGATGCCGATGATGTTGAGGAACTTGGTGGAGTAGGTCTCCGTGGTGGTGACCCTCACGGTCGTGCCGTTGATGACGGTGGCTGACCCTGCCACGCCAGCCCCGGCAAGGTATGCCTGCGCTGCTTGCTGGGCGGCGTACGGGTCGGCCCGGACACCTTCACCGCGGATGGCTGCCGGGGCGACGAGCTGTTGCCCGCCTGCTCGCGCAGCCTGCCTGGCCACGTCCCGGGCATGCTCGAGGGTGTGGACCTTGCCGCCGACGTCGGCGGCAAGTCCCACCAGAATGAGCATGGCCACGGCACCCACGACGAGGACGATGCTGATCGATCCGCGTTCGCGTTCGTCATCGCCCCATGGGTTGGTCAAGGTCTGCATCCGATCACCGTTCTCGGTAGGTGTCGATGGCCGACGCCATGGTCGCCTCGACGGAAAGGGTGCCGGGCAGACCGGGCACGGCGAGGTCGGCGACCTGGACCTGGCAGGTGACCGTGGCCGTCACTCGCGCTGGGGTCCCGACCGGTGCAGCAAAGCCGGTCGTGTCGACAGAGACGCTCTTCGAGCTGCATTTGAGGCCTTGGTTGTTCAGCGTCGTGGCAGCACTCGAGGAGGCTGCACCCTGTGCCTGTTCCTGGGTACGGGAGATGGACGCCGCCCGAGCGGCGGCATTTGCTGCGGACTCCACGCTGTGCTGGGCGATGGTGAACCGGCCGGCAGCAATGATGAGGCCGATGAACAGCATGAACGCAGGGATCCCGATGACGGCCTCGATCACCGCTGACCCTCGCTCCAGTCCTCCTTTGCCCCACCTCATCCGGTGACCCTCTCTACCGGGACTGTGGCCGATTGTCTGACCATGAGTCCCCACCCGGGAATCACGGTGAGCGGCCTGCCTGCCACCGTGACCGTGGCGTTCGTGGCAGAGCGTCGACTGGTGATCCTGACCCCTCTGATGACGTCCGAGCCTCCCGCCTCGGCGACGAAGCTCGAGGCTGCGGCGGAACCGTCCCCACCAGAACCCCCTTCAGCTCCTGCCGCTCGCGCGCCCTCCTGCGCGGCCGCGATAGCGACCGTTCGGGCGTGGTAGTGCAGGGCGCCTTGAAGACCCAGGAACATCACACTGAACACCAGCGGCAACAGGATGACATTTTGGATCGACCCCGAGCCACGCTCGGTTTGCCCCGACCCCACGAAAGGGAGAGGCAAATGGAAGGAGCGAGGCGACATCATGTGCCGAGCTGGCCAGCCCTACCCATGACGAAAGTCCGGATGACGGCCACAACAGCGGCCGCGAGGGCCGCGAGGGCCACACCCCACAGGATCTGTTCCAAGGTCACGGATCCGCGCTCCGGATCGCCCTTGATGCGCTTGCTTGCGTGATCGGACACGGTGACGCCCAACGTGTGTAGAACTGCGGCCAGATAGTGCATGCGGCTCTCCCCTTCTGTGGTTGTGCCGGTCCCGGTTGGACGGCATGAATGCGTGGTTGCATCGATGACGTGAACAGGTTCAGGACCCCTCCACCAGTCTGAGGAGGGAGGGTGCGACGAGGATGGCGAGGAAGATGACGCCGAGCGCACTCATCGGTATCGACATCCGTTCGCTGCTCTCGTTCGCCTTCGCCTTCTCGGCATTGAGCATGGCTGCTCTCATCCCGGCTGATCGGGCTCGCAAGCTGGTGTAGATCTGGGCACCCTCTTCACCCGAGAGCCGCATGATGTCCGCGAAGTCATCGAGCTCGGGCAGACCAAGTTGGTCGCCCAGGCTGTGCAGCGCCTCCCAGGGCGTCACCCCTGACCACCGCGTGCGGGCAAGCTCTTCCCCGAGACGGCGAAACACCCAGCTGTCGCCCACGTCCGCTGCCAGTTCCATCGCCTGCCGAGGACCGGAGCCGCTGTTGCGCTCCAAGGCAACCAGCTCGATGTAGGCACCCAGCGCCCAGTTGAACTCGACACGGGCCTTCTTGGCGTCATCGCGGGCGTTGTAGTCAGGAAGGAAGAAGAACGCCACCGCGCAGGCCAATGACGCACCTACAGGAAGGATGATCGGCAGCCCCAAGCCGATCGTGGCCAGCATGAGCCCAAACAGCGGGGGGATCGTCAGTCCCAGCAGGGCGAACAGGATCTTCTCGCCGTAGAACCGGCTGAGCGGGATCCGCAGGAGAGCCAGTTCCTTGACGGGCGCCTTTCCCCAGGTCCCCGCGGGAAGTGTCTTCATCCCCCAGCGGCCGAGCCGGGCACGCGAGTCCGTGGCCGTGGTCGAGGCCTCACCGGAATCGCCTGTCGTGGCGCGTGGTGAGAGCCGTTCCAATGCCTGGCCAAGGTCGGGGTCCGCCGGAGCCAGACGCCACAGCAGGAACACCACGCCGAGACCGAGCAACGCTCCTGCGGTGATCGCCAATTGCATTCCGGTCAGCATCAGTTCGCCGCCTCCTTCGCGGCCGCCCCAATGAAGCGAGGCAGTTTGCCGCCGAGCGCCATACGCTTCATCCAGATCAACGTGACGACGTAGAGGGCCAGCAGGGTGAGAAGGATCATCTGCCCAAGTGGAGACCCGTACGGCTCGATGTAGTCACCGTTGAGGGCCAAGAACCCAAGCACTCCCAAGGTGATGAACGTGACGGCTCGCGCTGTCGCTCGTGGCTTGGCCCGGTCGGCCTCGATCTCTCGTCGGGCCCGGACGTCGGCGGCAACGGACTCCGCCAACGCTTCTAGGACAGCAGCGAGGCCGGCGCCGCGGCGCCGGGCGGCGAGGATGAGGTTCGCGGAGATCAGATCGCCGGTAGCGTCGTCGACCTCGTCGGCGAAGGCCCGCAGTGCGTCCTCAGTGGACCACCGGGCGCGCAGGCGCGAGGCCAGCCGCGCCACTTCGGGACGGATCTCGTCGGGGGTCGACCGCAGGGTCGCGATGAGGGCCTGCTCGAGGCCGGCGCCGACGGTCAGGATCCCCGAGAGGGACCGGGTCCATTCCTCCATCGCTTGAAGGCGTTCGATCTTGTCGTTGGCTTCTGGCGATGACAGCAGCCAGGGCAGGCCGGCGATGAGGGCAGGAACAAAGATGATCGCCACGACCCACCCGGTGAGGATGGCCACCAGGTGGCCGACGCCAGCCCCGACGAAGAGCAGCCTCTGGGTGCGCTTGGTCATCGACTGCACTCGCGCCGCCCCCGGCATCCTCCTTCCGGTTGGTGCGGCCGGCTTCTCGGATGTGCCACGCACGCCGACGAGCACGCCGATCGCGCCCGCGACGATCAGTGCGGCAGCCAGCGCGGGGACGAGCGGTGTCATGACGCAGCTTCGCCGTTCTGGGCGTAGAACGCGTTGAGGTCGAAGCCCCACAGCTCGAGGTCGCGGTACTCATCGGGCATCACGCAGGGCAGCGCCTCGCGGCGCCCGGGATGGGTCTTGAACACGGTCTGGGAGGAGTAGCCCGTCTCCCTCTCGCCGGGCTCCACGGTGATGATCTCCTCGACCCACCGTGCGAGCTGATAGGCGTCGTCACCGATGGGGCTCTTGTCCAGGTGGACGTGGACCACGATGTCGACGTTGGCAGCGATCTGGCGGATCGAGTAGTCGTAGGTGATCTGAGGGCCGGCCTCGAGGGCACAGGTAACGAGCTTGCCGAGTGCGCCGACTGCGTTGCGGGCGTGGGTGGTGCTGATCGAGCCGTTGGAGGATTCCATCGCCTTGAACATCGCCAAGATCTCCGGCCCGCGCACCTCGCCCACGATCTGGCGGCTCAGGTTGAACCGGAAGCTGTCGACGAGGCATTCGGACAAGGTGACCTCGCCCGCCTGCCGACCGTCGGGGCCACGCTCCCCCGACCCAGGCCTGGCCTCCCAAGGGAAGACGATGTCGTGCTGTTCCTTCAGCTCGTGCAAGAACAATTCGTATTCGGTCTCAAACGTGCCGATGATCTCGCGACGGGGAATCTCGGCGCAGAGCGCCCGCACCAACGTTGTCTTGCCTGCACCCTGTGCACCCGAGACCACGATGTTCTTCCCTGCTTTGACAGCAGCTGACAGGAAGGATGCGGCGGTGGCGGTCAAGGTTCCTCGCTCAACCAGATCGCCCAAAGTCACTTGGCGCAGGCGGTGGCGGCGGATCACCACCGAGGGGTATGGGTGAACCCACGCGGTGGCCGCGAGTCGGGCACCGCCGTCCAGCCGCATGTGCAGGCGTGGTTGTGCCTCAGAGAAGGGGCGTGGGTTGGATTCCGACCGTGACGCGAGGAAGACCAGGAAGTCGATCAGCTCTTGGTCATTCGTCGCGACTGCGGGTCCTCGCACGAGTCGGCCGTCGCTGTACTCGAGCCACACCGACTGTGACCCGGCGATGATGATGTTCTCGACGAGGTCGTTGTCGACCAGTGGTTGCAAACGCCCCAACCCGAACAGGGCGTCGTCGAGGGCCTTGGCCATCTGGCCCTGCTCGGCGAGCGTCCACGAGTCCTGCCCGGCTGTCATCCGTGCGGCGGACTCGTCGTTGAGCAGCTCGAGGATGATGGCGCGCCCACGTTCGCGCTGCACGTCGCGCGGCATGTGTGCCCGGTCCTCCCCCAGCGCTGTGCTCAGCCGCTCCGATGCCTGTTGCCGCAGCGTCGCGATGAGGTCCCAGTCCAGCTCGCTTCCGTGTCGCTGTGCTGCGCGACGCAGCGACGTGGGCTCCCTTGGCTGCTCGTCATTCGATTCGGTGGCTGCGGCTTCGTCCTGAGGCGTCATCGAGAACGTGCCACGGACCCTGCCGCGTCGCTGAGGGGCGGGGTCTCCGAAGATGGGCAAGGCCGTCGGGTCGGCCGGGTTATGGGATTCGGTCCAGTCCGGGTTCTGGGTCATCGTGAGCTCCCGACGGGCTGGAGGGTGAGGTCCGCACGGTTGGCCGTGACTGTGGCGGTGATCGCGGTCTGTGCGGCTCGAAGGCTGCGCACGAGCGGTGACGAGTCGAACTTCTTCGGCGCTTTGGCGCCCTTGGCGAACACTGCGGCCGCGTCGGGATCCCACGCCAGCGAGGCGGTCACCGGCAGCTGGAGGACCTTGCGGACCTCGCGCGCCGAGTACGGGTCTCCTTCACCGACCATCAAGACGCCCAGGGACGACAGGCCTCCTGTGCGCTCGAACCCGTCCCGCAGGGTTGCCGCCCAGGACCTTGCGCCCGACAGGGAGACCAGGTCAGATCGTGTGGTGAGCAGGCAGAGATCAGCGGCATACATCAGTGGTTCTGCAGAGCCGACCAGCCCCAATCGGCCCGCGTCGACGATGACGTCCTGGCCGGTGCGCTCGAGCGACTTCAGCGCGGCCGCCAGCGGATTCCACAGCCCTGTCAGAGTTGGTGCTTGGGCGTGTGACCGGATCCCTGAAATCAGCGAGACCTGCGTGCCTTCGATCGGGCTTGACGTCTCCGAGATGGCCTCGACCAGATGCCCGTGACGGTTGGCCAGCGCAAGATCGAGCAACGAATCGGCAGGGGGGACCATCCCACGCAGGTAACCCGCGTGTATCGCTGAACCACCTGTCGGGTCAGCATCCAGGAGTAAAACCGGACGGGGCCACGTCACAGCGAGGCCCACGGCCGTCGCCGTGACGCCCGGAGAGGCAGAGGCCGATTCCAAGACGATCAGCGCCATGGATTCAACGCTCCCGACTGTCGAGCACGATGGCTACTTTGCCCGTGGCCGCTCGCGCAGCCAGCTCACCGGCCTCAGCCTCGGGGACTTCCACGGCCACCACCGTCTTACCCTGATCGGCCCCCGGGTGCAGACCCACCACCGTGGCCTCGATCTCAACCTGTTTGCCCTCCGTGACCTCACCTTCCTGCCCCGGTGTGGCAACGACCCTCACCGTGTCACCCGAACGCAGCGGCTCCCCCGGCAGCAGGGACGCAGGAAGCGCGACACCGACAATGGATTTGCCTGCGGGCGGGATCGTTTGGCCCGCCGCCACCGCCGCGGCGGTCAGCAGACTGCCCTCAGCAAGATCCATCGTCGCTCGCCTCCCAACCAGGCCAGCCAGTTCTTCGCCCGGGATCGTCTTCAACGCCGGATCAACACCCACACGCACGGTCATGAGGTCCTCGCGGGCGATCGTCTCGCCGCGCTCGACCGTGCTGCGAACCGCAACAACCTGCTGCGCGTTACTGGTCGACGACCATGCCCATGCACCCAGCAGGGCGCCCAAGCAGACCGTCGCCACCGACGCGGCGATCAACGCCGGCCGGCGTCGCAGCTTCGGTGCGGGTGCAACCTCAGAGACCGGATCCGGCTCGCTACGCCGACGTCGAGCGCCCTGCTCCCTTGGGGCCTCCTGCGCGCGGTCAACCATCTTGGTCATCTCTGTCCGGTTGCTCATTGGCTCAACACCTGGCTTTCGCCCACGGTGATGTTGGTCGTCCTCGAGAAGTCCAACGGGATGTTTCCGCTCTGCCCGATCCCGGCCCACGCCACCGTCCAGTAGCTCGTTGCCGTCACGGCATAGCGACCCTGGCGGGTGTAGGTGTGCCCGCACGTAGGAGAGCTCTGCTTCCCGTACCTGTCGGCATACGGGGTCCCGTGGCCGGTGCAAATCACGGATGTGCCGTCGTCCATGTTCCAGACCGTCTTCGTGACCTTCGCGGTCGCGGTCACAGTGAAACCACCCGCCGATGCAGACCTCGTGATCGGTCCGACAGTGCTCGCTGTTGGGTTTTGAACCCACATCCAAGTCGGCAACCCGATGATGCCGATGCTCCCGGGTCGGGGCTCGGGAACGATACCGATCTCGACTGCCCTTAGATTCATCATCGCGATCGCCCGACTGGCAAGCACTCTGGGGTCCGGAGGTGCCGCGGGACCGGGCGGCCTCGTCGCCGACCAAAAGTGGAGGCTTCCCACCGTAGGAAGCCAGCAGGAGTAGACCGCGCCGTCGGGGTAGTGCCCTTCCCATACCGGGTCGGAAGGAGCCCAGTCCGAGGGTGGCGTGGCGGCGACGTAGCAAAGCCTTTGGTTGCTCCAGTAGCCCTCGTCGACCACGCACGGAACCTCTTCATCACCGTGCATGCACTTCTGAGCGGTCCCGGCTCCAGTCCCGGTGCCAGTTCCAGTTCCCGTCCCCGTCCCCGTCCCCGTCCCCGTCCCCGTGCCCGTGCCCGTGCCGCCAGGGTTTTCCGGTTCAGTCACGATGATGATGCACTCCCCCGTGTAGGGGTCGCGGGTGCACTCGACTGGTGGGGTGGCCATCGCCACCCCACCAGTCGAAGCCACCAGCCCCGCCAAAAGAAGTGCGACCTTGATGACTCCGATCAACATGGTTCCCCCTTGAGCAGGTCTTCCACGACAAAGAACTGGCCATCGTCCTGCTGGACTTTGTAGGTGTAACGAGTCCGTGGCTGGCGCTCGGCCGACACGACGGACTTGCCGGCCTTGTCGACGACGTTCACCTTGCTGACATCCACACATGCCGAGACCTGGTAGAGCTTGGTCTTCGGGTCGAGGACCCCTGGGGCCGTTTCCACAGTTACCCGCCCCACCGTTTTCCGACCCTTGCTTCGCATATCTGTCAGGTTGCGCTGCCACTGCATCAGAGCCTGGCCTCGAGCCACGGTTGCGAGTTCGGTAAGCGGTGGCCGCGGGTCAGATGCCAACTCGTCCTGCTTTGCCCAGAAAGAGACGATCGCCTCGCCGGCCAACCTGGCACTTCTCTGCTCAGTCGCCTCTGAGCTCGTTGGCGATGAACTCGGAGTGCTCGACGTCGACGTCGACGCCGAAGTCGAGGTAGAGGTAGAGGTAGGCGGAGAGGTCGAGGTAGTCGGCGAGGGCTCATCCGGGCTACAGGCAGCCAACACCAAGGTCCCGGTCAGAAGGAGAACCACCGGGACCAAACGCCCGTTCCTACGAACCTTCGTCATCGTGTTCCACTCCTAGATCTCCATGGGCTTAAGCCGCGAACGTCCTTTGGGCGGTCAGACTACGAGGAATCGATGCGATCACACTAGTGCACTTGCTGCGCAGACCGTCAGCGATGTCGTCGCATCGGTGGGTTGTGTTGGTCATCGTCCCTAGCCCTCGCCCCACAACGACGCTCCCCTGTTGTTCGTTGTCTTGCCGCTCTATCGCACCACAAATGCATCAGTGGCGCACGATCGAGCTTGGCTATCCGAGAGGGTCGCGTGTGGAGCGTCGTGCCTGGTTCAATGCGTCCGCCACAGCGGCAGGGGTCGTCTTCACTGCTTCTGCAATGCGGGCCAGTGCGGTCTCGGGCGGCAAGTGTTGAACACGACCGGCTTCCCATCTTTGGATGCTGGCCAGTGAGAGATGGGCTTGATCGGCGAGTTGTCGGGCGCTGAGTCCGGCGAGAGTACGCAGACGACGAAGGTCCTGCCCCCGCGTCAGCGGGCTGAGGAGGACCGTGGTCTCGACGTCCAACACCTCGGCCAAGCGGACGAGAATGTCGGGTCTCGGCTCGGACGTGCCCAGCTCCCAGCGGGAGACCCGCTCGCCGCCGGCTACGCCAATTAGGCGCGCAAGCTCGTGCTGGGTCAGGCCCTTGCGTGTGCGGGCGAGACGCAAGGCTGTGGGATCGGTGAGTGAGTCGGGTTTGCGCATGTCGGCAATACCCTATGGCTGGGTTAGGTGGATCCGCGCCCTGCTGGCACCGACACTCCTCCACCAGTGCGCACACTCAGGTCGCTCCCGACTGGCGCGCCTTCTCGGTCTCCCGCACGACAGTGACGTGATCCGCGGTCATCGCTCTGAGCCCGACGTTGTGAGCTCTGCTCGAGAGTCCTCTCGGGCCTAGTGGGTCTCGGTACGGACCCCTAGCGACGGTCAGCAGGCGTGACATTCGGCCAGGGCTACCCGCTTGGCTGTTTGCCGAATGGTGACTGAGAAGTAGGCTGCGAACATGCTGCGAGGGTGCCGACGGCATACTCCGCCGTGGTCATCCCCGACTCGACGGACTTGGTGACGTGCGCCAGGCGGCGCGAGAGACGTGATGTCACGGCGGAGCTCCTCGATCAGGGCAGGGCTTCTCCCTGCCTGGGACGAGTCCAGCGGAGGGCGCCGGGCCCGACCACCCCGAGATCCCGCACCTGTGGACGGGCGGAGGCGCCGGGGCGCCTGTGGACGGCGAGAGGAGTCAGCGCGCCTCGGCGATGGCGACGAAGTTGGACACCCGGTGGCCGTCGGCGCGGAAGCCGTCGTCGTCGTCGCACGTGATCAGGGCGATCCGCTTCACCGAGCGGTTGGCGCCCCAGACCGCGGCGTCGCGGCTCACCGCCAGCTTCGTCGCGACGCGCGTGGCCGTGACGGTGTAGACGACGCCCTTGCCCGCGGCGTCGAACACCGTCACCTTGTCGCCGCGCCGGATCGACTGGAGGTCGTAGAAGACGTCGGCGCGCCGGCCGTTGACGACGTGGCCGGCGATGACGGCGGTACCGACCTCGCCGGGTCGTACGCGCCCGTAGCCGGAGACCCATGCCAGCGTCCCCGAGGGCGGGTTGACGACCCCGTTGACGGCGGACGTGCGGCGCAGGGGGCCCGCGACGTCGATCGAGGGAGCCAGGAACGACATGGGCGCCCCGGTCCTCGCTCTCGGAGGGCTCACGGTCCGGGGTGGCACCGGCGCCGGCCTGCGCGCGGGTGCGGTCGCGGTCGCGGTCTTCGTCAGCGAGGGCACCGGGGACGACATCGCGGAGGGCGACAGGGTGGGGGTGCCCGAGGTGGAGGTGCTGGGCGTCGGCGGGGTCGACGCGGAGGAGGACGAGGGCGCGACGGCCGACGCGCTGGACGGGGCGGTGCCCGCCTCGTTCACCGGTCCGCCGCAGCCCTGGGCCAGGAGCAGGGCACCGGCGGCGACCAGGGCCGCGCCCACGGTGCCGAGTGCTCGTCGGGACGCGGGGACGCGGGCGGTGCCCTCAGGCACCGCCCGCTCCCACGCGTGTCTATCCATGAACTGCGTATTCAATCACCAACGACCGTCGGATCAGTGCTGACCCTTGCGACGCATCGCTGCGGCTGCGAGGCCGAGACCGGCGAGGACGGCTGCGCCGCCGGCGACGATCGGCAGTGAGCCGCCTGACGTGGCGGGCACGTCGGTCTCGACGACCGGGCCCGAGGGCGGCGGGACCGGCGTGGTGGTCGTCGTCGGAGTCGACGTGGGCGTGGTGGTCGGCGTCATCGTCGGGGTCGACGTGGGCGTGGTGGTCGGCGTGGACGTCGGCGTCGAGGTCGGCGTCGTCGTCGGGGTCGACGTGGGCGTGGTCGTCGGCGTCGAGGTCGGCGTCGGTGTCGGGGTCTCCTCCTCCATGTCCGCGGTGCAGACGATGATGTGCGAGATGCCCTGCTCCGTCGCGGTCATGAGCTCGTCGCCCTCCATGACCTCCCAGAACTCCTCGTTCTCCGTGGCGTACTTGAGGACCACGAGGGCGTAGTCCCCGTCGCTGATCCAGGTGTCACCCTCGAAGCCGTCGGTGAGCTTCGAGCATTCGGGGTTCACGTAGCCCTCCTCAACGAGGTAGGGCTCCCAGTTCTCGGCCTGGTTGGCGTCGGATCCGGTGGGCGGGTCGGCGAAGGCGCTCGTCGCGAGCCCGAGGCTCAGCAGACCCGCGACCCCGGCGGTCGCGGCCCCGCGCGTGATGCTCTTGATCATGGTGGACATTCGGTTCTCCCTCGTCGTGCCGATCGGGTGTGACCGGCGGTGGAGCGGCTCCGGCCTTGGTGAGCTCGAGCCCGGATGGAGCAGCGGCGCGTCGTGCTGCTCTCGTTGTTCGAACGTAACCTTCCGCGCGAAGGCCGAAACCCTTGTCACAGTTGATCATTCGAAGTACCCACAGCTGACTAGCCCTCATGGCACTTCTGGTTTCCATCGACCGTGCATCCTGACCACGGGAGCGGGTCAGCCGCCGAGGGCGGAGCGCGTCAGGTGAAGGACGACGGGCACCACGGTCGTCGCGATGAACCCCGGGAGGAAGCACAGCCCGAGGGGCAGGACGAGCAGCACCCCCGCCCGCTGGATGGCCGCCTCGACCCGCGCCGACTCCTGACGTCGCATCTGTTGGGCTGCGGCCATGACCACCCCGGCGGGCGCCGCACCCGACCGCTCGGCCGCCTGCCACGCCATCGAGGCCGGCCGCCACGCGTCGCCCACGTGGGTCCACGCGGTCGCCGCGTCCTGGCCCCACCGGTGGGCGCTCGCCACGAC
>NZ_AVPL01000187.1 GCF_000768695.1 Knoellia aerolata DSM 18566
CCGAGACGACCAGGCAGTGGCGCGCATCGTAAAGATAGGTGTCGCCGCCGAAGTAGCCGCGCTTGCGGCCCTGGCACACGATCACGATGCCGGGGTCGTACAGCACCGGCACGGACTTCAGCGGGCGGTTCGAGCGCAGCAGGCGCACGTCGGGCAGCGCCGTCAGGTTGTAGCCCTCGTCGGGCGCCAGCGCCTGCAGCAGGGCGACCGTGCGCTGGCGCACCCGCGCCTGCGGATCGTCCGCCTGCGGGCCAGCGCAAGCCAGGGGATCACCGGAAGCCGGCGGCGGCGCGGGAACGGCGCTTTTCTTGGTCTGCCTGGAAATTGCCATTTCAATATTTTTAGGCAATGAACAAAGACTCAATGCCATGGATGCCTGGGTACTGCAATTTTATTATGCAATCCATGCCGGCGATAC
>NZ_AVPL01000177.1 GCF_000768695.1 Knoellia aerolata DSM 18566
CGCGAAGGACTTCGGGATCTCCGAGTCGTGTCTGACGAACTGGATGACCCAGGCCGACCGCGACGCCGGCGTGAAGTCCGGTCCGGGCCGTGAGGAGCTGGCCGAGCTGCGCGAGCTCAAGCGGCGCAACCGGTTGCTGGAGCAGGAGAACGAGGTGCTGCGGCGGGCGGCGGCGTACCTGTCGCAGGCGAACCTGCCGGGAAAATGATGTACCCGCTCGTCCGTGAGTTGGCCGTTGACGGGATTCCCGTGACGGTGACGTGCCGGGTGCTCAGGATCGCTCGCCAGCCGTACTACCGGTGGCTCGAGGCGCCGGTGAGCGACGCTGACTGGGTTGCGGCGCACCGGGCGAACGCGCTGTTCGACGCTCACCGCGACGACCCGGAGTTCGGGTACCGGTACCTGCACGAGGAAGCGGCCGACGCCGGGCAGGTGATGACCGAGCGGACCGCGTGGGCGATCTGCTCCCAGCAGGGCTGGTGGTCT
>NZ_AVPL01000185.1 GCF_000768695.1 Knoellia aerolata DSM 18566
GCGCGCCCGCAATGGCAAGAAGCCCGGACCGCCGGTCCACGACGACCGGTGCGCCGTCGTGGATAAGCACGGCGTGACCCGGCACGTCTTCACCGCGCACGGCCCGAACCAGCTGTGGCTGGCCGACATCACCGAACACTGGACCGCGGAAGGGAAGCTCTACCTCTGCGCGGTCAAGGACGTCTTCTCCAACCGGATCGTCGGCTACTCGATCGACTCGAGGATGAAGTCACGGCTGGCGGTCGCGGCCCTGAACAACGCCGTCGCCAGGCGAGGTGACGTGGCCGGCTGCGTGCTACACACCGATCGAGGATCCCAATTTCGCAGCCGGAAGCATGTCCACGCGCTGGGCCGGCACGCCATGATCGGATCGATGGGTCGAGTCGGCGCCTGCGGTGACAACGCGGCCATGGAGAGCTTCTTCTCCCTGCTTCAGAAGA
>NZ_AVPL01000151.1 GCF_000768695.1 Knoellia aerolata DSM 18566
TGTCAGCGACGGGTGAAAACTGACCCCTGATCGACGGGTGAAAACGGACCCCCTCGGCGACCCTGTGGAGGGTGATCAGCGTGGAGGACTGGGCGGAGATCCGGAGGTTGCACCGGGCGGAGGCGATGCCGATCAAGGTGATCGCGCGTCGGCTGGGTGTCTCGAGGAACGCGGTGCGGCGGGCGCTTGCCAGGGACGATCCGCCGCGGTACCAGCGGCCGGCGAAGGGTTCGTGTGTGGATGGGTTCGAGCCGGCGATCCGTGAGCTGTTGCGTGAGTACCCCTCGATGCCGTCGACGGTGATCGCGCAACGGGTCGGCTGGCAGCGTTCGATCACGGTGCTGAAGGACCGGGTGCGTGAGCTGCGGCCGGTGTACCTGCCGCCGGACCCGGCCTCGCGCACCACGTATGTGGCCGGGCATCGGGTTCAGTGCGACCTGTGGTTCCCGCCGGTGGACATCCCGCTGGGACACGGGCATGTCGGGCGGCCGCCGGTTCTGGTGATGGCCGCGGGGTACTCGCGGATGCTGTTCGCGACGATGATCCCCTCCCGGCAGGCGCCGGACCTGATCGCCGGTCACTGGCTGCTGCTGGACGGGCACTTGGGCGCGGTCCCGCGCGAGCTGGTGTGGGACAACGAGTCCGCGGTCGGGTCCTGGCGTGCCGGGAGGCCGAAGCTGACCGAGGAGTTCGACGCGTTCCGTGGGGTGCTGGGGTGTGGGGTGCATCAGTGCCGCCCCGGCGACCCGGAGGCCAAGGGCATCGTCGAACGCGCGAACGGCTACCTGGAGACCGCGTTCCTGCCCGGTCGTACGTTCACGTCGCCGGCGGACTTCAACGCCCAGCTGTGGGCGTGGTTGCCGGTCGCGAACCAGCGGATCGTGCGCCGGATCGGGTGCGC
>NZ_AVPL01000196.1 GCF_000768695.1 Knoellia aerolata DSM 18566
GGACGGCGCCACCGGCGGGGTCATCGTGGTGCTGCAGGCCCTGGCGTTCCTGCTCGCCTTTGTCTGCGCGCCCAAGCACGGGTTGCTGGCCGCGCGCCGGCGCATCAAGGCGGCGAGGGCCGACGCATGACTATCCTGGAATCCCTTTTCCTGCCGCTGCAGTTCGATTTCATGCGCGAGGCCCTGCTGATCGCCGTCGTGGTGGCGGTGCCGACGGCGATCCTCTCGTGCCTGCTGGTCCTGAAGGGCCTGGCGCTGATGGGCGACGCCATTTCCCACGCGGTGCTGCCGGGCGTGGTGCTCGCCTACGTCGCCGGGATTCCGCTGGAGGTCGGCGCGGTCGTGGCCGGCCTGGTCTGCGCCCTGGGGACCGGCT
>NZ_AVPL01000225.1 GCF_000768695.1 Knoellia aerolata DSM 18566
TGGGCTGGAACACCGTCTTTTCGAAGGTCACGTCGGCGATCATGTTGCCGCCGCCCTGCCAGGGCGGCATGTCCTCCAGCACCTCGCGCCGGCCCCAGACCACGCCGATGCCGGTGGGCCCGAAGATCTTGTGGCCGGAAAACACGAAGAAGTCCGCGCCCAGCGCCTGCACGTCCACCCGCAGGTGCGACACCGACTGCGCGCCGTCCACCAGT
>NZ_AVPL01000012.1 GCF_000768695.1 Knoellia aerolata DSM 18566
GTGCGCGCCCCGGCGGCCCCGGCGGCCGCGGCGGCGTCCGGGTTCGCGGAGACCGGGGGCACGGCCGGGGCCCGCCGCGTCGAGGTCGTCGTGCTCGTCGCCCCGGTGCGGGCGTCGACACTGGTGGTCGTGACCTCGATGTTGTCCCCCTTCACGGTCGACACGGTCGTCGTCGTCACGGAGCCCACCGTCTTGACCGTGGCGTGGGCCACGGGCGCGGGGGTGGACGCCGCGGCAGCCGAGCTGCCCTGTGTCGCAACCTTAAATTCCTTCTGGGCCGTGGCACCGGCCGCCACGCCGAGGACCTTGCCATCGCTGAGCCGGAGGAAGGCCGCGGTCTCGGCGGGCACCATCCCCATGTCGAGGGCGCGCTGGGCCAGCACGGGGGCCGCGCTCTGCGCGTCGATGGCGTGGCCGAGCGCCTCCTGCGCGTCGGCGAGCTCGTTGGAGCGGTCCTGCAGGTCGCCGAGGACGAACGAGCCCTTGGCCATGGCCGTGTTGAGCATGAGCACGCCGATGAGGCCCGCGACGAGCAGCGCGAGGCAGGCGGCGACGAACCCGGGCTGGCCGTGGACGGGCTGCACGCGCACGACACGCAGCGGCTGGGGCCGTGACGGTCGGGACGCGGACCGCTGGAGCGGGCGGGCGGTGGCGGTCTGGGTCATCGCCGGGTTCCCTTCGTGGGACGAGTACGTTCGGCGACCCGCAGTCGAGCTGAGGCGGATCGGGGGTTCGAGGCCTGCTCGGACGCGGGCGCCTCCTCGGCGCCACGCGTGACCAGGCGGAGGTATGCCGCGTGCTCGGGGAGCTCGACCGGCATGCCGTGGGGGGTGGTCGAGGTGGCACCGGCGGCCAGGGCGCGCTTGGTGATGCGGTCCTCGAGCGAGTGGTACGACAGGACCGCGATCCGGCCCTCGACGGCGAGCACGTCGATCGCGGCGACGACGGCGCGCTGCCACGCGCCGAGCTCGTCGTTGACCTCGATGCGCAGTGCCTGGAAGGTCCGCTTCGCGGGGTGGCCGCCGCTGCGCTGCGACGCGGCCGGGACGGCCTCGCGCAGCAGCTCGACGAGACGCGCCGACCGGGTGAACGGCTCGACCTCCCGCTCGCGGACGATCGCGGAGACGACGCGCTTGGCGAAGCGCTCCTCACCGAAGTCGCGCAGGATGCGGACGAGCTCGCCGGGGGCGTAGGTGTTGAGGACCTCGGCGGCGGTGATGCCGGTCGACTGGTCCATGCGCATGTCGAGCGGCGCGTCCTGCGCGTAGGCGAAACCCCGGTCGGCCTCGTCGAGCTGGAGCGAGGAGACGCCGAGGTCGAAGAGCACGCCCTGCACCTCGCTCAGCCCCGCGTCGGCGACGACGTCGGCGATCTCGTCGTAGACGGCGTGCACGCCGCGGAACCGGTCACCGAAGCGCGCGAGCCGCTCCCCCGCGAGGGCGAGCGCCTCCTCGTCGCGGTCGATGCCGATGACGACGGCCTCGGGGCAGCGCTCGAGGACCGCCTCGGCGTGGCCGCCCATGCCGAGGGTGCCGTCGACGAGGACCGACCCCGGCGTGGAGAGTGCCGGGGCCAGGAGCTCGACGATGCGGTCGCGGAGGACGGGAACGTGCCGCTCTGCGGCGGCTCCCCGTGACTCCATCTGTCGGCTCCTCGTGCGTCGGTGTGGCGGTGTGGCGGTGTGGCGGTGTGGCGGTGTGGCGGTCGATCCCTGCGGTGGTGTCCGGTTCCCGGCTCCTGGTCCCCATCCGTCCGGTGCCCGGCACGGGGGAAGTCGTGTCGGGAGTCCGGTCGGCTGGAGGCCGGGAGCCGGGGTGGTCACATGAGTCCGGGGACGACCTCCTCGGACTGCTCGGAGTAGGCCTGCTCGGTGTTCGCGAGGTACTCGTTCCACGCGTCGGTGTCCCAGACCTCGACCCGGGAGCCGGTGCCGATGACGGTGCACTCGCGGGTCAGCCCGGCGTACTGGCGCAGGTGGGCCGGCACGGTGACGCGCCCCTGCTTGTCGGGGATCTCGTCGCTGGCCCCGGAGAGGAAGACGCGGATGTAGTCGCGCACGGCGCGGTTGGTCGTCGGCGCCGCCTGCATCTGCTCGGTCACCTTGAGGAACTCGTCCATGGGGAAGACGTAGAGGCAGCGCTCCTGGCCGCGGGTCACGACGAGGCCGGTCGAGAGGCGCTCGCGGAACTTCGCCGGGAGGAACAGCCGACCCTTGTCGTCGAGCCGAGGCGTGTGCGTCCCGAGGAACACCGCGCTCACCTCCCCACCCGTCTCGACCCCCGAAGACGACACTTCTCTCCGGCTTCCCCCACTTTACTCCACCAACCACCGAAATCAAGTCGTTATCAGGGTTCCGACACCCTTTTTCTGCAGGTCAGATGCGGTGGTGCAAAGTGGGGCACCTCCGTGCTGCCGCGCGGTCGCGCCGCCCGGCAGGACGGCATACGGCGGTGCGGTCGCCTGCGTCCCCCATGTGCCCCGGCTGCACGTTGGCTGTGAACCCCGAATTCGGCCCCCGGTGGCTACCTCGGTGGAGCAATGTGGGGGAAGATCGAAAGACCGGAGGCGCAGGGCCTCGGGTCCCGTCACCCAGGAGACGCCGTGCCCGCACACGACGAGGTCCACCAGACCCACGACCAGCGTCGCCTCGCCCACCCGACGCCCCCCGGAGCCGCCCTCGACCAGGTCTTCCAGGTCGCGAGCTCGCTGCAGACGGCGATGAACTCGGTCATCGAGGGCAAGCCTGCGGCCGTGCGCACGGCCGTCACCGCGCTCCTCGCCGAGGGCCACCTGCTCATCGAGGACGTCCCCGGCGTCGGCAAGACGATGCTCGCCAAGACGCTCGGCCGCTGCATCGACTCCTCGGTCCGGCGGGTGCAGTTCACCCCCGACCTGCTGCCCAGCGACATCACCGGCGTGAGCGTCTACAACCAGGACGTGCGCGACTTCGAGTTCCGGCCCGGTGCCATCTTCGCCAACGTCGTCGTCGGCGACGAGATCAACCGTGCCTCACCCAAGACGCAGTCGGCGCTGCTCGAGTCGATGGAGGAGGCCCAGGTCACCGTCGACGGCACGACCTACGCGCTCCCCCGGCCGTTCATGGTGCTGGCCACCCAGAACCCGATCGAGATGGAGGGCACCTACCCCCTCCCCGAGGCGCAGCGCGACCGGTTCATGGCCCGGATCTCGATGGGCTACCCGTCCGCGCGCAGCGAGGTCGAGATGCTCGACACGCACGGCTCACGCTCGCCGCTGGAGGACCTGCGCCCGGTCACGGACGCCGCGACGGTGACCCAGATGATCGACGCCGTGCGCCGGGTGCACGCCTCCCAGGCGCTCAAGCAGTACGTCGTCGACGTCACCCAGGCGACCCGCACCAGCTCGGCGCTGCGTCTCGGCGCGTCACCCCGGGCGAGCCTGCACCTGTTGCGCGCCAGTCGTGCTCACGCCGCGCTCGCCGGACGCGACCACGTCCTCCCCGACGACGTGCAGTCCATGACGGTGCCCGTCCTCGCGCACCGGCTCATGCTCACCGGTGAGAGCCAGCTGGCGCACCGGAGCGCCGCCGACATCCTCACCGACCTGCTCCAGCGCGTGCGCGTGCCGGCGCCCACGCGCTGAGTCGATGCGTCGGTTCCGCGAGTCACTCACCACCCGGGGCGCGGCCTTCCTCGCCTCGGGGATCGTCCTCGTCCTCGCGGGGATCGCGCTGGGCCAGCACGACCTCAGCCGCATCGGCACCGCCCTGTGCGCGCTGCCGGTGCTCGCCGGCCTCCTCGGACGCAGGCACGACCTCTCCCTCGTCGTCGAGCGGGTCGCCCGGCCCTCGCGCATCACCATCGACGAGCCGGCCGTCGTCGTGGTGTCGATCTCGAACCCGGCGACCGCGCGCGCCCCGATGCTGCTCGCCGAGGAGCACCTCGACTACTCCCTGGGTGACCGGCCTCGCTTCGTCGTCCCCGCACTCCACAGCGGCGCCTCGACCCATGTGGAGTATGCCGTCCGCGCCCACGCGCGCGGCGCACACCGCCTCGGTCCGCTCGGCGTGCGCGTGCAGGACCCGTTCGGGCTGACGCTGCGACACACCTCGATCAGCAGCCACGACGAGCTCCTCGTCCTCCCGCGCGTGGTGAACCTGGCCGACGGTCGTGCGCTCGGGCGCGGTCTCGGCGCCGAGGGCTCGGTCCCGCACCGTGTCGCCCTCCACGGCGAGGACGACCAGTCGATCCGCGAGTACCGCGACGGCGACGACCTGCGGCGCATCCACTGGCCGGCGACCGCCCGCACCGGTGAGCTCATGGTGCGGCAGGAGGACCGCCCGGCAAAGCGCCGCGCGACCGTGCTGCTCGACACCCGGGTGCGGGCCCACGGGGGCAAGGGTCCCAGCGGGTCGCTGGAGTGGGCGGTGACGCTCGCGGCGTCGGCGGTCACCCACCTGCTCGACACCGGCTTCGCCGTGCACCTCCTCACTCCCGACCCGGGGCAGGAGTCCGGCGTCCGCGAGGACTCACAGATCGACCCCGCCCTCGAGACCCTCGCCCGCACGGTCGCGACGGACGAGAGCGGGATCAACGGCATGCTGCACGCCGCGAGCGGGGCGACCGCCCAGGGCGGGCTCGTCGTCGCCGTGGTGGGCGCCCTCGACGACCCGTCGGCCCGGGCCCTGTCGTCCCTGCGCCAGCCCGGCGGGCCGGGACTGGCCTTCGTCATCGACCCCGACGGCTTCGGCCGCGGGGGGCCGCGGCCCGGCACCGGCGACCTCGACCCCCGGGCCACCTCGGCCGCCCTCGCCGCCGCCGGGTGGTCGGTCGTCACCGTGACGCCCGACCTCGACGTCGCCGACGCGTGGGCGACGGTCGCCGGCTCCCGCAGCCTCGTGGGTGCGCGATGAACCGCGCCCGGCCGATCGAGAGCCTGCTCGCGGCACTGGCGAGCTTCTGCGTCGCGCTGCCGCTGCTCACCCTCTTCGACGCGAACACGTGGATGCGACCGAGCGTCGTCGTCATCGCCACCATCGCCCTCGTCGGCGTCGCCGTCCGCTCCGTGACCACGTCCGCGTGGTCGCCGATCCTCGGCCAGGTCCTCGCGGGCTTCCTCATGGTGTCGTGGCTGCACGGACAGGGTCACCTCTACTACGGGTTCCTGCCCGGCATCGACACGGTGAGGTCGCTCGGGATCCTGCTCGGCGAGGCGCAGCAGACGGTGCTGACCTTCTCGGTACCCGTCCCGACCGATCGCGGCATCGTCGTCGCCATCACCATCCTCATCGGGTTCACGGCCCTCGTCGTCGACGCCGTGGGGGTGACCCTGCGCGCGCCGGCCCTGGCCGGGCTCGGGCTGCTCACGGCATACCTCATCTCCGCGACGAACTCCGGTGACGGGCTGTCGTGGAGGTACTTCGTGCTCCCGGTGGCCTGCTGGCTCGCCCTGCTGGCGATGCAGGGCATCGGCAGCGTGCGCCGCTGGGGCACCGCGGTCCCGCGCTCACCCGACGGCGAGGGGCCCGACCCGGTGCTCGGTGTCGCGGGGACCGCCCGCCTGCTCGGGGTGAGCGCGCTCGCCCTCGCGATCGTCCTGCCCATGGTCGTCCCGCACCTTCCCACCACGTTCCTCGCCGACGGGCTCGGTCGCGCCGACGGCTCACGCGGCGGCGGCGCCGTCAGCCTCAACACGACGGTCGACCTCCGCCGCTCCCTCGAGAGCCAGTCGCAGGCGCCCGTGGTCACGTACTCGACGACGACGAGCACCCCGGACCCGCTGCGGGTCGGCATCCTCACCGAGTACCGCCGGGGCGAGTGGAGCACGCGCTTCGAGGCCAACCGCGTCCTCACCGGCAACACCGAGCGACTCCTCGCCTCCCCCGACATCACGTCGACCGACGTGACGATCGAGGTCCAGGAGAACCGCCTCCAGGCCCCGCAGATCGCCCTGCCCAGCCCGCTCAAGTCCGCCGACCTCGGCGACGCGACGCTGCTCAGGAACTTCGTCGGCGGCTACGAGATCGACACGACCCTCGACGAGTACTCCGCGACCTACGCCCAGCTCGCCCCCGTGGACGCCGACTTCGCCCGTGACGGCGCGCGGCCGCAGGGATGGCAGGAGGGTGTCTACAGCGACATCGACGGTGAGGGGGTCGAGCGGCTCACCGAGCTCGTCGACTCGGTCGTCCCCGAGAACTCCACGCCGCTCGAGACCGCCCGGCTGCTGCAGGCCCACTTCCGCAGCAGCCAGTACACCTACTCACTGCAGCTGCCGACGCCCACCGACCCGGTGTCCGGGCGGGCGATGATGTCGGACCCGCTGTCGAACTTCCTCGTGTCGCGCACCGGCTACTGCGTCCAGTTCGCCACGGCCTTCATCATGGCCGCGCGGCTCAAGGGCATCCCCGCACGGATGGCGATCGGGTTCCTCCCCGGCACGTTCAGCACCGGGTCGTACACGGTGCGCGCGAACGACGCCCACGCCTGGCCGGAGCTGTGGTTCTCCGACCTCGGCTGGACCCGCTTCGAGCCCACCCCCGGCGGGCGGGCGGGTGCGGCTCCGACCTACAGCCTCATCCCCGCCGCGGCCGGCCCGTCGGCGAGCGCGTCGGCCACCGCACCGACGGCCACGCCCACCGTGTCGGCCAGCCAGCGTCCGGACAGCGACGCCGGCGCCGCCGCGGACGCCGCGGCGTCCAGTGGCGGGCCGCTCACGTGGCTCAGCGACAACGCCCTCGCCATCGTCGTCGCCCTCGCGACCGTCATGGCCCTGCTGCTCCTGCCGGTGGCGGCGTGGGCGCGCCGACGACGCCTCCGGCTCGAGGCTCGCGACGACGCCGAACGGGTCGAGGCCGACTGGGCCTCCCTCATCTCCCGCCTCGGCGACATCGGGATCGCGCCACCGCCGGGGAGCACCCCGCGGCAGGCGGGGACCCGGCTGACCCACGACGCGATCCTCTCCGGGGAGCCGAAGGAGGCGATGGGACGCATCGTCGCCACCGTCGAACGCGCCCGCTACGCCCCGCCCCGCTCCGACATCCCCGACGTCAGCGCCGACGCGCGCACGGTCTGGCAGGCCGCGCTGTCCGCCCGCCAGCGCAGCGACCAGGCACGGGCCTACCTCTTCCCGGCCGACGGCATCCGCCAGTGGAACGACGTCAAGGACGCCGTGGCCCGCTGGCCCCGGGACGCCTGGCGTCGCCTCCGGCGCGACTGACCCTCGTCCCTTCGCGGCTCCTCTGCGCAGCGGAGCCGGTTTCGCCAAACCCGGGAGCGGTGGCTCATCTGGCGGATCGGCCAGCCGATCCTGTGCGATCTGCATCGACCGACGCGGGCGCTGCCCCCGTCCTGCCGGATGGAGGAGCACCATGCACCTCGCGTGGCGACTGCTGTTGGCCCTTCTCGTGTCGGTCCTGCCCGTCACCCTGCCGGCGTCCGCCCACGCGGCCGGCGCGCAGGTGAACCCGGCGCGCTACTGCACCACGCACTTCTTCGAGTGGACGACCTTCGACGGGCGGGTGATCGAGGCGTACTGGGTGCCGATGCGCTCGACCGCGACCGCCGGCAGTCCGGTGATCGGCTTCTCCATCGAGTCCTGGGCCGGCTGCGTGAGCACGGTCGCCGCCGGGCTGCGTGACGGGGTCGTCGCCTCGGACTCCTTCACCATCCCCGCGACGATGGCCCAGTGCGCCTATCTCGAGGAGTCCCTCGGCCTGACGTACCCGGCCACGCTCTACGGCCGTTTCGAGGTCCGCAACCGCGCGGAGTGCGGGCAGGTGCTGCAGGACCTGCTCGCCGTCCTCCCACCACCCGCCAATGGCCCGCCCCTGTAGCCCGACGACCCCACCACGCAGGACGAGAAGGAGAACATCATGAAGCTCACTCGGATGGTTGCGGCGCTTGGCGTCGCGGCAGGTGCCATGGGTGCCAGTGCGACGACCGCGGCGGCGGACGCGCCCTCGCCCAACCCCGCCCAGTTCTGCCGGACGACCAACAACGCCGACGGGTACCTCGGCAGCCACGGCGGGTGCGTGAGCAGCGTGGCATCCATCGGCGTCGACGCCCTCATGGAGGGCGCCTTCCCGTCCCGTGCCGCCGCGATCGCCAACTGCAAGGGGATCGAGGAGATGGTGGGCGGCTTCCCCTACTACTTCTACGGCCGCGTCGGTGACGACCGCTACCTCGCCACGAACTATGCGAGCTGCGTGAGCATCCTCTACCAGCTCCACACCGGGCAGCTGCAGCCCGGCCCGGCCTGAGGGCCGGTTGCCGTGCACCGACGCATCGCGGCCCTCGCGCCGCTGGTGTACCTGCTCGCGGTGGCCCCGGCCCCCGCCGCAGCCGCTCCCTCCCCGGGGGCACCGAGCAACCTCGGTCTGTGCTCGCCCTACCTCGCGAGCCTGCCCGCGGTGACCGACCCGGTCACCGGGGAGTCGCTCGGCGGCAACACCCGAAGCGGCGTCAACCTGCTCATCAAGCGCTACGGCATGCTTCAGCCGGACCGGCTCGAGAACCCCGGTCAGCTCTACCGGATCAGGGCACACGAGCATCCGACCGCGTCGGCCGAGGACGAGTGCCTGCAGCGGAGGGAACCGTGAGGGCACGGACCGTGGTCGGCGCGGTGCTGGCGGCCGGGCTCGCCGCCGGCGTCACCCCGCAGGCGGCCGCCTCCGAGCTCGACAACCCGTCCGCCCTCTGCGGCGACGGCAACACCGTGACGGTCGTCTACACCCACCCCTCCCTGGGGTGGACCAAGCCGCTCACGAGGGCGACGTCGACGCACGGCGGCTGCGCCAGTGCCTGGGCGACGGGGCACATGACCTCCGCCGCGATCACCAAGCAGTGCTCCGAGGTGCTCAGCCGGTTCTTCCCGTTCGCCCCGTACGGGTACCTCATCGAGAACCAGGGTGACTGCATCCGGGTGATGGGCGCCCTGTCCCGGGGCGAGCTCGACCCCGGACCCGTGGACCCCTTCCCCTTCGGCTAGGTCACGACGCACGTATGCCGTGTGCCCGAGGTGGGCACACGGCATACGTGGCGGTGGTGGTGCGGCTCGCTCAGTCCCCACCCATCGGACTGACTTCTCACGGCTACGGGCCTTGGTCGCAGAGCGACCTGCGTTGCCTTCGCCGATCGGCGTCAGTCCAGGTAGTCGCGCAGCGCTTGGCTACGGCTCGGGTGACGGAGCTTGCTCATCGTCTTGGACTCGATCTGGCGAATCCGCTCACGGGTGACGCCGTAGACCTTGCCGATCTCGTCGAGGGTCTTGGGCTGGCCGTCGGTGAGGCCGAACCGCATCGAGACCACGCCTGCCTCCCGCTCGGAGAGGGTGTCGAGGACCGAGTGCAGCTGCTCCTGGAGGAGCGTGAAGCTCACGGCGTCGGCCGGGACGACCGCCTCGGAGTCCTCGATGAGGTCACCGAACTCGCTGTCGCCGTCCTCGCCGAGGGGCGTGTGCAGCGAGATGGGCTCGCGGCCGTACTTCTGGACCTCGACGACCTTCTCGGGCGTCATGTCGAGCTCGAGCGCCAGCTCCTCGGGAGTGGGCTCGCGACCGAGGTCCTGGAGCATCTGGCGCTGGACGCGGGCCAGCTTGTTGATGACCTCGACCATGTGGACCGGGATGCGGATCGTGCGCGCCTGGTCGGCCATGGCGCGGGTGATGGCCTGCCGGATCCACCACGTCGCGTACGTCGAGAACTTGTAGCCCTTGGTGTAGTCGAACTTCTCGACCGCACGGATGAGGCCGAGGTTGCCCTCCTGGATGAGGTCGAGGAAGAGCATGCCGCGACCGGTGTAGCGCTTGGCGAGCGAGACGACGAGGCGCAGGTTGGCCTCGAGGAGGTGGTTCTTGGCGTTCTTGCCGTCCTGGGCGATCCACCACAGCTCGCGCTTGAGCTTCATGTCGATCTTGTCGCCGGAGTTGAGGCGCTCCTCGGCGAACAGGCCGGCCTCGATGCGCTTGGCGAGCTCGACCTCCTGCTCGGCGTTGAGGAGGGCGACCTTGCCGATCTGCTTGAGGTAGTCCTTGACCGGGTCGGCGGTGGCGCCGGCGGTGACGACCTGCTGGACGGGCGCGTCCTCCTCGTCGTCGTCGCGCAGGACGAAGCCACCGGTGCTCTCGGGCGCGGTGTCGGCCTTCGCCTTGTCGCCCTCGCCGTCCTCGGAGTCGCTGTCGTCGTCACCCTCGACCTCGGCGGTCACGGCGGCGACCGCGGCAACGTCGACCTCGCCGACCTTGGCGAGCTCGGCCGGGTCGACGTCCTCGACCTCGGCGTCGCCGTCCGCCGCAGCGGTGCCGTCGGTGGACGTGGCGGCGGTCTTCCTGGCGGCCGTCTTGCGCGCCGGCGCGGCCTTCTTGGCCGGCGCGGCGGCAGCGGCGGCCGCCTTCTTGGTCGTCGCGGCCTTGGCGGTGGTCTTCTTGGCAGCCGTCTTCGCGGCAGGTGCCTCGTCCGCGGTGGTCGCCTTCGTGGTGGCGGCCTTGGCGGGTGCGGCCTTCTTCGCGGGCGCGGCCTTGGTGGTGGTCGCGGCGGCCTTCTTGGTCGCGGCCGCCTTCTTCGTCGCGGCCGACGTCGTCTTCCTCGCGGACGCCTGGGCCGCGGCGGCCACGGCCTTGTCGGGGGCGGTCATGACGACCTCGATGCCCTGACCGGCGAGCGCGCTGAGGACGATGCGCCCCCTGTTGGCGCGCACCCCCGCGGCGGTGATGGCCTGCGCCACCTGCTCACCGGTGACCTGACCGCCGGTGCGTCCGGACCGGACGAGGTCCTGGAGGGCGGGGTGGCTGAACTCGGCGGGCAGGGGCGTCTCGGAGGCGTTCGTGGACACAGGCGACACCGGCAACCTTTCGTCACGGGGGAGGGCTCGGCGGTGCTCACGCGTGAGCGGAGCACCGACCGGCTGATCGACTTTGGTGCACCTTCTGACGTGACCCACAGGGGTGAGAATCGGCCGTTGCTCGAAGGGTGCTTCACCATTATAAATCGCTGCGACCCCCCAGCCCTATTCCTGGGGGGTCGACGGCGATTCCACGCGGCGGGCACACCCGCTCGAAACGGCCGGATGGGCGTGCCTGCCGGCGTGCGGCGGGGCGCTCAGCTCTTGACGGCGAGCACGGGGCAGGGGGCGTCGAGCAGGATGCGCTGCGCGTTGGAGCCGAGGATGAGCTTGCCGACCGGGGTGCGGCGCCGCAGTCCGATGACGATGAGCTCGGCGCCGATCTCCTCGGCCACGGCGATGAGGTCCTCGGCGGGCTCGTTGCCGCGGATGAGCTGGCGCACCGTGACCGTGACGCCCTCACCCTTGAGATCGTCACCCAGACGCTGGAGCTCCTCGGAGTCGTTCCCGGCACCGTCCCGGTTGGAGTTGATCACGACGAGGTCCGTCCTGCGCAGGACGGCTTCCTCTCCGGCACGAGCCAGGGCGGCCGCGCCTTCCTTGGTCGGGATGTATCCCACGACGATTGCCACGAGCGTCTCCTCTGTCTCAGGTCAGCCCCACGGGGCTCTCTTGCGTGGACGCTACCGGAGAACGTGACGCTTGACACGGACGTCGGGCACGCCGTCAGCCGTGGGGACCGGCGAGCGCGTCGCGGATGATCTCGCCGACCCGCTCGATCTCGATGAGGAAGCCGTCGTGGCCGAACCGCGACGTCACCCGGCGCTGGATCGTGCCGGGGCGCAGGGCGGCGATCTCGTCGGAGAGCCGCTCCGGGTAGAGCCGGTCGGTGTCGACACCCGCGACGACGAGGCGTCCGGTGAAGGCCGCGAGCGCGGCGGCCACTCCCCCGCGGCCCCGGCCGACGTCGTGGCTGTTCATCGCCTCGCTGAGGACGACGTACGAGTTCGCGTCGAACCGCGCCCCGAGCTTG
Organism: Knoellia aerolata DSM 18566; assembly: GCF_000768695.1. Lineage (GTDB taxonomy): Bacteria > Actinomycetota > Actinomycetes > Actinomycetales > Dermatophilaceae > Knoellia > Knoellia aerolata. The sequence continues at coordinate 11,851 of NZ_AVPL01000012.1, forward strand.
CCGGCGTGGTGGTCGAGGTAGGACTCCACGGCGAAGCGCCCCCCGCGGCGCAGGGGCTCCTCGCCGGGCTGGGCCACGCGGCCGAAGCGCTCGGCGAGCTCACCCTCGTGGCGGTAGGTGACGTGAGCGATCCGTCGCGCGATGCCCAGGCCGTCGGACGGGACGACGCCGTGCGCGTAGTAGTCGCCACCGTGGAAGTGCGGGTCGCTGCGGATCGCCAGCAGCTGCGGCTGGCACCACGCGATCTGGTCGGCCGTCGCGTACGCCGTCGACGCGAGCACGATGCACGTCGCCACCCGGTCCGGGTGGCTCGTCGCCCATTCGACGGCCCGCATGCCGCCCATGGAGCCGCCGAGGACGCCCGCCCACCGGCTCACCCCGAGCTGGTCGGACAGCCGGGCCTCGACGGTGACCTGGTCGCGGATCGTGATGGCCGGGAAGCGGCTCCCCCACGGCACGCCGTCCGGGGCGTCGCTCGACGGGCCGGTGGTGCCCTGACAGCCGCCGAGCACGTTGCTGGCCACGACGAAGAAGCGGTCGGTGTCGAGCGGCCGGCCCGGCCCGATGAGCCCGTCCCACCACCCGGGGGTGGGGTGGCCGTCGCCGACAGGCCCCTCGACGTGCGAGTCGCCGGTGAGCGCGTGCTCGACGAGGACGGCGTTGTCACGCGCCTCGTTGAGGACGCCCCACGTCTCGTACGCCACGGTGACGTCGGGCAGCGAGCCGCCGAGCTCGAGCAGGACGGGGCCGACCGAGGTGAGCTGTCGGCGGCCCGGCGGGTCACCGGGGCGCCAGAACGCCGCCGTCGGCAGGTCGGTGATGGTCATCGGAGGTGCTCCTCGGATCGCGCTTGCCCGTCGGGTGCCGACGGACCGTGTCTTCACCCGGGGCACCCCACCGCGAGGAGGGTTGCCGCCCAGCAAGCCGGGGCTTGTCGCTGGGACTCATGACCTGGTGCAGAGTCTAGGACTCCGGAACCGCGACGACCCAGCCCTGTCCGCTCCGTGAGAGCGCTCAGGCCGCGACGTCCGACCACTGCCGCCGGGGACGGACCTGGAACTCGATGAGCCGGCCGAGGTACTCGGCCAGGGTGTAGCCCGGCCGCACCCACAGGGCCCGGTCCACGGCGTCCCCCGCGGTGGAGCCGTTGCCGATTCCCCACGCCACGCACGCGGTGACCGTGCAGATCGCCGCGGCGTCCTGGGCGCACCCGTCCGGGACCCGCCGGGTGAGGGACAGGAGACGCTGGAGGACCGCCCGCGACCACGTCGCGCTGCGCACCGGGCCAGCCGGTGCGGCGGCGGCCAGCAGCATCGAGGACGCGTCGTCGACGAGGTCGAGCGGGAACATCACCGCCGACATGCACGCGACGAGCGCGTCCCGCCACTGCTTGTCGCGCAGGGAGTGGAGCATGCGGGCGACCTCGTCGTCGGTGGCCTCGAACCTCTCGCCCCGGGTCCCCTCGGGGGCGAGCACCCGCGCCCAGAGGTCGGGCACCGGGTCGACGGTGTCCGCGCACGCCCCGTCCAGCCGGTCGAGCGCCTCCCGGACCCCGGCACTCGCCGCCCGGTCCTCGGCGACGAGTGCGCTGACCTCGTCGCGGCTCGCGAGCGGAGCGCTGCCGTTGACGACGAGCTCGGCGACGGCGGCCACGCGGGAGGGGTCGGGCAGCGCGTGACCGGTGAGGTGGCCCGGAACGAGCCCGTCGAGGGAGCGCGGCGACGGGCGGCAGCAGGCGCCCCACCAGGAGTCGTCGCGGACGACGACGTGGTCGATGATCCCCACGCCGGCCCGCCGCAGGCCCGCATGGAGCCGGTGCCGCACCGTGCGCGACGCCCCCGGCACCGTCTCGTAGCCGACGATGAGCGCCAGCTCGGGCTCCACCCGCAGCAGGCTCGCGAGGAACTGCGCGGCGAGAGCCGGAGCGTCACGCTCGCAGGGCAGGTCGGTGCGCGCGACCGGGCCGAGCACCTTGTCGCGCACCATGGCGACGACGACGCAGTCCTCGAGCTGGTGGCCGAGCTGGTGCGGGAGGACGGCGAGGAACTCGCCGGTGGTCGTGATCTTCACTGAGGTCATGACCCCAGCGTCGGAACTCCCCGGCCGTCCCGGGAAGGGTCAGCTCACGCGCCTGTGGAGCGCGGACGGCATACGGGACGGCTGTGGACGACCGTCACGCACGAGGTGAGGAGGAAGCGCCACCGAGGTCGTCGTCGACGACCTCGCCCGGCACCGTGGCGCCGTGACCGGAGCCGCGCCCGGTGGACCGTTCCCACGCGAGGAAGTCCTCGGTCTCGGTGACGAGCTGCGCGGCCAGCCAGGAGCCGACGACGGCGTCGTCGGCGAGGCCGAACGCACCGAGCAGGGCCTCGGGGAGCAGGTCGACGGGCGAGACGAGGTAGCCCGCCGCACCGAGCATGAGGGCCAGCCGCCCGAAGGAGGTGCCGGTGTACTCACCGCTGCGGACGGCCCGGACGAGCCGGGGCATGGCCTGGGCCCGCTCCACCATCGACGGACCGCCGGGGCGGGTCGCGATGCGCACGGCCGTCGCGAGGCTCTTGAAGGTCGCGACCTTGGAGTGCAGTGCCACGGCTCAGGCCCCCGCGATCTGCGCCGTCGCCGTCGGGAACTCGCGGCGGGCGTTCTCGGAGATGCGCTTGATGAGCCAGCCGTCGAGACCGGCACCGACGACACCACCGACGATCGGCACGTTGCGGCCGAAACGGCTGAACGTCTTCCTGCCGGCGGTCGAGAGCAGGCGGAACCCGACGGCCTTGTTGACGACCATGAGGGCCGGGCCGGGCAGCCGCTGCGCGGCGAGGCTGGTGAGGCGGCCGGTCGGCGAGACCATGCCGGCCTTGGCGAGCAGGTCGTCCGCGTCGGCGCCCACGAGCGTGAGGAGGACGGCGGTGCGGATCTGCGGCGTCGCGAGGTCGTGACCACGCAGCGACGCGATGGCCGCCGTCATGCGGGTCGCGAGGAGGTAGAAGCCGATGACGTTGGCCGGAAGCGCGACCGGCAGCGTGATGAAGCCGCCGAGGCTCGTGACGAACCCTCCGGCCGCTGCGAGCTTGAGGTGGCTCTTGATGACGTCGTCGACCGCGGCCTCGACGTCACCGCCGTTCTTCTTCAGGGCCGACGCGGCGACGTCGGCGGCCGGGTCGAACGGGCCCTTGCCGACGATGCCCGTGTCGAGGAGGTTCTCGACCATCTTCGCGGCCTGGTTGCCGACGAAGCCCTGGTCCTGCGTCCCGGCCCGCGCCTGCTCGAGCGCGGACGTGGTCTGCGCGCTCTGGCCCTTGGCCTCGTCCTGGCCGAATCCGAAGAGTCCCACGGTGTCCTCCTGTGGCCGCCCGGTCCGACCGGGTGCCGTTGCGAACTGCTGACTGCGTCGATCCTGCCACGCCAGAGGGGCTGAACCGCCCGGCGTCGTGGTGTCGTCGTCCTCACCTAGGCTTCGCCCCATGTCCCACCCCGGCGGCCCCGTCGACCTCGTCGCCGCCGTCGTCCACGGGGGCCGCGCCGCCCTCGTCGGCGCTGACGTGCGCATCGCCGGGTCGGTGGCGGAGGTGGCGCCGCGGATGGCCGGCCTCGCGGCCACGTCGGGTCCGCGGTGGGTCTGGTGGTCCGCCCGGTATGCCGGTGAGCTGGTCTCCGCGGTCGGCTCACCGCTCGCTCGGGCCTGGGACCTCGCGGAGGCGCACCGGGTCCTCCACGGCGGCTGGAAGGCCGAGCCGGGACGCGTCTGGGCGGCGGCGCACGGGGTCCCGCTCTCGACGATGCCGGAGCCGTCGGCCGGCGACCTCTTCGACTTCTCGGCGGCCGACGAGGTCGGGCCCGACGACCTCGTCCGCGGCGACGGGCACCTGCGCGCCGACGCGGCGTCCGGGTGGCTCGAGACCGACGATCGCCTGCTCGCCTGGGCCGGCGCCGCACTCGACTGCGCCGTGCGGCAACGGGACCGGGCGCAGCAGCTCAGTCCGCGGACCGTGGGCACCGTGCACTCCGAGTCGGCGGCGGCCCTGATGTGCCTCGAGCTCGAGTGGGGCGGGCTGCCGGTCGACCGACCGGTCATGGAGGGGCTCATCGCCGACTTCGCCGGGCCCCGGGCGGCCTCCGAGGAGGCGGCAGCGGTGGCGCGACGCGAGCGCGACGCCCTCGTGCTGCGGCACGTGCCCGGACGCGAGTCGACCGACCTGCGCAACCCCCAGCAGGTGCGCGACATGCTCGCCGGCGTCGGGGTCGACGTGCCCAACACGCGCAAGTGGGTGCTCGACGCCTACCGGCAGGTGCACCCGGTCGTCGACGCGCTGCTCGAGTGGCGCAAGGCGGAGCGGATCTCGACGACCTACGGGTACCGCTGGCTCGACCAGTGCGTCGGCGCCGACGACCGGCTGCGCGGCGGCTGGACCGCGTGCGACGGGGCGGCCGGGCGGATGACGGCCGAGAACGGGCTGCACAACCTCCCGGCCGCGCTGCGGTCCGGGGTGGCGGCGCATGCGGGGCACGTGTTCGTCCGGGCCGACCTCGGCCAGATCGAGCCCCGGGTGCTCGCGGTGGTGTCCGGGGACCCGGTGTTCGCCGAGGCGACCCGGGCCGACGACCTGTACGCCCCGGTGGCGTCACGGCTGGGCGTCGAGCGACCGGTGGCGAAGATCGCCGTGCTCGCCGCGATGTACGGGCAACGCAGCGGCGCGGCCGGTGAGGCGCTGCGCGGGCTGGAACGGGCGTATCCCGTGGCGATGGGCCTGCTGGACCGGGCCTACGAGTCGGGGGTTCGGGGCGAGCCGCAGCGGACGTTCGGCGGGCGGCTCGTCCCCACGGGGCGCTTCCTCGCCACCTCACCGGTCGGCGCGGATCCGGCGCTCGACGCGGCGCGGGGGCGGTTCGCGCGCAACGCCATCATCCAGGGCGCCGCGGCGGAGCTCTTCAAGGCGTGGGCGGCGACGGTGCGCGCCCTGGCCGGACCGCTGGGGGGCCAGATCGTGCTGTGCCTGCACGACGAGCTGCTCGTGCACGCCCCCGCCGAGAAGGCGGAGGAGGTGGCGGCCCTCGTGGACCGGGCCCTGGCCGACGCGTCCCGGCGGTGGGCGGCGGGCGCACCCGTGCGGTTCGTCGCCGACACCTCCGTCATCACCCGCTGGTCCGACGCCAAGGACTGACCCACTTATTGCGCATGGTGACCGAGCGCGGCCGACTCATTGCGCATGGTGACCATCTCCGCGCGACGTGCGGCTCCGCACGCAGGGATCACAATGCGCAATAAGTCGGGCTCTGGTCAGTCGTCGCTGACGTTGCGGAGGAACTCCTCGATGTCCGCGCCGAGCTCGTCGGCCGACGGGAGGTCCTCGGCCTCGGTGGCGAGCAGGCTGGGCCGCTCCTGGCCCGAGACGAACGCGTCGTACTGCTGCTCCAGCGCGCTGACGATCTGCCCGGCCTCGGCGTTGTCGTCGAGCTCGGAGGCGATCTCGCGGTTGTTCACCCCTGCCTTGGCGATGAGGTCGTCGTTGGGCAGGTTGAGCCCGGTCGAGTCGGTGATCGCGTTGAGCGCGGCGAGCGCCCCCTCGGCCCACTCGGCCTGCGCGAGGTACTGCGGCACGTGGATCGCGAAGCCCAGCGCGTCGCGCCCGGCCTCACCGAGACGCAGCTCGAGCAGGGCCGGGAACGAGGCGGGGACCTGCACCGTGCCGAACGGCGACTCCTTGTCACCGACGAGGCGCGGGTCGGTCGCGTGGGCGGTCATGCCGACCGGCCGCGTGTGCGGCACGCCCATGGGGATGCCGTGGCTCGTGACGACGAGCGTGATGCCGAGGACCTGGATGAGCTGGCGGATCGCCTCGATCGTGCGCTCCCACTGGAAGTCCGGCTCCGGCCCGGTGAGCAGGTAGTAGGTCTGCCCGTCACGGTCGGCCATCCGGTACAGCACCATCGACGGGTCGGCGTAGCTCTCCCACCGGTTCCGGTCGAACACCATGGCCGGGCGGCGGCCGCGGTAGTCGAGCAGCGCATCGACGTCGAACGTCGCGACGACCTCCGCCTCGGTGGTGTCGACGAGGTGCGTGCCGAGGATGCGCTGGATGTTTCCGGCGTCGATGAAGGCGCCGAGCAGCACGATGAGCGCGCCGGGGCGACGCGTCGGCGGCGGGGCGTCGAGCTCGAAGCGATACAGGTCAGACGGGTTCTGCACGGGAACAGCCTCTCAGGGGGGTCACGTCTGGATGGAACGTGTGGGTCGCCGTGGAGATTCCCCCAACGCGTCGGGTCATCGGCTCACGGCGGCGATGGCCTGCCGCACGCGCTTCTCGCTCACCGGGTGGGCGGTCCCGAGCGACTGCGCGAACAGGCTGACCCGCAGCTCCTCGATCATCCAGCCGATGTCGCTCACCTCGGACGCGCGACGTGCCGTCGCCGGGAGCGCGTCGAGGAGGTCGGCGTATGCCGTCTCGACGCCGTCGACCTGCGCCTGCAGCTGGGGTTCCCGCGCGTTCGCCGGCGCCTTCTCGAGCCGCTGGAGCATCGCGCGGAGGTAACGGTGCAGGTGCGGCATCCGCGCCAGGCCGCTGTCGGCGACGAAGCCGGGGCGCACGAGCCCGTCCAGCTGCGCGCGCACGTCGGCACTGGTGAGGGCCAGGGTGCGGGCCGCGGCGCCGGAGTCGACGGCGTCGAGGTGGCGGCGCACGTCCGCGGCCAGCGCCAGCACCGGCTCGACCGCCTCGATGACCTGGAGGACCCGGGTGACGACATGGGTGCGCACCGCGGTGTGGGCGGTGTCGAACTCGGCCCGGGTGCGCACGTCCGCCCGGGCCTGCTCGGCGACGATCGAGTCGACGGCCGCGGCGAGGCAGTCCTCGAGGAGGGCGGGCACGGAGCCGTGCGGGTTCTGGCCGAGCGCGAGCTTCTGGGCGTTTGTCAGCCTGGCGAGGACGCGCTTCCACGGAGCGGTGGTGTTGAGCAGCAGCAGCCGGCGCACCCCCGCGCGGTGGGCGGCCTCGGCCTGGCCGGCGTCGTCGAGGACGCGAAGCGACACCGACGTCCCCTCGTCGACGAGGGCGGGGAAACCCTGGACGGTGTGTCCGGCAGAGCGCCCCTCGAACGTGCGGGGCACGACGTCCACGGTCCACGTGGTGAGTCCCGAGCGCTCGATCGACGCGCCCGCCTTGGCGAGCCGCTGGCGGACGGCACCCTGCGAGGTCGGCCGCAGCGCGTCGAGGTCCTTGCCGCGGGCGACCAGGCGGCCGCCCGGCCCCTCGACCGCGAACGTCGGGCGCAGGTGGTCGGGCACCCGGCCCCAGTCCCACTCGTCGGGTGCGATGCCCACCCCGGTCCGGTCGCGGAGCACCCGTGCGAGCTCGTCGGTGAACGAGCGTCCCGAGGCCTGCTCGGCGCCGACCAGCGCGGCGCGGGCGTGGTCGGGCGTCGGCACGAAGTGTCGGCGGGTGGCCTTGGGCAGCGACTTGAGCAGGGCGACGGCGAGGTCCTCCCGCAGCCCGGGCACCTGCCAGTCGAACCCGGCCGACGTGACCCGGTTGAGGACCGCCGTCGGGATGTGGACCGTCACGCCGTCGGCGTCGTCGCCCGGCGAGAACTGGTAGGTGAGGTCGAGCTCGAGGTCGCCCTGCCGCCACGTGCGCGGGTAGTCACCGGCGGAGACCGCGTCGGCGTCCTCGCGGGTGAGGAGCTCCTCGGTGAAGGTCAGCAGGTCCGGGTGACGTCGCTGCTCCCCGCGCCACCACGTGTCGAAGTGGCGCACGGACGTGACGTCGCGAGGGATGCGAGCGTCGTAGAAGGCGAAGACGACCTCGTCGTCGACGATGAGGTCGCGGCGGCGGGCGCGTTCCTCGAGCTCCGAGAGGCGTTGCAGCAGAGCCGTGTTGGCCTTCCAGAACCTGTGGTGGGTGTCCCAGTCGCCCTCGACGAGCGCGTGCCGGATGAAGAGGTCGCGCGCCTCCTCCGGGTTGATCCGCGAGTACTGCACCGTGCGGTCGACCACGAGCGGGACGCCGTAGAGGGTCACCCGCTCGGAGGCCACGACGGCGCCGGCGGACTTCGACCAGCGCGGCTCGGAGACCGTCCGCTTGACGACGTGCGCGCCGAGCTCCTCGGCCCACAGCGGGTCGATGGCGGCGTTGACGCGGGCCCACAGGCGGGTGGTCTCGACGAGCTCCGCGGCCATGACGACGTCCGGCTGGTTGCGGAACAGGCCCGACCCGGGGTTGATGCCGAAACGGGAACCGCGCGCGCCGGCATACTCCCGCTTCTGCTCGTCCCGGACGCCGACGTGCGACAGGAGGCCCGCGAGCAGCGCCTGGTGGACGCGGTCCCAGTCGGGCTCGCCACCCTCCGAGGCGGTCGTCAGCTCGGGGTCGATCCGCGCCGACTTGCACGCGGAGCGGAGCTGCTGGTGGAGGTCCTGCCACTCGCGGATCCGCAGGTAGTGGAGGAACTCGGCCTTGCACATGCGCCGGAAGGCGCTGCTGGACAACGCCCTTTGCTGTTCCTTGAGGTAGCGCCAGAGGGCGTGGAAGCCGGCGAAGTCGGACGTCTCGCTCTTGAAGCGGGCGTGCTGCTGCTGCGCCTGCGCCTCCTTGTCGACGGGTCGCTCGCGCGGGTCCTGGATGGACAGCGCGGCGACGATGACGAGGACCTCCTTGGTGCAGCCCAGCCGGCCGGCCTCGATGAGCATCCGGCCGAGACGGGGGTCGAGCGGCAGCCGGGCCAGGGTCTTCCCGTATGCCGTGAGCCGCCTCTCGCCGCGCCTCCCCTCCCCCTCGCGCAGGGCGTGCAGCTCCTCGAGGAGCCGGACGCCGTCGGCGATCTGCTTCGCGTCGGGTGCGTCGACGAACGGGAAGCGGGCGATGTCGCCGAGACCCAGCGCCGTCATCTGGAGGATGACCGAGGCGAGCGAGGTGCGCAGGATCTCCGGCTCGGTGAACTCGGGCCGGCTCGCGAAGTCCTCCTCCGCGTAGAGGCGGACCGCGATGCCGTCGGCGACGCGTCCGCACCGACCGGAGCGCTGCGCGGCACTGGCCTGCGAGATGGGCTCGATGGGGAGGCGCTGGACCTTGGTGCGCTGGGAGTAGCGCGAGATGCGGGCCGTGCCGGTGTCGATGACGTAACCAACGCCGGGCACGGTCAGCGAGGTCTCGGCGACGTTGGTGGCGAGGATGATCCGGCGCCCGCTCCCCCGGCGGAAGACGCGGTGCTGCTCGGCGGCGGAGAGCCGCGCGTAGAGCGGGAGGATCTCGGTCCGGGGCAGGTTCATGGCGCCGAGGGCGTCGGCGGCGTCGCGGATCTCGCGCTCCCCGGAGAAGAACACGAGGATGTCGGTGGCACTGTGCCCGGGCGGGGTCTCGGTCCACAGCTCCTCGACGGCGTCGCAGACGGCCGTCACCTGGTCGCGCTCCTCGGTGACCTCGCCGCCCTCGGCCCGCTCGACGAGCGGCCGGTACCGGACCTCGACCGGGTAGGTGCGGCCGGAGACCTCGATGACGGGGACCTCGCGCACGACGGTGCCGCGTAGGTCGGTCGAGAAGTGCCGGGCGAACCGGGCGGGGTCGATCGTCGCCGAGGTGATGACGACCTTGAGCTCGGGTCGGCGCGGGAGGAGCGACTTGAGGTAGCCGAGGATGAAGTCGATGTTGAGGGAGCGCTCGTGGGCCTCGTCGATGATGATCGTGTCGTAGCGGCGCAGGTCGCGGTCGCGCTGCATCTCGGCGAGGAGGATGCCGTCGGTCATGACCTTGACCCGCGTGCGGTCGCTGCTGTGGTCGGTGAAGCGCACCTGGTAGCCGACGAGGTCGCCGAGCTCGACCTCCATCTCCTCGGCGATGCGCTCGGCGACCGAGCGGGCCGCGATCCGACGAGGCTGGGTGTGGCCGATCTGTCCGGCGCTCCCGAGGCCGAGCTCGAGGCACATCTTCGGGATCTGGGTGGTCTTGCCCGAGCCGGTCTCCCCGGCGATGACGACGACCTGGTGCTCGCGCAGGGCGGCGAGGATGTCGTCGCGCCGCTCGACGACGGGGAGCTGCTCGGGGTACCTCAGCAGGGCGGGGTCGACGGGGCCACGGCCGGCGGCTGCGTCTGCGCCCGCCTCCGCGGCTGCGACTCCGGACTCTGGCACGCGCCCAAGGATAGGTCGGGAGCGTGCCGGCTCACGCCCCGTCGTCGAGGCGGTGCCGCCTCAGGCAGACGCGGCGACGCGCTGAAGCCTGAGCCGCCATGCCTCGGGCCCACGCTCGAGGTAGTCCACGGTGAACGCGCCCGGCTCCCGGTCCTCGAGCTGGCGCAGCAGCGGCAGCGGGTCGTGCGGCGCGACGAGGACGAGCCCGCCACCGGGACGCACGGCGTCGAGCGCGCCGAAGATCGTCGAGTGGCGGATGGCGTGCGGCACGGAGCGCGCGTCGAGCTCGGGCAGGTCGGGCCCGTCACTCTCACCGCACGCGCAGCCGCCCCCGCAGGAGCCGCCGTCGGCTGCCGGCACCTCCTCGGCGTGGTCGTGGCCCTCGTGGCCGCCGAGCAGGTCGTGCATGCCCTCCAGCGCCCCGGCGAGCGAGACCTCCGGGTTCGACGCCAGCAGGGGGAGGATCTGGTCGTTCTCCTTGGCGAGGTGGCTGTCGAAGGTCACCCCCAGGGCGCGGGCCTCGGCGGCGGCGTGGACGCGGTCGGGTGCGGAGCGCAGCGACCCCACGAGCCCGATGATGAGCCGGTGCTCGACGAGCATCGCCTCGACGAGGAGACGTCCCCGCTCGTCGGCGTGGGCGAGCGGGTACATCGCCGACTCCTCGGCCTTCGCGTGCGGCACGAGGTCGTGCTCGGCCCAGTGGACGAGGTCGTCGCGAGCCGAGAGGGCGGCCGCGTCGTCCGGCGCCTCGGCGATACGGGTCACGTGGGTGGCGAGCGCACCCGCCATCTGGGCGTGGTGCTGCTTGACCGCCTCCACGGCGTTGGAGTCCTCGACGGTGCTGGCGACGACGATGGTGTCCACGGCCGGCCTTCCTGGGCTGGGCGCCACCCCGCTGGCGGTGCCGATACCTATTTAATACACTTCTTTCCGTGATTAATCCAACCGCGTCACCGGCCACCCTCCCCGAGCGCATGGCAGCCGGCTTCGGCCCGAGTCCTGCCGGGGGCAGCCGGACGCACGAGGCGCCCGGACGGGCTGCGGCGGCCGTGCTGGCCACCCTCGAGCAGCAGGACGCACCGGTCACCGTCGCCGCCCTCACCGAGGCGACCGGTCACCACCCCAACACGCTGCGCGAGCACCTGGACGCACTCGTCGAGGCTGGGCTCGCCGAACGCTCGCGGGCGGCGGCTTCCGGACGGGGCCGACCGGCGTGGCTGTATGCCGCCGTGCCGGCTGCCGCGTCCGGCTCACCGGAGTACGCCGGCCTCGCCACCGCGCTGGCGATGCAGCTCGCGCGCACGAGCGAGGACGCCCGTGAGGAGGCCGCGACGGCCGGTCACGCGTGGGGCGACCGGCTGGCCGACGCGGTGCGCCCTCGTCCACGGGGCGCCGTTGCCGCACGGCGCGGGGTCGTCGGCGTGCTCGACGGCCTGGGCTTCGCACCGGACGCGGACGACCGTGCGAGCGAGGTCCGGCTCCGGCAGTGCCCGCTGCTCGAGGCCGCGCGTGAGCAGCCGGACGTCGTCTGCTCGGTGCACCTCGGCATCGTGCGAGGGGCTCTGCGCGCCTGGGGCGCCGAGACCGGCGAGGTCACCCTGGTGCCCTTCGCCGAAGCCGGTTCCTGCCTGCTCCACATGGGTGCGCCGGGGCGGAGCGACAGATGCTGATGCGCCGCCTGCCCTTCCTCCTCCCCGGGGCCGTCGCCCTGCTGCTCGGCCTCGACGCCGGGCTGCAGCTGCTCGACCTGCCCGCCGTCCCGGTCTCGGAGCGGCTACCGGACGTCCACGGGATGCTTCTCGTCCTCGGGTTCGTCGGGACCCTCATCTCCCTCGAGCGCGCGGTCGCCCTGCGGCGTCGTCCGGGATACGCGGCCCCCGCCCTGCTCGGTGTGGGCGGGCTGCTCATCGTCCCTCCCGGCACCGCCCGCGCCGGCCAGGTCCTGCTCGTCGCCGGCAGCGGCGCACTCTGCCTCGTCTACGCCGCGCTGTGGCGGCGCCAGCGCGACGAGGCGGTCGTCGTCCAGGCCCTGGGCGCCGTCCTCGCCCTGGGCGCGGTCATCCTCTGGCTCGGGGACGTGCCCGTCCCCCGCCTCCTGCCGTGGCTGGCCGGGTTCGTCGTCCTCACCATCGCCGGGGAGCGCCTCGAGCTCGCCCGGATCGACCTGGCGCGCAGCGGCCCGGTCCTGCTCTCGTCGGTCACCCTCACCCTCGCCGCGGTGGTCGGGCTGCTGTGGCCGGGTGTCGGCCATCCCGTGTTCGGGCTGGCCCTGCTGGTGCTCGTCGGCTGGCTCGCCACCCACGACGTCGCCCGACGCACGGTCCGCTCGACCGGTCTGCCACGGTTCGCGGCCGTCTGCCTCCTCGCCGGGTACGCGTGGCTCACGGTGGCAGGTGCACTGTGGCTGCTCGCGGGTCCGGTGCTCGAGGGCCCGGCCTACGACGCGGCCGTCCACGCCGTCTTCTTGGGCTTCACCCTGTCGATGATCATGGCGCACGCACCCGTGATCCTCCCCGCCGTGCTCCGGGTCGCGCTCCCCTACCACTCCGCCCTCTACGTGCCGGCCGTGCTGCTGCACGCGTCGCTCCTCGTGAGGGTCGTCGGTGGTGACGCCCGCGGCTGGGGACTGGCCCGGGAGGTCGGCGGCGCCCTCAACGTCGCCGCCGTCCTCTGCCTCGTCGCCGTCCTCCTCTGGTCGGCCGCCACCGCCCCCCGCCCGAACCGCCACCTGCCCACGCAGAGCGTGGGACCCGCCGCGAGCTCCCGTGGCGACGTCGAGCGACCGCTCACCGGGGTCGCTCCGTGAGCGTCGTCAAGCCGCGGGTCGCCTGGCACCTCGGCGCCAACGCCGGCGTGCTCCTCTGGCTCGTCCTGCTCCTCGTGACGACCCTCGTCCACCCGTTCGTCCCCGATGCGCGGTGGCTCATGGTGCACCTGCTGCTCCTGGGCGCCGTGACCAACGCGATCCTCGTGTGGAGCACCCACTTCGCCCATGCCCTCCTCAAGTCGGCGCCCGCCCGCAGGGCCGAGGCCGGCAGGCTCCTCGCCCTCAACCTCGGTGTCGCCGCCGTCGTCGTCGGCATGGTCACGGACACGTGGGCGGCGACGCTCGCCGGGGCCGTCGTCGTCGGCGGGTCCGTTGCGGCACACGGCATCTCGCTCGCACTCATGGCGCGACGAGCCCTGCCGGCGAGGTTCGGCACGTCCGTGCACCACTACGTCGCGGCGTCCTGCGCGCTGCCGGTGGGAGCCGCGCTCGGCACCCTCCTCGCGCGTCACCCGGGCGAGGCCCTCCACGGGCGGTTGCTCGTGGCCCACCTCGCGGCCAACATCCTCGGCTGGGTGGGACTCACCGTGCTGGGCACCCTGCTCACGCTGTGGCCCACCATCCTGCGGACACGGATGGCGGAGGGCGCCGAGCGCGCCTCGCGCCATGCCCTCCCCGTCCTCGTCGCCGGGCTGCTGCTCGTCCTGGGCGGCGCCCTCCTGGGTCTCATGACGGTGACCGCCGTCGGTGCCCTGGCCTACCTCGGGGCGGCCCTGTGGTCGCTGCGGCCGGCCCTGTCGGCGGCCCGGGCGAAGCCGCCGCAGTCGTTCGCGGCCTGGTCGGTGCTCGCAGCGACCGGGTGGCTCGTCGTGACCCTCGTGTGGTTCACCGCCCTGGTCGCGACGGCTCCCGACTGGTTCACGGCGGGTGAACGGACCCACGTCGTGGCCGTGCCGCTCGCGGTCGGGTTCGCCGCACAGGTGCTGCTCGGCGCCCTGACCCATCTGGTCCCTGTCGTGCTCGGTGGCGGTCCCGCCCGGGTCCGCGAGCTCGGGCAGGTCCTCGAGCGCGGCGCCGCCGCGCGCGTCGTGCTGACCAACGTCGGCCTCGCCGTCTGCCTGGCGCCGGTGCCGAGCCTCGTGAGGGTCCTCGTGTCGACGCTCGTCCTCGGCGCGATGGCCTCGTTCGTCGTCCTGCTCGTCGGGGCGCTGCGCCGGTCCCGCCGCCCCGTCGAGCCTCCGGCGTCCCCACCGGTGCGGCACATCCCGGAGTCGCGCGCGGTGGTGCGCGGGCGGCATACCGGAATGGCTGCGGTCGGACTCGCCGCCGTCGTCCTCGCGACCGCGGCAGGGGTGGCCGCCGACCCGGCGGCCCTTGGCGGGGTGGGTCGGTCGGCCGCCGGAGAGGTTGCGGCGACCGGGGAGACGACCACGGTGCGGGTCGAGGCCCGCGGCATGCGGTTCCACCCGGCGTCGGTCACGGTGGCGGCGGGCAACCGGCTCGTCATCGAGGTCGTCAACCAGGACACCGACGTCCACGACCTCGCCCTCGAGAGCGGCGAACGCAGCGGTCGCCTCTCCCCCGGCGCCAGCGGTCGGGTCGAGGTGGCGGTCGTCGGTCGCGGCCTCGACGGGTGGTGCACGATCGCCGGGCACCGGCAGATGGGCATGCTCTTCACCGTCGTCGTCACCGGAGGCGATGCCGTCGAGCACGCCGCACACGGCACGTCCGACGCAGCGACCGGGACGCGGGGTGGCGACGCCGCCGACGACGTCCCCCGGCTCGACGTCATGGCCGAGCCCGCGACCGGCTTCCGTGCGCGGGATGCCACGCTGGCACCCGCCGCGGCGGCCACCGTGCACCGGGTCGACCTCACCGTGCGGGAGGTCGAGCGCGAGGTGGGGGTCGGCGTGCGCCAGAAGCGGTGGACCTTCGACGGCACTGCCCCGGGACCGACCCTGCGCGGCAAGGTCGGTGACCGCTTCGACGTCACCCTGACCAACGACGGGTCGATCGGGCACTCGATCGACTTCCACGCCGGGTCGCTGGCCCCGGACGGACCGATGCGGACGATCGCGCCGGGGGCCTCGCACACCTTCTCGTTCACGGCGACACGGGCGGGCATCTGGATGTACCACTGCAGCACGATGCCGATGTCCCTGCACATCGCCAACGGCATGTTCGGCGCGGTCGTCATCGACCCGCCGGACCTGCCGCCGGTCGACCGGGAGTACCTCCTCGTCCAGTCCGAGCTTTACCTCGGTGAGTCCGGGGCGGACCCGGCCAAGGTCGCGGGCGAACGTCCGGACGGGGTGGTCTTCAACGGCTTCGCGAGCCAGTACGACCACGACCAGCTGCCGGCGCGGGTCGGTGAGAGGGTGCGGATCTGGGTGCTCGACGCCGGCCCGAACCGGCCGAGCTCCTTCCACGTCGTCGGCGGTCAGTTCGACACCGTCTTCAGCGAGGGGGCGTGGCTGCTGCGGCCGGGAGGTGTGGGCGGGGCGCGCGATGTCGGCGGGGCGCGCGGTGTCGGCGGGGCGCAGGCGCTGGCGCTCATGCCGGCGCAGGGAGGGTTCGTCGAGCTCGTCCTGCCCGAGGCGGGGCACTACCCGTTCGTCTCGCACGTCATGGTCGACGCCGAGCGCGGCGCCCACGGGATCCTCGAGGTCACCGACCCCTGAGCCGTCACACGACGCCGGGGCGGGTCATCGAGGCAGGCCCGAGCGCTCGGGTTCCCCATCGGTCACGGCAGCAGCGGCCGCGGACCGGGCCGGCGGGACGGCGTGCTCGAGCGTGACCCCGGCGACGAACATGCGCCGGGCGCCCGCTCCCCCGGCCGTGGCCGCACGCCAGTCGTCGAGGAACGCCTCGTCCACCCGGCGGCGGGCCAGCGCCCCGGCCTGCGCGCGCCAGACCTGCGCCTTCCGCCCGAGGGGGAGGTTCGTCGTCGCCGGCATGACCGGCAGGGGGTCCAGCGGCACGACCATCCGGCTGGGTGGGACGGCGCCGTCGAGGGTGCGGGCGAGGCGCGGGTGGACGCGGTGGAGCTCGTCGCGGGTGCCGATGACGACGCGCTCACGGGCCGTCAGGCTCTCACCGACGTAGCCGCGCCGAGCGTCGGCGAGGCTGGACGTGGCGCGCGAGCCGGCCAGCGCGCCGCCCTTGAGCCCGTGGGCGCCGAGACCGAGGGTGCGCGCGCCGGCGTTGATCCCGACCTGCTTCCAGCTGCCCTCGCCGTAGAGCACGAGCAGGCCGACCTGGCTGGCCGTGCCCACGACGTCGGCGACCGTGCCGAGCGCCGCGGTGACGGAGGTGCGGCGCAGCGCCGGCGGGACCGCGGCCAGCTCCTCGGCGAACCCCTCCGCGCGGGCGAACGCGGAGTAGTGCCACGAGTCGTCGAGGACGTCGTCGGCCAGGGCCAGCAGGCGCCGGGCGAGGTACCGGTCCGCGTCCCGGAAGTCCTCCCACGCTCGTGCGTGGCGCCGTTCGGCCTCCATCACCCGGCCCATGGTCTCCCCCTGTCGGCGCCGGACCGCCTCTGCCGCAACCGGATCCGCGGTGACGGTGACGGCCAGCTCCTCCAGCATCCGGTACTCGTGCAGCGCGTCCTGGTGGCTCTCGCTCGCCGCCCGGGCCCGGTGCTGAACCGCCTCGAGCGAGTCGGCGAACGTCATCAGCGCGAGCGCTGCGCCGGCATACCGGTCGATGAGGGCGTCGACGACGGGAGGTGACTGCTGCACGGCGGCCTCGAAGACCTCGCCGGCCGGACTGTCCCAGGACGCTCCTGCCTTGATGCGGGTGAGGACGCCGTTGACCTGCGCGAGCCGGCCCGCGCCGGACCGCAGGGCGCGGGCGAGCTCGCGGACGCACGCGGGGTCGCCCTCGACCGGTGCGAGGACCCGGCCGGTCACCGGGTCGGCCCGCCGAACATGCGCCCGACGTCCGTCTCGGTCTCGACGTATGCCGTCCCGGCCACCTGGGCCTTGTCGCCCAGGTCCCGCAGGGACTCGGCCAGCGCCAGCCGGTCGCGGCGCCAGCCGGAGAGGAGGTGGTCGAACGCGTCGGAGGCCTCGCCGCCACCGAGCGCCCAGCGGTCGACCGACCCGTCGCGGGTCGCCTCGAGCCCGTGCGCGACCTCACCGAGGGACACACCGAGCGCAGCGACCACCTCGGCAGAGATGAGCATCCGGGTCATGCCCCCGACGCTAGAACGTCCCGTCCTCCCACCCGAGCCGTTGTCCACACCCCCCCGAATGACGTCCCACCGCGCACCGCCCCGGGCCCTGCGACTTATTGCGCATTCCGCTCCTGCGCGACCGACTGATTGCGCATTCCGTACACGGCATGCGCAATCAGTGCCGGTCGCTGGAGCGGAATGCGCCATCAGTCGGGGGGCGGGTCAGGCGGCCTTGGCGGCGACGAAGCCGAGCTCGAGGTCGGCGAGGATGTCGTCGATGTGCTCGATCCCGACCGACAGGCGGACGAGCCCGGGCGTCACCCCGGCGGCGAGGCGGTCGGCGTCGCCACCCTGCGAGTGGGTCGTCGAGGCGGGGTGGATGACGAGCGAGCGCACGTCCCCGAGGTTCGCGACGTGGGAGTGCAGCCGGAGGGCCTCGACGAAGCGCTTCCCCGCCTCCGCACCCCCGGCGATCTCGAACGCGAGCACCGCGCCCGAGCCCTTCGGGGTGTACTTCGCCGCGAGCTCGAAGAACGGGTCGCCGGGCAGCGACGCCCAGCGCACCGACTCCACCTGCTCGTGCGCGTCGAGGAACTCCGCCACCGCCCTGGTGTTCTCGAGGTGCCGGTCGATCCGCAGGCTGAGGGTCTCGACGCCCTGGGCGATGAGGAAGGCGTTGAACGGCGCAACGGCCGGCCCGAGGTCGCGCAGCAGCTGCACCCGCGCCTTGAGGATGTAGGCGAGGTTCGCGCCGAGAGCGCCCCCGACTCCGAGGTCCCGCGCGAAGACGAGCCCGTGGTAGCTCTCCTCCGGCGTGTTGAAGTTGGGGAACTTCTCCGGGTCGGCGCCGAAGTCGAAGGTGCCGCCGTCGACGATGACCCCGGCGATGGTGGTGCCGTGCCCACCGAGGTACTTCGTCGCCGAGTGGACGACGATGTCGGCGCCCCACTCGAGTGGGCGCAGCACGTAGGGCGTCGCCACGGTGTTGTCGACGATGAGCGGGACCCCCGCCTCGTGGGCGACCGCGGCGACCGCCTCGATGTCGAGGATCTCCACCTTGGGGTTCGAGATCGTCTCGCCGAAGAAGAGCTTGGTGTTGGGGCGCACCGCCGCGCGCCACGACTCGGGGTCGGTGGTGTCCTCGACAAAGGTCACCTCGATGCCGAACTTCGGCAGCGTGTACTTGAGCAGGTTGAACGTGCCCCCGTAGAGCGAGGGCGAGGCGACGACGTGGTCGCCGGCCTCGGCGATGTTGAGGATCGCGATCGTCTCCGCCGCCTGGCCGGAGGCGACGAGCAACGCGCCGACGCCGCCCTCGAGCGAGGCGATGCGCTGCTCGACGGCGTCCTGCGTCGGGTTCATGATCCGCGTGTAGATGTTGCCGAACTCCTTGAGCGCGAACAGGTTCGCCGCCTGTTCGGTGTCCTTGAAGACGTAGGAGGTCGTCTGGTAGATCGGCAGCGCCCGGGCGCCCGTGGCGCTGTCCGGGGCCTGCCCGGCGTGGATCTGCCGGGTCTCGAAGGACCAGTGGGGGGTTCCGGACGTGGCGTCGTCGGTCATGGCCTAGCTCCTTGTGTGCCGTGCTTGCGGCCGCCGGTCGACGTGCCGCCAGGTCCTCACCCGGGGCACCCCACCGCGGTAGGAGGGTTGCCGGCCAGCGAGCCGGGGCTTGTCGCTGGCACTCATGACCTGCGACAACGGTAGCCAGCGATGCCCACCCGTCGACACGACCGTCTCTCATCGTGGACGGGGCGCGGACCGGGCATGATGGGCGGCATGACCTTCCACGTCGATGAGTACAAGGCGGCCACGGGCCGCTACCGCGCCGGTATGCCGTACCGCCGGGTCGGTCGGTCCGGTCTCGACCTGCCCGCGATCTCGTTGGGCCTGTGGCACAACTTCGGTGACGACGTGCCCCTCGAACGCCAGCAGGCGATCCTCCGCCGCGCGTTCGACAGGGGCGTCACCCACTTCGACCTCGCCAACAACTACGGGCCGCCCTACGGCAGCGCCGAGCGCAACTTCGGCACGCTCTTCGCCCGCGACTTCAAGCCCTACCGCGACGAGCTCATCATCAGCTCCAAGGCCGGCTACGACATGTGGCCCGGCCCGTACGGCCAGGGCGGCGGCGGCCGCAAGTACATCCTGGCCAGCGCAGACCAGTCGCTGAAGCGCATGGGCCTCGACTACGTCGACATCTTCTACAGCCACCGCTTCGACGAGACGACGCCGCTCGAGGAGACGATGGGCGCGCTCGACTCGCTCGTGCGACAGGGCAAGGCGCTCTACGTCGGCATCTCCTCGTACTCCGGCCCGCGCACCCGCGACGCCGTCGAGATCCTCCGGTCGATGGGCACTCCCCTGCTCATCCACCAGCCGTCCTACTCGATGCTCAACCGCTGGGTCGAGGAGGACCTGCTCGACGTCCTCGGCGAGACCGGCGTCGGCTGCATCGCCTTCTCCCCGTTGGCACAGGGGATGCTGACGAGCAAGTACCTCAAGGGCATCCCCGAGGGCTCGCGCGCCTCGCAGGGCAAGAGCCTCAGCCCCGACCTGCTCACGCCCGAGTCGCTCAAGCACGTGCGTGCCCTCAACGCGATGGCGAAGAAGCGCGGTCAGAGCCTCGCGCAGATGGCGTTGTCCTGGGCCCTGCGCGACGACCGCGTCACGTCGGTGCTCGTCGGCGCCTCGAGCGTCGAGCAGCTCGACGACAACCTGCTCGCGGTCAAGAACCTCCGGTTCAGCGAGGCCGAGCTCAAGGCCATCGACAAGCACGCCGTCGACGCGGGCATCAACCTCTGGTCGACGTCCTCGGGGCACTAGGGTGTCGCGTCGCCGAGCGCACGCGGTTGAGCCACCAGATGCCCAGCACCGGCAGGACCAGCGGCACGTAGCCGTACCCGGAACCGAAGTGCGACCAGACGGTCTTGTCCGGGAAGGCGTCGGGGACGGCATACGACAACGCCCCGACGACGAGCACCCCGACGAGCTCGACCGTGCAGGCGAGCAGGGCGACCCGCGTGCTCGCGCGGTCGCCGCGCACCATCCCGACCGTGGCGACGACGTAGATGAGCGCGGCCAGCGCGGAGAGCAGGTAGGCGAGCGGCGCCCGCGAGAAGTACTCGGCGATCTGGAGGATCGAGCGCCCCGTCGCGGCGAGCGCGAGGACGCCGTAGACGGCGACGAGGATGCGACCGGGGCCGCGCGCCGGGTGCAGCTGCTCAGGCATGGATGTCCCAGATCTGCTGCAGGCGCAGCGTCATGACGGCCACGGCGAACGCCCCGACGGCGACCGCGCTCATGGCCCAGCGCGTCTTGTCCTTGATGGCCCCCCACAGGGTGAGGGCGAGGACGAACGGGAGGGTGACGAGGTATGCCGCGAAGGTCGCCTTGCGCTCCCCCGTGTCGAGGTCCCCGATGCCGACGAGTCCGCGGACGAGCTGCACGAGCACGCCGAGCTCGACGAGGGCGGCCAGGCCGAGCAGCCAGTCGTTGATGAGCTTGTCGAACAGCGCGTAGGCCAACGCGACGACGCACAGCAGCATGGCCGCGGCGACGAGCCCTTGGGTGAGCGGGGTCAGCACGAGGCGAAAGCCTACGTCGCGTTGCTCACCCCTTCGGTTACCGGCCGGTTCGGCGGTGGTTGGATGCCGGTATGACTTCCGCGGAGATCGGCGACGTGCGGATCGAGTACGTCATCGACGGACCCGACGACGGCGAGCCGATGCTCCTCATCATGGGGATGGGCGCGCAGCTCGTCGCGTGGCCGCCGGACTTCGTCGAGATGCTCGTGGAGCGGGGCTTCCGGGTGATCCGCTACGACAACCGCGACCAGGGGCTGTCGACGTTCACCGACACTCCCCCGCCGACCCGGGGCGCGGTGGCCAAGGGATTGGCGGCCCGCCGCTGGGCCATCGCGGACTACACGCTGAGCGACCTCGCCGACGACGCCTCCGGGCTGCTCGACCACCTCGGGATCGAGTCGACCCACGTCGTCGGGGTGTCCATGGGCGGGATGGTCGCGCAGGAGCTGACCCTCAAGTACCCCGAGCGGGTCCGGTCGCTCACCTCGATCATGTCGAACACCGGGCACCGCCGGCACGGGCGCACCTCTGCGCGGTTGCTGCCGGCGCTCATGCGCCAGATCCGGGCGGCCGCGCCGGCGACGCGCGAGGAGGCCATCGAGCGTGGCGTGCAGGCGTTCCGGGTCATCGCCGGGCACGACTTCGACGAGGACGAGATGCGCCGCATGGCCGAGGCGCACGCCGCCCGGGGCACGCAGACGGCGGTGAGCCGTGACCGCCAGCTCAACGCGATCAACGCCTCGCCGGACCGGACGGCCCGGCTGGCCGAGGTGAAGGTCCCGACCCTCGTCATCCACGGGCTGATGGACCAGCTCGTCCTGCCCAGCGGCGGTGTGGCGACGACCCGGGCGATCCCGGGGTCGCGCCTCCTGCTCTTCCCCGAGATGGGCCACGACCTGCCCCGCGGCCGCCGCGCCGAGATGGCCGACGCGATCGCCCAGAACGCCCGCCGCGCCTAACTCGCCAATTCCCCCGTTCGGCACGCGACACGCCGATATGCCCCCGCGCCCAACTCGCCAATTCCCCCGTTCGGCACGCGACACGCCGGTATGCCGGCCGCGCCGCCGCTCGCCGGCTCGGGTCAGCGGATGGCCGGGTCCGACTCGTTGCTGACGCGCTCGGGCCGCGCCGGCGAGGAGCGCTCGCCGCGGGTCAGCACGACCGCCGCAGCAGCCACGGCCACCGCCGCGAGCACGGCCGCCATTCCCACGACGGCTGAGCGCGGCTCATCCGCGAACCGCCCCCAGGCCAACCAGCCCAGACCCCACACGACCGCGGCGGCGACACCCAGCCGGGTGGGCGCCAGCCGAAGCAGGGACACCGCGAGCGCGACGACCACCACCAGCGCCAGGAGCGCCACGCCCACGGCGACAGCGCCACCGGTGAGCTCGAAACCGCTGTTCGCCAGTGCCGCCGCGATGTTGGCGAACGTCGCGACGGCGACCCAGCCGAGGTAGAGCCCCGCGGTGAGCCGCACGATCCACGTCCCGACGGGGTCGGCGGCGTCGTCGGGCGTCGAGGCGAGCTCGAGGGCGAGCCGGGCGAGCACGAGCAGGAGCGCGAGGATGACGACGACGCTGAGCCAGATCCAGTCCTGCTGGGTGACGAGCAGCCACGCGGCGTTGAGCACCATCGATCCCGCGAACAGCCACCCGGTCCGCCGGGCCAGCTCGCTGCGACCGGCGGCGGGGAGCCACTGCCACACCGTGTAGGCGGCGAGCCCCACGTAGATGACCGACCAGATCGAGAACGCCGGCCCCGCGGGGGCGAGCAGCGTCGCGTCCGCCGACAGCGATCCCCCGCCCGATTCCTCCACCCGGGTGCCGATCACCCCGACCCCGACGAGCGTGCCGATGACGCAGAAGATCTCGGCGAGGGTGACGCCGACCTGCCGGGTGCGATCCGAGGAGCTCATGCCCCCACCCTGCCATCCGCGGCTGCGGAACGGCCTGGACGTACCCGTCTCACGGCATAACCGCAGGTGAGGACTCGGAGCACCTACACTTCGGGGGTGACTTTGACTTTCGCTGCGCCGACTCCGGTCGACGCGATGCTCGCCGCGGCCCAGACCATGGACGAGCGCGCCCTGCGCGCCGAGCTCCGTCAGCAGGCGCGGGACCTCGGCGTGGCCGTCGTCGTGACCGACGTCGTGCTGCCGTTCCTCAACGCCGTGGGACGGGCGTGGGAGCGTGGCGACTGCACGGTCGCGACGGAGCACTTCGCCAGCCAGGTGGTCCGGTCGTGGCTCAACAGCGTCGCCCTGTCCGATGCCGACACGTCGGCCACGGCCACCGCCACCGCCATCGACCCGGTCGTGCTGGCCTGCCCGCCGGGTGAGCGGCACGACCTCGGCCTGCTCTGCTTCCACGTCCTGCTCGTGGGGGCCGGAGTACCGTCCCGCTTCCTCGGCTCCGACACGCCCCTGCCCGGGCTGGCCGACGTGTGCCGCGTCGTCGGTGCGTCCGGCGTCATCGTGTCCGCCACCCGCAGCCGGGTGTTCGAGGCGCACGGCGGGGCGCTGAGGGTGCTCGCCCGGCACTACCCGCTCGCCATCG
Organism: Knoellia aerolata DSM 18566; assembly: GCF_000768695.1. Classification (GTDB taxonomy): domain Bacteria; phylum Actinomycetota; class Actinomycetes; order Actinomycetales; family Dermatophilaceae; genus Knoellia; species Knoellia aerolata. The sequence continues at coordinate 35,054 of NZ_AVPL01000012.1, forward strand.
GGGGCGCCGGCGCCGACGCCGACCTCGCGGAGCGCGTCAACGCCACCCTGCTGCCCGCCGACATGCGGCGGTCCCTCGCGCAGGTCGTCCGCTGGCACCGCGGTGACGCCGTCGGCCTGACCGTCTCGGCCTGACCGACGGCGTATGCCGTCCGCTCGCCTCACGCGAGGCCCTCAGCTCACGCGGTGAGCGACTCCCTGACGGCCGCGACGAGCATGTCGACCTCGTCCTCGGTGATGACGAGCGGCGGGGCCAGTCGGATCGTCATGCCGTGGGTGTCCTTGGCGAGGATGCCGCGCTCCATGAGGCGCTCGCACAGCTCGCGCCCGGTCGGGCCGCCCGGCGTGACGTCGAGGCCGGCCCAGAGTCCACGCACCCGGACGGCGTCGAGCCCGTGGCCGACGAGCGGCTCGAGCCCGGCGAGCAGTCGCGCACCCAGCCGACGCGCGCGCTCCTGGTACTCACCGGTGGCGAGCAGACGGCATACCTCGTGTCCGATCGCGGCAGCGAGCGGGTTGCCACCGAAGGTGGACCCGTGCGAGCCGGGGGTGATGACGCCGAGCACGTCGGTGTTCGCGGCGACGGCGGAGACGGGGTAGAGGCCGCCGCCGAGGGCCTTGCCGAGGACGTACATGTCGGGGACGACGTCCTCGAGGTCGCACGCGAAGGTCGTGCCGGTGCGCGCGAGACCGGACTGGATCTCGTCGGCGACCATGAGGACGTTCTCCTCGGTGCAGACCGCGCGCAGCTCGCGCAGGAAGCCCTCGGGCGGGACGACGACGCCGCCCTCACCCTGGATCGGCTCGAAGAGGACGGCCACGGTGAAGTCGTCGATCGCGGCGCGCAGGCTGTCGATGTCGCCGTAGCGCACCGCGCGGAAGCCGGGCGTGTAGGGACCGTAGTTGTCGTGGGCGACCTTGTCGTCGCTGAAGCTGATGATCGTCGTCGTGCGGCCGTGGAAGTTGCCCTCCATGACGATGATGTTGGCCTGGTCCTCGGGCACGCCCTTGACCTCGTAGCCCCAGCGGCGGCTCACCTTGATCGCGGTCTCGACGGCCTCGGCGCCCGAGTTCATCGGGAGGACCATGTCCTTGCCGGTGAGCTCGGCGAGGGCCTGCGCGAACGGGCCCAGCTGGTCGTTGAAGAAGGCGCGGCTCGTCAGGGTCAGGGTGCCGACCTGCTGGCGGGCCCGCTCGACGAGCTGCGGGTGCGAGTGACCGAAGTTGAGGGCGGAGTAGCCGGCGAGGCAGTCGAGGTAGCGCTTGCCGTCGACGTCGGTGACCCAGGCACCCTCGCCGCTGGCGAGGACGACCGGCAGCGGGTGGTAGTTGTGCGCCGCGTAGCGCTCGGTCATCTCGATGTGCTGCTCGGTGCTCACGGCCGGGGTGGTGCCGGTCTGCTCGGGCGTCATGGCGGGTGCTGCTCCTTCGTCGATGGTCCCGCCCAGCGTAACGGCGCCCGGTCAGGGCTGACGACGCCCCAGCACCCACGCCGAGGCGTCGTCGAGCGACCCCTCCGCGGTCCGGGTGAAGACGAGCCGGTCGTGCAGCCGGTTGCGTCGCCCACCCCAGAACTCGACCTCGTCGCAGACGATCCGGTAACCGCCCCAGAAGTCCGGGAGCGGCACGTCGTCCGCGGTGCCCCGGTCCGGCCAGCGGGCGGCATACGTCTCGTATGCCGTCTCGAGCTCGGCGCGCGACGTCACCGGTTGCGACTGGCGCGAGGTCCACGCGGAGATGCGCGAGCCCCACGGCCTGGTCGCGAAGTAGGTGGCGACCTCGTCTCGGTCGAGCAGCTCGGCGCGACCCCGGAAGCGCACGGCGCGGTACATCGACGGCCACGTCAGCGACGCGGCGACGGCGGGGTTGCCGGCGAGCTCGACGCCCTTGGTGGAGTCGGTGTTGGTGAGGAAGCCCGGTCCGCGCTCGTCGAAGAAGCGCATGAGGACGGTGCGGACGTTGGGTGCGCCGGACGCGTCCACGGTGGCCACCGACAGGGCGTACGGCTCGGGCACGTCGTCGCGGGCGTGCGACCGCTCGACGGCGTCGTCGACCCAGCGCTGCGCCTGCTGCCACGGGGTCGGGGCGACGTGCTCCTCGGACAGGCCTTCGCCGTCGTAGTCCACTCGGGTGACGTCACTCATGGGCCGAGCATAGGAGTGCCAAGCGCCGATCCTGCGCGGGTGGGGCTAGCTGCGGTCGCGCCGCCACCCCGACGCGAACGAGCAGTCGGACCAGGACCACCGACGAGGGGTGTCCACCATCGGCTCGGCAGCCGTCAACGCACCGGCTTCCGGGCCGGGCACCCAGTGCGACCCGTTCCAGTTCTGGTTCACTCCATCGGGCAGCTGGTACAGGCCCTCGGGCGCTTGACTCATGGCTCATACCCCTTCGTCGACGTGGTCCGCAGCGTAGGGGCAAAGCCGCAGGTCGGGGTCGCTTTCGCGAAATCAGTCCGGAGGCGTACGTCCGGCGAAGGCCGCCAAGCGGTCCTGGACCGACCTGTCGTCGTCGATGTGCACGGGGGGTGCGAACACCCCGCTGCGGTTCTCGGGGGTGAGGTTGTTGCTCATGAAGGCGAGGGCGTGCTTGGCGACCTCGTCGTCGAGCGGGCGCGAGCTGCCGGTCGACTGCGCGAGGTCCCACGCATGGACGGCGAACTCGGGCAGGGCAGCACTCGGCGACCCACCGCCCTCCTGCGAGCGCAGCTGTGTGAGCAGCTCGTCCGCACCCGACCGGAAGTCCGCGGCCGGGTCGTCACCCAGAGAAGGTGGGTTGGTCCAGTCGACGTCCTTGCCGGCGAACATGTCGACGAAGTTGCGGGGAGACGCGGCGACGTGCTGGACGAGATCGCCCACGGTCCAGTCGCTGCACGTCGAGGGCTTGTCGTAGTCGTCCGGCGAGACGTCCGCGAGCAGGCTCTCGGTCTGGTCGATCGCCCGGGAGAGCAGGGCGACGACATCGGGCTGGGCATCCATGACGAACCTTCCGTGGAGGGCGGTCTGACTTCCCCACGCTAGCGACGGGGCCGGACACCGTCGAGGCCACGCGCCAGGGACCCCGAGGGCCCGGGGGGCGGTCAGCTCGCGAGGCTGGGGGCGAGCTCGAGCGCGTCGTTGGGGACGGCATACAGCTCCCCGTCGACGCGGACCTGGCTGCGCGTCGCGTACGCCGCCTCGACCTCGCCGACGGAGCCACGCAGCGGACCGGCGGTGACAATACGCACCACCGACCCGAGCGCGAGTGCGGGAGCCGCCGGTGCGGCCGGCGCCGTCGACGCGCCGACCGTGACGCGACCGGTGAGTGCCTCGAGCTCGGCGCGGTAGGCCTGGCCCATGGCGACCCGCCGCCCGCGGTAGGTCCACGAGATCACCGACGTGGAGTCGAACGCGGTGCTGCACTGAGAGCAGCTGAGGACGCGCGTGGGCCGTCGGTGCCGGGTGGAGACGTGCCCCTCCGGGCAGACGCCGCGCCACGGCCCCTCGAGCCGGGGCGCGGTCGACGGCACGGTGCGCTGGCCCGTGCAGCCGATCTCGATGGCCTTGGCGCGCCAGACGTCGTCGTGACCGTGGAAGGGTCCGACCAGGGCGTGCGCGATCTCGTGCAGGATCGTGTCGCGCACCTCCTCCTCGTCGTGGAGGTGCGTGAGCGCAGCACTGAGGGAGATCGTGTGGGTGCCGAAACGGCATACGCCCGCTCGGGTCTTGGCGCGGTCGGTGCGGATGCTCCAGTCGCCCAGCCCGTGCTCGCGCAGCAGGCGGCGCCCGAGCGTGAGGGCTGCCGTGATCTCCATACCGATGATGCTGCCAGCGACCACTGACAGTCCCTCTCGGCACACTCCCAGCCACCTGTCAGGGATCGTGTATAGGGTTTGTCACATCTGCCCCGAGGAGTGAGTGATGGCGTCCCGCGACGACACGAGCGTGAACCCCGACCGCTGGGACGCTCGCGCCCGGACGCAGCTCGCGCATGCCCTGCGTTCGCGGGTCGCCGGCGACGACGCCGCTGCCAAGGCCCGGGTGATCTGGGGCGCTGAAGGCGAACGCTGGTTCACGCCCGAGGACCCGGTCTGGCGTGTGCACGCCGACGCCGCGATGTTCCCCGGCGGGATACGCGCCCTGCTCCTCCAGTCCCTGCACCCGCTCGCCATGGCCGGCGTCGCTGGACACTCCGGCTTCAAGGGCGACCCGTGGGGACGGCTGCAGCGCACGAGCGAGTTCCTCGCGACGACGACGTTCGGGACGATCGAGCACGCGGAGACGCAGATCGCGCGAGTGCGGTCGATCCACGAGCGCGTGCGGGGCAAGGCCGAGGACGGACGCCCGTATGCCGCGAGCGACCCGCACCTGCTCCGCTGGGTCCACATCACGGAGGTCGACAGCTTCCTCACCGCGTTCCAGCGGTATGCAGCTGAGCCGCTCACGGAGACCGAGGCCGACCTCTACGTCGAGCAGACGGCGGTCGTGGCCCGGCGCCTGGGCGTCGTGGATCCGCCGCTGACGACGGCCGCGCTGGCCGCGATGATCGAGGCCTACCGGCCCGAGCTCGAGTCCACGGCCGCGTCGCGCGAAGCCGCGCGCTTCCTGCTCCTGCACCCGCCGCTGCCGCTGGCCGCCAAGGCCGGGTATGCCGCCCTCGCTGCCGGTGCCGTCGCCCTGCTCCCCCGCTGGGCGCGTCGGCCGTTGCGCCTGCCGTGGCTGCCGGTCACGGAGATGATGCTTGCGCGGCCGATCGGGGATGCCGCGACGGCGACGGTGCGGTGGGCGATGACCGACCCCGCCGACGTGCGCACGGTCGCGGCTGCGGCTCGGACGCGCTGAGTCGGGCGGCGACCTGGGGACAACTCCACGGTCGAATCCGCGTTTCTGGGCACACTCGGTCACGTGAGTGTTCGTGCTGGTCGTGCTCGGTCGTCAGCCGCTGAGCCGGGGTGTCTCTGGGCGTCAGGTCCCGTTGGGGGGTGGCGGAACCGGGCGGAATCCCTAACCTTGATGGCAGAACTTGATGCCTCGGGGGCACCTGGGCGGCTCCGAGGCACCGCTCGATGGAGGGGTTTCCTCACGATGACGACCCGCGCACGCATGACGTATGCCGTGTCCGCAGCGACCGTGGTCACGCTGGCTCTTGCGGGCTGCAACGGTGGCGAGGAAGAGCCAAGTGCCAGTCCCACGGCAACGAGCCCGTCGACTCCCTCGGTTGCAGCAAGCAGCGCGTCGCCATCGGTGACAGCAACGCCCAGCCCCAGCACGACCGCCTCGATCAATATCCCCGCAGCAGCACGCGCCAACACCGACGCCGGGGCCATCGCCTTCGTGCGCTTCTGGTTCGACCGAGTGAATGAAGCCTTCATGACTCCGAATCCCAGCCTCATCCCGGCGCTTTCTTCACCGTCATGTCGAAGTTGTTCGAATCTGGCCGACAACCCGGTGCAGTACGCGGCGAAGGGTCAGCGCGTTAAGCCCGCCCCGTTCAAACCCTTAAGAGACGTCAAGTCCTTGGGCGCTGATTCACTTGGCCAGTACCGCGTGAGTTTTACGCTCGCCCAAAACGCCGTCAGCGTTGTGGATTCGTCTGGGAAGGTCGTCGAGTCGCAGAAAGCCAGTTCGGCCGTCCGGATCGCTTTGCTCAGTCGAAAGGGGGAGCAATGGGTAATGCAAGGTCTGGCCGCGCCGCAGTCCTAACGTGTGGCCTGTTGCTCTTCTCGTTCCTAGGGGTAGGGCCCGCAGCCGCTGACGATCCCTCCTTCTTGGGCGAGACCGACGACGATGGTTCGGTGGTCAACGGCTTGTCAGCCCAGGACCTGGCAACGCTCGGCGCCGCATTTCATGGCTCGGCCACCGCTCCAAGCAAACCGCCTTGGTACAAGTTCGCCTCAACGTCGTACTGCACAACCGCGCCACCGGGGCTGGGGAACCCCAGCCAGCCAAGCTGCACTTCCGAGTTCGCCGTATGCAACGGAGGTCGCACCGTCGGTGCCACCGCGGGACCCGCCGTCTGGGTGTGGCGGATGGAAGTGGACCGGACCGGCTCCCCCGTCGCTGGTGCCACCTGGGACCGGATCGACTACACGTGCCTAGCTTCCCTAGTGCCAGGGGCGAACAACGCTTTGACGATGCGGATGATTCTCGATGAGTTCCACAAGACGACGTTCGCCAGACCGACAGCGTCCATCCAGCCCGTCGGGCTGACGACGCTGGTGAACCTGCCGACGTACTACGAGCTGAGGTGGCCGGCCCGAGGTTTCGAACCCGGCGAGCCGGACTCGACGACCTTGGTGGGGCGCCGAGTCGACATCGAGCCGGTCTTCGTCAGTGCCACGTACATCTTTGGCGACGGCGAGGCCCTCGGACCGGTCAAGACCCTCGGCGGACCGCACCCCACGGGTGACGTCATCCACACGTACCGCAGCAAGATGGTCGCGCCCGTCCAGATCAACGCGACGTACTCCGGCCGCTTCCGGGTCGACGGGGGCGCTTGGATCACCATCCCGGACACGGTGACCATCCAGGGCACACCCTCCAACCTCACCGTGGCCGAGGCGAGGGCGCGGCTCTACCAGAACTGACCCCGAACATCTTGCTGCGTTGGGATGATGGAGGTCGCACGAGGATCGGATCCGATGGCGTTGCGGCACTGCGCACTTCAGCCTCGGTGCACGTCCAAGCCTGTGGACAACTCAGCGGGTGCGCCGCAGCGATCGGCCAGAGTGTTCGGATGAATCACGAAGCCGACGATTTCGCGCCCCATGACCTGCTGTCGACGGCCTTTCGCGTCCTGGCCTCGGGTCCACTTCCGATCGACTGGCTCGCGCGACGACTGCGCACCGAGCTTCGGGATGCCCGGGTGACGAGGGAGAGGCTGATCGACACGGTCATGTCCACGACTCTCTTGGTGGGAATGCCGGACGGCCGGATCTGCCGGTTGCTCGACGTCCTCGACGGACAGACGCTCACCCATAGGGTGGAGGCCGCGACGACCGGGCGGACGGACCTGTGGACCAACGTCTCGCTCTTGCCCCTCCTCGTGTGCGCCGCGTTGGACCCAATTCCCCTGGTCACCGGCGGCGCGCTCACCGCCGCCGAGTTCGGGCACCCCGCCCTCGTGGGGCCGCCGGGGTGGATGCCCGACGTCCCAGCCGGGGCGTTGTTGGCGCTCACCGTCGAACGCGGACGGGTGCGGATCGAGGCGCTGTCCGACGGTGTCGGTTCCACCCCGGCACAGGAGCAGCGGGTGCGGGCCATCCTGGGCAGACACATCCGTGACGAAGCGTGGTGGTCGGACGTCGCGGAGCCGAACCGCGAGGCCGAGCTCAACCGAGCCGTCAGCCACGGCCTGATCGAGGATCCCGAGCTGTTCCGAACGCCGGTGAGCCCGCTGATCGAGCTGTTGCACGATGTCCTGTCGGAGCATTCACGGGCGCACGTCTTCGACGATGCTGCGGCTTGGGACGCGGGCGATGTCGTGTCGTTCGTCGTCGCCGGCATGCCGGAGTCCCTCTATGCAGAGTTCAACCGTCGCGCCACCAGGTACGGCATGTCGCTCGACCGTTTCGTCATCGCGACATTGGGGCACTGCGCGTGGCGGACACCGTTCGCCGAGGACCTCGGGCCGTGGGAGTCGTGGGAGGTCCCTCAGACGCAACCGAGCGCCCCAGCGATCCTGCGTGCCGTCCAATCCATGAGCGACCCAGAGGATGCGCCCGACCCTGAGGACCCCAACGCCGTTGAGGGTGCCGAGAGCCGCTAGTCGACGCAGGATCGCGCCACGCCGACGACCCCGCCGTGGCGGGGTGCGGGGCAGGGTCACTGTCGTCGGCGGGTGCCAGCCCGATGCGGGACCTCAGCGGCCGCACGGTCATAGGAGTCGACGGACAGGTCCCACTCGACGCGTGGACCGCGCGCCCCTTCCACGACCCGGCCCGCGTATCGGTTGCTGTGGACGACCGTGTGGTGCGCCCGGCAAAGGAGCGCGGCGTTGCCGATGTCCGTCGGACCGCCGTCGACCCAGTGGACGAGGTGATGCGCATCCGTCCAGGCCGCCGGCTTGGAGCATCCGGGGAAGGTGCATCCGCCGTCGCGCAGCCAGAGGTGGCGGATCTGCGGACGGGTGAACAGCCGCTGCGCCTCACCCTGGTCGAGCACCTCTCCACGGGAGCCGAGGACTACGGGGATGATCAGAGCATCGCAGGCGAGGCGGCGCACCGTGGCGGGCGTGAGAACCTCGCCCTCCATCGTGACTCCCGCGCCCCGGCACCTCCCTGCGAGGGTCTCGTAGTCGATCGTCAACGACACACTCGTCTTGGCCTGTCGAGGCACACCGTCCGGGGCGCCGACCGCCCGCTGGATGAGGTCGAGAAGGGCGTCGGCGCGGCGTGCGGCCGGGGTGCGAGGGTCCCGCTCACCGGTGTCCTCGTCTCGCCGCGGCTTCGCGAGCGCGTCGACGGCGGCGTCGACGATGGCAGCGCCTTCCTCGTCGAGCAGCAGGATGTATCGCGCGAGGCCGAGCGGCCCCTTGCCCTTAATGAGCGAGCGGTGCGCCCGACGACGGTCAGCGTCATCCTCTGCCTCCTTGTCGGGTCGCAGCACCTGGCCCGCGTACCGGATCGCCGTGGCCAGCTGCCGCTCGCCGAGCCCGTCGGCGCCCCGTGCGCTGTGCAGCAGCACCTCGGTGACCCCCTCCAGCTCCGTCGCGTCGGCCAGTCCCCGCACGCTGCGGTGAAACCGCACGATCTGGGCGGCCTTGCCCAGCGGCAAGTACCCAACTCCGGCAGTCCCACTTTCACCCTGCGCGGCGCCCACCCGATCGTCAGCCGAGGATGCGGCATCCATGACCGCGTCCGTGACCTCCTTCAGTCGCGGCTCGTCGGCGGCTGCACCCATGACGTCGAGGTCGGCGTGGGTACGACTGGCCAGCTGCGGAGCCATCGCGCGGGTCCAGTCGGTGGGACCCCACCCGTCGGCCGTGCCCAGTCCGCGACGGCGCGCCTCGGCGACGACGGCGAACAGGTGGGCCTCGACATTGGCGCTCAACGCACCGAGTTCCCCCACGGCCGACCCCAGCTCGTCGTCGCTGAGCGCCCACACACGCTGAACCGAGGACCGCTCCAAGGCCTCGGTCGCCTCTCGCGTCGCACTCAGCACCGGCCGCCCCTGCGGCTGCTGCGCCGGGCTCGGAAGGCGATGTTCGAGGCGGCGACACCGTGACGCGATCTGGCGGACACGGCGGGCAGGATGGCCACCATGAACGCCTTCGTGAGCTGGCTCGCGCGCCTGGACCAGCGTGACCTCGCGACGGTGCTGGGCAACCGAGCGGACGTCCTGCACGGAACTCCTCCCGACGATCTCACGGCCGTCGCCAGGCGGCTGGCCACTCGCCGCAGCCTGGCGTCCGCGCTCGTCGCCAGCCCCAAACCGGCACTGCAGGTCCTCACCGCCCTGCTCATCCTGGGTGGCGATGCGCCGCTCGCGAGGATCGCCGCCATGCTCGACGCCGGGCCCAGCCCGGCCGACCACCTCACCAAGGTGGGTCACTGGTGCCGCGTGCTCGAGGCGTCGGCGCTCGTGTGGCTCGACGAGCAGCACGTCCACGCGGCACCGGGCATCAGCGACGTCCTTGCATTGCCGGAGGGCACGGGCACCCCCTCGAGGCGACTTCTCGACGCCCTCACCGTGGCGGTCCTCAGGTTGATACTCCAGATCTGGCGGCTGCCCTGGAACGGGACCAAGGCGGAGCTCGTCGACCGCCTCGGGGCAGCCTTCGGTGACCCGGTTGCGGTGCGCGAGCGCGTCGGTCGGCTCACCGACGAGCAGCGCGACGCGCTGCTTGCCGAGATCGACTCGCACGACGCAGAGTCCGACCCCGCGCTCCACCGCCGACGCCTCACGGGGCTTGCCGATGCGGTGCGGGCGGGCGCAGAGGCCGGCATCGTGTTGACCGGATACACGCCTTACGAGTTCTCGGTCCCCGCCGAGGTGGTGGTCGTCCTGCGGGGGCATGGACTCCCCTTCGACCGCCACGAGCCGGTCCCTCCGACGAGCGAGGCGAGCCCTCACATGGTGGCGCGCGAGTCGGCGGCGGCGCTGCAGACCTTCGCCGAGGCGAGCATCACGATTCTGGACCACGTCCGCGACCGACCGCTCACGCCGCTGCGTCACGGGGGCATCGGCGCCCGGGAGGTGAGCCGGGTCGGCAAGGTGTGCCGCATCGAGTCGCAGATGGTGCGGCTCGTTCTCGACCTTGCGTATGCCGCGCAGCTGCTCGTGTGGGACCACACCGGCTATGCGTGGGGAGAGTCCACACGCGAGTGGCGTGATCTCGACGCCGGCACTCGGACGGTCACCCTCCTGAGGGCATGGCCCTTCCTGGGCTGGTCGCCGACCCTGGCCCGAGGGCTCGACGGTTCGGCACTTGCCGTCGGCGATTCGGAGCGCGCCTGCGACCGGTGCACCGATGCCCGCATGTCGACCCTGGCCGAGTGGCTTCGCATCGCGGATGGCCAAGGCGTCACCGACTCGGCGATGGGCGAGCTGATGACGTGGCTGCGGCCGCTGGACCACTTCGAGCACCGCGCGCTCGTCGTCGAGGAGGTGAGCTCCGCAACCTACCGGCACAGGTGGGGTCGAACCGTGACGAGGACGTTGCCCGATCCCCTGTGGCTCGTCGAGGTGGAACCCTCGCTCGGCGTCATCGCCGAGGAGGCGCGGATGCTCGGCCTTGTTGCTCATGGCGCAGCCACGGCGGTGCTGCGCGAGCTCTTCGGTGCCCCGACCGGCGGTTCGCCGGACGGGACTCAGAATGGGCCGCAGGACGCGGAGACCGGCCTCGTCCGACTGGTCGGTTCGCTCCTGCCGCAGCCCGTGGCACAAGCGACGTTCGGCTCCGACCTGACCGCTGTCGTCACCGGCCCGCCGACCGGGGAGCTCAGTGCGCTGCTCGACTCGTGTGCCGACCGTGAAGGGCGTGGCGGGGCCGCGACGTGGCGGTTCTCGACGGCGTCGGTACGGCGCGCTCTCGACGCCGGGGCGCGCGCGGAGGACCTCGAGACCCGACTGTCCGCAGTGTCACGGGGGACGCTTCCCCAACCCTTGACCTACCTGCTGGCCGACGTGAGCCGGCGTCACGGCTCCGTCCGGGTGTTCGACGGTCGCGCCGTGCTGCGCAGTGAGGACGTCGAGCTGCTCGCCCAGATCGTGGCCGACCGCAAGCTGCGCAAGCTGGGCCTGCTGTCGGTGGTCCCGACCGTCGCGGTTGCCACGGTGGCCAGCGGCGAGGTGCTCAAGGCGTTGCGTGCCGCCGGCTATCTGCCCATGGCAGGGGCCGGCCCGGGCAACGGGACGGATGAGTCCGTTGAAGGCACGAATGATCGCCCGGGCGCAAACCCGAGGCAGGAGCTCGACGCGATGCTCCGGCGTCTGGCGGCGGAGGACGTCATGGATCTCGATGCGCTCCTTCCCGCGCACCCGGCTCGCCATGAACCGGAGACTCCGGAGGTCGCCGCTGCCCGGCTCGCGGGACGGTAGGGGCCCGACCGTCCGCCGGCGTTCCGGCTTCTGCGAAGTGACCCTTCCGGAGGAACTCGCACTCCCGTAGGGTTCGACGTCTCGGAGCCAACGGCGGCACCGTGCTGTGGAACGGGGAGTCCTCCGATGCATCGCTCTGTCGCTCGTGTCACTGCCACCCTCGCTGCTTCGGGACTGCTCGCCATGGGGGTGCACGCAGGCCCGGCCAACGCCGCCGAACCGCCGACCGAGCTGATCATCAGCGAGTACGTCGAGGGTTCGTCGAACAACAAGGCGATCGAGATCTACAACCCGACCGGCGCCGCCGTGGACCTCTCGGCCGGCGGCTACTCCCTGCAGCAGTTCTCCAACGGCGCCCCCACCGCCGGCCTGACCATCAACCTCACCGGTTCGGTCGCTCCCGGCGACGTGTTCGTCCTGGCGCATGCCTCGGCCGGGCCGGCCGTGCTCGCGGTCGCCGACCAGACGAGCAGCGCTGGCTTGTTCAACGGTGACGACGCCCTCACGCTGCGGCACGGCACCGCCGTCGTCGACTCGCTGGGCCAGGTCGGAGTCGACCCGGGCACCGAGTGGGGCACCGGCCTCACCTCGACAGCGGACAACACCCTGCGCCGCGCGGCCACGGTGTGTGTCGGTGACACCGTGACCAATGACGCGTTCGACCCGGCGACGCAGTGGGCCGGCTTTGCGACCGACACCTTCGACGGGCTCGGCGCCCACGTGTCCAGCTGCGGCGACGTGGAGCCCGCGACACCGGTGCTCAACGAGTTCTCGGCCAGCACCACCGGCACCGACGTGGAGTACCTGGAGCTGCTGGCGCCGGCAGGCACGGACCTGTCGACCTACGCCGTCCTCGAGGTCGAGGGTGATACGGCCCCCGCTCCCGCGTTCGGCACGGTCGACGGTGTGTTCACGTTCTCCGCCCCCGACGCCGACGGTCGCTCGCTCAGGACCCTCGCGGCCAACGACCTCGAGAACGGCACCCTCTCGCTCCTCCTCGTGGCCGGCTTCGCCGGAGTTGTCGGTGACGACCTGGACGCCAACGACGACGGGACGGTCGAGCTGCCCGCTGGCGCGACCCTCGTCGACTCCGTCGCAGTCAACGACGGTGGCGCCGGCGACCGGACCTACGGTGGCGTCACCCTCGGGGTCGGGTACGACGGCCAGGCCTTCGCTCCGGGAGGAGCATCGCGTATCCCCGACGGCACCGACACGGACGCCGCCGCGGACTGGGTGCGCAACGACTTCGACCTCGCGGGCATCCCCGGCAACGAGGGGACGCTCGTCGACGGCGAAGCCGTGAACACCCCCGGCGCCAAAAACGCGACGACCATCGTCGTCGAGCCGCCGACCGAGGCGAACTGCGAAGCCGCCGCCGTCACCATCGGGTCCGTGCAGGGCCCGGGCAGCTCATCACCAATTGCCAGCCAGACGGTCGAGATCGAGGGTGTCGTCGTCGCGGACTTCCAGACCGGCGGCTTCGACGGCTACTACCTGCAGGATGCGGGCGACAGCAATGACGCGACCTCGGACGGAATCTTCGTCTTCGCGCCCGGCGGCGTCGACGTCAGCCTGGGCGACGAGGTCCACGTGCTCGGCACGGTGAGTGAGTTCTTCGGCATGACCGAGGTCACCGCGACCGCCGCGTCCGTGTGCGCCAGCGACGTCACCCTGCCGGCCCCGACCGAGATCACGCTCCCGATGGACGCTGCGGACTACGAGCCGCTCGAGGGAATGCGCGTGACGCTGCCGCAGTCCCTCTCGATCCTGGAGTTCTTCGAGTTCGGCCGCTTCGGCACCGTCACGCTCGGCACCGAGCGTCACATGACGCCCACCGCGGTGGTCGAGCCGGGACCGGAAGCCATCGCTCTCGCAGCCGCCAACGCCAGGGACACGATCACCCTCGACGACGCGCGCAGCCAGGAGAACCCCGACCCGGCGCTGCACCCCAACGGTGACGAGTTCACCCTCGCGAACTCGTTCCGGGGGGGCGACCTCGTGACGAACGCGACCGGAGTGCTCGACTACCGCTTCGACACGTGGGCGGTGCAGCCGACCCAGGACGCCGACTACCAGTCCGTGGACCCGCGCGCTGCCGAGGGCGTGCCCGAGGTCGGCGGCACCACGACGGTGTCGAGCTTCAACGTCCTGAACTACTTCACGACGCTCAACTCGCGAGGTGCAAACGACGCCGTCGAGTTCGAGCGCCAGGAAGCGAAGATCGTCGCGGCCCTCGCGGAGATCGACGCCGACATCTTCGGCCTCATCGAGATCGAGAACAGCGCCGACGACACCCCACTGAAGACCCTCGTGGCAGCACTCAACGAGGTCGTCGGCGCCGGGACGTACGCAGTCATCGAGACCGGCCAGCTCGGAACCGACGTCATCACCACGGCGCTCATCTACAAGCCCGCTGAGGTGGCCCCCGTCGGTGACCACGCCGTGCTCGACTCCAGTGTCGACCCGGACTTCGACACCGACTTCAACCGTCCGGCACTCGCGCAGACCTTCACCGACCTGCAGACCGATGGTGAGGTCACGGTCGTCGTGAACCACCTCAAGTCGAAGGGCTCGGCCTGCGCGGGCGACCCCGACACGGGAGACGGCGCGGGCAACTGCAACATCACCCGGACCAAGGCCGCAGCCGCGCTGGCGAAGTGGCTGGCCACTGACCCGACGGGTCAGGGAGCCGGCAACGAGCTGATCATCGGCGACCTCAACTCCTACGACAAGGAGGCCCCGATCGACACGCTCCGCGCGGCCGGCTACTCGGACCTGCTCTTCGAGTACCAGGGCGAGAACGCGTACTCCTACGTCTTCGACGGCCAGCTCGGCTACCTCGACTATGCGATGGCGAACACCGGGCTCCTTGACAACGTCACGGGTGCCGGCGCCTGGCACATCAACTCCGACGAGCCGAGTCTGATCGACTACGACATGACGTTCAAGAAGCCGGCACAGGACGCGCTCTACGCGCCCGACCCGTGGCGCTCGAGCGACCATGACCCGGTGATCATCGGCCTCGACCTCGACGAGACGGCGCCGGAACTCAACGTCACCGCCTCGCCGAGTACCGTCTTCCCGCCGAACAACAGGTGGGTGCCGGTGACGTTCGACATCGTGGCCACCGACAACTCGGGCGGCGAGGTCACGGTCGAGATCACCGACGTCGCGGCGACGGGCCACAGGGCCGAGATTCGGGAGGTCTCCGACGACGAGGTCGAGGTGCGCGCCAGACAGGGTGCCGTCTACACCGTCACCTTCGAGGCGACGGACCCGAGCGGAAACGTCAGCAGCACGACGGTGACCATCCGGGTGCGTCCGTAGACCTGAACCGAACCAACGACGCGTCGCTTCACCAAGGGGCGGCGCGTCGTGCCGTTTCAGGCCTTTCCGTATGCCGTCCGCCAGCCGGTGCGCAGCTCGGCGAGGATGCGATCCAGGACGGCCTCCTCGTGAACGGCCACGTCCCGCCGCCGCATCGCAGCGGCCAGCTCGGGGTCCCATGGTGACTCGACCGGCGAACCCTTGAGCGACAGGGATCCGGGCACGCCCTGGTAGTCCTCGGCCCCCATCAGCCAGGGCTGCGCGCCGTACCGACGCAGGGCGTCGGTGGCCATCGCGAGCCCCGGCCAGTCGAAGTCGCCGTGGTAGATCATCGGTGCCGTCGACTCGGCGACGTGCGCGAGCACCTGCGCAGTCACGAGGTTCGGTCGCCCGCTCGTGCAGATGACGGCAACGTCCAGCTCGGCCGTGGCGATCGCCTCGAGAACGCTCGGGTTCTCGCAGACCAGGACTCTGCCCGCCGGCGAGACCCGCATCCCGGACTTCACGTCCCACCACGTCACGTGCGTGGGCTTCGCTGTGTCGAGAGGCCGAGGACCGCCCCGTTTCCCGCCGACCTCCACGGCCAGCCCCCAGACCAAGCAGGTCGACGACACGAGATCGGTCACGACGCCGAGGCGGTCCCAGAGCTCGCGCCGGTCGCGCGCATCGGTGGGTGGCACGGATCCAGTTGCTGATGCGACCGCTCGAAGGACGGCGCTGGCCAGGCGGCGATCGTCGTCGAGGGCATGGGCGTCATGGCAGACGGCAGCCGCGAGCGCCGAACGGGCCACCGGAGCGGCCACCTCCCGAGCACCCGAGGACCCCGCCTCTCCCTGTGGGAGGAAGGCCCGACGGTGGTCCAACACCTCGAGGGCCGCGGTCACGAGAGCCGCGGGGTGCGGCTCCCGGCCGAGCACCCCGTCCGAGCGCATCGCCACCAACCACTTCTCGAGCCACGGCCAGTCGACGTCCCGGTGGTCCTCGACCCAGCATCGCGCGGCCTCCGCCGGTTCGGCCCGTCGCTCTGCCAGCCGCGCCGCCCGGGCCCGCCGGTCGACGAGTGCCCGCCCCACGACGGTCTCGGCGGCCTCGACGATCCCCACCCCGGCGCGCAGGCGCATCCGCTCGTCGAGCTCGGCGAGGTCCACCGTCACCTGCGACGCGGCCACCGTTCGCCCCAGCAGGTCGCCCACCGCGTGCCGTTCGCGTCGGTCGAGGTCCGTCACCCGGATACGGCCTTCGGCGCGCATTCCGTTGCGCTCCAACCGGTCTGCGATGCGCAGCCACACGCCCTCAAGGGGGTCCCCAGACCACCACGAGGACTCGCCCAAGGACCGGGCCATCGTCACGCACCCACGGCAGTGAGCTGACGCCCGTCCCAGCGATGCTGGTACTGCGCGATCCCCCGATCGCCGGGACTCCGCAGGGCCTCATAGATGGCCAGCTGCGGCACTGTCGAGTGCGTCCCCCACAGGCGTTCACTCGTGATGACGAAGTCGAGGTCGAGGTCGACGAGCAACCCGAACAGCAGCGGATGGGTCCGCACGTCGATCTTGGGGAAGGCGTCGTCGAGCAGGATGAAGCGTGGTGCGTGCGGCGCAGCACCCGCAACGGACGTGAAGTGTGCGGCGGCCGCGGCGAAGAGCGGCAGGTAGCAGAGCACCTTCTGCTCGCCCTGGGACAGCGCCGTGCGGCGCTCGAGGTTGCGCCAGTCACCGGCCTCCGGCCGGTGGTACTGGACGGAGAACCGGTTCCACTGCCGGTAGTCCAAGGCTCGAGCAAGGTGCACGGCGTACGGCTCCTCCGGCGACTCCGCGCGGGACACGGAGATGAGACGGTGCAGGCTCTCCTGGAGCTGGGCCCTCTCCCCCGGGAGCAGGGCACCGAGGGGAGACCCGAGCAGCGTCAGTGTGCGTCCGGCCTCGGCTGGGAGGTCGTCGCGCTGCTTCCAGCGCAGCCGCACCTTGATCCCCTGCGACGTCGTGACGTCACGCAGCTGCTCGTTCATGCTCTGGACCAGCTCGTCGGCACGCATCCGCACGTGGCGCAGGGCGTCGCCGAGCTGCCCGAGCACATGGTCCTCGAAGACCTTGCGTTCCCGCTCGCTGAGCAGGTCACGGTCGCGAGTGACGGCAGCGGTGAGGCGCCGCGCCAGGGCCGCCACTGAGTGCTCGCCGGCTTCGTCTCGCCCGAGGGCCACGAGCACACCCTCGTGGTCGACGACGCGCGGTTCGTGGATCGCCGCGTCCCCTGCCTGCAGTGCACTGACCGCCTGCAGCACCGCGTTGGTGCGTGCCTCCACGGCGCCACCGGAGGACCATCGCCCCGCCAGCTCGCGCAGCCGAACGTCGTCGAGTGCGCCCAGCACCAGCCCCGCGGACTCTGCATCGTCGGCGTGGTCAGCATCGTCGACATCGCCGGGCTCGGCCGTGGCTGCCACGACGCCGGGCAGCCCGTCGAGCTGCCCCAGCGCCGCCCGGGCCCGGTCGAGTGCCGGCTCCACCTCGTCCAGTCGGTGTTGCAGCGACTCCGCCCGCTCGACCAGGGTGGCCTGACGACCGATGAGGCCGTCACGATCGTTCCGGTTCTCCTTCGCCCGGGCCAGGGCGTCCTTCTCCGCCTGCCGCGCCGCCTCGAGCTTGCTCTCGAGCTCGCGCACCGACGCGCCCTCGGCGTCCAGAAGCGCCAGGTGCTGACCGGCCAGGTCCCGGGCCTCGCCCTCCGCTGCCGTGGCCACGTCGCTCTCGTGCGTCACCGCCGCTGCGTCCTCGCGCGCGAGCGCAGCTGCCCTGAGCCAACGCCCGAGGCCGTCCCTGACGGCGCGAACGTCGCGGCCGCGGCCTTCGAGGTCGCGCGCCGCGCGGTCCAGACGCTCGGTGAGTGCATCGAGCCCCTCCCACGTGGCGGGGACATCATGCCTCTCGCTCAGGGCGACCAGCTGGGTATGCCGTTTCGCCGCGAGCGCACGCGCGTCATGTGCGTGGCGGGTCGCCTCGACCTGCTCGACCTCTGCGCGGTGCAGCACCTCGCGCCGATGATCGACGGTCGCCCAGGCCCGCACCACCTCGTCGTGGGGTGGGCGGGCACCCAGCCAGCGTTCGACCTCACCGAGGGCTGCAGCAGCCGCGGCGGACTCGGCCTCCGCCGCGTCGACGACGGCGACGGTGGCCCGGATCTCCTCGCCGAGAACGGCGAGCCGACGGGCGCGCTCGGCAGCGCGTGCCGTCGCGCCGATGAACTGGGCGGTGTCCTTGGTGGTGCGGCCGTGCACCGGCCCCGATCGCCACTGGCCGTCGCGTCCGACCGCGAGGCCAGCCACGTGTACCGCACCGTCACCCGGCTCGGAGACCCGCACCGCCGTCAGGACCCGCTCGACGACGTCGGACGCCACCGCCAGCGCGTCGTTCCCGCCACGGTCCGGCTGGAGCACTGAGGCCAGGGTCACTGAGTCCTGCGCCCACGGCCTAGCCTGCCCGTCCTCCGCACCGGCGAACGCGTGAACGTCGAGCCGATCCCCGTCGACGACACCGTCGGGCGTGACCCAGGCGTCGAGAAGGCCCGCGCCCTCCAGCGCCGCTTCGACACCGGCCCGATCCCCAGCCGACACGTCGGCGCGGAAGTCCACGAGCTGCCAGAAGGGCGCCCCCGACTCCTCGCCGCTTCGCTCGCGCACGAAGCCCGGCGCAGCCGGCTGGGGGTCGGTCTGCGCCTCGACCTCGGCACGCTGACGCTCGAGAGTCGCGATGAGCTGGGTGGCTTCTGCCGCCCGAGTCACGGCCCGGCCGCGAGTCAGGGAGAGCGCATCCACGCGCCCCGCCACCGCCGCCCGAGCCAGACCCTCGAGTCGGCCAAGCCCCTCGAGGTCGAGCAGGGGGAGGGTGAAGGCCTCCGCGACGGGGGCCTGCTGCCACGTGGACAGGGCATGGAGCAGTGCCTCCTCGACGCCGTCCCGCTCGCCGACCGCCTCCTCGACCGACTCCCTCGCGGCATCGGCACGCGACTGGGCCAGCTCCTCGATCGTGGTGCTCCGCTCGGCGTCCTGCCGCGCCTCGTCGGCTTCTCGCAGTCCCTCGCGCACGACCCGAACCGCAGCCTGACGTTGGCCGACCGCGGTCTGCGTCTCGCGGAGCCAGCCCAGCACCCGCTCCAGCCCGGCGGCGAGGGGCGCCCCTGCCGCGGAGTCCTCCCACGTCAGCGAGCCGCGCCCGTCCGCCAACGTCGCAGCGACCGAGTGGATCGTGGTGTCGACGGCCACCCCGGCCGTTCCGAGGGTGCCGACGTGCTCGATCACCGCCGCCGCCATCTCCCCCGACCCGCGCGCCACGGCGTTGCCGTCCTCGGCCGCGGAGTCCGCGGAGCGCCGGGCCCTGTGCTGCGCATCGTCGCGGCGCCGCACGGCGACCTCCGCGGCGGCCGCGCGTTCCTCGACGCGCTTGCCCATCTCGAGCAGGCGCAGACGGGAGCGTGCTTCCGGCCCGCTCTCGAGCGCACCGATCTCGTTGCGGGCAGCAGCGCCGGCCTGCTCAGCCCGGGTCAGCTCGGCCTCCGCGACGGTAAGCGCGTCACTGACCTCGCTGCCCTCTCGCCGCGCATTACGCAGCAAAGTGTTCACCCTTCGGACCTGGTCGGCAGCGTCCACGACTCGCGCGGCCCGGTCGGCGACAGCGGCACGTGCGTAGCCGGCATACGTGTCGACGAAGCCCGTCAGCGCCGACGCGGCACGGGAGCGGCGCTCGATCTCCTCTCCGAACGCCTCGAGCTCGTCGAAGGTGTCACCCGCCGCCCGCAGCGCGGTGTCGTCGAGCTGCGGCAGCGCGTTGACGAGCTGCTCGGCCAGCCGCTTGGGGTCGATGTCCTCGCCGACCTGGGGCTGGCGCAGCCAGTAGATGAGGCGCAGGAGGTCGTCGTACTGGTCACTGGCCAGACCGAACAGGGCCTGGCCGACGTGCTCGCGGTAGCGCACCGCCGAGTCGAAGACGTGCCCGCGGCCGTCGGCCGTGACGGCGGCCTCGAGCTGCGCCTTGCTGAGGGGCCCGCTCTCACCTTCGAGCTCGAGTCCGTCGCCGACCCTCAGGGGCGAGATGAAGAACCACGCCGTTGCGGCGCGCGCCGACTGCGTCGCCCGCAGACCCACTCCGCAGGTCACGGACTCGGGTTTCCCATCCTCACGGATCCGCGAGAACTCCACCCACACGTAGCCGGTGCGCGCCTGCCCGTCGTAGCCGTCGAGGAGCAGCCAGAGAAGGCTCGTGTGGTGGCGACCCGAGGCGGTGAGCCGGGTCTTGTCGCCGTCGATGGCGAACGGGAGCAGCATCTCCATCGTTTTGGACTTGCCCGCGCCGTTGGCACCGCGCAGCAGCAGCCGACCGTCGGCGAAGTCGAAGACCTGCCGGTCGTACTGCCACACGTTGACGACGCCGCCGCGGGCCAACCGGAACCGGTTCGGATCAGTCATGACCGTCAGTCGTCCTCGTCCTGGGTGTCGAAGAGGGAGAGCTCTCCCGTGCTGGACTTCTCGACGATGACGGGCGCGGGCGCGTAGCGGGACGCCGCCGCGTGCACCTCCATCGATCTCGGATCGTCGCTGCGGCGCAGGAGGCCCATCGACTCGAGCAGTGCGAAGGCCTCGTCGACCGCGGCGTCCGGCGCCTCGCGCTGGTCGCGTCGCAGGACCTCGGCCCACCGGCTCACGATCCCGCGCGCCATCACGCGTGCACTGTCGATGGGTATGCCGTGCCAGGCCTTGCCGGGTGACGTCACCGCGGGTGCCTGCTCGGTGAGCGCCTCGAGGACGAGCAGGGCCAGATGCCTGGTCGAGCCACGCCCCGGGAAGGACACGTCGGTCAGCTCGTCGTCGGGGTCGACGGCCAGGGCACCCTCGGCACGCAGCTCGACCTCCAGTCCGAAGTGGTCGCGGAACCATTCGCTCTCACGGTTGCGGTTGCGTCGCCACCACTCCGACTGATCCTCGGTGAGGTCGTCGACGGTGAGGATGGGCGACTCCAGCAGTCGTCTGCGCACGGCGATCCGGGCACCGCCGACGGCCGAGGGAAGGGCTGCTCGGTCGAGTAGGTCTCCTGCGCTCGTCGCTGACGACAGGGGTGCCGCCACCATGAGGCTGAGCAGCTCACGCCGGACGTCGAGGAGCGACTGGGTGCGCTTCTCGGCCCAGTGGTCGAGGTCGCCGTCGCGCTCGACGAGGATCCCGAGGTCGACGAGCGCGAGCAGGGCGGCGTTGAGGGCCCGGCGGTCGGTGATGCCGTCGAGGTCGAGGTCGATCCCGGCGTCGACCGCCGTTGAGCGAACTTGGGCCACGAGCTCGTCGACGAGCAGCTGGGACTTGGAACGGGTCAGCGCGGCGAGGACAAGGGCGAGGAGCGCATAGGCCCGAGGGGTGAACGGGGTACCCGAGCGCCGCCGCAGCGGTCGCGTGGAGTCGCGGCCGAGCCCGGCCTTGAAGAGTCGGGCGCCGTTGGGGTCGACGTGCAGCCGGTAGCCGGCGCCGTCGGCGAAAAGGCGGGTGAGCTCGGCCTGGTGACGCCGGATGAGTCGCAGGGTCGAGCGGTTCGCCTCGGTGGCGGCCATCAAGGGATGGAGGAGCAGCTGTCTGGCGGCTTCGACCCGCTGAGCCACCTCGATGGGGTCGTCGGCGAGACGCGGACGCTCGACGGTCGTGGGTGTCACGAAGCGCCCCCGACGCGACTGACCTCGCGTGCAGCAGTGGGCGCGCCAGATGCTTCGCCCGATGCCTCCCCGACGCGACGCACGGAGAGGGCCCGGTCGACGAACTCGAGGCGACCACTCGGCCCGTGCAGCACCGACCGCTCCCCCGGTGCGTCCTCGATGACGAGCTCGTGGTCGGAGTGCGGGATCGGCGCGGTCAACGGCCCCTGAGCGCTCGGCGAGCCGCCCCCCTGGGCCAGGCACGCGGCATACACCTCGAGCAGCTCGGTGCGTGCCGCCTCGCTGAGTCGCACGCCGTCGATGCGGCCCCGCAGGCTCGCGAGCTCGGCCAGAGCAGCGGCGCGACCACGCTCGGACTCCGCGCGCTCGGACACCCGTGCTGCCTTCGCCGCCGAGTAGTCCACGGTGCGTGACGGTCGGCCGTGGACGCTGCGCAGGCCCGAGCGTCGCAGCATGAGTGGCACCTCGGCAGAAGGAGCCACCCACCACGACGTTGTCGGCGACACGGGGCGCTCGGGGTCGTCGGCGACGAAGGACAGGTGCCGGCAGGGGTGGAGACCGAAGGCCGTCGCCCACAGGGCGTGCGCAGCGTCGTCGGCGGAGGTGTCGAACCACCCCGCCAGTCGCACGAGGTCGGCGTAGCGGCCGTGCTCGCGATCGGCGCTGCTGGCGATCCGGCGCAGGTTGGCGAGCAGCGACCGCATGGCCTGCGTCGCGAGCTGGCGCACGACGTCGGCGTCACTGCTGCGTCCACCACCACCGGCGAACCACGCGTGCAGGCTCGGCCAGTCCTCGGGTGACAGGCCGGTCGCGCGGCGGGCGGTGGTGCCGTCGAGGTCGAGGAGCCTCTGGCCGGAGTTGGCTCGCTCGCACAGGGCGGGGATGAGCGGCGCAACCGACGCATACGTGTCGGCGATCTGGGGCATGTGCCGCTGCACCTCGTCGACGAATCGCTGGAGGTAGTCGACGAGGGCGGTCTTGAACGCCTGGAACTCGTCGCGGTCGAGGTCGTAGCGGGTGAGCACCTGCGTGAGGTAGGCGTAGAACTCGCGGGTGCTGTGGACGAGCCGGTCGAACTGGGCGAAGACGGTGCCGATGTCGCGGGCGAGCGCCTCGGGGTCTGCGCGCCCGATCGAGTCACGGTCGTGGCGGCTGAGAGTCGTCAGACCCGCCAGGATGCCGCCGAGCATCTCGCTGCTCACCTCTCGCGCCGACTCCGAGTGACCGAGCAGCTCCTCCACCTGTCGGTGGACGAGCTCACCACGCTGGGTGAGCTGGTAGCGGGCCCGGTTGCGCAGGTAGTCGGCCAGGCTCCGGGCCTCGGTCTCGCGGGGGCTGCGCGCCAGGTTGCCGTGCTCGACGAGGTAGGACAGGCGGGCCTCGACGGTGTCGTCGTCGAGCTCGATGCCGTCCTCGGACAGCCGGGTCGTCACCTCGGCTGCCGACTGGTCGGAGAGCAGACCGGACAGACCCGAGGTGAACTGCCGCATGATGGCAACGTACTGAACGGCCTCGTCGTTGACGGCATACCGCAGCGCCTCGAGCCTGACGCGATCGACGGGCGCGGTTCCGGACGGCTGGGACATGACGGCCATGCTAGGTCGGGGCACCGTCGGCCGCGATCACGCGTCCGGGGTCACCCGCGATCACGTCAGGCGCAGGCGATACCACTGCGGGGCGGTGCGCCTCAACGGCTTGGGCATCCCGGTCGTGTCGGCCGGCTCGACCGACTCGATGGCCCAACCTGCGTACGCAGTGGCGACGTCCTCGGAGGTGACACCCGACGGGAGCAAGGGCAGTCCGTGCGGGCTGAACGCGACCATGAGCAGCGTGGCTCCGGGGTTCGCCAGCGACGTGACCCCACGGGCCTCTGCGGCCTGTTGCTCCTTCGACAAGCCGTGGAAACAGCCGACGTCGAGGAAGAAGTCGAACGTTCCCAACGTGGACGTGCTGAGTGCGGTGACGTCCCCTTGGACGAACTTCGCGCCTGCGGGCGCGCTCGCACGGGCATCGTCGAGAGCTCGCTGGATGTTGTCGACCCCGACGGCGTCCCAACCGCGCCCAGCCAGCGTCACCGTGTTGTGTCCCCGGCCGCACCCGAGGTCCAGCGCGCGACCGGGTGGGCGCGGGCGCTCCGCCTCCTCGCGGTCGAGCAGTGCATCGAAGCTCGCCTGCGCCGCCGATCCCGCTCGTTCCCACGGGCGGATTCCCAGACGGTAGGCGACCGCGTACCCGACGCTCATGGCATCTCCTTCAATTGGTTCGGGTGGCACCCGAATGAATCTCTGACTAGAGTCCCCCCCGATGAGCGAACCTGTCAAGAGGCGTCCCTACCGCTCCGCGGCCCGCGATGCGAAGGCACGGGCGAACCGGGTGGCCATCCTGCATGCGGCGACGAAGCTCTTTGTGGCACAGGGCTATCCCGGCACCTCGGTCGCGTCCATCGCCGGCGAGGCCGGGGTGAGTGAGGACCTCGTCTACCTCCTGTTCTCGACGAAGCGCCGACTGCTCATCGAGGTCCTCAACTACGCCGTCACGGGCGAGCCCGACAGTCCCCGGGTCCTCGACCAGGAGGGGCCAAGAGCCGTGGAGGCCGAGACCGACCAGCGGCGCCAGATCGCCATGTTCGCCCGGGACATCGTCCCTCGCTCCAACGCGGCCCGACCCATCGACGACGTCATGATGTCGGCGGCGCTCGTCGATCCTGAGATCGCCGAGAAGCACCGCCAGATGCACCAGACGCGTCTTGCGAACCTCACCCGGTTCGTGGAGTGGGTGGCCCGCAACGGTCCCCTCCGCGAGGGGCTGACCGTCGAGGAGGGCGCTGCGACCGTGTGGGCCCTGACCGGGCCTGCCATGCATCGCATGCTGGTCGACGAGCTCGGGTGGGACGAGGACCGGTTCGTGCACTGGGTGCAGCACACCCTCGAAGCCACACTCCTGCCTCCGGCGCGACACCACGACACCTGAGAGGGTGCGACACCACCGCCGATCAGGCGGGCATGACCCAGTTGTTGGACTCCTCGGCAAGGAGAGCCAGATGATCGGCCTCGAAGTCGTCGGCCAGCTCACACAGCACGGAATCCGGTATGGCAGACGCCCACCCTTCCGGAGGACCGGTGTCGAGGTGCCTTCGGTGACGGCCGCCCTTCAACGGTGCGCGTGCTCGCGCGAACTCCCTCAGCCGTTCCGCGAGATCCCTGTCGTAGCTTCCACGACTCAGGTCCCACGTGACGGACCGACCGTGTTCGTCCGGTGGATGCACGGTCGCGATGAGGCGACGGTCGTGGACCTGGGTGTGGTGACGCTGGCACAGCAGGGCAGCGTTGCCGAGATCCGAGGGGCCGCCGTCGGCCCAGTGGACGATGTGGTGCGCCTGGGTCCACGCCGCCGGCGCGGTGCACCCCGGGAACGTGCACGACCCGTCGCGGTGCCACAGCATCCGGCGCTGTCCGCGGGTGAACAGCCGAGTGGCGCGACCCAGGTCGACCACCTCACCGGCGGCGCCCAGGACGACGGGGACGACGTCGGCGTCACACGCCATCTGCCGCACGACGGAGGGGGCGAGCATCGTGTCGCGGGCGCGGGACCCCATCACCGAACCGGCGCCCTCGGTCCCGTTCACGCCCGAGAGTCCTGCCAGCAGATCCGCCAGCGACGTGGAGACGTGGACGACCGTCGCGGCTCCACCCGGCTCGGCGGCCACCGCGTCCTCGGAGGCCGCGGCCGCCAGCACCGACGCGAGCGCCTCCACCCGCCGTTGGCCCGCGCAGCGGAGGTCGATCTCACCCGTCTCGGGGTTCGGGGCGGGCTTCGACAGGGGGCCGATCGCCGCTTCGAGCCGAGCGGCCTGCTCGGGAGTCATGGCCATCCGATACTCCGTCAGGTCGCCCTCCGCGACGGACGGAGAGGACAGGTAGGCGCCGGCGCGCAACCGCTTGTGGGCCTTGTCGAGCTCGCCCTCCAGACCGTACATCGCGAGGAGTCGGGGGCGGAGCTTGCGAGCGTGGGCCTGCCCCCACTCGACACCGAGGTCGAGGATCGCGCCGGTCACGGTGGGAACGGCCTCCTCGACGAGGAGGTCCTTCATGCGGGCGACCTCACGCAACGCGGTCAGCGCCAGCCCGACGCCCACCTCCCCCGAGACCACTCGCCGCCACACGATGCCTTCGGGACGGGTCTCGTCGGCGAAGGGGCCGGCTTCAGGCCCGCCGTGTGACCACAGGCCGCCCGGAGTCGAGGCGGCTGCGTCCTGCGCGAGCTGCGCCACCTGACCGGCACCTCCCTGACGGAGTGAGGGGGCGTGCTCGCGCACCCAGGCGTGCACGGAGCCGTCACCTCGGCGTGCTGACGCAAACTCCCCACGGTGCGCGGCCTCGGCGGTCACGCGCACCTGCGCGGCCCCTGCCTGAGACTTCACCTCGTCGGCCAGGGTCATGACCTCGGCGAGGTCGGCAGAACTGAGTGAGGTCAGGAGCTCGGCGATGCCGGACAGTCCGTCACGAGCGGCGGTGAGCACCCCACGCAACGGCGTGACGGGTGTCTCCTGCTCGTCCATCGATCTCTCCTTCAACGACTGGTTCCACCCTAGAGGTGACCACTGACAACGCCCCTCGGCGAGCGAACGGGCCACTCCGCCAACGAATAGCGCCGATCGGCGCAACCACCGAACCTCAGCGGTCAGACCAACCCGACGCGGTCGCAGTGCCGCCGTCGTCGTGATGCCGTCCTGACGCGCCATCCGCACGTCCATGAGGACGATGTCCGGCCGGAAGCCGGCGTCGATCGAGCTGCACGACTCGATGTTCTCCGGTGGAGTGACGGTGTCCCTCACCTGACTTCTCGTATGCCGTCCGCTCGCCTCGGGTGGCCGCGCGCGCGGGCGCGGCCACCCGGGTGCACGAATGCCACACCCACCCGCGAGGCCCGGTGGCTGTCAGTGGTCATTGGCACACTTGAACTCGACCGGCCCGGAAACGCGCCGACTGCCCGCTCCCCCACTGCTTTTCACTCAAGGAGGACGCCATGACCAACCCCGACTACACCCACCTGACCCTCGTGGTCGACAGGTCCGGCAGCATGAGCAGCGTCCGCGACGAGGCCCAGGCCGGCATCACGACGCTCGTCCAGGAGCAGTTCGCCCTCGACGGCCGCTTCACGGTAACGCTCGCCCAGTTCGACGACCGGTTCGACACGGTCGAGCGGATGCGGGACACGCCGTTCACGTTCGAGCTCGAACCGCGCGGCATGACGGCGCTGCTCGACGCGGTGGGCATGGAGGTCGTCCGCACCGGCGAGGACCTGGCCGCGCTCCCCGAGGCGGAGCGCCCCGGCCGGGTGCTGTTCGTCGTCGTGACCGACGGGCACGAGAACTCGTCGCACGAGTACACGCTGGACAGGACCCGGGAGCTCATCCGGGTGCAGAAGGAGCAGTTCGGCTGGGAGGTGCAGTTCCTCGGCGCCGACGACGCGGCGTGGCAGGGCCAGCAGCTCGGCGTCGCGACGACGCGCTACACGAACAACGGTGCCGGCAACGTCGCGGTCTTCGACTCGATGTCCCGGTCCCTTCGGGCCTACCGGCTGGACCCGTCGCCGACCGCAGGCTTCTCGATGCCCGACGAGGTCACGACCGGCTGACCACCCCGCCACGCGCGATGGGGGTGAGCTTGGTCAGCCCCTGCGCAGCGGCCAGAGCAGCCCGTGCGCGTCGTACCGGGTCGAGAGTCGCTGCAGCGCAACGGCGGCGAGCAGGAGCCCGACGTCACGCAGGGCCACGTCGTAGAAGCCGGGGATGAGCAGGAGGTTGACGATGATCCCGCCGAGCCAGGCCGCGACGACGAGCGCTCCGAGCCGCGGGTGGAGCAGGACGACGAGTCCGGCGACCACCTCGATGACGCCGACGGCATACATCGCCTGCTGCGGTGAGAACGGCAGCGGGTCGGAGAGGGCCGGTGCGAGGTAGCGGTCCCACTCCGTCATGAGGTTGGTGAACTTGTCGAGGCCGAAGAGGATCGGCGCGACGACGAACGCTGCCCGAAGGACGACGAACGCCTGGTGTGCCGGGTCGCCGTGGATGCGCTGCGTCGCCTCGGTTGCTCTGTGGGTGTCGATCGTGGCCATGATGACCTCCTGGTGCGAAGTGCCCTCCGGCCGGCGCCGCCTGACAGGGCGGGAGCTGGGTGGGAGGCTGACATCGTGTTGGTGGTGTTGCGGGTGGGTGGCCTTACCGGCGTCGAGGACGTGGGTAAGACCGGTGGGGCCCCGCGCAGCGAACAGGGCATGACCACCCCTCAGACCCAGACCCCCGCGGCGTGCCAGCCGGGCGGCCCACCGGTCGACGTCGTCGCCTGGCGGGCGTGCCGGTTGCACGAGGCCGGGTTCCCGTGGGTCCTGGCGGACTCGCTCGCCCGGACCCGGACCGACCTGCACGCGCTGCTGTCGCTCGTCGACGCCGGCTGCCCACCGCGGCTGGCGGCGCGGATCCTGTCGCCGATCGACGACGGATCGAGTCCGTGGTGAGCGACATCGGCCGTGAACGCCTCCTGGCACCCTCGGATCAGGGCGCGACACGGCCCCCGGCCGATGACGGGGTGCCGGAGGACTGGGTCTCGGCGCTGTCGTCGTCAGGCGCCGACCAGCAGGCGGCGATGCGGGCGCTGCACGACCTCATGGTGCGGGCGGCGGCCCACCAGGTGTGGCGGATGCGCTCGGCGCTGCCCGACGCCTCCCCGGGAACCGTCGACGTCATCGTCAACCAGGCTGCGGACGAGGCGATGACGGCGCTCCTGCGCAAGCTGCACACCTTCGAGGGGCGCAGCCGGTTCACGACGTGGGCGTTCAAGTTCGCCATCCTCCAGGCGGCGACGGACGTGCGGCGGCTCCAGTGGCAGCACCGCGAGGTGGAGCTGCGCGACCTCGACCTCGAGCGCGTGCCGCACGACACCCACGACGGGCCGGAGCGGCAGGCGGAGGGCGCCGACCTCGCCCGCGCCGTGGCCGGGGCGATGGACACGTGCCTGACTCCCCACCAGCGGCGGGTCGCCGTCGCCCTGCTCGTCGACGGCGTGCCGATCGACGTCCTGGCCGAGCGTCTCGGCTCGAACCGCAACGCCCTCTACAAGACCGTCCATGACGTCCGGCGACGGCTGCGCGAGGACCTCACCCAGCGGGGCTACCTGCCCGTCGATTCCTCACGGACGGACCTGGACCCCCACCCGCATGCAACGGCAGGTTCGTCATGACGCCCCCACCCACGCCCCCACACGTGCTGCCCCCCGGCGCCGTCGCTGCGTTGCTCCTCGACACCACGCCCTACCTGTCCTGCGACGAGTGCTTCGAGCGGATGGACACCCACGTGGAGGCGGTCCTTGACGAGCCCGGTCATCACGACCTCGCCATGGACCGCCACCTCGTCGGGTGCGCCGCCTGCGCCGAGGAGGCGCAGTCCCTCATCGCACTGTGTGCAGGTCACTGACGGCGATGACCTCTGCCGCGCGCCCCCTCCTCACGGTGTGGTGTGCGGCGATCGCCCAGCCCCACATGAGCGGCAGCAGGGCGTTGCCCATCGACGTGACCTCCGTGATCGCGAAGAACAGCGGGAAGAACGCGATGAGCAGCCAAGCCGTGACCCGTGGCCGGAAACCGTTGCGCAGCAGCAGGATCCCGAGCCAGATGCCGCCTAGCCCCATGACGAGCAGCGCGGGCAGTCCGACGAGGAAGAAGTAGTCGGTCCACGGGGTGAAGTAGTCGCCGGCCACCGAGACCAGGAGGAGCGCGTAGGCCGCGAGCTGCAGCCGCCACGCCCAGCGCTCGGCTCCCACCGGCTGCCGACGGCGGTGGACGAGCCACGCCGCCGCGACGAAGGCCAGGCAGACGGGGAGCCAGATCTTGCCGTAGGTCCAGTAGACGAAGTACGGGTCGCCCCACTCGAGGAGCGGTCGGAAGGCGTCGATGGCCCAGACGGCCCAAGCCGTCCCGAGGCCGCCCTCGGTGAGGTCGTCGGGGTGGCTGTTGAAGCGGGAGAGCGCGTGCAGCTGCCCCGCGACGGTGCCGAAGGCCGCCATGGCCCAGGCCGTGATCGTGATCCGCCGAGCCGTGGCTGGCGAGATGTCGTGCGGTGTGGTCTCCATGGCTCGACCGTAGGAAGCCGTCGCCCTCGCCATCGTCGTCCCGGCCGGCTGCTCGGGTGGACCGCAGGAGGATCTTCGGGTCCTCCCCAAGGAGGACGTGAGCCCTCGCGGCCGGGCGTACCGTCGGATCGTGAGCCGCCGCAACTGGGCCTTCGACATCGCCGTCGCGCTGCTCGTCGGTGTGCTCGGCCAGCTCGAGGCGTGGTTCGGTATCGGGGAGACCCACCGTCAGGGACCGCTCTGGGCGCAGTCGTTGTTGTATGCCGTGACCGCCCTGCTGCTCATCGCTCGCCGGGTGCACCCGCTCGCCGTCCTCGCCGGGATGCTCGTGGCCTCGCTCGTCGAGTTCGCCGCCGTGGGTTCGCCCGAGGGCAACAGCGTGGCGCTGGCCCCCGTCATCGCGACGTACACGGCCGGTCGCTACCTGGAGCGGAGGCAGGCGCTCGTCGGGCTGGGTCTCGGAACGCTCATCGTGGCCGCCTGGGCCACCTTCGACCCGATGAACGCCACCTGGGTCGAACGTCTGGGCGGGATGGCGTGGCTGGCTCCGTCGATCATCGCGTGGCTGCTCGGCATGCTCCTGCGCGTCTCCTCCCTCTATCGCGAGCAACGGCGAGTGACGGTCGAGCAGCAGGCGTCCCGGGCCGTCGCGGAGGAGCGCAACCGGATCGCCCGCGAGCTCCACGACGTCATCGGTCACAGCGTCTCGGTGATGACGGTGCAGGCCTCGGCGGTGCGCCGCCGGCTGGACGCGTCACAGGGCGTGGAGCGCGAGGCGCTCGAGACCGTCGAGGCCACCGGGCGTCAGGCCCTCGCCGAGATGCGGCGGATGGTCGGGGTGCTGCGGGAGGGGTCGGGGGCGGCCGACGAGGCGCCGGACCTCGAACCGCCGGCCGGTCTGGCCCAGGTGGGTCGGTTGGCCGAGTCGTTCCGCTCGGCCGGGCTGCCCGTGTCCCTGTCGGTGAGCGGGCAGGTGCGGGAGCTGCCCCCGGGACTGGACCTCACGGCATACCGGCTCGTCCAGGAGGGGCTGACGAACGCGCTGCGGCACGCGCGCGAGCTGCAGCGGGCGGACGTGTCGATCGCCTACGGCGACGGGGTGGTCGAGCTCGCGGTGCGTGACGACGGGACGGCGGCGGCTGCGCCCGACGGCGTCGGCAACGGTCTCAGGGGGATGCGCGAACGGGTGGCGGTGTACGGCGGTTCGCTCGTCACGCGACCCCGCACCAACGGCGGGTTCGAGCTCGTGGCGACGCTTCCCGTGGACCCGTCGTGACTGGGGACCCGGCGACGCCGAAGCCGATCCGGGTGCTCGTCGTCGACGACCAGGCCCTGGTGCGTGCCGGGTTCCGCCTCATCCTCGAGATCGAGTCCGACCTCGAGGTCGTCGGCGAGGCCGCGGACGGCGAGGCTGCGGTCGCGATGGCCGCGACCACCGCGCCGGACGTCGTCCTCATGGACGTACGCATGCCGGGTGTCGACGGGATCGAGGCGACGCGCCGGCTCGTCGGTGACGGCCCGAGCGCCGCGCGGGTCGTCATGCTCACCACCTTCGACATGGACCAGTACGTGTATGCCGCGCTGCAGGCCGGCGCCAGCGGGTTCCTCCTCAAGGACGTGCAACCCGAACTGCTCGTGGCGGGGATCCGCGCGGTGCACGCGGGTGAGTCGCTCCTCGCGCCGACGGTGACGCGACGGATGATCGAGGCCTTCATCGAGCGACCGCCCTCGGTGGCGGATCCCGCGGTGACGAGGCGGCTCTCCTCGCTCACCGATCGGGAGCGGGAGGTGCTGGCGGCGGTGGCGCGCGGGCTGACGAACGCCGAGATCGCGGCCGAGCTGTACGTCTCGGAGACGACGGTGAAGACGCACGTGGGGCGCCTGCTCATGAAGCTGGGGCTGCGCGACCGGGTCCAGGCGGTGATCTTCGCGTACGAGGCCGGAATCGCGCCTCACGAACGCTGAACAGCGCCCACACGCCGTGCTCGTCTGATCGCCCACCCTGGGGTCCGGGCAGGCGGACCGGCGACGACTTCTTTCGTGACGATAATGGAGGCCACGAAAGAAGTCGTCCGGATCAGCTCACGTCGGTGAACTTCATGATGAAGCCGGGCGTGTCCAAGCTCCCTCGCAAAGTCAGGCTGTTCTCCCGAATACAGTTCGCGTCGTCATCGGGGAACTTCCCTGAGAAGGTGACGATCTGGTCTTCCTTCAGTTTGAGCACCTTGTCGAAAAGCGGGTCTGTGGGTTCGATGAGCGTCTCGTCCATGACATCCGAGAAACTGTTGTTCCATGTCTTAACCATGACATCCGGAGCAATCTCGATCTCGAGAACGCCCTTGCCATCCCCGTTCGCGTCCAAACTGACA
This sequence comes from Knoellia aerolata DSM 18566, assembly GCF_000768695.1. Taxonomy (GTDB): domain Bacteria; phylum Actinomycetota; class Actinomycetes; order Actinomycetales; family Dermatophilaceae; genus Knoellia; species Knoellia aerolata. The sequence continues at coordinate 67,081 of NZ_AVPL01000012.1, forward strand.
ACCTTGCCCGACCACTTGGCCGCAGACCGTTTGGGAACGGCCTTGCAGATGGCTGCTGTCCGGGTTCGCAAAGCGGCACCGCGCGCGAGATCGTTGTCCGCACTCTCGGAGGCAGCCTGCGCCTGAATCACTGCGGCGACGACGGCGCGCTGCGCTGCAGGCTGCTGCCCAAACTCACCGACTGGCTCCTTCGCCGGGGCCGGCGCCGCTACCGGAGGGGCGGAAGTTGCCGGAACCGCGGTGGCCAGCGGGCTGGCGGGTGTTGACGGTGCAGGCGGGACCGATGCAACCGCGGCTGGCGCTGTTGCGTTGGTCTCGACAGCACTCGTCACGTCAGGCTGGTCCTCGCCTCCCCCTAGAGAGTTGACCAGGATCACGAAGGCGAAGATTCCGCCCGGAATCAGGAAACGCTTCTTCTTGAACCAAGGCCGTGGGTCTCCCGCTGAAGGCGACTGAGCGGCGACCCCGCCTGCATATGCCTGGGCTGAATGTGGCGACTCTGAAGAAAAGGGCTGCGATGCCGCTGGCTGTTGGGGCTGGTTCATCGGCGCGGTCGATGCCGGCGAGCCGGGCGCGAAGTGCTCGGTCCACGCTTCGCCGTCCCAATAGCGTTGGCGACCGTCGGTCTGGGGGTACCAGCCTGCTGGCGTGCTGCTCATGAACGTTTCCTTTACACGGATCATTTTCGGGTGGCGAAGGGCAGCGAAAAGCAGCGCCAATAGGCCTCTGCCATCCCGTCCTTGCGCCGGCTGCCCTCTGCTGGACTCAGCCCCTCCCCTGCAAGGCAGAGCATAGGGCCTCGGTGCAATTTCCGCTGGCCGTTCGTGCTTTACTCGACCAATTGCCGCCAGCGGCTGCACGAACGGATGTGCGGGGCGTGATTTCGCACCCTGTGGGCGGGAGGGATGTCCGTGCGGGCGTCCACCACCGCCCTAGATTTTCGACGACCCTCGCCCTAAATATCTTCCGCTCAGGACTGGTGTGGTCGGGCTGGATTCGGGTACTTCACGAGTCGACGTGGGTGGGTGCGTACAGGGGCGCTGCCACCCACGTCGCTCGTCTCGTCAGGATCCGGCCGGGTCTCGTCTCGCAGCCGCGCGTATCCGTACGTGTCCGTAGCCACTTGACCTGTTCTGAGACCCCGTCAAGGGTGGACCTCCGCCGCTTTCCCACCCTCATGAGCACGACGCCTCTTCGGTGGTGGTCCGCTCCCGAGTCGCCGTGGGCGAGAACGGCGCCGGATCGCCACCGGGCGCGGACGAGTTCCGCGACCTGCGCCGGCAGATGCCGGGGTCCTAGCTGCCCGTGCTCAGGTCCAGGCCACCGATCGATCCGCACGTCAGCACAGACGTAGGGCACCGCGAAGGTGAGCCTCGGGACGAGCCGGAGGAGCGCACCATCGTGGCGCCGCCGACGACCCGATCGGGATTGCCAGCCGACAGGCGGAGGCGGCCAATGAGCGCACTTCCTCACCTCGGGGGTGCATCATGCGCCGTGTCCTGTGCTTCATCGGCTTCCACCACTGGGAGCACCACATCAACCCGGAGAAGGGGGGCCCCGACAACGGGTGGGACATCTGCAAGCACTGCGGCCACGGGAAGCCGTCCTTCGTCTTCGAGAACGGCGTCCCGTCCTTCAAAGGAGACGGTGGCCGGGACGCCTGAGTTCCGCTCGCCGTTCCGCTCGCCGAGCAGACCGAGGTGGTTGCGCTCAGTGAGCGCAACCACCTCAGCAGCCCGGGCCCCGTCAGCGCCGGAAGTGCGCCCCCAGGCGCTCCCCGCTCGCCACGGCCGCCCGGTCGGAGGCCTTGCCCGACCCGTTGACCGAGCTGGTCGACATCGCGTAGAGCAGGATCGCGTGGGCCGCCGCGTTGGACATCTCCTCGAGCGCCTGCGTGTTGACGTTGGTGATGACACCGTTGTACTCGAGCGCGCCGCCGTACGCCGCGTTCAGCGCGGCATACAGACCCGCATCGGCACCGTCAGCCACGGGTGTGAAGCTGTCACACGCCTGGTGGTAGCAGGGGTCGTACGACACCGGCTCACCCGCATACGTCGCAAGTCCGCCGTAGTCGGCCACCTGGTCCGCGGTCTTGGCGTCCTCGGCGCCGGTGAACAACCCACCGGCCGGGATGCCCGCCGTGATGAACGCGTCGTAGTCGGACCGACCGTCGAAGGCCGTCGGCTCGGACGCCAGGCCGGCAGAGGCGAAGTAGTCGGAGAAGACGTCCTCGATCGATCCGCTCCCGCTCGGGCCCTTGGTGCCGAACGCCGAGCCGTCCCCGTCGTAGACGAAGCGCGCGTAGTTCGGTGAGCCGATCATGTCGAAGTTGAGGTAGAGCTCGATGTCCCTCTGCTCCTTCGCGCTGAGGCTGTCGACGTAGTACTGCGACCCGACCAGGCCCGCCTCCTCGGCACCCCACCACGCGAAGCGGACGCTGTTGCGCACGTCCTCGTCGGCGAGCTGGAGCGCGATCTCGAGCAGGGTGGCCGACCCGGTGCCGTTGTCCTCGATGCCCGGTCCTGCGCTCACCGAGTCGAGGTGCGCGCCGGCCATGATGACCCGGTCGTCCCGCCCCGTGGGCGTCTGCGCGATGAGGTTGGTCGTCGGGACACCCAACTCGATGAGGGTGTCCGTCTTGAGGCGCACCGTGACCGGGCCGGCGTCGAGGAGGGAGGCCAGCTCGTTGCCGATCTCGAAGGACGTGCCGATCACCGGCAGGTCGTCCGAGAACGTGTCACCCAGCGTGGCGCTCAAGGTCTCCGTCCGACCCTCCTGGCCCTCGTTGAAGATGATGACGCCGACCGCGCCGGCGTCGAAGGCGTTCGCTGCCTTGACCGAGAAGTCACAAGTCCCCCGTTGCACGAGGGCGACGTTGCCCGAGGTGAAGCCGTCGAAGTCCGATGCCTCACAGCCACTGGTCGACGTGCTGGCCTGCGCACCCGGCGGGAGGACGAGGTCGACCGCCTCGAGGGGCGCGGTGACGTCACCACTGCCGGAGTACTCCGCGGTGAAGAAGTCCTCGCCGGGCACATAGGTGACGGCGTTCGGCGACACCTGCTGGAACACCGGGTCGGACAGCTCCTCGAACGAGTTGAACAGGAAGTTCTGTCGGGTCACCTCGTAGCCCGCCGCGAGGAGCAGCTCCTCGACGTAGTCGATCGACTGGTCGTACCCGGGCGTCCCGCTGGCGCGCGTGTTCCCGTTGTTGTCCGCGATCTTCTGCAGCTCCGCGAGGTGGTCCATGATCGCGTCCGCGGTCACCGCCTCCTGGAGCTCGCTGGTGTCAGTGGGGACGCTGGCGTTCGCCGGCCCCATCGCTGCCACGACCGCACTCGTCACCGCCACGGCCACCAGAGCAGCCCTTGACCTTCTCGGCATCGTTGCCTCCCTTGTCAGCATGCGCGTCGAACCCCCGTGGATGTTCGGCTGGCCCGTCCCGCCATGCTCTGACACCGACGAGGAATGTCAACGGCCCGATCGGACTAGGCGTCCGGGCCGCGTTGTCGCACAGCCGATGCGTATGCCGTTTGCGCGCCTTCATCCGGCAGCGTTCACCGCCGTGGCCATGGCCAGTGCGATGCGTCGCGCCTTCTCGTCGGTGGTCCCGAGCGTCTCGGTGGACACGACGACGTGAGTGTCCATTCGGGCCAACACCAGCCTCTTGCCTACGGACAGCGGCTGTCCGGTGGCGACCCACAAGGCCGTGGCCTGTTGGAAGTTGCTGTCGAGGCTTGCGCCAAAGACGACGCGCCGCTGGTTCACAGAGGTCACGAACTTGGACTCGTACGACCGGTGCTCCGTCTTCGTGAGGAGCGACACCAATGTGGTCTTCGGATCATCCAGCCGCGTCCCCCATGAACAGCCTTGATTGGCCGCCACGGGTTGGACGGTGCGGCCCAGGATTTTCGTCACCTGGGCCGCCGTCAGACCCGCGCACCTGCTCACCGGCATAGCGACTGCCGGGGTGGCGGTCGCACGTCGCTTCGGTGTTGGCGCGGGTGTCGGTTTCGCGGACGATCGCGGGACGGCAGCAGGCGACGACGACGCGGACGACGTGATGGACGGCGCACCACCGTCGCCGGTCGAGGCAGCGTCGGCGATCCCGCCCAGCACAAACCCGGGAAGCACCTTCACGACGAGGGCAACAGAACCCACCATGAACGCCACCGCTATGAGGGCGCGGAGCGCTCGACCGAAGGCTCCCCGGCGCTTGGGAAGTCGGGGCGGAGGCGGCCTCAACGGCGACTGAGGACCACGTTCTCGGTGAGGCTTGGTGGCGGCCGCCGCGGTTCCCATCGCCGCCAGGAGGTACGGGTCCGTCGTCGTGGACGGAAAGCTCGTCATCAGGGTGACCGCGCGCCGCTCGACGGTCTCGCGCTCCAGGACGCTCGGTTGTGTTCGAAGCCAGTCCGAGAGTGCAGACACCGGGATGACCCACACGCCACGGATGAGCTGCGGTTCGCCGAAGTCCGCCGCAGCGCGACCGGCGAGACAGATGACCGGAGTGACCGGCATACCGGCTTCTGCAGCCATGTACGCCGCCATGCCGTGCACCTTCGCGACCTCGTGATGCTTGCTCACGCTCTGGCGTGCGTCACGCGATCCCGTGTGCTGGTAGAGGTTGCCCTCCCACGAGGTGATCGCACCACGCCAGTTCTTGGCATCCACGAGGAACACTCCCCCGGGTCCGACCACCACGTGGTCAAGGTTGACCGGGGACCGACCGGGCGAGAGGAGCCGGTCATGAAGGACCGTCCAGGCCTCAGGCAGGACTGCCAGTGCCTCAGCCACTCGTTGTTCGCCTTCTGCGCCAGCAGCCCAAGCGCCAGCCGAGGCATCACCCAGCGCCGCGAGCTCCTCGGCCTTGCGATCCGCACTTCCCCCACCGACAGCCATCAGTGCCCGACTCCCGCTCCAGCCTCGGTGACATCAACGATGGGGTGAGCGTAGAAGTTGTTCACACATCGCGCTCAGCAATCGGCGAATCTCCACGACAAGGAGCGCGCGCCGTGCACACTGCGTGACCTACGGCCGGGCGCCCGGGGCAATACCCAGGCGCTTGGCTACTTCGTCTCCGCCCATCTCGCGGATCACGTCTGGATCGCCCACGACCACGAGCTTGTCCGTGGCTCGCGAGAGGCCGACGTAGATCCGCTCCTTGGACCGCTCCCCGGGCCGCTTGTCGTTGACACACAGGACCACGACCTTGCGTTCGAGCCCCTTGCATCCGAGGACATGCCCGTAGAACACGGAGTCTCGGTCCCAGAAGGTGTCCCAGTACCCGTCCTGACCCAACAACTCTTGCAGGTTCACCTGCTCCTCATGACGGGCACCCGTCGTCAACAGGCAGATGTCCTCGGGTCGCCAGCCCTCGTCGAGCAGCAGGTCGATCTGGTCGCTTGCGACATCGGCAGCGTCCTTCGACGCGGCCGGGATGTAGGTGACCTCAGGCCCGTCGCCGCCACGGGCGAACATCCGGGTCGGTGTCAGCGAGCCAAACGTCTCAGCGATCTGGCGAGTGTTGCGGAGGTGAGCGTGGAAATCCGCAGACCAAGTTCTGCCGACGATGCGCTCGGTTCCCGCCGGGCGCATCGCTTTGTTCGCCTACTGCTTCTTCTCTTCAGTTGTCGAACGTCCTTCGCCCCGGACCCCCCATGAGGGGCCCGGGGCGACGGCTTTGTCGTTGTTATCGCTCCGAGAAGTGATAACGATAAGAACTGTCACTCACGCAACTGCGTGACACTCCGCGCAACTCGTCATCAGCTGCAGCCGCTGGTGCTTCCGCAGCCTTCGCAGACGTAGCACGACCCAGCCGGGCGCATCTTCGTCCCGCAGGTCATGCACATCGGCGCATCCGCCGACACACCCTGGAACTTCTCGAGCAGCTCCGCCGACGAGTGCACGTCACCGGAGATCTCGCGAGCCGAGGCCGCACCGGCACCGGACTTCACCTCGCTGGCGTGGTCCACCGCGTCCGCTGCCGCCGGCGACTCACCCTTGGGGGCAGCCTCCGCCGTCTTCTTCGGCGAGCTCGCACCGACGCCCTGGGAGAAGGACTCGATCTCGTCCTCGAGCGCCTCGGTGTCCTCGTCATCGACCGTCGACGGGGCGTACGAGCCGGTCTCGAGCTGGCGCTGACGCTCCTCCGCGGTGTGGATGCCCATGAACGAGCGGGTCTCGAAGTCCATGTGGTCCAGCGCCAGGCGACGGAACACGTAGTCGACGAGCGACTGGCCCATGCGGATGTCCGGGTCGTCGGTCATGCCGGCCGGCTCGAAGCGCATGTTGGAGTACTTCTCGACGAACGTCTCGAGCGGCACGCCGTACTGCAGGCCGACCGACACCGCGATCGAGAACGCGTCCATGACACCGGCCAGGGTCGAGCCCTGCTTGCCGAACTTGAGGAAGACCTCGCCGAGGCGACCGTCCTCGTAGGTGCCGGCGGTGAGGTAGCCCTCGGCGCCACCGATCGCGAACGACGTCGTCTGCGACGAACGGCGCTTCGGCAGACGCTCACGCGTCGGGCGGTAGACGACCTTCTCGACGACCTTGGTCTCGACCGAGCCGGCGGCGAGAGCCGCGGCGTCGGCAGCGACACCGGCTGCCTTGTCGGCCGCCGCGTCCTTGGCGGTGGAGCCGCCGTCGGAGAGCGGCTGGCCGACCTTGCAGTTGTCGCGGTAGACGGCGAGCGCCTTGAGGCCGAACTTCCAGCCCTGGACGTAGACGTCCTCGATCTCCTCGACCGTGGCGGTCTCCGGCAGGTTGACCGTCTTGGAGATGGCGCCGGAGAGGAACGGCTGAGTGGCCGCCATCATCCGGACGTGGCCCATCGGGGAGATGGAGCGCGCACCCATGGCGGTGTCGAAGATCTCGTAGTGCTCGGTCTTGAGGCCGGGCGCGTCGATGACGTGGCCCTTGTCGGCGATGTACTCGACGATCGCCTCCACCGTCTCCTCGGTGTAGCCGAGCTTGCGCAGGGCACGCGGGATGGTGAGGTTGACGATCTGCATCGAGCCGCCACCGACGAGCTTCTTGAACTTCACCAGCGAGAAGTCCGGCTCGATGCCGGTGGTGTCGCAGTCCATCATGAAGCCGATGGTCCCGGTCGGCGCGAGCACCGAGGCCTGGGCGTTGCGGTAGCCGTTCTTCTCCCCCAGCTTGACGACGGCGTCCCACGCCTTCGTCGCGGCGCGGTGGATGTCCTTGTCCATCGTGTGCTGAGTGCGGATGGTGTCGTTCGCCGCGGCGTGCTTGCGCATGACCCGCTTGTGCGCGTCCGCGTTCCGGGCGTACCCGGCATACGCACCGACGACACCGGCGATCTCGGCGGACCGCTTGTACGCGGCACCGGTGAGCAGCGACGTGATCGACGCGGCGAGCGCGCGGCCACCGTCGGAGTCGTAGCCGTGGCCGGTCGCCATGAGCAGCGCGCCGAGGTTGGCGTAGCCGATGCCGAGCTGGCGGTAGTCACGGGTGGTCTTGGCGATCGGCTCGGTCGGGAAGTCCGCGAAGCAGATCGAGATGTCCATGGCCGTGATGACGAGCTCGGTGACCTTCTGGAAGGTCTCGACGTCGAAGGTGTCGTCGTCGCGCAGGAACTTCAGCAGGTTGAGCGAGGCGAGGTTGCACGAGGAGTTGTCGAGCGACATGTACTCGGAGCACGGGTTGGACGCGGTGATCCGGCCCGTCTCCGGGTTGGTGTGCCAGTCGTTGATCGTGTCGTCGTACTGGATGCCCGGGTCGGCGCACTCCCACGCGGCCTTGGCGATCTTGCCCATGAGCTCGCGGGCGTCGACCGTCTCGATGACCGAGCCGTCCTGGCGCGAGGTGAGACCGAACTCGGTGCCCTCCTCGACGGCGCGCATGAACGCGTCGTTGACGCGGACCGAGTTGTTGGCGTTCTGGTACTGGACGGAGACGATGTCCTTGCCGCCGAGGTCCATGTCGAAGCCGGCGTCACGCAGCGCGCGGATCTTGTCCTCCTCGCGCGCCTTGGTCTCGACGAACTCGACGATGTCCGGGTGGTCGACGTCGAGGACGACCATCTTGGCTGCACGACGGGTCGCGCCACCGGACTTGATCGTGCCCGCGGACGCGTCGGCGCCACGCATGAACGACACCGGGCCCGAGGCTGTGCCACCGGAGGAGAGGAGCTCCTTGGAGGAGCGGATGCGCGACAGGTTGAGACCCGCGCCCGAGCCGCCCTTGAAGATGAATCCCTCCTCCTTGTACCAGTTGAGGATGGAGTCCATCGAGTCGTCGACCGAGAGGATGAAGCAGGCGGAGACCTGCTGCGGGGACTTGGTGCCGACGTTGAACCAGACCGGGGAGTTGAAGCTGAAGACCTGGTGCAGCAACGCGTAGGTCAGCTCGTGCTCGAAGAGCTCGGCGTCCTGCGGGGAGCTGAAGTAGCCGTGCTCCTTGCCTGCCTTGACGTAGGTGAGGACGACGCGGTCGATGAGCTGCTTGAGCCCGGTCTCGCGCGCCTCGGTGCCGACGGCGCCACGGAAGTACTTCGTCGTGACGATCGTGGAGGCGTTGACGCTCCAGAAGTCGGGGAACTCGACGCCGCGCTGCTCGAAGATCGTCGCGCCGGTCTTCCAGTTCTGCTGGACGACGTCGCGCTTCTCCCAGGTCACCTCGTCGTAGGGGTGCACGCCAGGAGTGGTGAAGATGCGCTCGACCGTCACCCCCGTCGATCCCTTCGTCGGGTTCTTGCGGGCCCCTGCACGTGCGCCGGCGGTCTCCGTCATTGCTGCTCCCTCTCCCTGCCCGACTCCGTCGGGCGATGTCCTCATGACCTGTCTATCGCGCACCACTGACAGTGGTGCGGTACTGCTTTTCGTGCGTATGCCGGTCAGCGTGGACCGGCGGACGCGTCCCCTGCCGCGCCGGCCGGGCTGCCGAACGGCTGCCGGTCCGGCTCCTCCCCCGTCGCCTCGCGCTCGACGCGGAGCAGGGTGATCGCCTGCTCGAAGTCCTCGAGGCTGTCGAACGCCTGGTAGACGCTCGCGAACCGGAGGTAAGCGACCTCGTCCAGCGCCCGCAGCGGCTCGAGGACGGCGAGGCCGACCTCGTGGGCGTCGATCTCGGCCTGCCCGGCCCCCCGGATCGACTCCTCGACCTGGTGGGCGAGGAGGGCGAGCTGGTCCTCGGTGACCGGTCGGCCCTGACAGGCCTTGCGGACGCCGACGAGCACCTTGGCCCGGCTGAACGGCTCGGTCACCCCGGAACGCTTGACCACCGACAGCGCGGCGGACTCGAGGGTCGTGAAGCGCTTGCCGCACTCGGGGCACTGACGGCGGCGGCGGATGCTGGTGCCGTCGTCGGTGGCCCGCGAGTCCATGACCCGGGAGTCGGAGTGGCGGCAGAACGGGCAGTGCACAACCGGCTCCTTTCGGGGGCCTGGCAGCGCCTGCCTGGGGACGACGCTGGGGACGGGCTGGGGACAACGTGTGGAGAACCCCGTTGCGCCTGTGAACCATATGTGGATGAACTACATCGGTGTAACCACTAGATGTAGTAGTCAGTATGCGCTGCTGTGACCTGCGCCGCAAGCCCTGTCGACGCGTCCCGCGTGTCTCGGCGTGTCGCCGCGCCGTTGCGCCTCCCGATGCGCCCCGACAGCCGTAGCCACCCGCTGCGCTGCCCCTCGCGCCGCCCGCTGCCACCGCGACCAGAGCGCGACCGGGCCGCGACCGACGGTCGGGAGGGTCGGCGCACCAGCTTCCACCCCACCAGCTCAGGAGACCGCCATGCACACCGTCCGCACCCCACTTCGCGCCCTCGCCGCCACGACCCTCGCCGTAGGCATCGCCCTCGGCGCCTCCCCCGCCCGGGCGGCCGGCCCGACCCACAGCGTCGAGAGCCTCGACTTCACCCTCGCCGCCCACGGCCCCATGACGCAGGCCTGCGGCTTCCCCGTGAGCCTGCACGTCTACGGCTCGTTCAACCTCGTCACGTGGACCGACGCCGAGGGCAACCCCACCAAGGAGATCCGCAACTTCCGCTTCCGCAGCGACATCAGTGCCAACGGCGTCACCCTCCACGGCCTCGCCATGGGCCCGGAGACCGCGACGTTCCACCCGGACGGTTCCTTCACCGTCGAGGCGCACGGCATCGTCAACCGGCGCGTCAAGGGCATGGGCACGGTCACCCTCTTCTCCGGTCTCACGATCACGGACATCGACGGTGAGACCGAGGTCGAGCTCTTCCGGAGCGGCCCCGACGACGAGGACGTCAGCGAGCTCTGCGCGGCCTTCACCGACTAGGCATTCCGGACCGGTCAGACGCCGTCAAACCGAGGACAGGTGGAACGGTGCGCCCCTATCGTCAGCACGTGGACTACTCCGTCCTGGGCCCGCTGCGGGTGAGCAACGGGCAGGGACTCATCGAGATCCGTGGGGTCAAGGAGCGCACCCTCCTCGCCCACCTCGTCAGCGCCGGCGGCCGCCTCGTCCAGAGCAGCGAGCTCATCGACTCGCTCTGGCAGGACGACCCGCCGGCGAGCGCCGGCAAGTCGCTCCAGACGTTCGTCCTCCGCCTGCGCAACGCGCTCGAGCCCGACCGCCGGGGCACCCCGCAGGTCCTCGTCACCGAGGGCCCCGGCTACCGCCTCGCACTCGACCCCGGCACCGTCGACGCCGAGCGCTTCACCCGCCTCGTCACCGTCGGCCGGCGGGCCCTCGAGGACGGTCGGCCGGAGAGCGCAGGCTCGACGCTCGGTGAGGCGCTCTCGATGTGGCGCGGGCCGGCATACGCCGGGTTCGACCACGCCCGGTTCGCGCAGGCGGAGGCGCGACGGCTCGAGGAGCTGCGCCTCACCGCGACCGAGGACCTGCTGGCGGCCGAGATCGCCCTCGGTCGGGCGGCCAAGGCGGTCCCCGAGCTGGAACGGCTCGTCGGCACCCACCCGCTGCGTGAGCGGCTGTGGGAGATGCTCATGCTCGCGCTCTACCGGGAGGGGCGGCAGGGCGACGCGCTGAGCACGTACGAACGAGCGCGCAGCCACCTCGCCGACGAGCTCGGTGTCGACCCCGGAGCCGGCCTGCGCGTCCTGCACGAGCGGGTCCTCGCGCACGACCCCGCCCTGCGCCTCGCCTCCGCCCGGGTGCGGCTGCCGCCCGAGCTGAGCGGACCACGGCCCCGCACCGTCGGCCGCGAGCGCGAGCTGGAACGGCTGCGACAGGCCTGGGAGGCGGCGGTGCGAGGTGTCGCGACCACGGTCCTCGTCCGTGGGCCGGTGGGCG
>NZ_AVPL01000180.1 GCF_000768695.1 Knoellia aerolata DSM 18566
TCGATGATGCGCGCGACCGGCGTGACGGTGCCGAGCGCGTTCGACACCTGGGTCACCGCGACAATGCGGGTGCGGTCGTTGAGCAGCTTCTGGTATTCATCCAGCAGGATCTGGCCGGAATCGTCCACCGGAATCACGCGCAACCGCGCGCCCTTGGCCGCCGCCAGCTGCTGCCACGGCACGATATTGGCGTGGTGCTCGAGGTTGGAGACGATGATCTCGTCGCCCTCGCCCACGTGCTGCGCGCCCCAGCTCTTGGCCACCAGGTTGATGGCCTCGGTGGTGCCGCGCACGAAGATCACCTCGTTGACGTCGGGCGCGTTGATGAAGCGCCGGACCCGTTCGCGCGCGCCCTCGTAGGCGTCGGTGGCGCGCGCCGCCAGCTCGTGCGCGGCGCGATGGATGTTGGAGTTCTCGTGGGCGTAGAAATACGCGATCCGGTCGATCACGCTTTGCGGCTTGTGGGTGGTGG
>NZ_AVPL01000152.1 GCF_000768695.1 Knoellia aerolata DSM 18566
CACGGCTCACCGCGTCGGCGACGGTCGCCTCGCGGCGGCGGCGCTCCTGCCGCTGGCGGAGGCGCTCACGGGCCTGGATCTCGTTGCGGGCAGCGCCCTCGAGGGAGTCCGCCCGGCCCTTGAGCGAGCGCGCCCGCTCCTCGCGGGTGCGCAGGGTGAGCCGCAGCTCGGTCTCGGCGGTGCGGGCCCGGCTGGCGGCGAGCTCGAGCCCGTCGCGCTCGTCGGTCGAGGGGTCCTCGGACTCGGTCGGCTCGGCGCTGGCCTCGTCGAGGCGGGCGGCGAGCGCGGTGAGCTCGGTCCGGTCCGACTCGAGGGCGGCCTCGGCGACGGTGATCGTGCGCTCGGTGCGCTCGACCTCGGCGCGGCTCGAGCGGATGGTCGACTGCAGGCCGCCGAGCTGCTCGGCGACCGCCGCCATGCGTGCGTCGCTGTCGTGCAGGGCGTCGAGGGCGGCCTCGACGCGCTCCGACACGGCGGCGTGCTGCTCGCGCTCGGTGGCGAGGGCGAAGCGGGTCCGTTCCCCCGCGGTCGTCGCGGCGGCGGCCTCGGCCTGCGCCTCGTCGAGCGCGGACTGGATCTCGAGGAGCGACTCACCGCTGCTCGACCCCCCACGCACCCAGCCGGGGGCGTAGACGTCGCCGTCCCGGGTGACCGCGGTGATGCCCTCCCCCCGGGCGACGAGGGCGAGGGCGTGCTCGGCGTTGGGGACGAGCGCGACGCGGTCGAGGAGCTGCTCGACGGCCGGCAGGACGGAGGCGGGCGCCGACACGACGTCGCGCGCCCAGACGGCCGACCCGTCGATGCCCGGCCACGAGGCGCGGTCGGACGGCGCGGCGGTGTCGCCCACGAGGAGCGTCGCGCGGCCGTGGTCGTCGTCGCGCAGCGCGTC
>NZ_AVPL01000159.1 GCF_000768695.1 Knoellia aerolata DSM 18566
GGTGGTGGCCTACGCGCTGGCCGGCACGGTCATGCGCGATCTGCAGCGCGAAGCGGTCGGCTGGCGCGCCGACGGCGCGGCGGTGATGCTGTCGGACCTGTGGCCCAGCGACGCCGAGATCGACGCCGTGGTGGCCGACTACGTGCGGCCCATGATGTTCACCGAGCGCTACCGCGACGTGTTCGAGGGCGATCCGGCCTGGCAGGCCCTGCCTGGCGGCAGCGGCGCCTGCTATCCGTGGGACGCCGACAGCCTTTACCTGCGCCGGCCGCCCTATCTGGACGTGCCGTTGCAGACCGGCACGGTGCGCATCGAGGGCGCGCGCGCCCTGCTCATCCTGGGCGACTCGGTCACCACCGACCATATCTCGCCCGCCAACGAGATCCCGCCCGAGTCAAGCGCCGGGCGTTACCTGCTGTCGCTGGGCGTGCCGGCCGATGCGCTGCACACCTACCTGGCGCGCCGCGGCAACCACCGCGTGATGATGCGCGCCACCTTCGCGCAGCCGACCCTGGTCAACGAACTGCTGCCGCAAGGCCCGGCCGGCCTGACCCGCCACCAGCCCGATGGCGAGATCCAGCCGATCTACGACGCGGCCATGCGCTACCGCGACGCAGGCGTGCCGGTGGTGGTGGTGGCCGGCAAGGACTACGGCAACGGCTCGTCGCGCGACTG
>NZ_AVPL01000212.1 GCF_000768695.1 Knoellia aerolata DSM 18566
CAACAACGGCTACGCGACACTTCTGTACCTCCTGCAGGAGCCGGAGAACGCCCCCCTGCTTGAGCAGGACATCCAGCAGATGTTCTGGACCGTGCACGCATTCGTCGACGCCTTCATGGGCATCCTCGTCGAGTACGCCCCCACGGATGCGACCGACCCGGAAAGCTGGACCACGAAGTGGGACCGGTGGGTGAATGACGACTACTACCGTTCCTACATCGTCAACCTCGGCAAGCTGGGCTTGAAGATCCCCGACTCGATCTTCAAGCGCGCGCGTGAGCGGA
>NZ_AVPL01000169.1 GCF_000768695.1 Knoellia aerolata DSM 18566
ACCGTTCCTACATCGTCAACCTCGGCAAGCTGGGCTTGAAGATCCCCGACTCGATCTTCAAGCGCGCGCGTGAGCGGATTGCTGCCGACTACCACCACAAGGTTGCTGTCGGCGTCTGGGCCTCGTGGCCCTTCCACTACTATAAGTACGGCAACCTCGAGCAGAAGGACTACGACTGGTTCGAGAGCAAGTACCCGGGCTGGAACGAGAAGTACGGTGCGTTCTGGCGCGGCTACGCCGACGTTCGCTACCCCGGTTCGGGTCCCTTGCAGCTGCCCGGGCTGCTCGAGGGTGCCGGCCCGATCTGCTGGACCTGCCAGCTCGGATGCGTGCGGCCCGAGGAGCAGTGCCACCGCGTTGTCGACGAGCACACGCGGTTCTATTGCTCGCCGGAGTGCAAGTGGATCGACATGACCAACCCTGGTCGCTATGTCGGTGACCGTGTTTGGTTCGACCGCTACCACGGCTGGGAGTACTCCGAGATCGTGCGTGACCTCGGCTTCCTCCGTCCGGACGGTAAGACGCTCACAGGCCAGCCGCACGTTGATCCCGAC
>NZ_AVPL01000162.1 GCF_000768695.1 Knoellia aerolata DSM 18566
ACTCAGTGAAATTGAACTCGCTGTGAAGATGCAGTGTACCCGCGGCAAGACGGAAAGACCCCGTGAACCTTTACTATAGCTTGACACTGAACATTGAGCCTTGATGTGTAGGATAGGTGGGAGGCTTTGAAGCGTGGACGCCAGTCTGCGTGGAGCCATCCTTGAAATACCACCCTTTAATGTTTGATGTTCTAACTCGGCCCCATAATCTGGGGTGAGGACAGTGTCTGGTGGGTAGTTTGACTGGGGCGGTCTCCTCCCAAAGAGTAACGGAGGAGCACGAAGGTTAGCTAATCACGGTCGGACATCGTGAGGTTAGTGCAAAGGCATAAGCTAGCTTGACTGCGAGAGTGACGGCTCGAGCAGGTACGAAAGTAGGTCTTAGTGATCCGGTGGTTCTGAATGGAAGGGCCATCGCTCAACGGATAAAAGGTACTCCGGGGATAACAGGCTGATACCGCCCAAGAGTTCATATCGACGGCGGTGTTTGGCACCTCGATGTCGGCTCATCACATCCTGGGGCTGAAGTAGGTCCCAAGGGTATGGCTGTTCGCCATTTAAAGAGGTACGTGAGCTGGGTTTAAAACGTCGTGAGACAGTTTGGTCCCTATCTGCCGTGGGCGTTGGATACTTG
>NZ_AVPL01000153.1 GCF_000768695.1 Knoellia aerolata DSM 18566
AGGGCGGCGAAGCTTGGAGAGGAATCGGCGACAGCCATCGTGCGGCCTATTTGTAGGTGTCGGGATAGTCGTGGTACTTGCCGATCTCGACATCGTCGAGCACCGCCAGCGCGTCGTCGGCCAGCAGCGCCAGCGAGCAGTACAGCGAGATCAGGTAGGACGCGATGGCATGGTTGTTGATGCCCATGAAGCGCACCGACAGGCCCGGGCTCTGTTCGCCCGGCAGGCCCGGCTGGTACAGGCCGACCACGCCCTGGCGCTTGTCGCCCACGCGCAGCAGCAGGATCTTGGTCTTGCCATCGGCCACCGGCACCTTGTTGGACGGAATCAGGGGAATGCCGCGCCAGGTGATGAACTGCGAGCCGAACAGGCTTACCGTCGGCGGCGGCGTGCCGCGCCGCGTGGCTTCGCGGCCGAAGGCGGCGATGGCCAGCGGATGCGTCAGGAAGAAGGCCGGCTCCTTCCAGACCTTGGTCAGCAGCTCATCCAGGTCGTCGGGCGTGGGCGCGCCGGTCAGCGGGAAAATGCGCTGCTCTTCCGTCACCTGCGACAGCAGGCCGTAATCGGGGTTGTTGATGAGTTCGCTTTCCTGGTTTTCCTTGATGGTCTCGATGGTCAGGCGCAGCTGTTCCTTGATCTGGTCGTGCGGACTGCTGTAGAGGTCGGAGATGCGGGTGTGCACGTCCAGCACGGTGCTGACGGCGTTCAGGAAATACTCGCGCGGCTGCTCCTCGTACTCGACGAAGGTGCGCGGCAACTGGTTCTCG
>NZ_AVPL01000001.1 GCF_000768695.1 Knoellia aerolata DSM 18566
GCGGCCAGCACCGCCCGCACCGCCCACCGCCCGAGCCCCACCGTTCGCGCGACGGCGACGTCCAAGGCGACGCGGCAGGCCGGCATACGACCGCAGAGCCCGCGCGCCAAGCGCGCCGCGGACGAGGCGGCACGTCGGCACCTGCGCGTGGCCGCCGTCCCGGACCCGACGCCCGCACCGCCGAAGCGGGCGACGTCGCCCGACCCGACGGCGACCCAGACCGACATGGCCCTGCCCGTGCCCGGCATCGAGGAGCTGCTCGGCGCGTCGATCGCCGCGATGCGCATCGCCGCGCAGGGGGCAGGGGTCTCGCCCGAGGAGATCGAGCGCCGGATCGCGTCGGCGCTCGCGTTCCTGCGCCGCCGGATCGAGGGCGACTACTCGGTCGACGAGTTCGGCTACGACGAGCACTTCGCCGAGAACGTCATCTTCCCGCTGCTGCGCCCGATCTTCCGGAGCTGGTTCCGGGTCGAGGTGCGCGGGCTCGAGAACATCCCGGCCGAGGGTGGCGCGCTCATCGTCAGCAACCACTCCGGCACCGTCGCGCTCGACTCGCTCATGGTCGCCCAGGCGCTCCACGACGAGCACCCGCAGCACCGGATCATGCGGGCGCTCGGTGCCGACCTCGTCTTCCAGACCCCGTTCATCGGGACGCTTGCCCGCCGGGGTGGGTCCACGCTCGCGGTCGGGTCCGACGTCGAGCGCCTCTTCGCGAAGGGCGAGCTCGTCGGCGTCTTCCCCGAGGGCTTCAAGGGCGTGGGCAAGCCGTTCAGCGAGCGCTACAAGCTGCAGCGCTTCGGTCGGGGCGGGTTCGTCGCGGCCGCGCTCAAGGCCGGCGTGCCGATCATCCCGACGTCCGTCGTCGGTGCCGAGGAGACCTACCCGATCCTTGGCAACATGAAGACCGTCGCCCGGCTGCTCGGCCTGCCCTACGCGCCGATCACGCCGACGTTCCCGCTGCTCGGCCCGCTCGGGCTCATCCCGCTGCCGAGCAAGTGGATCATCGAGTTCGGCGCGCCGATCGAGACCGCGAGCCACGGCCCGGGCGCGGCCGACGACCCGATGCTCGTCTTCGACCTCACCGACCAGGTGCGCGAGACGATCCAGCAGACCCTGTACTCGCTGCTCATGCAGCGCCGCTCCGTCTTCTTCTGACAGGCGACCCGCATGCCGTCCGCCCCCGACCCCCTCGTGCCCGACTCCGTCGGGCCCGGCTCCGTCGAGCCGCGCGTCACCCTCATCGGCAAACCCGGGTGCCACCTGTGTGAGGCCGCGCGGGCAGTCGTCGCCGAGGTCACGGCGGAGCTGGGGGAGTCCTTCACCGAGCTGTCGATCCTCGACCGGCCCGACCTCATGGCGCGCTACGCCGAGGAGGTCCCGGTGACCCTCGTCGACGGGCGGCAGCACGACTACTGGCGGGTCGACCCGGCCCGGCTGCGCGCGGCCCTGTCCCGCCCCCGTCCCCCCTCCCGCCCCTGACTCCAGCGTCCGCAACCCTGGTCGAGAAGCCGACCACCTCTGCGGACGCTCGCCCGGCCCCCACCCGTGCGTCCGCAACCTTGGCCGAGAAGCCGACCACCTTTGCGGACGCTCGCCCCGCCCCCGCTTGTGCGTCCGCAACCTTGGTCGAGAAACCGACCACCTTTGCGGACGCTGGCAGGTCGGGGCAGGTCGGGGTCGGTCTGAGCCGGTCGGGGGTGGGGGAAACGGTTGCGCACGGCGCTTGTACCAGAACGGTGCGGCCACCCCGTCTCGGGGTCGGCTTGTGACTTTGTGCATGGCTTCACAAGTGCGTACGCTGACCGGGTACCACCACTTCAAGACAGGAGCCGAAGGCCACGTGTCCGCCGACGTCGCAGCCCGCCGGGGCATCCCGGATGCGTCCGTGGCTCGACTTCCCGGCTACCTGCAGGCCCTGACGAGCCTCGCCGAGCGGGGCATCAGCTCGGTCAGCTCCGAGGAGCTCGCGGCCGCCGCCGGAGTGAGCTCGGCGAAGCTGCGCAAGGACCTCTCCCACCTCGGCTCGTACGGGGTCCGGGGCGTCGGCTACGAGGTGGACCGCCTCGCCTACGAGATCTCGACCGCCCTCGGCCTCACCCAGGACTGGCCCGTCGCGATCGTGGGGATGGGCAACCTCGGTCGGGCGCTCGCGGCATACAGCGGCTTCGCGACGCGGGGCTTCAACGTCATCGCCCTGCTCGACCGTGACGACAGCCTCGTCGGCACGCCCGTAGGAGACCTGGCGGTCCGGCGCATGGGTGACCTCGACGCCCTCGTGCGCGACGACCGGCTCGCCATCGGGGTCATCGCGACGCCGGCCGACTCCGCCCAGGACGTCGCCGACCGACTCGTGGGCGCCGGCGTCCGCTCCATCCTCAACTTCGCCCCCTGCGTGCTCGACGTGCCGTCCGACGTCATGGTGCGCAAGGTCGACATGTCGACCGAGCTGCAGATCCTCGCCTTCCACGAGCAGCGCCGCACCGGGGAGCTCGACCTGACGGCGCAGTCCGGTGTCGAGGGGGTGGTGGCCCTGTGAGCCTCCTCGTCCTGGGCCTGTCCCACCACGGCACCCCGATCGAGCTGCTCGAGGCGGCCGCCCTCGACCAGCAGTCCCGGGGGCGGCTCGAGAGCGCCATCGTCGGCTCGGAGCACGTCGTCGAGGCCGTCGTCGTCTCGACCTGCAACCGGACCGAGGTCTATGCCGAGGGCGTGACGTTCCACGGCTCCCTCACAGCGGTCTCGGAGTCGCTCGCCGCGGCCACGGGCGTGCCGCTCACCGACCTCCAGCCCCACCTCTACGTCCACTACGAGGACCGTGGCATCGCCCACGCGTTCTCCGTCGCCGCCGGCCTCGACTCGATGGCGGTCGGTGAGTCCCAGATCCTCGGCCAGCTTCGTGATGCACTGAGCCGCGCGCAGCGCCGCGGCCACGTCGGGCCGGCGCTCAACGTCCTTCTCCAGCAGGCCCTCCGGGTCGGCAAACGTGTGCACACCGAGACCGGGATCGACGACGTGAGCCGGTCCCTGGTCAGCGCCGGGCTGGCCCTGGCCGACGTCGTCGTCGGCCCCGTCGCCGGTGCCCGGGTCCTCGTCGTCGGTGCCGGTGGCATGGGCGCGCTCGCGGCGACGACCGTGACCCAGGCGGGTGCCGAGTCGGTGACCGTCGTCAACCGTGGCCTCGCCCGCGCCGAGCGCCTCGCCGAGCGTGTCGACGGTGTCGCCATCCCGTGGAACGAGCGCGCGGACGCTCTCAGCGACGCCGACATCGTCATCTCCAGCACCGGCGCGACGGGCGTGGTCATCACCGCGCGCGACGTCGAGGACGCCCGCCTCGAGCGCGACGGTCGCCCGCAGCTCTTCATCGACCTCGCCCTGCCGCACGACGTCGACATCGCCGTGGCCGACATCGACGGGGTCACCCGGATCGGGTTGGCCGAGCTCGGTGAGATCCTCGGCCGGGCCGGGGACGTCCCGCACGTGCGCGAGGCCCGCGACATCGTCACCGGCGAGGTCGCCGCATACCTCACCGAACGGTCCGCCGAGGCCGTCGCACCGACCGTCGCCGCCCTGCGCTCTCGCGCCAAGGAGGTCGTCGACGACGAGATGACCCGGCTCGAACGCCGCACGCCCGGGCTCGCGGACGCCGACCGGGCCGAGGTGCAGCGCGCCGTGCACCGCATCGTCGAGAAGCTGCTCCACGCCCCGACCGTTCGGGTCAAGGAGATGGCCCAGAACGGCCAGGGCGGCAGCTACGCCCGGGCGCTCAGCGAGCTCTTCGACCTGCACCCCCACGACGTCTCGGTCGTCTCGACCCCGCCCGTCCTCCGGTCGGTCGACGACGAGGAGGGGGCCCGGTGACGCTGCGCCTCGGCACCCGCCGCTCCGCCCTCGCCACGACCCAGTCGACCTGGGTCGCCGACCGTCTGCGCGCCCTCGGACACGAAGTCGAGCTCGTCGAGATCACGACGGCCGGCGACCGCGACCGCACGACTCCGCTCGCCACGCTCGGTGGGACAGGCGTCTTCGTCTCGGCCCTGCGCGACGCGCTGCGCGACGGCACCGTCGACCTCGCCGTCCACTCGCTCAAGGACCTCCCGACGACGCCCGAGGACGACCTCGTCGTCGCCGGCATCCCGCAGCGCGAGGACCCTCGGGACGCGCTCGTCGCCCGCGACGGGCTCACCCTCGGCGAGCTGCCCGCAGGGTCCACCGTCGGCACCGGCTCACCCCGGCGCCGCGCCCAGCTCGAGGCCCTCGGGCTGGGGCTGGAGCTGCGGGAGCTGCGCGGCAACGTCGACACCCGGCTCGCCAAGGTGGCCGACGGCGAGCTCGACGCGGTCGTGCTCGCGCAGGCAGGGCTCTCCCGCCTGTCGCGCACCTCCGTCGTCACCGAGGTCCTCGACCCGATCCAGATGCTGCCCGCGCCCGGCCAGGGCGCCCTCGCCGTCGAGGTCCGCGCCGCGGACACCGCCACCCGCACGGCGGTCGCTGCCCTCGACGACGCCGACACCCGGGCCTGCGTCGTCGCCGAGCGCGCCGTCCTCGCCGAGCTCGAGGCCGGCTGCTCGGCACCCATCGGCGCCCTCGCCGAGATCGTCCTCGGCGACGACGGTGACGAGCTGTCCCTGCGCGTCGTCGTCGCCAGCCTCGACGGCACCGGCGAGCTGCGTCGTTCCGCCACCGGGCTGCCCGCTGACGCCGAGCGCGTCGGCCGCGCGCTCGCCCGACTCCTCATCGAGGACGGCGCTGCCGACCTCGCGCCCTTGACACCGTCCACACCGAACGCCACGGAGCGTGACCAGTGAGCACCACCCGTTCGATCCGACCCACCACCCCCGCCCGCACCCCCGCCCGAGTCGCCTTCGTCGGCGCCGGTCCCGGGGACGCCGGGCTGATGACGGTGCGGGCCCTCGAGTACCTCGCGGAAGCCGACGCCGTCGTCATCGACCAGGTCGCCCGCGAGGAGGTCGTCGAACGCCACGCGCGCGCCGACGTCGAGGTCGTGGACGCCGGGCATGGTGAGCACGGACAGCCACTGACCCACGCCTCCCGCTCCAAGCTGGTCGTCAGGGCCGCCAAGGCCCACCCCGGTGGCCTCGTCGTGCGCCTCATGGACGGCGACCCGGCCACCTTCAACGGGCTCGCCGAGGAGGCCGCCGCCTGCGTCAAGGCCGGCGTCCCCTTCGAGGTCGTCCCCGGGGTGAGCTCGGTGAGTGCGGTCCCGACGTATGCCGGTGTCCCCCTCACGACGACCGGCTCGCGCGGCATCCACGTCATCACCGCCGGCCAGAAGCTCAAGGACCTCGCCGTCGCGACCGACCCGTCGGTGACCGTCGTCGTCCTGGGCCAGCCCGACACCCTCGTCGCCACCCTCGAGGCGCTGCGCGAGGCCGGCCGGGCCGGCGAGACCCCCGTGGCCATCACCGAGCGCGGCACGACCGTCGAGCAGGTGACCGTCACGACGACCCTGGCCGAGGTCGCCACCGCCGCGAAGTCGATCCAGTTCCCGGCGCTGGCCGTCGTTGGCGACACGGTCTCGCTGCGCGACAGCCTCTCCTGGTTCGAGACCAAGCCGCTCTTCGGCTGGAACGTCCTCGTCCCGCGCACCAAGGACCAGTCGGGCCCGATGGTGCGTCGCCTCGAGCGCTACGGCGCCCGCGCGACCACCGTCCCGACGATCTCGGTCGAGCCGCCGCGCACCCCCCAGCAGATCGAGCGGGCGGTCAAGGGCCTCGTCACCGGTCGTTACGAGTGGGTCGGCTTCACCTCGGTCAACGCCGTCAAGGCGATCCGCGAGAAGTTCGAGGAGTTCGGTCTCGACGCGCGGTCCTTCGCCGGGCTCAAGGTCGCGGCCGTCGGTGGTGTGACCGCGGACGCGCTGCGGGCCTGGGGCATCAACCCCGACCTCGTCCCGCAGGGCGAGCAGTCCGCGAAGGGCCTGCTCGACGAGTGGCCGCCCTTCGACGAGCTGCTCGACCCCATCAACCGGGTCTTCCTGCCACGCGCCGACATCGCCACCGAGACGCTCGTCGCCGGGCTGCACGACATGGGCTGGGAGGTGGACGACGTCACGGCATACCGCACCGTCCGGGCCGCCCCGCCGGCCGCGCCGATCCGCGACGCGATCAAGAGCGGCAGCTACGACGCGGTCGTCTTCACGTCAAGCTCGACGGTGCGCAACCTCGTCGGCATCGCCGGCAAGCCGCACCCGTCGACGGTCATCGCCTGCATCGGGCCGGCCACCGCCAAGACGGCGGAGGAGTGCGGCCTGCGCGTCGACGTCCTCGCGCCGGAGCCGTCGGCCGACCAGCTCGTCGACGCGCTCGCCGACCACGGTCGCTCGCTCGCGCTGGCCGCCGAGGAGTCCGGCGGCGCGGCCGTGCGTCCGAGCCAGAAGCGGCCCACGGCCCGTCGTCGCGCGAAGTGATCGGCGCCCGCCGGTGAACGCCCAGCGCCCGCGCCGCCTCCGCCAGTCGGGGGCGGTGCGTCGGCTGGTCGCCGAGACCCGGCTGCACCCGGCCGAGCTCGTCCTGCCCGTCTTCGTCCGCGAGGGCATCGACGCGCCGCAACCCATCGCCGCGATGCCCGGCGTCGTGCAGCACACGCTGGACTCGCTCGTCGCCGAGGCGCACCGCTGCGTCGACGCCGGTCTCGGCGGGATCATGGTCTTCGGCGTGCCCGCGACCAAGGACGCCACCGGGTCCGGGGCCGACTCCGACGACGGCATCCTCAACGTCGCCCTGCGCCGCGTCGTCGACGCCGTCGGTGACGACCTCGTCGTCATGGCCGACCTGTGCCTCGACGAGTTCACCGACCACGGGCACTGCGGCGTGCTCGACGCCGACGGCCGGGTGGACAACGACGCGACGCTCGTCCGCTATGCCGACATGGCGCTCGCGCAGGCCCGCGCGGGAGCCCACGTCCTCGGACTCTCCGGGATGATGGACGGCCAGGTCGCCGCCGTGCGCGAGGCGCTCGACGCCGCCGGGTTCACCGACACGATCCTGCTCGCGTATGCCGCGAAGTACACCTCCGCGCTGTACGGCCCGTTCCGCGAGGCGGTCCAGTCCTCGCTCGTCGGGGACCGCGCGACCTACCAGCAGGACCCGGCCAACACGACCGAAGCGCTGCGGGAGATCGAGCTCGACCTCGCCGAGGGCGCGGACATCATCATGGTCAAGCCGGCCCAGCCGCACCTCGACATCGTCGCGCTCGCGGCGCAGACGTCGACGGTGCCGGTCGCGGCATACCAGATCTCGGGGGAGTACGCCCAGATCAAGGCGGCCGCCGAGCGGGGCTGGATCGACGGCGACCGCGCCGTCCTCGAGTCGCTGCTGCACATCCGCCGGGCGGGGGCGCAGATCATCCTCACCTACAGCGCCCTCGACGTCGCCCCCCACCTCTGACTCCCCGGCCAGTCTCGCGACTTATTGCGCATTCCGGCCCCAGCAACACAACTGATTGCGCCTTCCGTTCACCGAGGTGAACGGAAGGCGCAATCAGTGGCGCGTCCTGGAACGGAATGCGCAATAAGTCGGGGGGTGGGGGCGGGTCAGGCCTGCTTGGCGAGCTGGACGTCGATGGTGATGGTGATCTTGTCGGAGACGAGCACACCGCCACCCTCGACCGCGGCGTTCCAGGTGAGGCCCCAGTCCTTGCGGTTGACGGTCGTCGTGGCCTCGAAGCCGGCCTTGGTGTTGCCCCACGGGTCCTGGCCGACGCCGCCGAACTCGACGTCGAAGGTCACCGGCTTGGTGACGTCCTTGATGGTGAGGTCGCCCGCGAGCGTCGCACCGTCGAAGGAGGTGGACCGGAAGGTCATGGCCGGGAACTGCTCGGCGTCGAAGAAGTCCGCGCTCTTGAGGTGGGTGTCGCGGTCGGGGCTGCCGGTCTCGACGGAGGCGATCTGGGCGGCGACCTCGACGGAGGACTGGGTGACGTCCTCGGCCACCTCGACGGTGCCGGAGACCTCGCGGAAGGTGCCGCGGACCTTGGAGACCATGAGGTGGCGGGCGACGAAGCCGACCTCGGTGTGGCTGGCGTCGATCGTCCAGGTGCCGGAGGGGAGCTGGACGGTGGTGGCGGCAGTGGTGGTCATGCGCACTCCTTGAAGAGGTGGGGGTTGTTGCTGTCCCCAGGGTCAACATCGGTTGTCTTGTCAATATTTCAACTATCCCGACATTTCCGGATCCCGCCGAGGTCGGTCGGCCCGGGCCCGCGGACCGCTAGCATGCGAGCGTGTCCACAGGGGAGAGCGAGGGGGTCCGCTGGCTGTCGCACGGCGAACAGCAGGCGTGGCGGGCCTACCTGCGCGGTCACCGCGAGCTCGAGGTGGCGCTCGAACGCGACCTCGACGCGTTCGGCATGAGCCTGCCCGAGTACGAGCTGCTCTCCATGCTCTCCGAGCAGGACGGGGACCGCGCCCGCATGTCGGTGCTCGCCGACCTCGTCGTGCAGAGCCGGAGCCGGGTGACCCACACCGCCAAGCGCCTCGAGGCGCGCGGCTGGGTCCGGCGCGAGCCGACCCCCGAGGACGGCCGGGGCGTGGCCCTGGCGCTGACCCCCGCCGGCCGCCGCACGGTCGAGGCCGCCGCGCCGGTGCACGTCCAGTCGGTGCGCGCCAACTTCGTCGACCTCCTCACCGCCGACCAGGTGGCGACCGTCCACGACGCGTTCGCGCAGGTGCGGGCCCACCTCGTCCCCGGGGCCCGGGCGGACGACGAGATCCACTGAGCGGGACAATGGGCGCATGACGTCCAGCCCCGCCAGCCCCGTCGCGCCCGCCCCCGACGCCACCAACGCACCCGACGCCCCCGCCTCCGCCGCCCTCCTCGAGCGCGCCACCCGCGTCATCCCCGGTGGGGTGAACTCGCCGGTGCGCGCCTTCCGGGCCGTCGGCGGCACGCCTCGGTTCATCGCCAGCGCCACGGGCCCGTGGCTCACCGACGTGGACGGCCGCCGCTACGTCGACCTCCTCTGCTCGTGGGGGCCGATGATCCTCGGGCACGCGCACCCCGACGTGCTGGCCGCCGTGACCGAGGCGGCGGGGCGCGGCTTCTCGTTCGGCACTCCCAGCGAGAACGAGGTGCTCCTCGCCGAGGAGATCGTCCGTCGCGTCGAACCCCTCGAGCAGGTGCGCCTCGTCTCCAGCGGCACCGAGGCGACGATGAGCGCCGTCCGGCTGGCTCGCGGTTTCACGGGCCGCTCCGTCATCGTCAAGTTCGCCGGCTGCTACCACGGCCACGTCGACGCCCTCCTCGCCGCCGCCGGCTCCGGCGTCGCGACCCTGGCACTGCCCGACTCCGCCGGCGTCCCGCGCGAGATGACGATGGACACCGTCGTCGTCCCCTACAACGACGTCGAGGCGCTCGAGGCCGTCTTCACCGCGCGGGGCAGCGAGATCGCCGCCGTCATCACCGAGGCCGCGGCCGGCAACATGGGCGTCGTCCCTCCGGCGCCGGGCTTCACCGAGGCGCTGCGCCGGATCACCCGTGAGCACGGCGCGCTGCTCATCTCCGACGAGGTCATGACCGGCTTCCGCTGCAGCCCGGCCGGGTGGTTCGGTCTCGAGGGACCGTATGCCGCGGGCGCACCCGACCTCTTCACCTTCGGCAAGGTCATGGGTGGCGGCTTCCCCGCCGCGGCCTTCGGGGGCAGCGCCGAGATCATGAGCCGCCTCGCACCGCTGGGCCCGGTCTACCAGGCGGGCACGCTGAGCGGGAACCCCGTCGCCACGGCGGCGGGCCTCGCCACGCTCAAGGGCTGCACCGACGACCTCTACCCGCGACTCGAGGCGACCGCCCGCACCATCGCCGACGCGGCGAGCGCGGCGCTGGCGGACGAGGGCGTCCCGCACACCGTGCAGTGGGCCGGCTCGATGTTCTCGATGTTCTTCCGCGGCGCCCCCGTGACGAACTACGACGAGGCACGCGACCAGGACACCGCGGCATACGGGCGCTTCTTCCACTCGATGCTCGAGCAGGGTGTCCACCTACCCCCGAGCGCGTTCGAGTCCTGGTTCGTCAGCGGCGCGCACGACGACGAGGCGGTCGGTCAGGTCGTCGCGGCGCTGCCCGCCGCGGCCCGCGCCGCCGCCCACGCCGGGTGACCGGGCGCTCAGGTTCGTTTGAGACAATCGGTGCCATGACGCCCTCCTCGACCGCCGACCGCACGGTCGTGCACCTCGTGCGGCACGGGGAGGTCCACAACCCCGAGCGTGTCCTCTACGGACGGCTGCCGGAGTTCCACCTCTCCCCGCTGGGCCGGGAGATGGCCGAGCTGGTCGCGGCGCACCTCGCCGACCACGACGTCACCCACGTGATCTCGAGCCCGCTCGAGCGCGCTCGCGAGACGGCGGCGCCCATCGCGGCCGCCCACGACCTCGAGGTCGAGCTCGACGCGCGGGCGCTCGAGGCCGAGAACGCCTTCGAGGGGCGTGCGGTCGCCGGGGGCAAGGGCATCTTCCGCGACCCGAAGATGTGGAGGCTCATGGTCAACCCGATGCGTCCGTCGTGGGGCGAGCCCTACGTCGACCTCGCCGCCCGCATGCAGGCCGCCGTGGACGACGCCCGGGAGCTCGGCCGGGGCCACGAGGTCGTCATCGTGTCGCACCAGGCCCCGATCTGGATGCTGCGCCTGGCCATCGAAGGGCGCCGTTTCGTCCACGACCCGCGGCGCCGCGAGTGCTCCCTCGCCTCGCTCACCTCGCTGACCTACGTGGGCGACGAGCTCGAGTCGCTCGCCTACAGCGAGCCCGCTGCCGCCCTCCTCCCGCAGGCCCAGGCGGGTGCCGGCGCATGACCCGCACCCCTTCTCGGTATGCCGTGTCCCGCGCAGCCGTGGCCCTCACCTCCGTGGTCGCGCTGCTCGCGCTGGGTGCGTGCTCGTCGGACCCCAACTCCATCGCCGAGCAGGCCAAGCAGGGCGACCAGAAGGGCTACATCGCCGGCAACGGCGCCCTCGAGCAGATCGCGGTCGGTGACCGGCTGAAGCCGATCACCCTCGAGGGCACCACCCTCGACGGACGACAGTGGTCGAGCACCTCCGAGCGCGGCAAGCAGGTCGTCGTCGTCAACATGTGGGCCTCGTGGTGCGGGCCGTGCATCAAGGAGATCCCGGACCTGCAGAAGGTCTGGACCGACGTCCAGGCCGCCGGCAAGCCGGTGCAGTTCATGGGGATCAACTTCCGGGAGGGTCCCGAACGCGGAGCGGCCCTCGCGCAGGAGACGAAGATGACCTACCCCAGCCTCACCGACGAGAGCGGCACCCTCATCCTCGCCTTCGGCCGCCAGGCGCCGGTGAACACGCCGTCGACCCTCATCCTCGACCGCGAGGGCCGGGTCGCCGCCCGCGCCAACGGAGTCGTGTCCGCCACGACGCTGCAGGGCCTCATCGACGACGTGCTGAAGTCCTGACCCCTTGACCGACACGATCGCCTCCGGCGCCCTGCCCCTCGCCGTCCTCGTGGCTGCGCTCGCGGGCCTGGTGTCATTCGCCTCCCCGTGCGTGCTGCCGCTGGTCCCCGGGTTCCTCGGCTACGTCACCGGCCTCAGCGACACCGCGCTGGAGCGGCGCTCGCGCGGACGCATGGTGCTCGGGGCGACGCTCTTCGTCGTCGGGTTCGCCGCCGTGTTCGTCGTCGGCTCGATCTTCATCGCCTCCCTCGGCCGCGCCCTCGTCGAGCACCGCGTCCTCCTCATGCGGGTCGGGGGAGTGCTCGTCATCCTCATGGGCCTGGTCTTCCTCGGCGTCGGGGCGAACGCCGGATCCCAGCGGCAGCTGGCCCCGTCCTGGCGGCCGCGCGCCGGGCTCCTCGGCGCACCTCTGCTCGGCGCCGTCTTCGGGCTCGGCTGGGCCCCGTGCACCGGCCCGACCCTGGCCGCGGTCCTCACGCTCTCCGCCTCGACCACGAACCCGAGCACCGGCCGCGCCGTCACCCTCGCGACGGCATACGCCCTCGGTCTCGGGGTCCCGTTCATCCTCGCGGCGGCCGGGATCGAGCGCTTCGGGCGCGTCTCCGGGTGGGTGCGTCGCCACCACCGCGCCATCCAGCTCGTCGGTGGAGGGCTGCTCATCGTCGTCGGGCTGCTCCTGCTCACCGGCGTCTGGGAGGAGCTGACCCGCTGGCTCCAGGCCGAGCTGGTCTCCGGGTTCGAGGTGCCGATCTGATGAGCCTGTCGACCCAGCCCGCCGACCCGCGCACCGAGCGTGACGACGTCACCCAGCCGCAGCTCGGGCCCCTCGGCCTGCTCCGCTTCGCCTGGCGCCAGCTCACCTCGATGCGCACCGCGCTGTTCCTGCTCCTGCTCGTCGCCGTCGCGGCCCTGCCGGGGTCGATCTTCCCGCAGCGCTCGATCGACGCCGTCCGCACGGCCGACTGGATCGCCCGCCACGAGACCGCCGGCCCGATCCTCGACACCCTCGGGTTCTTCGAGGTCTACGCCTCGCCGTGGTTCGCGGCCATCTACCTGCTGCTCTTCGTCTCGCTCGTCGGCTGCGTCCTGCCCCGGTCGAGGATCCACTGGAGGGCCATGCGCTCGCTGCCGCCGCGGGCACCGAAGCGGTTGGAGCGGCTGTCCGCCCACGAGTCGGTGACCCTCGACGGCGCCCCCGACGAGGTGCTGCGCGAGGTCCGGTCCGCCCTGCGGTCGGGGCGCTTCCGGACCCACTCGCACGACGCCACCACGGTGTCGGCGGAGAAGGGCTACCTCAAGGAGACGGGCAACCTCCTCTTTCATCTCGCCCTCATCGGCGTCATCGTCGGCATGGCGTGGGGCCACCTCCTCGGGTGGAAGGGCGACGTCATCCTCCCCGTGGGACAGACCTTCGCCAACACCGTCGCCCGCTACGACACGATCAGCCCCGGCCCGCTCGTCGACCCCGCCGACTTCACCCCGTTCACGATGAAGCTCACCCGCTTCGACGCGGAGTTCGAGGACGACGTCCAGGGGAAGGGGCAGTTCGGGTCGCCGCGCGACTTCACGGCATACGTCGACTTCACGAAGACGCCGGGCGCGGAGCCGGAGAAGAAGGTCATCCGGGTCAACGGCCCGCTCGAGACCGGCGGTGGGACGGCGTTCCTCCTCGGCAACGGCTACGCGCCGAAGATCACCGTGCGCAACGCGGCGGGCACGGTCCTCTACTCCGAGGCGACGCCGTTCCTCGCGCAGGACAACAACTACACCTCGGTCGGCGCCGTCAAGGTCGCGGGCGCCGGCCCCGCGGGCAAGCAGCTCGGGTTCGCGGGGCTGTTCCTGCCGACCGCGGTGCTCGACGAGCAGGGACCGCGCTCGGTCTTCCCCGACGCACTCGAGCCGGCGCTGGCGCTCAGCGCCTTCGAGGGCACGCTCTTCCCGCAGGGGCGCCCGCAGTCGGTCTACTCGCTCGACACCGACGACATGACCCAGCTCAAGAACGCCGACGGCTCCGACCTGCTGCGGATCTGGCTCACCCAGGGCCAGACCTTCACGCTTCCCGGCGGCCAGGGCTCGATCACCTTCGACGGTCTCGAGCGGTTCGCCGGCATCTCGATCCGCAGCGACCCGGGCAAGGAGCTGACGCTCGTGTCCGCGCTCGCTGCCCTGCTGGGGCTCATCCTGTCGCTGACGATCCGGCGGCGACGGGTCTTCGTGCGGGTTGCACCCGCCGCCGAGCAGGGACGTACCGTAGTGAGCATCGGCGGACTGGCCAAGGACGACGACGAGGGCATGGGCGAGCAGCTCGAGGACGTCCTCACCCGACTGAAGGAACGGCGCACGTGACGAACGAGACCCTGGCGAGCTACGCGAACCTCAGCCTCTACTCCGCCATGGCGGTGCTCACCCTGTCCATGCTCGGGTATGCCGGCTACCTCGCCGGGCTGCTCCCGGCCCGTGACGCTCGCGCCGAGTCCGCGGACGCCCCCGACCGTGAGCTCGTCTCAGCCGGTGGTGGATCGGCGGGCGACGGGGGGCCGTCGCGCGCCGACGCGGTGACCGCTCGTGGCGGCTCCGACGCGCAGGTGCCGCTGCGGGCCCGCAAGGCCGCCGGCGTCGCCCACACCCTGGCCCTGCTCGGCACGGTGCTCCTCTTCGCCTCGGCCGCCCTTCGCGGTGCGTCGGTGCAGCGCTGGCCGCTGGGCAACATGTTCGAGTTCGGTGTCGCGGCAGCGCTCTTCACGATGGTCGTCTTCGTGGCCTACGGGCTGCGCCGCGACCTGCGCTGGCTCGGGCTGTTCGTCGTCGCCCCGGTCCTCATCCTGCTCGGCCTGGCCAACACCGTCTGGTACACCGAGGCCGCAGAGCTCATGCCGTCGCTCAAGAGCGTGTGGCTCGTCATCCACGTCACCGTCGCGACCATCTCCGTGGGGCTGTTCGCGGTCGGGTTCGTCATCGCCCTGCTCTACCTCGCGCAGGACCGGTTCGGGACCGAGCGCGGCGTGCTGCGGGCCCTGCCGGACGGGAAGACGCTCGAGCGGCTGACCTACGGGCTGCACATCATCGCCTTCCCCCTGTGGACGTTCACCCTCATCGCGGGGGCGATCTGGGCCCGTCAGGCGTGGGGGTCCTACTGGAACTGGGACCCCAAGGAGGTCTGGACCTTCATCATCTGGGTCGTCTACGCGGCCTACCTCCACGCCCGGGTGACCCGCGGCTGGCGGCGCCAGTCGGCGACCTGGGTCGCGGTGGCGGGGTTCGTCTGCATCATCGTCAACTACGCCGTCGTCAACATGTACTTCGTCGGCCAGCACTCCTACTCGGGCCTCTGAGGTGAGCATGCTCCGCTACCTCATCCTGAGGACCCTCATCTTCACCGGCTGCCTCGCGGCGACCTGGCTGCTCGGCCTGCGTGACCGCGAGGAGCAGCTGCTCGCCGTCGTCATCGCGGCGGTCGCCTCGCTCGTCATCTCGGCGTTCGTGCTCAAGCCGTTCCGCCAGCAGGCTTCGGCCGACATCGCGTCACGGGTCGACCGCCGCGTCGAGCGCAAGCGGGAGCAGGGTGGCGACGAGGTGGCCGAGGACGCCGAGGTGGCCCGGCCCGACGCCCGCCGTGCCGCTCCGGACGACGGCAGCTCCGACTTCCGCTGACCCGCGGGCGGGCCTCAGCGGGAGCAGCTCAGGCGAGGGAACGGGAGGCGACGATCCCGGCGAGGACGGCGACAGCATACGCGAGCTCGTACCTGCCGGTCGAGCCGAGCACGGGCACGAGCCCACGCCCCTGGGTGCCGCCCGTGACGACCCTGACGGCGCCGGCGACGACGACGAGGGAGAGCAGGCCGGCCAGGGCCCACACGTCCCACAGCGCCATGACGCCGACGGCGAGGACGCTGACGGCGATGAGGCCGAGCCAGAGCCGGCGCGTCCCGGCGTCGCCGAGCCGCACCGCGAGGGTGCGCTTGCCCGACTCGGCGTCGGTGGGGATGTCGCGCAGGTTGTTGACGACGAGGATGGCCGAGGCGATGGCCCCGACCCCGACGGCCGCCGCGAGCCCGAACCACGACAGCGCCGCGGTCTGCGCGTACATGGTGCCGAGCGTGGCGACGAGGCCGAAGAAGACGAAGACGAAGAGCTCGCCGAGCCCCCGGTAGCCGTACGGCTTGTCACCGCCGGTGTAGGTCCACGCCGCCCAGATCGACCCGAGGCCGATGGGCAGGAGCCACCACGCCTCCGAGAGGGCGACGAGGGCGAGGCCGGTGACCGCGGCGAAGCCGAACGACAGGAACGCCGCCGCCTTGACGTTGCGCGCGACCGCGAGCCTCTGCCCGACGAGCCGCACCGGGCCGACGCGCTCGTCGTCGGTGCCGCGGATGCCGTCGGAGTAGTCGTTGGCGTAGTTCACGCCGACCTGGAGCGAGAGCGCGACGACGGCCGCGAGGATCGCGATCCCGTAGCTCGGCTCGGAGTGCTGGGCCGCCGCGGCGGTGCCGATGACGACCGGGGCGACGGCGGCGAAGAGGGTGCGAGGGCGCGCACCGGCGACCCACTGCTGGTACGTGGCCATGAGGGGAGGTGCCTAGAGTCCTTTGAGGAAGTCGGGGTCGTCGTCGGGCCCCCGGGGGAGCGGGCGGCGTGGTTGCGGTGTCGCCTTGGGGCGACCGGCGAAGAGCCACGCGAGCGAGCCCGCGAACGGGAAGAGCAGGATGACGAACACCCACACGAGCTTGGGCAGGCCACGGACCGCGCCGTCGTTGCTCTGGATGCAGTCGACGACGCAGTAGATCGACAGTGCGAGCGAGATGACCACGGGCAGGAAACGGAGCACGCGCCTATTCTCCCACGTCGGCGAAGAGTGCTCGGATCGCGGCTCGGTCGGGCTTGCCGGGCCCTCGGCTGGGGATCGCGTCGACCTCCCGGACCGCTCGGGGCAGGGCGTGGTCGGGCAGTATGCCGCGCAGCCGCTCCCGCAGACCGCTCACCCCGGGTGCCCCGTGGCCGGGGTCGCTCACGACCACGACGGCGACGACCTCGCCCCACTCGGGGTGGGGCACCCCGACGGCCACGGCCTCGCGGACGCCGGGGAGCGCGGCCACGGCCTCCTCGACGAGCCGGGGCGCGACCTTGAGGCCGCCGGTGTTGACGAGGTCGTCGAGGCGACCGTCCACGTGGAGGACCCCGGCCGCGTCGACGTGCCCGACGTCGTCGGTCCGGAAGGTCCCGGGCTCCGGGAAGGCCGCCGCGGTGAGGGCGGGGTCGCCGAGGTAGCCGGCGGCGACGACGGCTCCGGTGAGGTGGACCCGGTGGTCGCCGTCGAGGTGGACCCCGACACCGTCGAGCGGCCGGCCGGAGTAGACGCAGCCACCGGCGGTCTCGGACATGCCGTACGTCGTCACCACGGCGACCCCGGCCCCGGCGGCTCGGACGAGCAGTGCGGGGTGCGTGGCGGCGCCCCCGACGAGGACCGCGGCGAACCGGGCGAGCCGCTCGGTGGCGCCCGGGTCCTCGAGCAGGCGGGCGAGCTGGGTCGGGACGAGGGAGACGTGGGTGGGACGGTCGGTGGCCGGCAGGGAGTCGACCGCGGTGGACCAGGCCTGGGGCGTGAACCCGGCTGCGGGGTCCAGGACGTGCGGTGTGGTGCCGGCGACGAGCGAGCGCAGCAGCACCTGCAGCCCGGCGACGTGGTGGCCGGGCACGGTGAGGAGCCACTGGCCGTGCCCGCCGAGGCGTGCCGCGGTCGCCTCGATGCTGGCGTGCAGGGTGGTCGTCGTGAGCATCGCCCGCTTGGCGGCCCCGGTGGACCCCGAGGTCCCCACCACCACGGCCAGGTCGTCGGGGAGGTCGGGCAGGGTGCCCAGGACGGACGGCGACAGGTCCGGGGGAGGCGAGCCGGCGGCATACGGGGCCACGGGGTGGCCACCCTCGAGGGCCCGCGCGAGGCGCGGGAGGACGGCGAGGACGGCCGGGCCGGTAGGCACGGCGAGCGGCTCGATCCTCATGGCGACCACTCTAGGCAGCGCCGCACATCGTGAGGATGATGGCCGCATGGACCCCGAGTTCGCGGCATACCTCGAGCGGGTGCGGAGCCACCGGGCCGAGCTGGGCGAGTCGATGGCCGCGCTCGACGCGGCCCTGGCCCTGCCCGTCGGTCTCGGCTCCCTGTGGCGGCGCCGGGTGCGCGCCGCGCTCACCGAGCTCGCCCACGACCTGCGCGACCACCGCGCGGTCACCGAGGAGCCCGGAGGGCTCTACGCCGACGCCGTGTCCCGCGCCCCACGGCTCGCGTCGCTGGCCAAGCTGCAGATGAAGGAGCACCTCGACTTCATCGAGGTCGTCGAGCGGTTGCTGGGGGAGCGGGAGGCCGGCCTCCAGAGCCCGGATGCCGTTGCGGCACACCGCGAGGCGGCGACCGAGCTCGTGGGCCGCATCGTGCGTCACCGCCAGCGTGGAGCCGACCTCATCTACGAGGCGTACGAGGTGGACATCGGCGGGTCGGGCTAAGGGCCACGGCCGAGGGTTCCCGGGCCTCAGAAGTACCAGGGGAAGGGTGACCAGTCCGGCTCGCGCTTCTCGAGGAACTGGTCGCGTCCCTCGACGGCCTCGTCGGTCATGTAGGCGAGGCGGGTCGCCTCGCCGGCGAAGACCTGCTGGCCCATGAGCCCGTCGTCGGTGAGGTTGAAGGCGAACTTGAGCATCCGCTGCGCCTGGGGCGACTTCGACATGATCTCGCGGGCGACCTGCAGGGCGTCGGACTCGAGCTCCGCGTGGGCCGAGACGATGTTGACCGCGCCCATGCGGTGCATGTCGTCGGCGGTGTAGGTGCGGCCGAGGAAGAAGATCTCGCGGGCGAACTTCTGCCCGACCATCTTCGCGAGGTAGGCGCTGCCGTAGCCGCCGTCGAACGAGCCGACGTCGGAGTCGGTCTGCTTGAACCGGGCGTGCTCGCGCGAGGCCATCGTGAGGTCGCAGATGACGTGCAGCGAGTGGCCGCCGCCGGCCGCCCAGCCGCCCACGAGCGAGATGACGACCTTGGGCATGGTCCGGATGAGGCGCTGCACCTCGAGGATGTGGAGGCGCCCGCCCTCGGCCCTGACCCGGCGCTCGTCGACGCCCGCCGCCGTGTCGTCGTCGGCGCCCTCCGCGGCGTACTGGTAGCCGCTGCGCCCGCGGATGCGCTGGTCGCCGCCCGAGCAGAACGCCCACTTGCCCGCGCTGCCGGTGCCGGACGGACCCGGGCCGTTGCCGGTGAGGAGGACGACGCCGACGTCCGGGGTGCGGCGGGCGTGGTCGAGCGCGCGGTGGAGCTCGTCGACGGTGTGCGGCCGGAAGGCGTTGAGCACCTCGGGCCGGTCGAAGGCGATGCGCACGCAGCCGAGGTCCCGTGCCCGGTGGTAGGTGATGTCGGTGAAGTCGAAGCCCTCGACCTCGTCCCACGCCGCCGGGTCGAACGTCTCGCTCACGCCTTCGATCGCAGTCACGCGGGCGAGCCTATCCGGGCGTGGTCGGCCTCGCTCCGGCGTCGCAGGAGCAGCCTGTGGAGAACTCCGCAGTCGTCTCGAGGATCTCTGGGACGGTGGGGCGCAGCGGCAGTCGAGCCGCGGGGACCGAAGGAGCTGCTGTGAGGGACAACATCGTGAACCTCGGCCGGTCGCACCAGGAGGGGCCGTACCCGGACTGGGGACCCAACGACCTCGACCCCTACGCGGACGACCACCTCGGCCCGGGACACGGCGGCGGCTCGCTGGGCGACCTTCTCGAGGTGGTCGTCATCGACGACCACGTGGTCGACGTGCGTCGTCGGCCGGTCGACGGCACCGGCTACGAGTGCGCGGCGCTGGAGCTGGGCCGTGGGCGACCCGTCGTCCGGGCGCCAGCGACGCCGCCGGAGCCGCCCCGTCACGAGAAGGTGCTGACCTGGCTCGGACTGCTCGTCGGCGGCGAGGGCCCGCTGCTCGCGCTCGAGCCGACGCCGCTGCCGGATGAACCACTGCAGGTCGGCGGACTGTCCGAGCAGGCGCGAGGCACGATCCTGCGCGTCGACGCCGAGCTGACCAGGGTGACGGACCTCCTGCTGGGGGCCGAGGTCCGCACGGCCGCGCGGCGACTCCTGGTGCGTGCGGTCACGGCTCAACCCACGCTCCTGCGCTCCACGGCGTCCGAGGAGGTCGTGGCGTGCGCAGCCCTGACCGCGGTCGCCAGGGCCAACGACCTGGTCGGACCCGGCCGCGTCGTCCCCGTGTCCCTGCTGCGGACGATGTTCAACCTCCGTTCGTCCCCCAACGACAAGGTGCAGGCGTTGGCGCGGGCGGTGGCCCCGGAGACCGCTTTCCTCGCCGGCTGGGACCGGCCCGGGTTCGACGTCACGGTGCTGGGGTCCGAGGACTACCTCGTCGGCTCGTTCCGACGGGCGGTCGTCCTGGCGCGTGACGCGGCCCTCCGGCTGCGCGCGACCACCGAGGCCGCCACCGCCCCCGACCCCGACCCCGCCCCCGCGGACGCCCTCCCGGAGTAGGTTCGCCGGCATGGCCCTGCTCTGGTACACGCTCGTCGTCGACAGCCACGACATGTCGGCCCAGGCCCGGTGGTGGGCGGAGACGCTCGACTGGAAGGTCGGGTACGAGGACGACGAGGAGGTCGTCATCGCCCCGCACGACGCGACCGGGGATCCGGTGGCGACGCTGGCGGAGTGGCGGCGCCGGCCGCAGGAGCTCGTCTTCGTCCGTGTCGAGGAGACCAAGACCCTCAAGAACCGGCTCCACATCGACCTCGCCCCCCACACGAGCCAGGACCGCGACGCCGAGATCACCGCCCTCCTCGAGCGCGGGGCCACCCGTGTCGACGTCGGCCAGCCCGACGACGTCACGTGGACCGTGCTCGCCGACCCGGAGGGCAACGAGTTCTGCGTCCTCTCCTCGCGCGACCGGTGACCGACCCGTCGCTCGACGACCTGCTCGGCTCCGTGCGGGTCGTGTCCATCCCGTTGCGCGTGCGCTTCCGCGGGGTGACCGAGCGCGAGGTGGCGCTGGTCGAGGGGCCGGCGGGGTGGGGTGAGTTCGGTCCCTTCCTCGAGTACGGGCCGGCCGAGTCCGCACGGTGGCTGTCCGCCGCGGTCGAGGCGGCCTGGCACGGCTGGCCCGCTGCGCTGCGGGACACCGTCCCCGTCAACGCGACGGTGCCCGCCGTGGCTCCCGACGCCGTGCCCGGTGTCCTCGCGCGCTTCCCGGGCTGCACGACCGCCAAGGTCAAGGTCGCCGAGCGCGGGCAGTCGCCCGACGACGACGTCGACCGGGTGGCAGCCGTGCGCGACGCCATGGGGTCGCACGCGCGCATCCGGGTCGACGCCAACGGCGGCTGGGACGTCGCCACGGCGACCGCGGTGCTGCGGCGGCTCGCCGCGCACGACCTCGAGTACGCCGAGCAGCCCTGCAGCACCGTCGAGGAGCTGCGCGACCTCCGGATCGCCCTGGCGCGGCGTCGGATCGACGTGCCCGTCGCCGCCGACGAGTCGATCCGCAAGGCCGAGGACCCGATGCGCGTGCGGGACCTCGACGCCGCCGACCTCATCGTCATCAAGGCGGCGCCGCTGGGCGGGGTGCGGCGGGCGCTCGAGATCGTCGCCGAGTGCGGGCTCCCGGCCGTCGTGTCCTCCGCCCTGGACACCAGTGTCGG
This sequence comes from Knoellia aerolata DSM 18566, assembly GCF_000768695.1. Lineage (GTDB taxonomy): Bacteria > Actinomycetota > Actinomycetes > Actinomycetales > Dermatophilaceae > Knoellia > Knoellia aerolata. The sequence continues at coordinate 21,081 of NZ_AVPL01000001.1, forward strand.
CATGGCGGCTGGGGTGGCGCTCGCGGCCGCGCTGCCGCGGCTCGACCACGCGTGCGGTCTCGGCACGGTGGCGCTGCTCGACGGCGACGTCACCACCGCGTCGCTCGTCCCGGTCGACGGGCAGCTCCCGGTCCGCCGGGTCGCGGCCGATCCCGACCTCCTCGACCGTCACGCCGCACCACCCGACCGCGTCCGCTGGTGGCTCGACCGCCTCACTGCCGCATGGGAGCTCGCATGATCGACATCCGCTGGGTCTGGGCCTTCCTCGACACCCCCACGCCCGACGCCGAGCAGTCGTGGGCGTTCTGGGCCACCGTGACCCGCTCGCGCCTCTCGGAGCCGCGGGGTGAGCGCCGCGAGTTCGCGACCCTCCTGCCCGAGCGTGGGGACGCCTGGGTCAAGGTGCAGCGGGTCCTCGAGGGCGGTGGCGTGCACGTCGACCTCGACGTCGAGGTCCCGCTCCCCGAGGCGGCCGCCGAGGCCACCCGGCTCGGTGCGGTCGAGGTCGCCCGTCACGACGAGGTCGTCGTGCTGCGCTCGCCGGGAGGCATGACCTTCTGCCTCACCTCGTGGGCCAACGCCGGGTCGGCCCTGCAGCAGGTCCGAGAAGGCCAGCCCGACCTGCTCGACCAGGTCTGCCTCGACGTCCCGTCCGGGTCCTTCGCCCGGGAGGTCGCCTTCTGGGAGACCCTCACCGGCTGGCCGAAACGGCCCGGCTCGCTGCCGGAGTTCGTCTCGCTGACGCGACCGGACGGCATACCCGTGCGGTTCCTGCTGCAGCGGCTGGGCGAGCCCACGGGCACCGTCTCCGCCCATGTCGACCTCGCCGCCCGGGACCGCGGCGCCACCCGCGAGGCGCACGTCGCCGCGGGCGCGGAGGTCGTCTCGGAGCACGAGTTCTGGACGGTGATGCACGACCCGGTCGGACGCACCTACTGCCTCACCGACCGGCGGCCCTGAGTTCGCACGACTCCCGGGCCACGCACAGGCAGGCCCCTTAACCTGAGCCCGGACGAGCGGATGGAGGGTCGATGGCGACCAAGGGCCTCAAGGGTCGGCGCAGTGCGCTCGAGCGTGCGCGGTCGGCCTGGGCGGAGCGCGCGGACCGCCCGGACCGGCTCGGGACGCGCTCGCACGCGAGCGACGTGCCGGACACGATCGTCGACAGCTGGGACCGCAGCGCCGGCCACGTCCCCGAGGGCGTCACCGAGGCGCCGATGGCGGATCCGGACCAGACCCGGGCCGAGTTCGAGGACTCGCCGCTCCACGTCGCCGTCGGCAACATCTCGAGCGAGCTGCGCCGCGCCGCCGAGGACGGCGACCTCGTCGTCGCCATCACCGACCGTGACACCCGGATCCTGTGGACCTACGGCGGCCGGGTGATGAGGCGCAAGGCCGAGCGGGTCAACTTCGTCGCCGGGGGCCGGTGGGACGAGGAGAGCGTCGGGACCAACGCCCTCAGCCTGGCGCAGCGGACGGGCCGCACGCAGACGGTGTTCTCCGCGGAGCACTACGCCCCGATCGTCCACAACTGGGTGTGCTGGGCGGCCCCCGTGCACGACCCGACCACCGGTGAGCAGATCGGTGTGCTCGACCTGTCGACCACGTGGGACCGCACCCACCCCATCGGTGCGGCGACCGCGACGGCGCTGGCCGCGCTCCTCGAGCGCGAGATCCCGCGCGGGGGTCTCGCCGGCGCCGCGCCGCGGGTCGGCAGCGGCCTGACCCTGCGCATCCTCGGAGCGGCCGAGGCACACCTTGACGGCACCCGGCTGCTCCTCACCCGGCGGCAGAGCGAGATCATCGCCCTCCTGGCCCTGCACCCCGAGGGGCTCACCCTCGACGCACTGCACGCGGCGCTCTACGGCGACGCCCGCGTGTCGGCGTCCACGCTCAAGGCCGAGGTGTCGCACCTGCGCCAGGCCCTCGGGGGGCGCCTCGCCTCACGCCCCTACCGGCTCGACCTTCGGGTGACGTGCGACGCCGTCACCGTGATGGAGGCCGTCCGTGCCCGCGACGTCGAGCGGGCGGTCGAGCACTACGGCGGCGACCTCGTGCCCGGGACCGACTCGCCCGAGCTCACCTCGACGGGGGAGTACCTCGCGGTGGCCGTGCGGGAGTCGCTGCTCGCCGACCCGCGCCCCGACGTCGTCGCCCGCTACGCCCGCGCGGTCCCGTGGGACACCGAGGTCGTCGAGCGCGCGCTCGCAGTCCTCGGCGACCGGCCGCACCCTGCTCGCGCCGAGCTCGCCGCGCACCTCGCCGCCGGCCGCTGAGCGCCGACCAACCTCCGACCAACCCACGCCGACCTAGCGTCCGCAGCAGGTGGTGACGCACTGGCGCGTCGCCGCAAGGACAAGGAGGTCCGGTCATGGTGTTTGCACCCCCCAACGCGGACGGCTCGAAGGTGACCCTGCCGTCGCAGCTCGACAACTTCATCGGTGGCAAGTGGGTCCCCGCCCAGGACGGTGAGACGTTCGAGGACATCTCACCCGTCGACGGCAAGGCGTTCGTCCTGGTCGCCCGCAGCAAGGCAGCCGACATCGACGCCGCGGTCCAGGCCGCGACCGACGCCAAGGACGCCTGGGGCCGCACGTCGACGACGGAGCGGAGCAACATCCTGCTCAAGATCGCCGACCGGCTCGAGAGCCACCTCGAGGAGCTCGCCGTCCTCGAGGCGTGGGAGAACGGCAAGCCGGTCCGCGAGACCCTCGCCGCCGACCTCCCGCTGGCGATCGACCACTTCCGCTACTTCGCCGGATGCATCCGCGCCCAGGAGGGCGGGATCTCCGAGATCGACCACGACACGATGGCCTACCACTTCCACGAGCCGCTCGGCGTCGTCGGCCAGATCATCCCGTGGAACTTCCCCATCCTCATGGCGACGTGGAAGCTCGCACCCGCGCTCGCCGCCGGCAACTGCGTCATCCTCAAGCCAGCCGAGCAGACCCCCGCGTCGATCCTGCGGGTCGTCGAGATCATCGCCGACCTGCTCCCCGACGGTGTCCTCAACGTGGTCAACGGCTTCGGTGTCGAGGCCGGCAAGCCGCTCGCCTCGCACCCGGGCATCAACAAGGTGGCCTTCACCGGTGAGACGACGACCGGCCGGCTGATCATGCAGTACGCCTCGCAGAACATCATCCCGGTGACCCTCGAGCTCGGCGGCAAGAGCCCGAACGTCTTCTTCGAGGACGTCATGGCAGCCGACGACGCGTTCCTCGACAAGGCGCTCGAGGGCTTCACGATGTTCGCGCTCAACCAGGGCGAGGTGTGCACCTGCCCGTCGCGGGCCCTCGTCCAGGAGTCCATCTACGACGAGTTCATGGACAAGGCCATCGCCCGCGTCAACGCGATCACCGTGGGCAACCCGCTCGACCCCAACGTCATGGTCGGCGCGCAGGCGAGCAACGACCAGTACGAGAAGATTCTCAGCTACCTCGACATCGGCAAGCAGGAGGGCGCCAAGGTCCTCACCGGTGGCAACCGGCGCACTGTCGAGGGCCTCGAGGGCGGGTTCTACATCGAGCCGACCGTGTTCGAGGGCGACAACTCGATGCGCGTCTTCCAGGAGGAGATCTTCGGACCTGTCCTGTCGGTGACGAAGTTCAGCGACCGCGACGACGCCCTGCGCCTCGCCAACGACACCCTCTACGGGCTGGGAGCCGGCGTCTGGTCGCGAGACACGAACACGGCATACCGGATGGGTCGGGGGATCGAAGCGGGACGCGTCTGGGTCAACTGCTACCACCAGTACCCCGCCCACGCCGCGTTCGGTGGCTACAAGCAGTCCGGTATCGGCCGCGAGAACCACAAGATGATGCTCGACCACTACCAGCAGACCAAGAACCTCCTGGTCAGCTACAGCCCCGACAAGCTCGGCTTCTTCTGAGATGGCCGAGGCACCGGCGACGACCCGCGTCGACCTCACCGCCACCGCTGCCGTGCTCCTCGAACGGCTCGAGCGGATCCACGGACCGCTGATGTTCCACCAGTCCGGTGGGTGCTGCGACGGGTCGTCCCCGATGTGCTTCCCGGACGGCGACTTCATCACCTCGGACGCCGACGTGCTCCTCGGCACGTTGGCGCCCGAGGGGGTGACGCCCATCGAGTTCTGGATGAGCCTGGCGCAGTACGAGTACTGGAAGCACACCCACCTCACCGTCGACGTCGTGCCCGGCCGCGGCTCGGGGTTCTCCGTCGAGGCGCCGGAGGGCGTGCGCTTCCTCATCCGCTCGCGGCTCATGACCGAGGAGGAGCTCACCGCCTTCGGGCTGCTCTGAGCGCGGCCGTCGGCCTCGCCGTAGGCTCACCCGCGTGCCGCTGCTCCTCGACCTGGAACCGCTGCGGAGCAACCTCGACTACCGCCGGCTGTATGCCGGGTTCACCCTGTCGAACGTCGGCTCCCAGCTCGCGGTGGTCGCCATCGGGCTCCAGGTCTACGAGCTGACCGGCTCCACCGCCTCGGTCGGTCTCGTCGGCCTCTTCGCCCTCGTCCCGCTCGTCGTCATGGGGCTCTACGGCGGCTCGCTCGTCGACCACTTCGACCGGCGGGTCGTCGGGCTCGCCGCGCAGTCGGTGGCGTTCGTCGTCAGCCTGCTGTGCGCTCTCCAGGCCTGGCTGGGCAACACGGAGGTGTGGGTGCTCTACGTCCTCGTCGCCGCGTGGAACGCCGCCTTCGCCGTGTCGTCCCCGGCTCGCACGTCGATCTACCCGCGGATCCTCCGGCGCGACCAGCTGCCCGCGGCCAACGCCCTGTCGGTCTTCGCGATGAACGCGTCGATGACGGTCGGCCCGTTGCTTGCGGGGGTGCTCGTCGACGTCGGCGGCTTCCGGACGGCGTACACGGTCGACGCGGTCATCACGACCGCGGCGCTCTGGGGGCTCGCCCGGCTGCGCTCGCTGCCGCCCGAGCCGGCCGAGACCCCCGATGGCGCCGGGGACGCCGCGGCGACGGGGACGGCGAGCGGGGCGGCGAGGCGAGCACCCGGCATACGGTCCGTGCTCGACGGCTTCGCGTTCCTCGCGACCCGGCCGAACGTCCGCATGACCTTCCTCGCCGACATCGCCGCGATGGTCCTCGCGCAGCCGCGCGTGCTCTTCCCCGCTGCGGGGGCGCTGATCTTCGGGGGCGGGGCAACCACCGTGGGGGCGCTCTCGGCGGCCGCGGCGGTCGGCGGCATCGGAGCGATGTTCTTCTCGGGCCGGCTCGGCTCGGTCCGCCGCCAGGGTCTCGCGATCCTCGTGTCCATCGTCGGGTGGGGCGCGGCCATCGCCGGGTTGGGTGCGGCGATGCTCATGGCCGGTGACGTCCTCACCCGTGGGCAGGCCCTCTGGGCGGGGCTGGTCGCCATGGCGCTCGCCGGGGCCGCAGACTCGGTGAGCGCGGTGTTCCGGACGACGATCCTGCAGTCCGCGACCCCCGACCACCTGCGCGGCCGTCTGCAGGGCGTCTTCATCGTCGTGGTCGCGGGCGGCCCGCGCCTCGGGGACGTCATCGGCGGGTTCGTCGCGGAGCACGTGGGTGAGGGGCGGACGGCGGTGCTCGGCGGGGTCGCCTGCGTCGTCGCCATCGTCGTCCTCGCGCGCGTCCAGCCTGGCTTCACGCGCTACGACGCGCGGCACCCGACGCCGTAGGCGGGGAGCGCCGAACGGTCAGACCTCGAGGCCGATGAGGGCGTTCTCGACGACCTCGGCGAGGGCCGGGTGGATCCAGTACTGGCCGCGTGCGACCTCTCCCGCCGGCTGCCCGAAGGACGCGGCCTGGATGAGCGGCTGGATGAGCGTGGACGCGTGCGGCCCCAGGCAGTGCGCGCTGAGGAGCAGGCCGGTCTCGGGGTCCGCGCACACCGTGAGGATCCCCGTGGTGTCCTCGAGCGCCCACCCGTACGCGGTGTCGCCGAACGCCTGCGTGTAGTCGACGTACGGGGTGCCGGCCCCGTCGAGCTCGGCGCGGGTGGGACCGAACGCGGCGATCTGCGGGTGCCCGAACACGGCGTGCGGCACGAAGCGGTGGTCGGCCTCCATCGGCTCACCCTCGCGGCGTCCGGTGTCGACGGCGAGGTTGTGCGCGACGACCCGGGCCTCGTGGTTGGCGACGTGCTTGAGCTGCCACGCGTTCGCGACGTCACCGAGGGCCCACACGCCGTCCGCGGTGGTGCGCTGCTGCGCGTCGACGACGACGACGCCGCGCGCGTCGAGCTCGATGCCGCCGGCCTCGACGCGGAGCCGTGAGCCGTTCGGGGTGCGGCCGACCGCGACGAGCACGGCGTCGACCTCGACGTCGGTGTCCCCGTCGAGCCCCTTGAGGGCGAGCGTCCACGTGCCGGCGTCGCTGCGGGAGGCGGAGGTGACCTGCGTCTCGAGGCGGAGGTCGTGGCGGCCACGGGCCAGCTCGGTGTAGCGGCGGGAGATCTCGGCGTCCTCGGTGCGCAGGAGCGCGCCGGAGCGCTGGATCTGGGTGACCTCGACGCCGAGCGCCGCGAAGACGTGGGCGAACTCGCAGGCGACGAACCCGCCGCCGACGATCGCGATCCGGCGGGGGAGCTCGTCCATCCGCATGACGGTGTCGCTCGTGTGGACCCCGCGGTCCGGGGCGACGCGGTCGAGCCCGTCGACCTCGAGGAGGTCGGCGCGGGAACCGGCGGCGACGACGACCCGGTCGGCGGTGATCTCCTCACCCGTCGACAGCGCGAGGTGCCGCGGTCCGACGAACTCGGCGGTGGCGGCATACACGGTGACGAAACCCTGGCTTCGGCGGTAGCGCTCGCCGCCGGCCGAGATCTGGTCGATGCGGTCGGTGAAGATGCGGTCGCGGATGGCCGGCCAGTCGACGGTGACCTCGCCGTCGATGGTCACACCCAGTCGGGCGGCGTCGCGGCTCTCGAGCACGCGGTCGGCGGGCAGGACGAGCATCTTGGTCGGGATGCACCCGACATTGAGGCAGGTGCCGCCGAAGGTCCCCTCCTCGACGATCGCGATGTCGAGCCCTTCGAGCTCGGGAGTGACGAGCGAGTTCCCCGACCCGGTGCCGATGATGATGAGGTCGTGGTGCGTGGCCATGCCGATCAGCGTATGCCGCCCGCTCACCTCCCTCGGTCGGGTGCGCCCCGCGCGGGGGCGGGGGCTCGTCCACAGAGGTCCGTCGGTGCGCCGGGGATCCACAGGTGGAGGCGGGCCACTGGTCGTGCCCGCCCGGTCGGAGTGGGATGTCGGCATGAACGAGGCGAGTGAGCTGCGGCGCAGGGCGGCCAGGTGGCGGGCGACGGCGGAGGTGACGCGCACCGAGATGCGCACGCTTCGGACGCTGGCGACGCTCACGTGGCGGGGCGAGTCGGCAGGGGCCTTCCGGGAGGTGCTGGGCCGACGGGTGCGCGAGCTCGGGGAGCTCGCCGACCGTGAGGACGCCGTCGCCGACCTGCTCGACCGGGTCGCGGCGGTGGTGGAGCAGGCCGCGTGAGCGACCTCGAGGTCGTCGGTGGGCTCGGCGGCCTCGAGGTGGCGGTCGAGGACCTGCGTCGGGCCGCCGCAGGTCTGCGCCGCTGCGCCGCGGTGCTCGACGACTGGCTGGGTCCCAACTGGGAGGTCGCCCCGTGGCTGTCGCTCCACGTGCCGCCGGTCCCGCCGGCCCTGCCGTTGCTGTCCGCCGTGACCGTTCAGGTCACCCGGGCCCGGGCGGAGTCTGGCGAGCTGCGTCGGTGGGTGGCCTCGACCGCCGTCCGGCTCCGCGACCTGGCGGACGCGACGGCGCGGGCGGCGGACGGGTTCGAGGCCGTCGAGGCGCGCAACCGCGCCCTCGTCGGGGCCGTCCACGACCAGGCGATGGTCGTCGCGCGGATCGTCACCGCGGCGACCGGGCGCGCGTTCGGGCTGCTCGACGAGGGGACCGGCTGGGAGGTCGCGGTGACCGCCGCCCGCACGCGGGACGGGGTGGTCGTGCCGGTCCCCACCTCGGCCGAGACCCTGCTGGCCGGTGTCGAGTCGCTGGCCGTCGAGGGGCGGGTGCGTGTCGTCGAGGTGCCGACGGCCGACGGCTCGACGACCTGGGTGGTGCAGGTCCCCGGCACCCACGGCTCGTGGTTCGAGGGCGGCTCGGTGCCGATGGACTGGCCCGCGAACGTCTCCCTCATGCTCGCCGCGACGAGCGCGTCCGCGGTCGCGGCGACGACGGCGCTCGACCGCGCCCAGGCGGGGCGGGCCCGCCCCGGCGACCGCGTCGTCCTCGTCGGACACAGCCAGGGAGGGCTCGTGGCGGCGGCGCTCGCGTCCGACCCGGCGTTCGGTCGGCGCCACCGGGTGACCCACGTCGTCACGGCCGGGTCGCCCATCGACGAGTTCCCCATCCCGGCGTCCATCGACGTGCTGTCCCTGCAGCACCGCGGAGACCCCGTGCACGCGCTCGACGTCTCCCCGCCGCCCGACCGACGCACCTGGACCACGGTCGTCGCCACCCCGGCGGCCCGGTCGCTCCCGAATGGCGGACCGGTGGCGGCCCATGCGCTGGGTGCGTACCGCTCGACGGCCGCGGCCGTGGACCGCTCGGATGACGTGTCGCTGCAACGGTGGCGTGCCGGAGTCGCACCTGCACTGACGTCGCGCACCGGCTCGGTGCCGGTGGTGCATGAGTTCCGCTCCGAGCGACGGTGGCACAATCGCGACTCGTGACCCCCTCGCTGCTCTTCCGCCGTGTCGCCATCGCCGAGGCCATCACCTGGGCCCTGCTGCTCGTCGGCATGTTCCTCAAGTACGTCACCGAGACCACCGACCTGGGGGTGCGCGTCTTCGGGATGGTGCACGGGGTCGTCTTCATCGCCTACGGCCTCGTCGCCCTCGTCACCTGGGTCAACCAGCGGTGGCCGCTCGGGGTCGGCCTGCTCGCCGTCCTCAGCGCGGTCCCGCCCTTCGCGACGATCGTCTTCGACCGCCGTGCCGAGGCGTCCGGGCTGCTCGAGGGGCCGTGGCGCTTCGGCGACGGCGGGGAGTCGCCGACGTCCCTCCCGGAGAAGGTCGTCGCCCGGCTCACCCGCCAGCCCGCGCTCGCCGCCGTCGTCGGCGTGATCGCCGTCGCCTCCCTGACCGGGGTCGCCCTCGTCGTCGGCCCCCCGGCATCGGGCAGCTGATGAATCCCTCCACCGCGCTCGCTCGGGTCCTCGTCGACGAGCTGGTCCGCGGTGGGGTGCGTGACGTCGTCCTCGCTCCCGGGTCGCGCTCGGCACCCCTGGCGTATGCCGTCCAGCAGGCCGAGCGCGCGGGTCGCCTGCGCCTCCACGTCCGGGTGGACGAGCGCACCGCGGGGTTCCTCGCCCTCGGGCTCGCGAAGGGCTCGGGACTCCCGGTCCCCGTCATCACCACCTCCGGGACGGCGGTCGCGAACCTGCACCCCGCCGTCCTCGAGGCCCACCACACGGGGGTGCCCCTCGTCGTCCTCTCCGCAGACCGGCCGCACGAGCTGCGTGGGACCGGCGCCAACCAGACGACGACCCAGCCGGGGATCTTCGGGTCCGCGGTCCGCTGGTCCGCCGACCTCCCGGCCCCGGAGTCGGTCGAGTCCGTCGGCGCGTTCCACCGCTCGACCGTGTGCCGCGCCCTCGCCGCAGCGCTCGACCTGCTGGGCAGCGGCGGTGCTGCTTCCCACCGCGGGCCGGCCCACCTCAACGTCTCCTTTCGCGATCCTTTGACCCCCGACCTGTTGCGCCACAGCGACACTCCGGGCCCGGACTCGGGGTCCTCCGCGACGCCGGGGCGCGCTGGGTCGGACGTGCACGAGGGGCGGGCGGACGGGCTGCCGTGGGTGATGCCGCCGGCGCCGTCGATGGCCATGTCGTGGGGCGGCGTCGAGCACGTCCCACGGACGCTCGTCGTCCTCGGTGACCTGGGCTCCGTCATCCCCTCGCAGCAGGTGCTGGACTGGGCCCGCCGACACGGCTACCCCGTGGTCGCCGAGCCGTTCGGCGACCACGACCGCGAGGGGACGGCACCGCACGGTCCCCTCCTGCTCACCGCTCAGGACTGGCTCGCGTCCCACAGGCCGGACCGTGTCCTCGTCGCCGGACGCGTCACCCTGTCCCGGGCGGTCGCGGCCCTGCTGCGCACGGCCGGCGTGCGCGTGGAGGTCTGCACCACGAGCGCCGACTGGCCGGACCCCGGCCACGTCGTCCACGCGGTCCACCCGATCTCCGCGCTCCTCGACTCCAACGACGCGATGGCCGACGACGCCTGGGCGGCGTCGTGGCGGGATGCCGGATCGACGGTGGCACAGGCGGTCTCGGCGTCAACAGCCGAGTGGGGCACCGGACTCGCCGTCGGCTCGCTCGTGGGGGAGTCGCTGCCCGAGGGCGCCCGGCTCTTCGTCGGCTCGTCGAACCCGGTGCGCGACCTCGACCTCGGCATGGCGCCGCGCGGCGCACGGCTGTCGGTGGTCGCCAACCGAGGGCTCGCCGGCATCGACGGGTGCCTGTCGACGGCGATCGGGCTCGCCCTGACGACCGACGCCCCGAGCTACGCGTGGGTGGGCGACCTCACCTTCCTCCACGACGCCAACGCGCTGGCCATCGGCCCGGACGAACCGCACCCGGACCTCACGATCCTCGTCACCAACGACGGGGGCGGCGGGATCTTCCGCACCCTCGAGCACGGTGCGCCGGAGCGCAGCGCCGACTTCGGCCGCATCTTCGGCACGCCGACCGGGACCGACTTCGAGGCACTGTGCCGCGCACACGGCATACGTCACGTCCTGGCGCGGACCCGCGAGGAGGCGGCGGCCGCACTGTCCGCGGCACCGGAGGGGATCACCGTCGTCGAGGTGCCGGTCGACCCGGAGTCGCACCGCGAGGCACACGCCGAGCTGCGGCGCGTGGCCCGCGAGGCGCTGGCGATTTCGGGCTGAGCGCCCCGCTTGCGAGAATGAGCCCGTGACCACCACTCCCCAGCGCACGGATGTCCTCGTCGTCGGTGCCGGTCCGGCCGGGTCCGCTGCGGCGACCTGGGCCGCCCGTGCCGGCCGTGAGGTCGTCCTCGCCGATGCCGCGGTCTTCCCGCGTGACAAGACCTGCGGCGACGGGCTGACGCCGCGCGCGATCGGCGAGCTCCAGCGGCTCGGCGTCGACGACTGGATCCGGGCGCACGCCGTCAACCGGGGCCTGCGCGCCCACGGGTTCGGCCAGACCCTCGAGCTGCCGTGGCCCGGCGGGTCGCTGCCGGACTACGGGTCGGCCGTCGCCCGCACCGAGCTCGACGACCACCTGCGCACCACCGCGCTCAAGGCGGGTGCCACCGGCGTCGAGGGCGCGAAGGCCGTCGACGCGCGGCTCGAGGGTGGCCGCGTGCGGGCCGTGACCTTCCAGCGCGACGGTGAGACCTTCGAGATCGAGTGCGAGCGGCTCATCGTCGCCGACGGTGTGCGGTCCGGACTCGGCAAGGTGCTCGGCCGGGTGTGGCACAAGGACACCGTCTACGCCGTCGCCGGCCGGTGCTACGTCGACTCGACGATGTCGGACGACCCGTGGATCAGCAGCCACCTCGAGCTGCGCGGTGAGTCCGGCGAGATCCTGTCGGGCTACGGCTGGATCTTCCCGCTGGGCGGCGGCCAGGTCAACGTCGGCGTCGGCACGCTCGCGACGACGAAGCGCCCCGCGGAGGTCGCCATCAAGCCGGTCATGGCGCGCTACGTCGACGAGCGCCGCAGGGACTTCGGCGTGAGCGGCGAGGCCCGCATCCCCACGAGTGCGCTGCTGCCCATGGGCGGGGCCGTGAGCAACGTCGCCGGTCCCAACTGGGCCCTCATCGGCGACGCCGCCGCCTGCGTCAACCCGCTCAACGGCGAGGGCATCGACTACGGCCTCGAGTCCGGCCGGCTCGTCGTCGACCTGCTCGACACCGACCTGTCACGGACCTGGCCGGCGCTGCTCACCGAGCACTACGGCGAGGCCTTCTCGATCGCCCGCCGGCTCGCGGGCGTCGTCACCGTGCCGCGGGTGCTGCCGGCGCTCGGCCCGGCCGGCATGCGCTCGGACTGGCTCATGACGCTGGCGCTGCGCTGGATGGGCAACCTCGTCACCGACGAGGACCGCGACCGCGCCGCCCGGGTGTGGCGCTGGGCCGGGCGCCAGTCGGTGCGCCTCGAGCACCGCCCGCCCTTCAGCTGACGGGTCCTTCCCGCTGGGCCATGTCGTTCTCGCCCGGCCATGGCGTCCCGGCGCCGTGCGGGCGCGGGAACGACGTGCCGGCGCGGGAGCGACCCGACAGTCGGGGTGTCCCGACCTGCCGGGACGGGAGCGACCCGACTGCCGGGGTGTCCCGGCGTGTCGCGGACGGGAGCACCCGGCGTGTCGCGGACCTCACGGGGGAATTGGTGAGTTAGGCGCGGGGGGTCGGGGCGGTGAGGGCGTCGCGCATGGGGATGAGCTTGGCGTCGGACTCGGCCACCTCCGCCTCCGGCACGGACCCCGCGACGATGCCGCACCCGGCATACAGGGACATGGCGTGGTCGTCCTGCGGGTCGACCGCCCCGCAGCGCAGCGCGATGCCCCACTCACCGTCGCCGCTGGCGTCCATCCAGCCGACCGGCCCGGCGTAGCGGCCACGGTCCATCTGCTCGAGCTCCTGGAGGAGGGCGTCGGCCGCCGCCGTCGGCGTCCCGCACACGGCGGCGCTCGGGTGGAGCGAGGCCGCGAGCGCCAGCGAGGACGTCGCGTCGGTGAGCACCCCGGCGACGTCGGTGGCGAGGTGCATGACGTTGGAGAGGTGGAGGACGAACGGCGCCTCGGGCACGTTCATCGAGGAGCAGTGCGGGGCCAGGGCGTCGGCCACGGAGCGCACGGCGTACTCGTGCTCCTCGAGGTCCTTGGACGAGCGGGCCAGCGACGCCGCGAGCGCGAGGTCGTGCTCGTCGTCGCCGGTGCGGCGGATCGTGCCCGCGAGGACCCGTGACGTGACGAGCCCCTTCTCGCGCCGCACGAGCATCTCGGGCGTCGCGCCCACGAGCCCGTCGACGGCGAACACCCACGTCGACTCGTAGCGCTCGGCCAGCCGCGACAGGAGCCACCGGACGTCGACCGGCTGGGCGGTGCGCACGTCGAGGTCCCGGGCGAGGACGACCTTGTCGAGGTCGCCCGCCTGGATCCGCCGGACCGCCTCCGCGACGGCGCCGGCCCACTCGGTCGGCGAGAGTTGGCCGTCGGCGAAGGTCACCTCGCCCGGCGCCTCCGGGACAGGCCCGGCGAGCGCAACCGACGGGTCCACGACCACGGGGAGGGCGTCGGTCGAGGTCGTCGTCACCCACCACCGGTCACCACGACGGCCGACGACGACCGAGGGCACGACGAGGGTGGCACCGGCCGGCGAGTCCGCGGCATACGCGATGGAGCCGAAGGCGACCGGTCCGGTGCCGGGCAGGTCGACCTCGTCGCGCACGACGGCGGAACCGGACACCGAACGCCACCACTCCTCGAGGACCTCGAAGCGGTCGGTGCCCCCGGCGGAGACCGAGAGGGCGCGCCCCCAGCCGACGAGGCCGTCGCCGCGACGGACCCACGACGTCGTGTCACGCGCCCTCGTCGCGGGAAGGAGGTCCAGCAGCGCCGTGCCGTCCGCGGGGGACAGCGCGACGGTGCGGGTGACGAGAGGCGCGTGCGGCGCGGTGTCCTGGTCGGACGTGGGCATGGACGTCATCACGGACGAGCGTAACGCCGAGGGCTGCCCGGACCGGCACGGGCGCGGTGAGAGGATGACGACATGAGCCGCGCCTCCCTCGACAAGCAGCCCCGCGACGTCGCCGCGATGTTCGACGACGTCGCCGAGAGGTACGACGTCACCAACGACGTGCTGTCCCTCGGCCAGGACCGGCTGTGGCGGCGGGCGGTCGTCCGGGCGCTCGACGCGCAGCCCGGGGAGCGGGTCCTCGACATCGCCGCCGGCACCGGCACGTCGAGCGAGCCGTTCGCCGACCACGGTGTCCACGTCGTCCCCGCCGACTTCTCGCTCGGGATGCTCCGGGTCGGCAAGAAGCGGCGCGACGACCTCGGCTTCACGGCCGCCGACGCGATGAGGCTCCCGTTCGCCGACGAAGCCTTCGACGCCGTGACCATGTCGTTCGGGCTGCGCAACGTCGCGGACGTCGACGCCGCCCTGCGGGAGTTCGCCCGCGTCACCCGCCCGGGTGGCCGGCTCGTCGTGTGCGAGTTCAGCCAGCCGGTCAACGGCCCCTTCCGCAAGGTCTACTCGGAGTACCTCATGGAGGCGCTCCCTCGCGTCGCCCGCAGGGTGAGCTCCAACCCCGAGTCGTACGTCTACCTCGCCGAGTCGATCCAGGCGTGGCCCGACCAGAGGGCCCTCGCCACCCGGGTCGCCGACGCCGGCTGGAGCCAGGTCGAGTGGCGCAACCTCAGCGGCGGGATCGTCGCTCTGCACCGAGCGGCGAAGCCGGCCTGAGGACACGAGCGAGCGCCAGCGAGCGAGGCCCGGAAGGGTGGCTGAGCGCGAGCAAGGGCCCGAGCGGCGAAGCCGGCCTGAGGGCCTTCCCGGACCGCGGCACCGCAGGTTAGGCGCGCCTTAGTGCGTCAGCCCAAAACCGGTGCATAGAGTGGTCCGTTGTTCGTGAAGACATTCACAAGCAAGGTGTGTCGTTGACTTTCTCCCCTGATGCCGCTGGCCCCGCCAGCGCCGCCCGCGCCCTCGAGAGCGCGGACGTCGTCGTCGTCGGAGCCGGCCCGGCCGGTTCCGCCGCTGCGGCACACCTGCGCGCCGCCGGGCTCGACGTCATCGTCCTCGAGCGCGCCGACGCGGGAGCCGTCCGCACCGGCACCGCGGCCCTCACCCCGCAGGCGGTCGGCGAGCTCCGCGCCCTCGGGATCGACGACGCCGGCACGCAGCGGTGGCACCGGACCACAGGCGTGCGCTTCGTCGGCGGCGGCATGCGCCTCGCCGTCGCGTGGCCCGACGTCGCGGGACGCCCGGGCCATGGGCTCACCTGCGCGCAGGCCGTCCTCGACGACACCCTCTCCTCGTATGCCGTCGCGAGCGGTGCCCGCGTCCACCGCGCCACCGAGGTCACCGGCTTCCAGACCGACGCTCGGGGTCGGGTGAACGGCGTGGCGGCGCAGCCGGTCGACGGGTCCGGGCAACCGACCGGTGCAGGCTTCACCGTGGGGGCCCGGGTCGTCATCGACGCCTCCGGTGTCGCCGCCACCGGACAGCCGTCCGGCCTCGCCGTCAGCGTCGACTTTGCCAGCCCCCGCCACCTCGACGACCACGTCGAGACGTGGCTCTCCCTCACGTCCGCGGACGGCACCCGACTCCCCGGCCACGGCTGGATCGTCGGGCGCGGCGACGGTCACGTCACCGCCGGCGTGGGCGCCCTCGCCGCCGACACCTCCGCGACCCCCGACCAGTGCGCCGGTGTGCTCCAGCAGTGGCTCACCGCGCTCCCGGCCGGCTGGCAGCTCACCGAGACCACGACGACCGGCCCGGTCCGCGCCGCCCGCCTCGGCACCGCCCGCGCCCACCGTGACGGCGCACGCGACGGAGTGCTGCACGTCGGTGACGCCGCCGGCGCCGCGCACCCCGTCACCGGCGAGGGGCTCACCGCAGCCCTCGTCTCCGCGCGGGTCGCCGCAGCCACCGTCGTCGAGGCCCTCACCCGCACGGGTGAGTCGGAGATCGCGACGACGCTCGCGGCATACGGCGCGCGCCTGGACGACGCACTCGGCCGGCACGAGCGGTGGGACCGGCTCGCAGCCCGCCTGCTCGACCGGCCGTCCGTGGCACGGTTGGTCACCACCTACGCCCTTCCGCGGGAGGCGCTGATGAAGCGCGTCCTGCGCCACGCGACCCCGTCGCCGGGCGCTCCGGTTGAGACCTCGCTCACGCCCCCTACGATGGTCTCCGTGACCCGAGCCGCCGCACACCCAGGCACCGAAAGGGGAGTTGACCAGCGATGAGCAACCCCTACGTCCCGATCCTCTTCCTCGTCGGACTCGGCTTCGTCTTCGCCGTCGGCTCGGTGGGCACCAGCCTCGTCGTCGGGCCGAAGCGCTACAACCGCGCCAAGTCCGAGCCGTACGAGTGCGGCATCCAGCCGACGCCGCGGGCCCATGGCGGCGGGCGCGTGCCGATCAAGTACTTCATCACGGCCATGCTCTTCATCATCTTCGACATCGAGTCGGTCTTCCTCTACCCGTTCGCGGTGGCCTTCGACCAGCTCGGCCTGTTCGCCCTCGTCGAGATGGTCCTCTTCATCCTCACCGTCTTCGTCGCGTACGCGTACGTGTGGAAGCGCGGGGGTCTCGAGTGGGACTGACGCGTATGCCGTGTGCCCGGTTGGCGTGTGCGCCAGCCGTTCTGCTGTCCGAACCGATCGGAAGGGGTCTCTAGATGGGACTCGAGGAGAAGCTGCCCGCAGGCTTCGTGCTCACGACGCTCGAGAACGTCGTCGGCTACATGCGCAAGGCCTCGATCTGGCCGGCGACCTTCGGCCTGGCCTGCTGCGCCATCGAGATGATGGCCGTCGGCACGCCGGACTACGACATCGCGCGCTTCGGCATGGAGCGCTTCTCGGCCACCCCCCGTCAGGCCGACCTGATGATCGTCGCCGGACGCGTCTCCAACAAGATGGCGCCGGTCGTCCGGCAGGTCTACGACCAGATGCCGAACCCGAAGTGGGTCATCGCGATGGGCGTCTGCGCCAGCTCGGGCGGCATGTTCAACAACTACGCGATCGTCCAGGGCGTCGACCACATCGTGCCCGTCGACATCTACCTGCCCGGCTGCCCGCCGCGCCCGGAGATGCTGCTCAACGCGATCATCGAGCTGCACGACCAGATCCAGAACTCCAAGCTCGGCGTCAACCGGGTCGCCGCCGCACGTGCCGCCGAGGAGGCCGCCCTGCGCGCCACGCCGACGCACCTCATGCCGGCCACCCACGACCACGGGGCGCTCACCGCGACACCCGGGAAGAGCCTTCTCGCATGAGCGACGACACCACCAGGGGCACCGAGGCCACCGAGCCCGTCCCCGAGACGTTCGACTCCTCCGACCTTCACGCGACCGACGTCGACCTCACCCGGGCCCGGGCCGCCGGGGACACCGACCCGGTCCGGATCGGCGAGCGACGCGGCATGTTCGGCCCCTCGACCGGCACGGACACCTCCGGCTACGGCGGCCTGCGCACCCCGATCCTCTTCCCCGGATCGGCCGAGAAGCCCTACGGCGGCTACTTCGACGAGCTCACCGGCACGCTGGAGACCGCGCTCGACGGCGCCGGCGACACGAGCTTCGGCGCGGCCGTCGAGCGGGTCGTCGTCGACCGCGGAGAGCTGACCCTGCACATCGCCCGTGAGGCGCTGCCGACCGTGGCGCGCGCGCTGCGCGACGACCCGGCGCTGCGCTTCGAGATCTGCACCGGCGTCTCCGGGGTCCACTACCCCGACCTCGCCGGTCGCGAGCTGCACGCGGTCTACCACCTGCTCTCGATCACCCACAACCGGCGCGTGCGCCTCGAGGTGAGCGTCCCCGACGGCGACGCCACGATCCCGTCGGTGGTCGAGACCTGGCCCGCCGCCGACTGGCACGAGCGCGAGACCTGGGACATGTTCGGCATCGTCTTCGAGGGGCACCCGTCCCTCACCCGGATCCTCATGCCGGACGACTGGCCGGGTCACCCCCAGCGCAAGGACTATCCGCTGGGTGGCATCCCGGTGGAGTACAAGGGCGGAACGGTTCCCCCGCCCGACGAGCGGAGGTCGTACAGCTGATGACCACTCACGAAGACACCGTCTACGAAGAGATCCCGGCCGACGAGCAGAGCCCGGGTCTGCACCCGGACCTCGGCGACGGCGACCGCGACCCCTACGCCACGACCGAGGGCGACCGCGAGGGCGGCGCCCGGGTCCTCAACGCCACCGGTGGCGACTGGGCCGACCTCGTCGACGAGGCGACCTCGCTCAACGAGGAGCGCGTCGTCATCAACATGGGTCCCCAGCACCCCTCGACCCACGGCGTGCTCCGCCTCATCCTCGAGCTCGACGGCGAGACGGTGACCGAGGCCCGAGCGGGCATCGGCTACCTCCACACCGGCATCGAGAAGAACATGGAGTACCGCACCTGGGTGCAGGGCGTGACGTTCTGCACGCGCATGGACTACCTCACGCCGATGTTCCAGGAGACGACGTACTGCCTCGGCATCGAGCGGCTGCTCGGCATCGAGGACCAGATCCCCGAGCGGGCGACGATCATCCGCGTCCTCATGATGGAGCTCACCCGGATCAGCTCCCACCTCATCTGCCTCGGCACGGGCGGCATGGAGCTCGGCGCGACGACGGTCATGACCGTCGGCTTCCGTGAGCGCGAGCGGATCCTGCGCATCATCGAGAGCGTCACCGGCCTGCGCATGAACAACGCGTACATCCGCCCCGGCGGCGTCGCCCAGGACCTGCCGCACGGCTGCCTCGACCTCGTCAACGACACGGTCGGCGAGCTGCGCACCGGCATCCACGAGCTCGAGCTGCTCCTCAACGAGAACCCGATCCTCAAGGGCCGCACCAAGAACGTCGGCTACCTCGACCTCGCCGGCTGCATGGCGCTCGGCATCACCGGCCCGATCCTGCGCTCCACCGGCCTGCCGCACGACCTGCGCAAGAGCCAGCCCTACTGCGGCTACGAGACCTACGACTTCGACGTCGTCACGCGCACCGGTGCTGACGCGTACGACCGGATCCGGATCCGCCTCGACGAGATGTACCAGTCGCTGCGGATCATCGAGCAGTGCGTCGAACGCCTCAAGAAGGTCACCGGCCCGGTCATGGTCGAGGACAAGAAGATCGCGTGGCCGGCGCAGCTCTCCGTCGGCAGCGACGGCCAGGGCAACAGCCTCGACCACATCCGCGAGATCATGGCCACGTCCATGGAGTCGCTCATCCACCACTTCAAGCTCGTCACCGAGGGTTTCCGCGTGCCCGCCGGGCAGGCGTACGTGCCGATCGAGTCGCCCAAGGGCGAGCTGGGCGCGCACGTGGTCTCCGACGGGGGCACGCGTCCGTTCCGGGCGCACTTCCGGGACCCGAGCTTCAACAACCTGCAGGCCGTGGCCGCGCTGTCCGAAGGCGGCCAGGTCGCTGACGTCATCGTGGCCGTGGCGTCGATCGACCCCGTCATGGGAGGCGTGGACCGCTGATGGAGCACTACGGATTGCAGACGGCGGCCGGTCACCTCACGGTGTCGGCGGAGTCGAAGGAGCCGTATGCCGCCGAGCACCTCGCGCAGCTGCGCGCGGACGCGGAGCTGGTCGTCGCGCGCTACCCGCAGAAGCGGTCGGCGCTGCTGCCCCTGCTGCACCTCGTGCAGTCGGTCGACGGCTACGTGACCGGTCGCGGGATCGACTTCTGCGCGGAGGTCCTCGACCTCACCCGCGCCGAGGTGTCGGGCGTCGCGACGTTCTACACGCAGTACAAGCGCCACCCCAACGGCGAGTACACCGTCGGCGTCTGCACCAACACCCTCTGCGCGATCATGGGCGGCGACGAGATCTGGGAGTCGGTGTCCGAGCACCTCGGCGTCGGCCACGACGAGACCACCGCCGACGGCAAGGTCACCCTCGAGCGCATCGAGTGCAACGCGGCGTGTGACTACGCACCCGTCGTCATGGCCAACTGGGAGTTCTTCGACAACCAGACGCCGGAGTCGACCAACCAGCTCGTCGACGACCTGCGTGCCGGGGCCGCCGTCAAGCCCACCCGCGGGGCGAACTCGGTGTGCACGTTCAAGCAGATGTCGCGTGTCCTCGCGGGCTTCCCGGACGGCCGCGCCGACGAGGGCGTCGGCGCCGGACCGGCGTCGCTGCGCGGTCTCGAGGTCGCGCACGCCAACAACTGGACCGCTCCGGCCGGCGCCGACGCCGACGAGGGCGCGGGCTCCGGCACCGCGCACGCCGACACCGCCGCCAGCCCCTCGGGCGAGCAGGTCGAGGGCCGGGCGGCCGGGCGCCACACCTCCGTCAACACGCCGACCAACGAGCCGGACGAGAAGCCGGGCGGCGCGCCCGCGAAGGACTCCCGCAAGGACGACGCTCCCAAGGAAGAGGGGAAGTGACCGCCGTGACCACCACGCTCACCCCGATCCTCACCAAGTTCTGGGACGACCCCCAGAGCTGGACCCTCGAGACCTACGAGAAGAACGAGGGCTACCAGGCCTTCAAGAAGGCCCTGGGCATGAAGCCCGAGGACCTCGTCCAGCTCACCAAGGACTCCGGCCTGCGCGGTCGCGGCGGCGCCGGGTTCCCCACCGGCATGAAGTGGGGCTTCCTGCCCCCGCCGGACGGCGGTCCCCGCTACCTCGTCGTCAACGCGGACGAGTCCGAGCCGGGCACCTGCAAGGACATCCCGCTCATGATGGCCGCGCCGCAGTTCCTCATCGAGGGCGTCGCGATCACGTCGTACGCGATCGGGTGCAACCACGCCTTCATCTACATCCGCGGTGAGGTCGTCCACGTCTACCGGCGGCTGCTGCGTGCCGTCGAGGAGGCGTACGCCGCCGGCCACCTCGGCAAGAACATCCACGGCTCGGGGTTCGACCTCGAGGTGACCGTCCACGCCGGTGCCGGCGCCTACATCTGTGGCGAGGAGACGGCGCTGCTCGACAGCCTCGAGGGCCGTCGTGGCCAGCCGCGGCTCAAGCCCCCGTTCCCCGCCGTCGCCGGCCTGTACTCACGCCCCACCGTCGTCAACAACGTCGAGAGCATCGCGTCGGTGCCGCCGATCCTGCTCCACGGCTCAGAGTGGTTCTCCGACATGGGCACCGAGAAGTCCCAGGGCTTCGGCATCTTCAGCCTCTCGGGCCACGTCAAGAACCCCGGCCAGTACGAGGCGCCGCTCGGCATCACCCTGCGCGAGCTGCTCGACATGGCCGGTGGCATGCGCGACCCCGACAAGCAGCTGAAGTTCTGGACGCCGGGCGGCTCCTCGACGCCGCTGTTCACCGCCGAGCACCTCGACGTCCCCCTCGACTTCGAGTCGGTCGCCGCGGCCGGCTCGATGCTCGGCACCCGCGCCCTGCAGATCTTCGACGAGACGACCTGTGTCGTGCGCGCCGTGGACCGATGGACCGACTTCTACAAGCACGAGTCCTGCGGCAAGTGCACCCCGTGCCGCGAGGGCACGTGGTGGCTCAAGCAGATCCTCGGCCGCCTCGAGCACGGTCAGGGGTCCGAGGAGGACCTCGACAAGCTGCTCGACATCTGCGACAACATCCTCGGCCGCGCCTTCTGTGCGCTGGGCGACGGAGCGACGAGCCCGATCACGAGCTCGATCCAGTACTTCCGCGAGGAGTACATCGCGCACCTCACGCAGGGTGCCTGCCCCTTCGACTCTCGCGAGTCGACGCTCTTCCACAAGGACCGCGTGACGGCATGAGCACCCCACGACGTTCTGTTCCCCCGCTTCGCTCCTCCACACAACGCCTTGGGGACCCCGCATGACTGTGACCTCAGACCAGAGCGCCAAGACCACCGGCGGCTCGCCGAAGCCGGCGGTCGAGATGGTGGAGCTCACCATCGACGGCATCGACGTCTCCGTCCCCAAGAACACCCTCGTCATCCGGGCGGCCGAACAGGTCGGGATCGAGATCCCGCGCTTCTGCGACCACCCGCTACTCGAGCCGGTCGGAGCCTGCCGCCAGTGCCTCGTCGACGTCGCGACGCCCGGCCCGGACGGCACCCTGCGCCCCATGCCGAAGCCGCAGGCCTCCTGCACGATGACGGTCTCCCCGGGCATGCAGGTCAACACCCAGCACACGTCACCCGTCGCCGACAAGGCGCAGCACGGGCAGATGGAGTTCCTGCTCATCAACCACCCGCTCGACTGCCCGGTCTGCGACAAGGGTGGCGAGTGCCCCCTGCAGAACCAGGCGATGAGCAACGGCCGCGCGGTCAGCCGGTTCGAGGACGTCAAGCGGACCTACCCCAAGCCGATCAACATCTCCAGCCAGGTCCTCCTCGACCGCGAGCGCTGCGTGCTGTGTGCGCGCTGCACGCGCTTCTCCGACCAGGTCGCCGGCGACCCGTTCATCGCGCTCGTCGAGCGCGGTGCCCTGCAGCAGGTCGGCATCTACGAGGAGAAGCCGTTCGAGTCGTACTTCTCCGGCAACACCGTCCAGATCTGCCCGGTCGGCGCGCTCACCGGAGCGGCGTACCGCTTCCGGGCCCGCCCGTTCGACCTCGTCTCGACGCCGAGCATCTGTGAGCACTGCGCGAGCGGCTGCTCGATGCGCACCGACCACCGCCGCGGCGCCGTCCTGCGCCGCCTCGCGGGGAACGACCCGGAGGTCAACGAGGAGTGGAACTGCGACAAGGGTCGCTGGGCCTTCCAGTACGCCGCCACCCCGGCCCGGCTCCAGCTCCCGATGGTGCGCGAGGACGGCGAGCTCCGTGTCGCCTCCTGGCGTGAGGCCCTCGAGGCCGCCGCCGCAGGCCTGCGCGCGGCGTCCGGCGTCGGTGTCCTCACCGGCGGCCGCGTGTCCGCCGAGGATGCCTACGCGTACTCGAAGTTCGCGCGAACGGTGCTCGGCACCAACGACATCGACTTCCGTGCCCGCCCGCACTCGGCGGAGGAGGCCGACTTCCTCGCCTCCCGCGTCGTCGCCACCGGCCCCGCGGGCGGCGCGGTCACCTACGCCGACCTCGAGACCGCCAAGACCGTCGTCCTCGCGGGCTTCGAGCCCGAGGACGAGAGCCCGATCGTCTTCCTGCGTCTGCGCAAGGCGTCGCGCAAGAACAAGACGGCCGTGTATGCCGTGTCGCCCGTCGCGACCCGCGGGCTCGACAAGGTCTCCGGTCGGCTCATCCCCACCGCCCCGGGCACCGAGCCCGAGGTGCTGGACGCCCTCGGCAAGGGCTCGGCCAGCGGCGCTGCCGGGGACGGTCCCGACACCGTCCGCGCGGCCGCCGAGGCGCTGCGCGGTGACGGCGCGATCATCCTCGTCGGTGAGCGCCTCGCGACCGTGCCCGGTGCGCTGAGCGCCGCTGCTCGCCTGGCCGAGACCACTGGGGCCCGCCTCGCGTGGATCCCCCGTCGTGCGGGGGAGCGCGGTGCCCTCGAGGCCGGCGCCCTCCCCACCCTGCTGCCCGGCGGCCGCCCCGTCGCCGACGCCGCGGCCCGGGCCGACGTCGCCTCGGTGTGGCAGGTCGACGCCCTCCCCGAGGCGCCCGGCCGGGACGCTGCCGCGATCCTCGAGGCGGCTCGCTCCGGCGAGATCGGTGCGCTCGTCGTCGGTGGGGTCGACCCGCTCGACCTCGGACGGGCCGACGCGCTCGCCGCGTTCGAGGCACCCTTCGTCGTCTCGCTCGAGATCCGCGAGTCGGCCGTGACCGCCATCGCCGACGTCGTCCTGCCCGTCGCCGCGCACGCCGAGAAGTCGGGCGCCTTCGTGGACTGGGAAGGCCGCACCCGCCCCTTCGCCCAGGCCCTCGACACCGGCTTCGTCAGCGACCACCGCGCCCTCCACATGCTCGCCGACGAGATGGGCGAGTTCCTCGGGTGCCGCACCGTCGCCGAGATCCGCTCCGAGATGGAGCGCCTCGGCCCGGGCTCCGAGGAGGGCCGGCTCGCGGCCCCCGACGTCGCCGCCGGTGAGGTGCCGAGCGCCGAGGACGGTCACCTCGTCCTCGCGACGTGGCGCCACCTGCTCGACAAGGGCATCCTCCAGGACGGCGAGCCGTTCCTCGCCGGCACGGCCCCCCGGGCCGCCGCCAAGGTCTCGGCGACGACCGCCGCCTCGATCGGGGTCGCCGACGGCGACTCGGTGAACGTCCGGGCCGGCACCGTCACCGTCACCGTCCCCGTCGACGTCACCGAGATGGCCGACCACGTCGTCTGGCTCCCGACCCACTCCGCGGGCTGCGACCTCCGGGGCACGCTCGCGGACGCCCCGGGCATCCGCGTCTCCGTCACCAAGGTGGACAAGGTGGACACACCATGAGCATCATCCTCAGCGTCCAGCACGCGGTCGGCACGTTCGCCGACACCGGACTGACCGGCATACAGGCTCTCGGCAGTCTCGCCACGGAGGGCAAGGACAACCCGCGGGCCGACTTCTCCGACACGCCGTGGTGGCTCTCGCTCGTCAAGGCGCTCATCATCTTCGTCTACCTGCTCGTCTCGACCCTGCTCGTCATCTGGTTCGAGCGCCGGGTCATCGGCCGCATGCAGCAGCGGCCCGGACCCAACCGCAACGGTCCCTTCGGCCTGCTCCAGACCCTCGCCGACGGCATGAAGTCGATGCTCAAGGAGGACAACACCCCCGCCAAGGCGGACCGGTTCGTCTTCACGCTGGCACCGCTCATCACCGCGACGATGTGCTTCATCGGCTTCGCGATCATCCCGCTCGCCGGTGAGGTGAGCATGTTCGGGCACCGCACGCCGCTCCAGCTCGCGGACTCCTCGATCGCGGTGCTCTTCGTGCTCGCCATCGCCGGCATCGGCATCTACGGCGTCGTCCTCGCGGGCTGGTCGTCGGGCTCGCCGTACCCGCTCATGGGTGGCCTGCGCTCCTCGGCCCAGATGATCTCCTACGAGATCGCCATGGGCCTCTCGCTCGTCGCCGTGTTCCTCTACAGCGGCTCGATGTCGACCTCGCAGATCGTCGGCGCCCAGGGCAACGTCTGGTACATCATCCCGGCGTTCTTCAGCTTCTTCGTCTACGTCATCACCATGGTCGGCGAGACCAACCGCCTCCCGTTCGACCTCGCCGAGGGCGAGGGCGAGCTCACCGGTGGCTTCCACACCGAGTACGGCTCGATGCGCTTCGCCATGTTCTTCCTCGGCGAGTACATCAACATGTTCACCGTCGCCGCGCTGGCGACGACGATGTTCCTCGGCGGCTGGCAGGCGCCTCCCGGCATCGCGGCCATCAACGACGGCATGTTCAACGAGGGCTGGTGGGGCCTGCTCTGGTTCACCGTCAAGCTGTGGATGTTCATGTTCGTCTTCGTGTGGCTGCGCGGCTCGCTGCCTCGCACCCGCTACGACCAGTTCATGCGCTTCGGGTGGAAGTTCCTCATCCCCGCCACCCTGGGGTGGGTCGTCCTCGTCGCGTTCTTCCGTGGTGCGCAGAACGGCTGGTTCGGTGACTCGGCGCTCGAGTTCGCGGGCCGCCGGTTCCCGATCTCGTCGCTGCTCATCGTCGGCCTCGTCGCCGTCGGCGCGCTCGCGCTCGGCTGGTGGTGGGACAACCGCGCCCTCGCCAGAGAAGCAGCAGCGGCCGCCGCTCCGCCTGAGGAGATCGACCCGTATGCCGGTGGGTTCGTCGTGCCGCCCATGCCCGGTCAGCGGCTGCGCGAGACCGCCCGCGTCGGCGCCCCCGCACTTCCCGAGGCCGAGCCCGTGACCCAGTCGCCGGTGTCCGCCGCCACGTCCGACCCCGACAAGGAGGCCCCCCGTGGCTGACGACGAGAAGAAGGGCGGGTTCCTCTCCGACCTCTTCGCCCCCGTGGGTGGGTTCGGGGTGACCTTCGCGACGATGTTCCGCAAGGTCGCCACGACCGAGTACCCCGAGGTGAAGCGCCCCACGGCGCAGCGCTTCCACGGCCGCCACCAGCTCAACCGTCACCCCGACGGGCTGGAGAAGTGCGTCGGCTGTGAGCTGTGCGCGTGGGCCTGCCCCGCGGACGCGATCCTCGTCGAGGGCGCCAACAACGACGACAGCGAGGGCGGCGCCGGTCGCTTCTCACCCGGCGAGCGCTACGGCCGCGTCTACCAGATCAACTACCTGCGCTGCATCTTCTGCGGGCTGTGCATCGAGGCCTGCCCGACGCGCGCGCTGACGATGACCAACGAGTACGAGATCGCCGACAACAACCGCGCCGACCTCATCTTCACCAAGGAGCAGCTGCTCGCGCCGCTGCAGGGTGGCATGCTCAGCCCGCCGCACCCGATGGTGGAGGGCCTGGAGGAGCGCGACTACTACCTCGGCTCCGTCTCCGAGGCCACGCCCACCCAGAAGTCGTGGGTCGACGAGCACCACGTCAGGACGACCGAGGAGGTGTCCTCATGACCAGCACAGGTGAAGCGGTCCTCTTCTGGGTCCTCGCCCCGCTCTGCGTCGTCGGCGCGCTGGGCCTGGTCTTCGCCCGCAAGGCCGTCCACGCCGCCCTCGGCATGGCGCTGACGATGATCATGCTCGGCATCTTCTACCTCGCGCAGGGTGCCGACTTCCTCGGCGTCATCCAGATCTTCGTCTACACCGGCGCCGTGATGATGCTCTTCCTCTTCGTCGTCATGCTCGTCGGCGTCGACTCCTCCGACAGCGTCGTCGAGACCCTCAAGGGCCAGCGCGCCGCGACCGCCGTGCTGTCCCTCGGCCTGGGCGCCCTGCTCGTCGGCGCCATCGGCCGGGTCACCGTCGGTGACGGCCCGGCGAACAAGCTCGACGCGATCAACTCCGAGACCGGCAACGTGTCGGGGGTCGCCGAGCTGATCTTCGGCCGCTACGTGTGGGTCTTCGAGACCACCTCGGCGCTGCTCATCACGGCGGCCCTGGCCGCCATGGTCCTCGCCCACCGCGAGCGCCTCGGCTCCGCGCCGAACCAGCGCACGTGGAGCGAGCGCCGGATCCGCTCCGGTGAGAACCTCGCCGGCCTGCCCGCCCCGGGCGTCTACGCCCGCCACAACGCGGTCGACACCCCCGCCCTGCTCCCGGACGGCTCGCCGAGCGAGCTGTCGGTCTCGAGGGTCCTCACCGCCCGCGGCCAGGTCGCCTCCGCGACGCCGTGGGTCGAGGCCTCCGACGAGATGGAGCGCGACATCGCCGCCGACGACGTGCCCGGCCGGCTCCCGCAACCCGGGAGCCCGGTCACCGGGGAGGACCAGCCGTGAACCTGATGAACTACGTCTACCTGGCGACGCTGCTCTTCGTCATCGGTGGCGCGACGGTCCTCACGAGGCGCAACGCGATCGTGGTCTTCATGGGTGTCGAGCTCATGCTCAACGCCGCGAACCTCGTGTTCGTCACCTTCGCGCGCATGCACGGCACCCTCGACGGCCAGGTGATCGCCCTGTTCGTCATGGTCGTCGCGGCGGCCGAGGTCGTCGTCGGCCTGGCCATCATCATGATGATCTTCCGGTCCCGCCGGTCGGCCTCGGTCGACGACGCCAACTTGCTGAAGCTCTGAAGGGGCCCGCACTCGTGAACTCACTCGTACAGCTCGCCGCGGAAGGCGAGGTGGCTGCGGCCACCGGCATCACGGCATACGCCTGGCTCCTCGTCGGGCTGCCCCTGCTGGGAGCCGCACTCCTCCTCGTCGGGGGCCGCGTCACGAACGCCTGGGGCCACCTGCTCGCCACGGCACTCTCGTGGGCCAGCTTCGTGCTCGGCTTCCTCATCGTCCTCGCGATGGCGGGGCGGGGCACCGAGGAGCGCGCGGCCCACGTCGGCGGCTGGAACTGGGTCCCGGCGGGGCAGTTCCAGCTCGAGACCGGGCTGCTCATCGACCAGCTGTCGATCGCGTTCGTCCTGCTCATCACCTTCGTCGGCTCGCTCATCCACGTGTACTCGATCGGCTACATGGAGCACGACGCCGACCGGCGCAAGTTCTTCGCCTACCTCAACCTGTTCGTCGCCTCCATGCTCCTGCTCGTGCTGGCCGACTCCTACCTCCTGCTGTTCGTCGGCTGGGAGGGAGTGGGGCTGGCGTCATACCTGCTCATCGGCTTCTGGAACCACAACCCGGCGTACGCGACGGCGGCCAACAAGGCGTTCTTCGTCAACCGCGTCGGCGACGTCGGGATGTCCGTGGCGATCATGGTCATGTTCTTCACCTTCGGAGCGGTCGACTTCGAGACCGTCCACGCCGGTGCCGCCGAGGCTGGGTCGACGGCGATGACCGTCCTCGGTCTGCTCCTGCTGCTCGGGGCGTGCGCCAAGTCGGCGCAGTTCCCGCTGCAGTCCTGGCTCGGTGACGCCATGGCCGGTCCGACCCCGGTCTCCGCGCTCATCCACGCGGCGACGATGGTCACCGCCGGTGTCTATCTCATCGTCCGCTCGCACACGATCTTCAACGCGGCCCCGAACGCGCAGCTCGCCGTGGCGGTCGTCGGCGCGATCACGCTGCTCTACGGCGCGATCGTCGGCTGCGCCAAGGACGACATCAAGAAGGCGCTGGCCGCCTCGACGATGAGCCAGATCGGCTACATGATGCTCGCCGCGGGTCTCGGCCCGGTCGGCTACGCCTTCGCCATCTTCCACCTCGTCACGCACGGCTTCTTCAAGGCGGGGATGTTCCTCGGCGCCGGCTCGGTCATGCACGGCATGAACGACCAGGTGAACATGCGCCGCTTCGGTGGCCTGTCGAGCGCGATGAAGATCACGTGGGTGACGTTCGGCCTGGGCTGGCTCGCGATCCTCGGTGTCCCCCCCTTCTCCGGGTTCTGGTCCAAGGACAAGATCATCGAGTCCGCGTTCATCGGTGAGGGCTGGCGGCCGTGGGTCTTCGGCTTCGTCGCGCTCATCGGCGCCGGCATCACCGCCTTCTACATGTCGCGCCTGTTCTTCATGACCTTCCACGGCAAGAAGCGCTGGGTCGACGCCCGCGAGGGGGAGCCGGAGTACCACCCGCACGAGTCACCGCTGACGATGACCGTGCCGATGATCGTCCTCGCCGTCGGCTCGGGAGTGCTCGGCCTCGCCCTCTCGTGGGGCGGCACGTTCTCGCACTGGCTCGAGCCGGTCGTCGGCGAGCACGGTGACGAGCACCCCGTCCTCGCGGTGCCCGTCATCATGGGGCTGACCCTCCTCCTCGTCGCCGGTGGGGCGGCCTACGCCTGGATGCTCTACTGGCGTGACACGGTGCCGGAGACGGCCCCGCGCGGCTCGCTCCTCACCCAGGCGGCTCGCGCCGACCTCTACCAGGACGCCATCAACGAGGGCCTGTTCATGCGGCCCGGCACCCACCTCACCCGCGCGCTCGTCTTCACCGACGGCAAGGGTGTCGACGGTGTCACCGGCTCGCTCGCCGCGTCCATCGGCGGGGCGTCCTCACGGCTGCGCCGCCTGCAGACCGGCTACGCCCGGTCCTATGCCCTGACGATGCTCACCGGCGTCGTCGTCGTCCTCGGAGCCCTGTGGGTGATGAACTGATGTCCGGCTTCCCCCTGCTCACGGTCATGATGGTCGTGCCGCTCGTCGGCGCGGCGGTCGTCGCGCTGCTGCCGGGCGGGTCCGCGCGACTGGCCAAGCCGATCGCGCTGGCCACCTCGCTCGTCACCCTCGCGCTGGCCCTGCTCGCGTGGGCCCGCTTCGACGGCGACGGCTCCTCGGACCGCTACCAGCTCACCGAGACGCACTCGTGGATCCCGCAGTTCGGGGTCTCCTACGCGCTCGGCGTCGACGGCATCGCGCTCTCGCTCATCGTCATGGCCACGATCCTCACGCCGGTGTGCCTGCTCGCCGCGTGGAACGACCTCGGTGAGGACGCCGAGCCGCAGCGCGAGAAGACCTACTTCGCGCTCATGCTCGTGCTGCTCACCTTCATGGTGGGCGTGTTCGCGGCGCGCGACGTCTTCCTCTTCTACGTCTTCTTCGAGGCCATGCTCATCCCGGTGTACTTCCTCATCGGGCTCTTCGGCGGCCCGCGGAGGCAGTACGCCGCGGTGAAGTTCATCCTCTTCTCGCTCGTCGGCGGGCTCGTCATGCTCGTCGCCGTCATCGCCCTGTACTTCAACGGTCCCGGCGGTGAGCAGGGCTTCCTCTACGAGGCCCTCGAGGGCGGCGTGACCGCCTCCACCACCACGCAGCGCTGGCTGTTCGTCGGCTTCTTCATCGCCTTCGCGATCAAGGCGCCGATGTGGCCGGTCCACACGTGGCTGCCCGACGCGGCCTCCGAGGCGCGCCCGGCCACGGCCGTCCTCCTCGTCGGCGTGCTCGACAAGGTCGGCACCTTCGGGATGCTGCGCTTCTGCCTCGGCATGTTCCCCGAGGCGTCGAAGTGGGCCACCCCGGTGGTCATCACGCTCGCCGTCATCTCGGTGATCTACGGAGGACTCCTCGCGATCGGCTCGCGCGACATCATGCGGCTCATCGCGTTCACCTCGATCAGCCACTTCGGGCTCATCGTCCTCGGCATCTTCGCGATGACGTCGACGGCCGGGTCCGGGTCGGCGCTCTACATGATCAACCACGGGTTCGCGACCGCCGGGCTGTTCCTCATCGCCGGCTTCCTCATCACCCGCCACGGCTCGCAGCGGATCGCCGACTACGGCGGCTGGCAGCGGGTCACCCCCCTCCTCGCCGGGACCTTCCTCGTCTCCGGGCTGTCGTCGCTGGCCCTGCCGGGGCTGTCGTCCTACGTCTCCGAGTTCCTCGTGCTCACCGGGACGTACCAGCGCTACGAGGTGGCGGCCGTCATCGCGACGCTCGGCATCGTGCTCGCCGCGCTCTACATCCTGCTCACCTACCAGCGGGTCTTCACCGGCCCGCGCCCGGTGTTCCTCGAGGGGCGCGAGCCGCGTGACCTGGGCCTGCGCGAGAAGCTCGTCGTGGTGCCGATCATCGCCTCGTTCCTCCTGCTCGGGGCCTACCCGAAGCCGGTCCTCGACCTCGTGAACCCCGCCGTGAAGCAGACCCTCGACCTCGTCGGCGTCACTGACCCGGCGCCGACCAACGCCTCCGGGAGTGCCCAGTGACCGCCCTCATGCCCACGGCCTTCGAGGCCGTGACGGTCGACTACGCCGCCGTGGCGCCGATGCTCATCGTCGTGGGCGCCGCGCTCGTCGGGGTGCTCGCCGAGGCGTTCGCGCCGCGGCTCCGGCGCCACGCGATCCAGGTGGGGCTGGCCCTCGCCGCGCTCGTCGCGTCGTTCGCGTTCCTCGCGCTGGTCTCGGTCGACCACCACACGGTGACGGCGGGTGGCTCCATCGCCATCGACGGACCGGCCCTGTTCCTCCAGGGCGGCCTGCTGATCTTCGCGATCCTCGGCGTCCTCACGATGTCGGAGCGCTTCGGTGGCCGGTCCGCCGACGCCTTCACACCCATGGGTGCGGCGACGCCGGGCTCGCCGGCCGAGTCCGCCGCCGACCGGGCCGGGTACGCCACGTCGGAGGCGTTCCCGCTGACGATGTTCGCGGTGTTCGGCATGCTCATGTTCGTCTCGGCCAACGACCTCATCACGATGTTCGTCGCGCTCGAGGTCCTCTCGCTCCCGCTGTACGTCCTCACCGGGCTGGCGCGCCGACGCCGCCTGCTCTCGCAGGAGGCGTCGCTGAAGTACTTCATCCTCGGCGCCTTCTCGTCGGCGTTCTTCCTCTTCGGTGCCGCCCTGCTCTACGGGTATGCCGGCTCGTCCGACCTCGCGGACATCGCCACCGCGATCACGACGGCCAACAGTGCCTACGAGGGGCTGCTGCTCCCGGGCGTCGTCCTCGTCCTCATCGGCCTGCTGTTCAAGATCGGTGCCGTGCCGTTCCACTCGTGGACCCCGGACGCCTACCAGGGTGCGCCGAGCCCGGTCACCGGCTTCATGGCCGCCGCGACCAAGCTCGCCGCCTTCGGCGCGATCCTGCGCTTCACCTACGTCGGCGTCGAGTCCTCGCGTCTGGAGTGGCGCCTCGGCGTCGCGGCCATCGCCGTGCTGACGATGGTCGTGGGTGCGGTCCTGTCCGTGACCCAGACCGACATCAAGCGGCTGCTCGCCTACTCGTCGGTGGCGCACGCGGGCTTCATCCTCGTCGGCGTCCTCGCCTTCGACGTCACCGGTGTCTCCGGCGTGATGTTCTATCTGCTCGCCTACGGCCTGGCCACGATCGCGGCCTTCGCCATCGTCGCCCTCGTCCGCTCCGGCGGGTCCGAGGCGACGCACCTGTCGCAGTGGGCCGGCCTCGGGCGCAACCACCCGGTCGTCGCCGGGATCTTCGCGCTGCTGCTCCTCGCCTTCGCCGGCATCCCGCTGACGTCCGGCTTCACCGCGAAGTTCGCCGCGTTCGCCCCGGCGATCGCCCACGGCGGACTGGCCGGCGTCGTCATGGTCGTCGTCGGAGTGCTCGCCTCCGCGGTCACGGCGTTCGTCTACTTCCGGCTCATCGTGCTCATGTACTTCACCGAGCCGACCGGCGACAAGGTCGTCGCGCTCACGCCGTCCATCGCCTCGACGATCGCCATCACGGTCGGAGCCCTCGGCACCGTCATCCTCGGCGTCGTCCCGGGCCCGATCCTCGACCTCGCCGGTCGGGTGTCGCAGTTCATCCAGTGACCCTCGCCCTGCCCGAGGTGTCGGATGGGCTGCGACAGCGGCTCACCGACGGCCTGTCCCGGGTCGAGGCGCTCATCGAGGAGCGGATCGACCACGAGGACCCGTTCATCGCCGAGGCCAGCGTCCACCTGCTGCGCGCGGGAGGCAAGCGGTTCCGGCCGATGCTGACGATCCTCGCGTCCGAGCTCGGGGACGGCGTCGACGACTCGGTGGTGGCCGCCGCCGCCGCGGTGGAGCTGACCCACCTCGCCTCGCTCTACCACGACGACGTCATGGACGAGGCGGACCTGCGGCGCGGGACGCCGACGGCCAACACGGCATACGGAAACTCCACCGCCATCCTCGTCGGCGACCTGCTCTTCGGGCACGCGTCGGCCCTCGTCGCGGACCTCGGTCCGCAGGCGGTGCGCATCCAGGCCGAGACGTTCATCCGGCTGTGCACGGGGCAGATCCGCGACGAGCGTCAGGCCGCGGACGGCGAGGACTCGGGCGCCTACTACCTGCGCGTCCTCGAGGACAAGACCGGTGTCCTCATCGCGACCGCGGCCCGCTACGGCGCGATGTTCTCGGGGTGCTCCGACGAGGTCGTCGAGACGCTGCGCGTCTACGGGGAGCGGCTCGGCATGGCCTTCCAGCTCGCCGACGACCTCATCGACATCGAGTCCTCCGAGGAGGAGCTGGGCAAGACGCCGGGCACCGACCTGCGTGAGGGCAAGCGGACGCTCGCGGTGCTCCATGCGCTGGCCTCGACGGACCCCGCCGACGCACGCTTGCAGGCGCTGCTGCGCTCGGACCTGTCGGAGGACGCCGCGCTCGCCGAGGCGCTCACGCTGCTGCGGGCCCACCCGGGGCTCGAGCGGGCCCGGGCCGAGACGCGAGCCGTCGGGGTGCAGGCCCAGGAGGCCCTCGCGCCGCTGCCCGAGAGCGAGGCCAAGACGGCCCTGCTCGCCCTGGCCACCTCGGTCACCGACCGCACCTCCTGAGCCACCCTCCCCGCGCAAGGGGGTCAGGTGGGGGATGCCGGCGGGTCCGGTTGTGGATCGACCGCCTCCACCTGCATCACTGCCTCCTTTCCGGTGGCGAACGTCAGGGTGACGGTCACGAACTCGGCGCCCCGCACCTGCTCCTCGATGTCGTGGAGGACGAGGTGCGGCTGGCCACGCTCGAGCTGCAGCCACTCCATCGTCGGCAGGTCCATGGGCAGCGCCCCCTCGCTGAGGGTCACCGCGGAGGCGACCGGGCTGCTGGCGCCGACGAGCCGGCGCGGCTCGCCGGAGCTGTTGTGCAGCCAGACGTACAGCGGCACGTCGTCCCCCTGCTCCCACCCGTCCGGGTCCTTGGGCGCCTCGAGGTGGGCGTAGCGGATCTTGACGCCATCGAACTCGAGGTTGGTGCCGGGGGAGTCGCCGACCGTGGTGGGGCTGGTCGCGCAGGAGGTGGCGAGGAGTGCGGCCGCCAGGGTGGCGGTCGCCGTTCGGAAGGTTTGGGTTGATCGCATGGTTCCAGCCTCGCCTGCCCGGCACGGGCTGAACACCGTTGTCGCGTCACGGAATCCGCAGGCGTGTGACGTCCCCGCACGGATGTTGCAGAACGGTGACGCAGCCCTTGAGGTTGCGTGACGAACCGGCCGAAAGCGGGTCCGAGGTGTGGCGCCTGCGTCCGGGACGTGGCTGGGTGGAGACACCACAGGACGCGCACCCGGCGCGGCACACATCCCAGGAAGAGAGGGTCACCGTCATGGCACGGCAACGCACGAGGACCTGGATCGCCATCACCGCCGGAGCAGCGCTGGCGCTCTCCGCCTGTGGTGGCAGCCAGGACGAGGGAACCGACTCGGCGGAGGGCGAAGCGGAGAACGGCGGAAGCTTTTCGATGTACGTCTGCGAACCGGAGCACCTCGTCCCCCAGAACACCAACGAGACCTGCGGCGGGGAGGTCCTGGGAGCGCTCTTCACGCCCCTGGTCAACTTCACGCCCGACACGAGCGAGCTGACCTACGACGGGGCGATCGCGGAGTCCATCCAGTCGGAGGACCAGAAGGTGTGGACCATCAAGCTCAAGGAGGGCTACACCTTCCACAACGGCGAGCCGGTGGACGCGCAGTCCTATGCCCGGGCGTGGAACGCCGGGGCGTACGGGCCCAACGCCTACGGCAACAACTACTTCTTCGCCAACATCGAGGGCTATGACGCCCTCAACCCCAAGGACCCGGACGGTGACGGCCCCCAGAAGCCGGCTGCGCCGGGGACCAAGGAGCTCAGCGGCCTCGAGGTCGTCGACGACCTGACCTTGCGGGTCACCCTCACCGACCCCTTCAGCCAGTTCCCGCTGACCGTCGGCTACACCGCCTTCTTCCCGCTGCCCAAGGCGTACGAGGACGACCCGAAGGCCTACCAGGAGAGCCCGATCGGGAACGGCCCGTTCAAGATGGACGGCCAGTGGCAGCACGACCAGCAGATCAAGGTCACCCGCTACGAGGACTACCAGGGCGACAAGGCCAAGGCCGACGCGGTGACGTTCAAGATCTACTCCAACGTCAACACGGCATACAACGACCTGCTCGGCGGCAACCTCGACATCATGGACTCGCTGCCGCCGGAGCGGCTCAGCGAGGCCCGGTCGCAGTTCGGTGAGCGCTTCCTCGAGCGACCGAGCTCCAGCTTCACCTATGTCGGCTTCCCGCTCTACGACCCGAAGTTCAAGGACGCCAGGCTGCGTCAGGCGTTCTCGATGGCCATCGACCGGCAGGCCATCATCGACGCGGTGTTCAACGGCTCGTTCCAGCCCGCGAAGTCCGTCGTCTCGCCGGTCGTGACCGGAGCACGTGAGGACCCGTGCGGGGAGGCGTGCACCTACGACCCGGCCAAGGCCAAGCAGCTCCTCGAGGAGGCCGGCGGGTGGACCGGTCCGCTGACCCTGTGGTTCAACAGCGGCGCGGGTCACGAGAAGTGGATGGAGGCGGTCTCGAACCAGCTGCGCACCA
Organism: Knoellia aerolata DSM 18566; assembly: GCF_000768695.1. Lineage (GTDB taxonomy): Bacteria > Actinomycetota > Actinomycetes > Actinomycetales > Dermatophilaceae > Knoellia > Knoellia aerolata. The sequence continues at coordinate 56,282 of NZ_AVPL01000001.1, forward strand.
ACCTCGGCATCACGGACGTGCAGTTCAAGTCCCTGGCCTTCGCGGAGTACCTCGGGCTGCTCGATGCCGAGGAGGTCACCGGGCCGTTCCGCCTCGGCTGGGTCATGGACTACCCGAGCCCGCAGAACTACCTGGAGCCGATCCACAGCACCGGTGGCTCGTCGAACAACACGACCTACTCGAACCCGACGGTCGACAAGCTCATCGCCGAGGGCAACGCGGCGGAGAGCGTCGAGGCCGGCATCGATGCCTACCACCGAGCCGAGGACCAGATCCTCGAGGACATGCCGATCATCCCCATGTGGTTCGGCAAGGTGCAGGCCGGGCACTCGGACCGGGTCGACGACGTCGTCATCGACGCGTTCACCCGGGTCCGGCTGGAGGACGTCACGGTCCAGCAGTAGTCCGGCCCGTGGGCCGCACAGGGACGGCCCACATCGAGGTGGCTGGCGGCGGGGTGAGGACTCCCGCCGTCAGCCGCCCACCAACCAGGAAGGAGGAGCCATGGGCAGGTACACCGCACGCCGGCTGCTGCAGCTGATGCCGGTCTTCATCGGGACGACGTTCCTCATCTTCGCCCTGGTGTTCGCGATCCCCGGAGACCCGATCCGGGCCCTGGCCGGTGACCGGCCGATCTCCCCCTCGACCGTGGCCACGCTGCGCGACGAGTACAACCTCGACGACCCCCTCGTCATCCAGTACGCGAAGTACATGGTCGGTCTCGTGCAGGGCGACTTCGGCAAGGACTACAACGGCCGCGAGGTCACCGACATCATGGCCCAGCGCTTCCCGGTGACGATCCGCCTGGCCGTCGTGGCGTTCCTCTTCGAGATCGCCATCGGCCTCGTCGCCGGGGTCGTCGCCGCGCTGCGCCGACGCTCCTACCTCGACACGCTGGTGCTGGTCACGACGACGGCCATCGTCTCGGTCCCGACCTTCGTCCTGGGCTTCAGCCTGCAGCTCCTGCTCGGGGTCAAGCTCTCCTGGTTCCCCATCGCCGGGATCTCGCAGGGCTGGTACAGCTACCTGTTGCCGGGGTTCGTCCTGGGCGCGCTCTCCCTGGCCTACGTGGCCCGACTGACCCGGACCAGCCTCGTGGAGAACCTGCGGTCCGACTACGTCCGGACGGCGACCGCCAAGGGCCTGAGCCGCAGGCGGGTGGTGGGCCGGCACGCCCTGCGCAACTCGCTCATCCCCGTCGTCACCTACCTCGGGATCGACCTCGGGGCGCTCATGGGCGGGGCCATCGTCACCGAGGGCATCTTCAACCTCCCCGGGATCGGCCAGCAGGTCTTCCTCTCCGTCCGGGCCCAGGAGGGTCCCGTGGTGGTCGGCATCGTGACCGCGCTGGTGCTCGTCTTCATCTTCGCCAACCTCGCCGTCGACCTCCTCTACGGCGTCCTGGACCCGAGGATCCGCTATGAGTGACACCCGCAAGGACGCGCGCACCGACAGGGTCGACACCCGCGAGGTCGAGTCCCGCGGCGCGGCTCGTGACCAGTCCGGCACGGCCGGTGGGGAGCCCGTCGGCGAGCTGTCCGGACGCAGCGCCAGCCTCTGGGCGGACGCCTGGCGGGAGCTGCGCCGCGACCGGATCTTCCTCGCGGCGGCCGCGGTCGTCACCGTCTTCGTCGTCATGGCGATCGCGCCGATCCTGTTCACCCGCACCGACCCTCGCGCGTGCGACCTCTCCAGGTCGCTGGGCCGGCCGAGTGCCGACTCCTGGTTCGGCTACGACCTGCTGGGGTGCGACTACTACTCCCAGGTCGTCCACGGGGCCCGCGTCTCCGTGTCCATCGGCGTCCTCGTCACCCTCGCCGCCCTGGTCATCGCGCTGGTCCTCGGCAGCCTCGCGGGGTACTACGGAGGGCTCGTCGACGCGGTCATCGCTCGCCTCACCGACGTGGTCTTCGGCCTTCCCTTCATCCTCGGCGCCATCGTCATCCTCACCGTCTTCGAGAACCGGGGCCTGTTCCAGGTGACCCTCGTCCTCGCGGTGCTCGGCTGGACGACGATGACCCGGCTCATGCGCTCGTCGGTGATCTCCGTGCGCGACAGCGACTACGTGCTGGCGGCCCGCGCCCTCGGCACGAGCGACCTGCGCATCCTCACCCGGCACATCCTGCCCAACGCCATCGCCCCGGTCATCGTCTACGCGACCATCTACGTCGGCATCGTCATCGCCGCGGAGGCGACGCTGTCCTTCCTCGGTGTCGGGCTCCAGCTCCCCGCGATCTCGTGGGGGCTGATGATCTCCGACGCGCAGTACCGCATAGCCGAGGCGCCCCACCTGCTGCTCTTCCCGGGGCTGTTCCTCAGCCTGACCGTCCTGTCCTTCATCCTTATGGGCGACGCGCTGCGTGACGCCCTCGACCCCAAGCTTCGTTGAGGAGCGCCCCATGCCTGCCACTGAGGTCCTGACCGCGACCGAGGCCACCCCGCACCGCGCCGACCCGTTGCTCGAGGTCGAGGACCTGGCCGTCGAGTTCCGGACCCGGGACGGGGTCGTGCGCGCCGTCGACGGCGTGAGCTACCACGTCGACGCGGGGGAGACCCTCGCGATCCTCGGGGAGTCCGGGTCCGGCAAGAGCGTCGGCGCGCAGGCGGTCATGGGACTCATCGACTCCCCGCCGGGGTACGTCACCCGTGGCAGCATCCGCTACCGGGGCCGGGAGCTGCTCGAGCTCGACGAGGGCGGGATGCAGCGGATCCGGGGACGGCACGTCGCCATGGTCTTCCAGGACGCCCTGAGCTCGCTCAACCCGGTCTTCACCGTCGGTGACCAGATCGCGGAGATGTACCGCGTGCACGAGGGCGCGTCGCGCGCCGAGGCGCGACGTCGAGCCGTCGAGATGATGGACCGGGTGCACATCCCGGCGGCGGAGCGTCGCTACGGGGACTACCCGCACCAGTTCTCCGGCGGCATGCGGCAACGCATCATGATCGCGATGGCCCTCTCGCTGGGCCCGGACGTCCTCATCGCCGACGAGCCGACGACCGCGCTCGACGTCACCGTCCAGGCCCAGATCATGGACCTGCTCGCCGAGCTCCAGCGCGACACGACCATGGCGCTCGTCCTCATCACGCACGACCTCGGGGTGGTCGCCGACGTGGCCGACCGGATCGCCGTGATGTACGCCGGCCGCGTCGTCGAGCAGGGTGCGGTGAGCGCCCTCTACGAGAGGCCGGCCCATCCCTACACCCTCGGCCTCATCGAGTCGATCCCCCGCATGGACGACGAGCGTGACGAGCTCGTCCCCATCCCCGGGGCCCCGCCGAGCCTCATGCGCATCCCGCCGGGGTGCTCGTTCCACCCGCGCTGCCCGATGGCCCAGGACGTGTGCGCCGAGGACGACCCACCCCTGTATGCCGTGCAGCCGGGTCGCGAGTCGGCCTGCCACTTCTGGGAGGAGGTCCTGACCAGCCATGGATGAGCCGATGCTGAAGGTACGAGGCCTGGTGAAGCACTACCCGCTGACCCAAGGAGTGGTCCGCAAGAAGCAGGTCGGGACCGTGCGCGCCGTCGACGGCGTGGACTTCGACCTGCGCGCCGGGGAGACGCTGGGTCTGGTGGGTGAGTCCGGCTGCGGGAAGTCCACGGTCGCCAAGCTGGTGCTGCGCCTCGAGGAGGCCACCGCCGGACAGGTCCTCTTCGAGGGCGAGGACGTCTACGCCATGTCGGCGCGCCGGCTCCGGGAGCTGCGTCGCGAGATCCAGATCGTGCTGCAGGACCCGTACTCGTCGCTCAACCCGCGGATGACGGTCGGAGACCTCGTGGCGGAACCGTTCGCCGTGCACCGGGCGGTCGCCCCCAAGGACTCGTGGCGGCGCCGCGTCCAGGAGCTGCTCGAGCGCGTGGGCCTCGACCCGGACCACGTCAACCGGTATCCGCACCAGTTCTCCGGCGGCCAGCGCCAACGCATCGGGATCGCGCGGGCGCTCGCCCTCGACCCCCGGGTGATCGTCTGCGACGAGGCGGTCTCGGCGCTCGACGTCTCGGTGCAGGCCCAGGTCATCAACCTCCTGCGCCAGCTGCAGGCCGACCTCGGTCTGGCCTACCTGTTCATCGCGCACGACCTCTCGGTGGTGCGACACATCAGTGACCGGGTGGCGGTGATGTACCTCGGCAAGGTCGTGGAGGTCGGGGAGCGCTCGGACGTCTTCACCGAGCCCGGCCACCCCTACACGCAGGCCCTCCTCTCCGCGGTGCCGAGCCCGGACCCGCGCCGGGCGGGAGGAGGAGAGCGCATCGTGCTCGAGGGCGACGTGCCCAGCCCCGCGGACCCGCCGTCGGGCTGCCACTTCCGGACGCGGTGCTGGAAGGCCCAGGACCGCTGCGCCACGGACGAACCTCGCCTCGAGGTCCGGGCTGCCGGCCACCCGGACGCATGCCACTTCTCGGAGATCCGGCACGTGACCCGCTGAGGCGGGGTGGCCAAGCCGGGTGAGGAGGCCATGATGGGTGCCATGAACCGCCGGGTGCTCCTCATCGACGACGATCCCCGGATCCGTCAGGTGCTCGGGCTCGCCCTGCGCGGCGAGGGCTACACGGTGGACGTCGCGGAGACGGCCGCCGCGGGGCTGGCGACGCTGGAGGATAACCCGCCCGACGTCGTGCTGCTCGACGTGATGCTGCCCGACGAGGACGGCTTCTCGGTATGCCGTCGGATCCGGTCACGCAGCCACGTCCCGGTCATCATGGTGACGGCACGCACCGACAGCCACGACGTCGTGGCGGGGCTCGAGTCCGGCGCGGACGACTACGTCAGCAAGCCGCTCATGGCCAAGGAGCTGTCGGCGCGGATCCGTGCCCTGCTCCGGCGAGCCGGCCCACGGCAGGACGAGACCGAGACGTTCACGGTGGGCGAGCTCACCATCCGGCTGCGCGAGGCAGAGGTGCTGCGGGACGGCATCCCCTTGTCCCTGACCCACACCGAGTTCAAGCTGCTGGCCGAGCTCGCCCGGGAGCAGGGCGGCGTCTGCAGCCGCGAGACCCTGCTGCAACGGGTGTGGGGCTACGACTACTTCGGTGACAGCCGCATCGTGGACGTGCACGTGAGCCGGCTCCGGGCGAAGGTCGAGCGCGACCCGAGCCACCCCCGGCACGTCGTCACCGTCCGTGGGCACGGTTACCGCCTGGTCCCGTGACCGGGTTCCCGCGGCCGTGGACCGACGGCCGATGGCGCCGGGTCAGCCTGCGGACCCGCGTGGAGCTCGCGCTGGCCGCCACCGCGGTGCTCGTGCCGCTGGTGCTGTCGGTCACGGTCTGGACGGTCGTGACCGGCTACGTCGTCGGTCAGCGGGAACGCGCGGCGCTGGCCCAGGCCGAGAGCAACGTCACCGTGGTGGGGTCCGCCCTCGAGCGTCCGGAGCCCTCCGTCCCGGACGTCCTCGAGGGCCTGCCCCGCGCCACCGACACCGCGATCCTCCTGCGCCACCGTGGCGAGTGGTACGGCACGTCGCTGGCGACGGACCCGGAGGCGCTTCCGTCCGCCTTCCTCGACGTGGTGACCTCCGGCACGGCGGCGTCGCAGCGCGTCGAGCTCGGTGACGGCCCCGTCCTGCTGGTCGGCCTGCCCGTCGGGGGCATGACCTACATCCAGGTCTTCCCGCTCGTCGAGCTCGACGAGACGCACCGGACCCTGAGCGCTGCCCTGCTGGGCCTCAGCACCGCGGCGGCCGCGGCCGGGGTGCTGCTGGGGCGGGTGGCCGGTCGGCGGGCGCTCGCCCCGCTCACCCCCGTCATCGAGGCGACCCGGTCGATCGCCGCGGGGAACCTCACGACGCGTCTCGACGCCGCCGGGGACCCCGACCTGGACGAGGTGGCGCGGGCGTTCAACAGCACCGCGGAGCGTTTGCAGCAACGCGTGGCCGAGGACGAGCGCTTCGCCGGTGACGTGAGCCACGAGATGCGCACGACGCTCATGGCGATGCTCAACGCCTTCGAGCTCGTCGAGTCGGGTCCTGCGCTGCCGAGGCGCTCGCAGGAGCCGTTCGCACTCCTCGGCAGGGAGCTGCGACGCTTCTCGGTCATGGTCGAGGAGCTCCTCGAGATCTCACGTGCAGGCGACGGCGACGGCGAGCTGGTGCTGGAGCAGGTGGTGATCGGCGAGCTGGTCGCGGCGGCCGCCGACCGCACCGCCGGCCGGCCCGTCACCCACGTCTCGCCCCGCGTCGAACGGCGCCGGATGCGGGTCGACAAGCGACGGATCGTGCGAGCCGTGACCAACCTCGTGCACAACGCCGAGATCCACGGGAGTGGGGTCGTGCAGGTGGCCGTGGAGCCGTATGCCCAGGGGGTGCGGATCTTCGTGGACGACGCCGGCCCGGGTGTGCCGCCCGACCGCCGTGAGCGCATTTTCCAGAGGTTCGCGACCGACACCCCGGGAGGTGTCGGGCTGGGGCTGTCGATCGTCGCCCGGCACGTCAGCCAGCACGGCGGGGCGGTGTGGGTCGGGGACCGCCCCGGCGGTGGCGCCCGGTTCGTCGTCGAGCTGCCGGGGGAGGGGTCGTGACGGTGGGCGGCCGAGTCGTGGCCCTGTGCGCGGTGAGCCTCCTCGTCTCCGGGTGCGGGGTGCCGCTCCAGGACGAGCCGCAGCGCATCGAGCGGGCTCGCGCCACCCCCGACCCGAGCGCCCCGAGTGCCGAGGCCGGGCAGCGCGACGCCACGATCTTCCTCGTGCGCGGCAACCGTCTGGAGCCGGTGCGACGGGTGCTCCAGCGCTCGGACGGCGCCGAGCTGCTGCGAGCCCTCTTCGGGGGCCCGGCGGACGCCGAGCGGCGCCGGGGGATCCGGTCGGCCATCCCGACGGGGGTGACCCCGGTCCAGGTGACCCGGACCGGCTCGGTCGCGGTCGTCGAGGCCCCGGAGCAGATCACCAGGGCCGGAGGGGAGGACCGGGTGCTGGCAGTGGCCCAGATCGTCTACACGCTCACCGCCTCCGACGGCGTGCGCAGCGTGCAGCTGACCCGCTCGGGCGCCCCGACCGCCGCTCCCTCCGGGGACGGACGGCTCGTGACCCGACCCCTCACCCGGGCCGACTTCATCGAGCGGGCGCCCGCCGGGTGACCCCCGGACCGCGGCGGGGGATCGGGACGGCGACGACGCCTTGGGCATTCGCGCACCCCTCGGCGCCGAGCGGGGTCAGGGGCAGGGCTCGACGTCCGGGCCGGCCAGGCGGGCGCGACGGTTCGACCGGGCCTGCCGGACGGAGTCGATCGTCAGCAGCACCAGCGCGACCCAGACGATCCCGAAGCCGACCCAGAGTGCCGGGGTGACGCGCTCGCCGAGGAGGACCACCCCGATGACGAGCTGGAGCATGGGCGTGAGGAACTGGATGAGCCCGATCGTCACGAGCGGGATCCGCCGGGCCGCGGCGGCAAAGAACAGCAGCGGGATCGCGGTGACGACACCGGCCGCCACGAGCAGCGACGTGTGCCACGCCCCCTGCCCGCCGAACGTCGTCGACCCCTGCGCGCCCAGCCAGACGAGCACCCCGACCGCCACCGGCGCGAGCACCATGGTCTCGACGGTGAGCGAGTGCATCGCGTCGAGCGTGGCCCCGACCTTCTTCTTGACGAGCCCGTAGAAGGCGAACGAGAACGCCAGCGACACCGCGATCCACGGGAACTCGCCACCGGCCACCGTGAGGTAGACCGCGGCCACCGCACCGACGGACACCGCGGCCCACTGCAGGGGACGCAGCCTCTCGCGCAGCACGAGCACGCCCAGCGCGACCGTGACGATCGGGTTGAGGAAGTAGCCGAGCGCCGCGGCATACGTCCGCCCGGTGATGACGGCGAGGACGTAGATGACCCAGTTGGCCGCGATGAGCAGGGCGGCGACGGTCAGCCCGCCGAGCAGGCGTGGCCGGGAGGCGACCGTCCGCAGCCACCCGAAGTCGCGCCGCACCAGCAGCACCAGCGCACAGAAGCCGAGCGTCCACAGGATCCGGTGGGCGAGGATCTCGAACGCTCCGGACGGCTTGAGCGCGTGGAAGTAGAGGGGGAACAGGCCCCAGATCCCGTAGGCCAGGAAGGCGAAGACCGTGCCGCGCCTCAGCTCACCTGCGTCACCCGCGAGGGGCGGGCTCACGCCCCTGTCACCGGAGGGCGCACGCTCACGCGACGGTCCAGGTGTCGCGACCGCGGAGCAGCGACGCGAGGTCGTCGTCGGTGGCGGGACCACCGGCGGTGTCGACGGCCGCGCGGATCTGCGCGCGCACCCCGTCGTCGTACGTCGGACGCGACACCGACCGGAAGATCCCCATCGGCACGTGCGTCATCTCCGGGGAGTCGAGGCGCGACAGGGCGAAGGCCTGGCTGGGGTCCTCCGCGCCCGCCTCGTGGACCACCACATCGGCACCAGCGGCGTCGGCCGAGGCGACGAACTCGAGGCGACCACCCGGCATACGGACGAGGACCTTGCGGTCGTCCTCGGGGCCGACCCCGACCGGCTCGCCGTCGAGCAGGTGCACGATGCGGGCCTCCTGCTGGGTGCGGTCCTTGATGAGGTCGAACGCGCCGTCGTTGAAGATCGGGCAGTTCTGGTAGATCTCGACGAGCGAGGTGCCGCGGTGCTCGGCAGCGGCCCGCAGGATCGCGGTGAGGTGCTTGCGGTCGCTGTCCATCGTGCGCGCGACGAACGTCGCCTCCGCCCCCAGGGCGAGCGAGACCGGGTTGAACGGCTGGTCGACCGACCCGAGCGGCGAGGACTTCGTGACCTGTCCGACCTTCGAGGTGGGGGAGTACTGGCCCTTGGTCAGGCCGTAGATCTCGTTGTTGAACAGCAGGATCGTCATGTTGACGTTGCGCCGCAGCGCGTGGATGAGGTGGTTGCCACCGATGGAGAGCGCGTCGCCGTCGCCGGTGACCACCCACACGTTCTGGTCCGGCCGCGACGTGGCGAGGCCGGTCGCGATCGCCGGCGCGCGTCCGTGGATCGAGTGCATGCCGTAGGTGTCGAGGTAGTACGGGAAGCGCGAGGAGCAGCCGATGCCGGAGACGAAGGTGATGTTCTCGCGCTTGAGACCGAGCTCGGGCAGGAACGACTGCACCGCGGCGAGGATCGCGTAGTCGCCGCATCCGGGGCACCAGCGCACCTCCTGGTCGGAGGTGAACTCGCGCTTGGTCTGCGGGGGCGCGTCCGCGGCGAGCAAAGGTATGCCGGCGAGCCCGCTCGGGCGGGCGGCCCCGGGGGCGTGCGTGGTCTGGTCGGTGGTGGTCATGAGACCTCCTCGAGGTGGGTGAGGATGACGTCGGCGAGGTCGACCGTGGAGAACGGCAGGCCGCGCACCGACGTGTGGGGGCGGACGTCGACGAGGAACCGCGCACGCAGCAGCATGGACAGCTGGCCGAGGTTCATCTCCGGCACGACGACCCGGTCGTAGGCGCGCAGGACGTCGCCGAGGTTGGCGGGGAACGGGTTGAGGTGGCGCAGGTGCGCCGACGCGACGTCGTGACCCGCGTTGCGGACCGCGCGCACGGCCGCGGCGATCGGCCCCTGGGTCGAGCCCCAGCCCAGCACGAGCACCCGTGCGGCACCGGACGGGTCCTCGACGACGACGTCCGGGATGCCCGCGATGCCGGCGACCTTGGCGGCGCGCAGCCGCGTCATCCGGTCGTGGTTGTCCGGGTCGTAGGAGATGTTGCCGGTGACGTCCGCCTTCTCGATCCCGCCGATGCGGTGCTCGAGACCGGGTGTGCCCGGGACGGCCCACGGGCGGGCGAGGGTCTCCTCGTCGCGCAGGAACGGGTGGAAGACCGGCTCACCCTTGTCGTCGACGCCGTTCGGCTCGGCGGCGAACTCGACGCGGAGGTCGGGCAGGTCCGCGACGTCCGGCACCGACCACGGCTCGGAGCCGTTGGCGAGGTAGCCGTCGGAGAGCAGGAACACGGGGGTCCGGTATGCCGTCGCGATCCGGACCGCCTCGATGGCGGCGTCGAAGCAGTCGGCCGGGGTGGACGGCGCGATGATCGGGACCGGGGACTCCCCGTTGCGGCCGAACATCGCCTGGAGCAGGTCAGCCTGCTCGGTCTTGGTCGGAAGGCCCGTCGACGGACCACCGCGCTGGACGTCGATGATGATGAGCGGCAGCTCGAGCGAGACGGCGAGCCCGATGGTCTCGGACTTCAGCGCGACCCCGGGTCCGGACGTCGTCGTCACGCCGATGGCGCCACCGAAGCTGGCCCCCAGCGCGATCCCGATGCCGGCGATCTCGTCCTCCGCCTGGATCGTCATGATGCCGTGGCGCTTGAGCGACGACAGCGCGTGGAGGATGTCGGACGCGGGCGTGATCGGGTAGGACCCGAGGACGAGCGGCAGCCTGGCCTGGTGCGCCGCGGCGACGAGGCCGTGAGCGAGGGCGGTGTTCCCGGTGATGTTGCGGTAGGTCCCGGGCGGCATGACCGCCGGTGCGATCTCGTAGCTCGACGCGAAGTCCTCGGTCGTCTCGCCGTAGTTCCACCCGGCCTTGAGCGCGGTGAGGTTGGCCTCGAGGATCTCGGGGTGGGCGCCGAACTTCTTCGTGAGGAAGCGCTCGGTGCCGGTGAGGGGACGGGTGTACATCCACGACAGGAGCCCGAGGGCGAACATGTTCTTGGCCCGCTCCTTCTCCTTGCGGGTCAGGCCGTCGAACTTCGCGAGCGCGTCCACGGTGATCGACGTCAGCGGCACCGCGTGGACGTGGAAGGACTCGAGGGTGCCGTCGTCGACGGGGCTCTCGGCGTAGCCGACCTTGCCGAGGTTGCGCTTGGTGAACTCGTCGGTGTTGACGATGATCGTCGCGCCACGCGGCACGTCGTCGAGGTTGGCCTTGAGGGCGGCCGGGTTCATCGCGACGAGGACGTCGGGGGCGTCACCGGGGGTGAGCACGTCGTGGTCGGCGAAGTGGAGCTGGAAGCTCGACACTCCGGGCAGCGTCCCCTGGGGTGCGCGGATCTCCGCGGGGAAGTTCGGCAGCGTCGAGAGGTCGTTGCCCATCGCCGCCGTCTCCGAGGTGAAGCGGTCCCCCGTGAGCTGCATCCCGTCGCCGGAGTCGCCGGCGAAGCGGATGACGACGCGATCGAGCTTCTGAACCGTCTTGCTGGACATGAACACCTGACTCGAGAGACGTCAGTCGGGCCTTTTGTCTCGTCTCGCCCGACGTGTGTCATCCCATCCTACGACCGAGGTGAGGCAAGCCTTGCGTGCGCCCACCGTGCGTCGGGGAGTGCTCCCCATTGTCGCGGGCACGGTGGGCCTGCGACCCTTGTGCCGGGGACGCACACGAGGGGGATCCGCATGACGTACGAGGTCGAGATCACGGACCTGCGCGACTCGGCCGACGCGGCCCGCTCCGCGGCCACCCAGCTCGGCACGCTGACGCCGGGCAGCCACCTCACCGCCGCGGGCACCGGGATCCCCGGTGCCGCCAGCGTTGCGGTCATGTCGCGAGTCAGCGCCTCGTGGACCACCGAGCTGTCCGACTGGGTCAAGGCCGCTCGGGGTTACGGGCGGACGCTCGACAGCAACGCCACCCAGTACGAGCTCGACGACGCGGCCGCCCGGGACGCCTTCGGGCCCCTCGGCGGGACACCCTGACCGTGGCGCTCACCTGGCGCGACGTCACGTCGTGGAGCCATGCCCCGTTCGCGACGGCCGAGGAGGAGCTGCGGACCACCCGGCGCGACATGCTGGACCTCGCCGACGAGCTCGCGACGATGGGCCTGCCGCGGCACTGGACCGGCTCGGCCGCCCGGGCGTCGGGCAACCGGCTCACGGCGGTGACCGACGACCTCCGTGACGTCGTCGCCGAGGTGTCCGCGGCATACACCGCCGTCTGCGACGCTGCCGACGCCGTCCTCGGCGTGGTCAACGCGGTCGACGCGGCGCAGGAGTACGCCGGGATCAACGGTCTCGTCATCGGCGCCGACGGCGGGGTGTCGACGACGGAGCTCCTCGTCTGCACGATCGACGAGACCGAGGCGGACGGTGACGCCCGCCGGGCACGTCAGGCCCAGGTCGACGAGTGCGCCACCCGCATCGCGGAGGCGCTGCGCAAGGCCGAGGACGTCGACGCCGACCTCGGGGCCGTCCTGCGCGGCATCGAGAAGAACCGCATCGACGGGGGCGCGGGCACGCTCGCGCAGGCCTCGGCCATCGGTGAGGTCGAGGGCGACCTCACCGTGCTCAAACCCCCGCCGGGAGGCACGCCCGCGGAGAACGCCGCCTGGTGGGCGACCATGTCACCGGACGAGCGGGCGTTCGTCATCGCCCAGCACCCGGGGTGGATCGGCAGCCGTGACGGGGTGGACGCCGTGTCGCGCGACCTCGCGAACCGCACCCTGCTGGACGCTCGGCGGACCCACGTCGAGGACCGGATGGCCGAGATCGAGGCCGGCTGCTTCCGTCCGGACGGGTCCTTCGACGAGGCGTTCTACTGGAAGCACGCGGCCGAGTACACCGACCTCACGGAGGAGCAGGGGGCCATCGCGACCCTCGACGAGATGCTCGCGCGGCCGGGAGAGCACCAGCTGCTCGGGGTCGACTTCACGACCCCGCGCACCCAGGCCATCATCGCCAACGGCAACGTCGACACGGCCGACCACGTCGCCGTCTTCACCCCCGGGCTGACGTCGACGGTGGAGGGCATGGGCGGCTACGACTCGTCCATGGCGCAGCTCATGACCCGCACCGAGGACGAGCTCTTCCGACGCGGCGAGGCTGGCACGGTGGCCACGGTGACGTGGCTCGACTACCAGGCGCCGCAGTGGGGCACGACCTTCGCCGGGGACTCGGTGGCGCTGTCGGGGTCGGCCGAGGACGGCGGCCGGGACCTCTCGGCCTTCCTCACCGGCATCAACACCTCGCGGATGACCGACCCGGACCTCACCGGGCTTGCGCACTCCTACGGGTCGACGACGTTGGGGTACGCCCTGCAGCACGAGGGCGCCGGGGTGGACCGCGCGGTCTTCTTCGGCTCGCCGGGGCTCGGCACCGACGAGCTCGACAACCTCGATGTGCCGGGGGGTGCGGCGTACTACGCCGAGGCCAAGTGGGACCCCGTCGGCGACCTCGGACGGTTCGGCACCGACCCGTCCGGCCTCGAGGGGATCGCCCACCTCGAGACCGGCGACGCCGCCTCCGGCGACGGCCGCTCCTGGGAGGGCGTCACGGGCCACTCCGACTACCTCCAGGACGGCTCGACGAGCCAGTACTCCATGGCACAGGTGGTGGGCGGTCACCCGGAGGACGCGATCGAGGGCAAGAATGTGGGACTGCTCACCGACCCGCTGGACGCCCAGGACTGGTGGCCGGACTTCCTCCGATGAGAGACGACGACCCGATGCCACCACCCCGCCCGCCGACCCGCCGCCGACGCCGTCTTGCGGCGGTCATGACCGTGACGACCGCCGTGCTCATGGCACTGCTCACCGGATGCACAGGAGAGAACGTGGATGCACGACAGCAGCTCGAGTCCCGTCGCTCGTCGGCGGAGGCGGAGCGTGACAATCTCGCCCTGCTCACCGAGGTCCGAGCGGCCCTGAGTGAGGTCGCACCGGCACTGGAGTGGCGCTCGCCGGCGCCCACGGTCGAGTCCGGGTCGCTGTGCAAGAAGCCGTTCGACCGGGTCGACGGCGCCACGGCGCAGGTTCTCCAGAGCGGTGGCGCGTTCGGCCCCGTCCCCGACGCCGACTGGCCGCGGGCGTGGGAGGCGGTCAAGAAGGTGGCGGCCGCGCGCGGCTTCGGCGACGAGCACACCCTCAAGGACGAGCCGGGGGAGCACCAGGTGTCGCTCTACGACAAGGACGGCTCCGAGCTCTCCGTGGGCACGGGCGTCAACACCGTGGCCTCGGTCTACGGGGCCTGCCACCTCGAACGATGACGGCTGGCGAGGTCGGGCTCACGCCGGACCTGACGGGCTGCCGCTCGCTATGGTGACGGCATGACCGGATACGTCGCCGCCGCCGCGGTGCTCGCCACCGGCATCCTGCTCGTCATCGCGGCGTCCGGCGCACGCTGGCTGCTCGCGCCGAGGGCCGCGACGGCGGCCAAGCTCACGACCTACGAGTCGGGTGTCGACCCGGTGGGGGAGGGCTGGGCGCAGAGCCAGGTCCGCTACCTCTCCTACGCGTTCCTCTACGTCGTGTTCGCCGTCGACGCGGTCTACCTCTTCCCGTGGGCGTACGTCCTGCGTGACGCCGAGCTGGGCGCGGCGTCGCTGGTCGAGATCACCGTCTTCATCGGCATCATCGTCATCGGCCTGGTCCACGCGGCCCGCCGGGGTCTGCTGCGCTGGACGTGACCGCCGCGAGGTCACTGCGAGGTCACTGCCCGTCGGCCGCCGGCTGTCCTAGGGTGGCCACGTGAGCGTCGACGAGCCCGTGCTGCTGCCGATGCCGCGCGTCGGGCCGCTGGGCGAGCACGCCCCGAAGCCGATCCGGGTGGTGCTCAACTGGGGACGCCGCTACTCCCTGTGGGTCTTCAACTTCGGCCTCGCCTGCTGCGCGATCGAGTTCATCGCCGCCTCGATGGGACGGCACGACTTCATCCGGCTCGGGGTCATCCCGTTCGCGCCGGGCCCGCGCCAGGCCGACCTCATGATCGTCTCCGGGACGGTCACCGACAAGATGGCGCCGGCCATCCGCCGCCTCTACGACCAGATGCCCGAGCCCAAGTACGTCATCTCCTTCGGCGCCTGCTCCAACTCCGGTGGTCCCTACTGGGACTCCTACTCCGTCACCAAGGGCGTCGACCAGCTCATCCCCGTCGACGTCTACGTCCCCGGCTGCCCGCCCCGCCCCGAAGCCCTGCTGCACGGCATCATCCGGCTGCAGGAGCAGATCGCCGGTGAGAAGCTGTCGGGCCGCGGGATCGCCGACCGGCTCGGGGGCGCGGGCGCCGGGCACGACACCGGGACGGCCGCGCGCTACACCGCCCACCGCACCGGGTCGGCCGCCGAGGTCACCCGCGAGCGGGTCAGCAGGCCGCGCTGATGCTCGTCGTCCTCGGCCTGCTCGCGTTCGTCATCGAGTTCGCCTTCATGGTCGGCGTCTTCCTGCTCGCCTCCGGGGTGGCGGGTGGTGGCGTCGGGGGCGCCATCGCCGGCGTCCTCGCCGTCGTCGTCGTCGCCGCCCTGTGGGGGCTCTTCGTCGCGCCCAAGGCGCGTCGTCGCATCCCCAGGGTGCCGCGGGCGCTCGCGGCCGGTGGGGCCGTGGGTGTCGTCGGTGCCGGTCTCCTCGGCCTGGGCCACCAGCGTTTCGGGCTCGTCCTCATCGGCGCGGGGCTCGTCCTCGTCCTCGCCCAGATCGCGCTCGACGACGTCGTCGCACCCTCACGCTGACCGTCAGCGTCCGCAACCCTGGTCGGGAACCCGACCACCTTTGCGGACGCAAGGAGGGAGCGCGCCGGGAGCGGACGGCATACGGGTGTCGGGTATGGACTTGGCAAAGGCGACGTCCACCGGATGCGGCGGATGCACCGGCGGCCCTAGGTTGCGAGCACCAGCCCTCGCGATCCTTGGGAGACGTCCATGACGACAGTTCGAGCGATGAGTGTGGTCGCGGCGTGTGCCGCCGCGACGAGCCTCGTCATCAGCGCAGCACCGGCGCAGGCCGCCACCTCGTACGTCGCCCTGGGCGACTCGTACTCGTCGGGCACGGGCACGCGCAGCTACCTCAGTGACGGCACGACCTGCCAGCGCTCCGCGCTCGCCTACCCCTCCCTCATCGCGGCGGCCCAGGGGCTCACGCTGAACTTCCGGGCCTGCTCGGGCGCGACCGTCGCCGACGTCACCACCACCCAGCTCGGTGCGCTCACGTCGTCGACCACCCACGTCAGCATCTCGGTCGGCGGCAACGACGCCGGGTTCGCCAACGTCCTCACCGAGTGCGCCAAGCCCGCGTGGGCGAGCAACTGCAACGGGGCCATCGACACGGCGCAGAGCTACATCACCAACGTCCTGCCCGGCCGGCTCGCCACCCTCTACTCGAGCATCCGCAGCAAGGCCCCCAACGCCAAGGTCGTCGTCGTCGGCTACCCGCGGATCTTCCAGGGCGAGGACTGCAACGCCTTCACCTGGTTCTCGCCGACCGAGGAGGCCCGGCTCAACCAGATGGCCGACCTCCTCAACGGCAGGACGTCAACAGCGGCTGGCGCCAAGGCTTTCGGCTTCGCCAACCCCACGTCACGCTTCATCGGTCACGCGGTGTGCGACGACGTCGAGTGGATCAACGGACTCTCCAGCCCGATCAGTGAGAGCTACCACCCGAACCGTCCCGGCCACAGCTCGGGCTACGCCCCGGCGGTGAGCACCCCGCTCACCGGGTCCGCCTTCACGACCTCGACGGCCACGCTGCAGCGGGCGGCCGCCTCGGCCGACCGCCTCGCGGCCCAGCAGCGGACGTACGCCGCGCGGGACGCGAGCATCGCGCCGGAGCAGGTCCTCGCCCCGGACCTCGGCTCGCCGCAGGTCAGGGCGGCCGCTGCTCGAGCCGGTGTCGACCTCTCCTCGCAGGCCAGCATCGACCGGGCCGACCGCGTGTATGCCGCCCGCCAGGCGGCCGAGTACGCCGCGCGCCGCTGACGGGCGTCGTCTCCACCGCTCCACCCCCAGCGTCCGCAGAGATGGTCGGGTTCTCGACCATGTCTGCGGACGGTGGCGGGCGCGAGGCGGCCGAGGACACCTAGGCTCGCCGCATGAGCGAGGCGGAACCGGTGGGGGCGTCGTGCTGATCGCCCTGCTCGTCGCCGCGGCCGTGCATCTGGGCTTCCAGCTGGCCATCACCCTCGTCGCCTATCCAGCCCTGCTGGCGACGTCCGACACCGAATGGCCCGCCGCGCACGCCGCGCACGGGCGGCGCATAGCCCCGCTGGTCGCCGTGGTCTACGGGGCGCTCGGCGTCACGGTCGTCGGCGCGTTGCTCACGTCCCCCTCTCCCGCGGTGGTCGTCGCCGCGTCGGCCTGTGCGGTGGCGGTCCTCAGCACGGCGGCGGTGGCCGCACCGACCCACGGCCGGCTCGGCGAGGGCCGCACCGGCGAGCTCATCCGCCGTCTCACGCTCGCCGACCTCGTCCGCACCGCAGCCGCCGCCGTCGCCGCGGTCGCCGCAGCGGTGGCGGTCGTCAGGGGTGGCTAGGCTGCGCGGGTGAGCACCGACGAGCTGCGTGGGGTCGCCCCGGACGACTGGCACGACGCCGTCGCCGCCGCCCGCGCGCAGCGCTTCACCTTCTTCGACTGGCTCAGCGCGGTCGACCGCACCTACGACGAGGCGGCACCCGGCTACGACGTCGTCCTCCGGGTGCTCGCGTTCCCGCGCCTCGACCCGGTCGTGGGCGAGGAGATCACGCACTTCCGCGGCCTGCGGCTCACCACCCGGGTCCCGGAGGGCGTCGCCCTCGCGTCCGTCACCGACGTGTATGCCGGCGCCGCCTGGCACGAGCGCGAGACGCACGAGATGTTCGGGGTCGAGTTCGCCGGCTTCGACGACGGGTCGGGCCTGGGCCTGCGCCCGCTGCTCCTCCCCGACGGCTTCGAGGGCACACCGCTGCGCAAGTCGTTCGTCCTCGCCGCCCGCGCGTCCAAGCAGTGGCCCGGCGGCAAGGAGCCGGGCGAGGGCCACGACTCCGCGAAGTCCCCGTCGCGGCGGCGCGTCCAGGCGCCCGGTGTCCCCGGGCCCGACTGGGGCCCTCGCTGACGCGGCGCCGCGAACGAGCGGACTCGTGTCGCCGTCACGATGTACGACGCCCGGAGCGAGGCCTCGACGGTGATCAGGCCGGTGAGCAGGCGGTCGACAGTCCGCGTGGTTGAGCCGTTCTGACCGGGGATGGGCGAAATGCCGCTGTCGCTCGGTGCCCACCACGCAGTGCCGTCGCCAACTAGGCTGCGCACGATGAGCGCGCTCGAGGTGGTCGTGAGGTCAGTGGCCGTGCTGGCCGCCTTTCTCGTGCTCCCACTGCTCGTCGGCCAGACCGAGCACAAGGTCATGGCCCACATGCAGGGACGACTCGGACCGATGTATGCCGGTGGGTTCCACGGGTGGGCCCAGCTCGTCGCCGACGGCGTGAAGTTCGCGCAGAAGGAGGACATCACCCCGCGCGCCGCCGACCGGACGATCTTCCGGATCGCCCCGTTCGTGGCCCTGGTGCCCTACCT
Organism: Knoellia aerolata DSM 18566; assembly: GCF_000768695.1. Classification (GTDB taxonomy): domain Bacteria; phylum Actinomycetota; class Actinomycetes; order Actinomycetales; family Dermatophilaceae; genus Knoellia; species Knoellia aerolata. The sequence continues at coordinate 74,416 of NZ_AVPL01000001.1, forward strand.
CCTGGCCATGGCGGCGCTCCCGCTGCACGAGGGCGTGGCGGCCGTCGAGGTTCCGGCCAGCGCCGTCCTCCTCCTCGCTGCGACGAGCGTCGGCGCCCTCGGCACGCTCATGGCCGGCTGGGCGAGCGCCAACAAGTACGCCCTCCTCGGTGCGTTGCGCTCCGCCGCCCAGCTCGTCTCCTACGAGCTGCCGCTCGTCCTCTCCGTCGCGTCGGCCTGCCTCGCGGCCGGCACGCTCAGCCTCGCCGGGGTCGTCGAGGCGTGGTCGCCGTGGTGGCTCGTCTGGCAGCTCCCGGGCGCCGTCGTCTTCCTCGTCGCCGCCCTGGCCGAGCTGCAGCGGCCGCCGTTCGACATGCCCATCGCCGACGCCGAGCTCGTCATGGGGCCGTGGACCGAGTACACCGGGCTGCGGTTCGCGTTCTTCCTCCTCGCCGAGTACGCGGGGATCGTCGTCTTCTCGCTCCTCTTCGCGGTCCTCTTCCTCGGCGGCTGGCGTGGCCCGTTCAGTGACGAGCTCGGCTGGTTGTGGACCCTCCTCAAGGGCCTCGTCGTCGCCGTGCTCGTCATCTGGTTCCGCGTCGCCTGGCCGCGCATGCGCGAGGACCAGCTGCAGCGCCTCGCCTGGCTCGTGCTCCTGCCCGTCGCCCTGGCCCAGCTGGCCCTCACCGGAATAGGAGTGGTGGTGACGCGATGAACGCCCCGACCGACCACGGCCACGAGCACGGCCACGACCACGGTCATGACCACCGCGGCGGCAAGCCCGGCGCCAAGGGCATGCTGCCCGGCATACTCAAGGGCCTGGCGACGACGGCGAAGACCGCCACGCGCAGGGCCCACACCCGCGAGTACCCCGACGTCGCCCCCGAGCTCCCGCCGCGCAGCCGCGGTGTCATCGCGCTGCTGGAGGAGAACTGCACGAGCTGCATGCTCTGCGCCCGCGAGTGCCCGGACTGGTGCATCTACATCGACTCGCACAAGGAGACGATCCCCGCAACCACCGAGGGCGGACGCGACCGGCAGCGCAACGTCCTCGACGACTTCTCGATCGACTTCTCGCTGTGCATGTACTGCGGGATCTGCATCGAGGTCTGCCCGTTCGACGCGCTCTTCTGGAGTCCGCAGTTCGAGTACGCAGAGACCGACATCCGCGACCTCCTCCACGACAAGGAACGGCTCGGCGGCTGGATGGACACGGTGCCGCCACCACCGGCCCTGGACGAGCGGTCGGCCGAGCCGGCCGAGGTCGCCGCGGTCAACAAGCCGGCCCGGGCGCCGCGGGGCGCGGGGACGACGGGGACGTCCGGGGCCTCAGGAGCATGACCTCTCTCGACCTGGCGTTCGCCGCGTGCGGTCTGCTGGCGGTCGTCGCCGGCCTGCTCGCCGTGACGACACGGCAGGTCGTGCACGCCGCCCTCTGGCTCGTCGTCGCACTGCTCGGAGTGGCCGGGTGCCTGCTCGTCCTCGGGCACGAGCTCGTCGCCCTCGTGCTCGTGCTCGTCTACGTGGGGGCCGTCGTCGTGCTCGTCCTCTTCGCGCTCATGCTGACCCGGGCGCCGATCGGGCCGGACCTGGCCCACGCCGCGCCCGTCTGGCGGCAGGCCGCCGCGGCCGTGGCGGGGGCGGCGACGACGGCGCTGCTGCTCGCGGCCCTCGTGCCGGTGGCGGGGTCGGCCGTGGAGCGGCGCGAGATCTCCAACCAGGCTGTCGCGACCGAGCTCTTCGGGACATGGGTGTGGCCGTTCGAGGCGCTCTCGGTGCTGCTGCTCGCGGCCCTCATCGCCGCGCTCGCGATCTCCCGGGGACGCGCGGGGGAGGACACGTGATCCACCTCCTCGGGCCCTACGTCGTTGCCGCCCTGCTCGTCGGCCTCGGTGTCATGGGTGTGCTCGCCCGCCGCAACGCGGTCCTCGTGCTCGTCGGCGTCGAGCTGATCCTCTCGGGCTCGCTCGTCCTGCTCGTCGCGGCCGGCGCGACGGCGCCCTCACGCTGGGAGGCGTCGAGCGTCCTGCCGCTCTTCGTCATCACGATCGCGGCAGCCGAGGTCGTCGTCGCCCTCGCCGTCATCCTCACGGCCTTCCGCCACCGCGGCTCCATCGACATGGACGAGGCGCTGTGAGCGCGCTCCAGGTCTCGTACCTCCTCGTGCTCGTCCCCGCCCTCGCCGCCGTCGCGACCCTGGCGCTGCGACGGTGGCAGGGACCGGCGACGCTCGTCTCGGTCGGCGCCGCGCTCGTCTCGCTCCTGCTGGCGGTCGTCGGGCTCGTCGTGGCCCCGGTGCGCGGCACCGACCTCGTCCCCCTGCGCGGCTCGTACGCCGTCGGCGGGCTCGACCTCCCGCTCCAGCTGGGTGCCGGACCAGCGACCGCCGCGGTGGCCGCGGTCGTGGCCCTCGTCGCCGCGGCCGTGCTCGTCTTCACCCGCTGGTACCTCGCCGCCGACGACCGCCTCGCGGTTTTCGCCGCCACGGTCAGCCTCTTCACCGCCGCGATGATGCTCGTCGTCCACTCCCGCGACCTCGTCCTCACCGTCGTCGGGTGGGAGGTCATGGGCTGGTGCTCCTACCTCCTCATCGGGCACTGGTCGCGCAAGGAGTCGGCCCGGCGGGCGGCGCTCAAGGCCTTCCTCGTCACCCGCGTCGCCGACATCGGCTTCGTTCTGGGGGTCGTCGGCCTGTGTGCCGGTGCCGGCTCCACGGGGCTCGACACCGTCGTCGCCGCCTGGACCTCCGACGAGGCACCCGGCTCGCCCGCGCTGCGCTCGACCCTGCTCGTGCTCGTCGTCATCGGGGTGCTCGGCAAGTCGGCCCAGTTCCCCTTCCAGGACTGGCTGCCCGACGCCATGGAGGGCCCGACGCCGGCCTCGGCGCTCATCCACGCCGCGACGATGGTCGCCGCCGGGACCGTCGTCCTCGCCCAGCTGTTCGAGGTCCTCGTGCTCGCCGACGGCGCCCGCTGGGTGCTCGGCCTCGCGACGGCGGTGACGATGGTCGGGGCCGCGGTCCTCGCGCTCGGCCAGTCCGACCTCAAGCGGCTGCTCGCGTGGTCGACGGTGAGCCAGGTCGCGATCATGCTCTCCGCGCTCGCGACGACCACCCGGGACGTCGGCCCCGACCCCGCGCTGTTCCACCTCTGGTCGCACGCGATCTTCAAGTCGCTGCTCTTCCTCACCATCGGCTGGCTGTCGGTCATCGCCGGCTCGACGCTCGCGAGCGCCCTGCGCGGCGCGGGACACGGACACCCGCTCGCCCGGGTCGCGTGGCTCTTCGGCCTCCTCGCCCTCGCCGGTGCGCCCTTCGTCGTCGGCGGCCTGTCCAAGGAGCACGTCGTCGTCACGGCCTACGAGGGAGCGGCCAGCGCCGGCGGCCCCGGGGTCGTCGTCCTCGCCGCCCTCCTCGTCACCGTGGTCCTCACCGCCGCGTACGCCGTCCGCGCCCACCTCGTCGTCTCCGCCCCCGTGCCCAACTCGCCAATTCCCCCGTTGGGTCCGGACACGCCGGGGCCGAACGGGGGAATTGGCGAGAAAAGCACGGGACACGCCGGTATGCCGTCGGCCCCCGTGCTCGCGTCGCTCGCCGTGCTCACCGTGCTCACCGTCGTCGGGGGGCTCGTGCTGCTCACCGGGCTGTTCGACGTCCACGGTGCATCGGTGTGGTGGATGGTGCTGACGACCCTGCTCATCGTCATCGGCGGGGGGCTCGCCTGGCTCGCCCGCGGCTCCGGTGACCCGCGTGACCAGTTCGTCCGCACGCCCCGTCACCGGGCGCTGGCCGACTCCGGCTTCGGTGCCGACACGGCATACCGGGCCCTCGTGGCGCGGCCGGTGCTGGGACTGGCGCGGGTCGTCGCATTCCTCGACCGCGAGGTCGTCGACGGCTACGTGCGGGGGGCGGCAGCGTCGGCCGGTGTCGCGGGGTGGCTCGCCGAACGCGGTCACCGCCGCGAGTCGCCCTCTGCCGGACTCGGCCTCCTCGCCCTCGGACTGCTCGTCGCGGCCGGGACGGCGGTGCTCACATGGCGCTGATCCTCATGCTCCTCGTCCCCGGGGCCGTCGGGCTGTGGCTCGTCACCGGCGGTCGCGGACTCGACGCCCACACGGCTCGGGTCGTCGCCCTCGTCGCCGCCACGGTCGGGGGGCTCGCGGCCGTCGTCGCCGCCGCCATGCGCCCCGTCGTCGACCGGGCGTGGATCCCCGACCTCGGGGTGCGCTGGCACTTCGCGATCGACGGGATCAGTGCTCCCCTGGTCGTCCTCACCGCCGTCATCGGGGTCCTCGTCGTCGCGCACGCGTGGGTCGAGCAGCCGTGGACCGACACGCACCTCGGACTCCCCCGAGGGAGTGCCGCGACCTACCTCGGCGCGCTGCTGCTCGTCGAGACCGGTGCCCTGGCCGCCTTCGCCGCCCGCGACGCCGTCCTCTTCTTCATCGCCTTCGAGGTCGTCCTCGTCCCGATGTGGGTGCTCATCTCGCGCTACGGCGACCCGAAGAGCGCGGCGGCGCGGGCGGACGCGTCGGCGAGGTTCATCCTCTACACCGCCGTCGGGTCGACCCTCATGCTCGTCGGGATCCTGCTGCTCGTCGGCCAGGCCGGGACCGCCGACCTCGACGCCCTCCCCGCCGCGGCGGGCGCGCTCGGGCAAGGCCCGCAGACCCTCATCGCCGTCCTGCTCACCCTCGGGCTCGCCGTCAAGGTGCCGGTCTTCCCGCTGCACACCTGGCTGCCCGCGGCGCACACCACCGCACCGACCGCCGGGTCCGTCCTGCTGGCCGCCGTGCTGCTCAAGCTGGGCACCTACGGGCTGGTCCGGCTCCCGCTGGCGAACGTGCCGGACGGCTTCGCCCGGATCGCGCCGGGCCTCGCGATCGCGGGTGTCGTCGGCATCCTCTGGGGCGGGCTCATCTGCCTCGTGGAGCGGGACCTCAAGCGGCTCATCGCCTTCTCGTCGGTGGCGCACATGGGCTTCGTCGTCCTCGGCCTCGCCTCGGGGAGCGCGACCGGGCTGCAGGCCGCCCTCATCGGCAACATCGCCCACGGCGTCATCTCGGCCCTGCTCTTCGTCATCGTCGGCGGCCTCAAGCACCGCTGGGGCTCGGTCGACCTCGCGGTGGTGAGACCGGCGCTGCGCGAGGTGTCACCCCGACTCGGCTTCGCCCTCATCCTCGGGCTCGCGGCCGGCCTCGGCCTCCCCGGCCTCGCAGGCTTCTGGGGTGAGTTCCTCGCGCTCGTCGCGGCGTGGGAGCCCGCTCACCACGAGGGCGTGCTGCGCACCTGCGCGGTCATCGCCGCCGTGGGCGCGGCACTGGCTGCGGCCTACGCCCTGCGGGTCGCGCGCATCGTCTGGGTCGGCGACGCCGTCCCGGACGCCGCGACGGACGACCCGGTCGCGGGCGCGCTCGACCGCATCGACACCCGGACACCCGACACCCGCGGCGTCGAGCTCGCCGTCCTCGCCGTCCTCGTCGCCGCCGTCGTCACCATCGGCGTCGTGCCGCACACGGTCCTCTCCGTCACCGCCGCAGCCGCCGAGGCGCTCGTCGGGGGTGGGCGATGACCCTCGAGATGTCGTGGGGCCTGCTCCTCCCGGCGCTCCTCCCGGTCGCGGCGATGCTCCTCGTGCTCGTCGTCGACGCCGTCGCCCCCCGGGCCCGGCTGGCCGCCCCGGTCATCGGCGCCCTCGGGCTCGGTGGCGGCGCGGCCACCGCGCTCCCCGGGCTCGTCGGCACCGGCCCCCGGCTCACCCTCTGCACGCCCGCCCCGGAGGGCCGCTGCCTCTGGGACGGCGGGCCGCTGACGAGCACCCTGCAGGTCGCCGCCCTGCTCGCGACCCTCGCCGTGCTCGCCCTCGTCTCGATCCACCGGGCCGGGGTCATCGACGTCGTCCTGCTGCTCGCGTCCGCCAGCGGCGCCGCCGCCGTCGTCGCCTCCCGCGACCTCGGCACGTGGCTCGTCACGCTCGAGCTCGCGACCCTGCCCGTCATCGCGCTCGTCGCGTGGCGGGACCGCCGCGCCGCCGCGCACGGAGCGCTGACCCTGCTGACGACCTCCCTCGTCTCGTTCGGCCTGCTCGTCCTCGGCGCCGCCCTCTGGGTCACCGGCACCGGCGACCCGACGCTCACCGGCGACTCGCTCGCGACCGCCTGGGAGGTCCCCGAGCAGCGTGTCCTCGTCAGCCTCGCCACGGTCGTCCTCGTCGCCGGGCTGGCGTTCAAGATGTCGGCGGTGCCGTTCCACGCGTGGACGCCCACCACCCTGGCTGCGGGACCACTGCCGGTGTCGGCCCTGCTCGCGTCGGCGTCCAAGGTCGCCGCCGTCGGAGCGCTCATCGTCGTCCTCACCCCCTACGAGTCGGTCCTCGGCCTCAGCCCCGGGCCGCACGCCGTCGTCGCGGCCCTCGTCACCCTCACCGTCGCGTCGATGCTCGTGGGCACGGTCATGGCGCTGCGCCAGACCGAGGTCGTGCGCCTCCTCGCGTGGTCGACCGTCGCCCAGGCCGGCTGGGTGATCCTGCCGCTCACCGCGCTCACCGCCGCCGGCCGCCGGGCCGCCGCGGTCTACGTCGTCGTGTATGCCGTCGCCGGCCTCGTCGCCTTCGCTGCGGTCCGCGCCGTCCACGGACCGCACGTGGAGGACCGGCGGGACCTCACGGCATACCAAGGTCTGCTCCGTCGCGACCCGGTCGCCGGGGGGGCGCTCGCGCTCGCCCTGCTCGTCCTCGCCGGGCTGCCGCCGGGGGTCATCGGGCTCGTCGCGAAGATCGTCGCGATCCGGCCCGTCGTCTCGGCGGGGCTGTGGCCGGTGGCGGTCGTCGCCGTCGTCGCGGCCGTGCTCGGGATCGCCGTGTACGTACGGTGGTTCGCGGTGCTCATCGGCGAGCCCGGCGAGGACGCCCCGGCGCGGCAACGGTCGCGCCGCGCCAGCGTGGGCGTCGCCCTCGTCGGGTCGGCGGTCCTCGTGCTCGCCAGCGTCCTGCCGCAGCTGCTCGTCGGGCTGGTGTCGTGAGCGTGTCACTGGAACGATTCGTGCTCGACCAAGCGTTGGAGGGGACATGCACAACCATTTCAACGGACTGAAGACCGCGGGGCTCTTCGGCCTCATCTTCGGGCTGCTGCTCGCCCTCGGCTGGGCCGCGGCGGTCTACTTCGGCAACTCCACCTTCATCCTCGTCTTCGCCCTCATCGGCGTCGCCATGACGTTCTACTCGTACTGGAACAGCGACAAGCTCGCCATCAAGGCGATGCACGCCTTCCCGGTGAGCGAGACCGAGGCGCCGGGCATGTACCGCATCGTGCGCGAGCTCTCGACCAAGGCCGGGCAGCCGATGCCGCGCCTCTACATCTCGCCGACCGAGGCACCGAACGCCTTCGCGACCGGCCGCAACCCGCAGAACGCCGCCGTCTGCTGCACCCAGGGGATCCTCCAGCTGCTCGACGAGCGCGAGCTGCGCGGGGTACTCGGCCACGAGCTCATGCACGTCTACAACCGCGACATCCTCACCGGCTCCGTCGCCGCGGCCATCGCCGGCGTCATCAGCACCGTCGGCCAGATGCTGAGCTTCAGCGCGATGTTCGGCGGGGGCAACCGCGACAGCAACAACCCCGGCGGCGCGATCGCCGGCCTCGCGATGGCGATCATCGCCCCCATCGGCGCCATGGTCATCCAGCTGGCCATCTCGCGCACCCGCGAGTACGACGCCGACGAGGACGGCGCGACGCTCACCGGCGACCCGCTGGCGCTCGCGTCGGCCCTGGCCAAGCTCGAGGCCGGGGTGTCGCGGGCGCCGCTCGCCCCGACCAAGGACCTCGTCAACGCGAGCCACATGATGATCGCCAACCCGTTCCGCGCCCAGGACGTCTCCCGGCTCATGGCGACCCACCCGCCGATGGCCGAACGCATCGCGCGGCTCCAGGCCATGGCGACGGGCTTCCGGGGATACTGACGGCTCGGCTGCCCGGGCGCGCGCCGTGTGGCAGCATCGCGGCGTGCCATCTCTGACTCGCGACGAAGCCCGGCAGCGGGCGCAGCTCATCACCGTGGACCGGATGGAGGTCGACCTCGACCTCGACCGCGGCGCCGAGCAGTTCGGCTCCACAGCGCGGATCCGGTTCTCCTGCAACGCCCCGGGTGAGACCACGTTCCTCGACCTGCGACCCGTGTCGGTCGAGTCGGTCGTGCTCAACGGCGCGCCCCTCGACGTCGGGTCGGTCCACGGCGGCCGGGTGGCGCTGAGGGACCTGCGCGCCGAGAACACCGTCGAGGTGACCGCGACGATGACCTACTCGCGCGACGGGCAGGGACTGCACCGCAGCACCGACCCGGCCGACGGGGAGGACTACGTCTACGGGCACCTGTTCCTCGACGCGGCGCCAACGGTGTTCGCCTGCTTCGACCAGCCCGACCTCAAGGCGCCCTACGCCGTGTCGGTCCGTGCGCCGCAGGAGTGGGTCGTCCTCGGCAACGGCCGAGCGACCCGGACCGGGCCGGGGGAGTGGGAGCTCAGCGAGACCCTGCCGCTGGCCACCTACTTCGTCACCGTGTGCGCCGGGCCGTGGGTGTCCGTGCACGACGAGCACGACGGCATCCCCCTGGGGATCCACGCCCGCCGCAGCCTGCGCGCCGACCTCGAGCGGCACGCCCCGCAGATGCTCGAGGTGACCAAGCAGTCCTTCGACCACTTCCACCGGACCTTCGACGTGCGCTACGCGTTCGGCGACTACGACCAGGTCTTCGTGCCCGAGTTCAACGCCGGTGCCATGGAGAACCCGGGCTGCGTGACCTTCCGCGACCCGATGCTGTTCCGCGGGGCGGCCACCCGGGAGCAGGTCCTCCAGCGCAGCAACACCATCGCCCACGAGATGGCCCACATGTGGTTCGGCGACCTCGTGACGATGCGCTGGTGGGACGACCTGTGGCTCAACGAGTCGTTCGCAGAGTTCATGGCCTACACGGCGACGAGCGCCGCGACCGAGTTCACCGACTCGTGGGTCGAGTTCGGGATCGCGCGCAAGCAGTGGGGGTATGCCGCCGAGCGCGCACCCAGCACCCACCCCGTCGCCGGGTCACCGGCACCGGACGCCCAGAGCGCCCTCGAGAACTTCGACGGCATCTCCTACGCCAAGGGCGCCTCGGTCCTGCGCCAGCTCATCGCCCACATCGGCGAGGAGGCGTTCAACACCGGTGTCACGGCATACCTCCGCTCCCACGAGCACGGCAACGGCGAGCTGTCCGAGTTCCTCGAGGCGATGGAGGCCACCCACGGTGCCTCGCTCGCGGACTGGAGCCGGGCCTGGCTCGAGACCGCGGGCGTCGACGTCATCGCGCTCGACCGCGACGGGACGCTGACCCGGACCGTGCCGGAGGCGCACCCCGCCGACCGCACGCACGCCCTCGACGTCGCGGGGTTCACCGGCGGCGCCGAGACCTTCCGCACCCCCGTCACGCTCGACGCCCCGCAGGTGCGGCTGGACGCGGTGCCGGACTCCGCCGTGCTCCTGCCCAACGCCGGTGACCTCACCTGGGCCGTCGTCGACCTCGACGCCGCCTCGCTCGCGGCCCTGCCGGCCGAGCTGTCGCGGATCCCGGACACCACCGCCCGCTCGGTCCTCTGGGGCGCGGTGCTCACCGGGGTCTTCCGGGCGAGCGTCGACCCCAAGGTCGCGCTCGACGTCTTCACGGCGGCCTGGCCGCTGGAGTCCCACGACGCCCTGATGTCCCGGGTGGCCACCGCGTTCAACGACCGGATCCTCCCGACGTTCCTCGCGGAGGACGACGTGGAGGCGGCCGAGGAGCGACTCGCCGGCGCGGCGCTCATGGCGTTCCAGGGAGCGACACCCGGGTCGGACCGGGCCCTCGTGGCGGCGCGGGTCCTGGCCGCTGCGACGACCGACGAGGATCGGCTCTCGGCGTGGGTCGACGGGCGCTCCCTCCCCGAGGGTCTCGAGGGCGACTCCGACTTCCGGTGGCTCGTCGTGCAGACCATGGCTCGTCTCGGGCTCGCCGACGACACGCTCATCGCCGGAGTCGAGGCGGACGACACGACGCTCTCCGGGCACCTGGCCGGGCTCACGGCACGCGCCGCCCGCCCCGAGGCCTCGGACAAGGAATGGGCGTGGGCCGAGATCACCGAGAACCGGGAGCGCTCCAACTACGAGCTCAACGCGCTCGCGACCGGGTTCTGGTCGAGCGGGTCCATCGAGACCTTGCGACCGTATGCCGCCCGCTACGTCACCGACATCCCCCGCCTCGCGCAGTGGCTGGGCGCGGACGCGCACGACCGGGTCGCGAGCCTGGCCTTCCCCTCGCGGGTGGTCGAGCCCGGGACCGTCGAGCTGGTGCGCACGGCGATGGCCGGCCCCCGCCTCACCGCCGGCGTGCGGCGCGCGATGGGTGACGAGCTGTCCAAGCTCGAGGAGGCGCTGACCTCCCGCTCGCGCTGGGCCGGCTGAGCCCGCTCCTGCCGTCGCGCGAGTGGTGAGGGCTCAGAGCCCGCAGAAGGCTGCGCCGACCTCGGCGAAGTTCTCCTGGGCCTGCGGGGCACTGTGCGACCCCGGGCCTGCCTGCGGGTTGTGCTCGAGCACCTTCATGCAGGCGTTCCCCGTGTGGGCGGGAGCCGTCGGGTTGGGCTGAGGCGACGCGGACGCCGGAGCGGCGGCGCAGAGAGCCAGCGCGGACAGCAGCATCGTGAGCTTCTTCATGGCTTCCTCCGGGCGCGGGGCACTGGGCGGTCCAGACCCCTGCCGTCTCGCAACGTACGCCTCCCCGGGTGGGAGGCCAATGGCACTGATGACCCTGCCACCGGCGCGCCCGTCGTGTGCGCGTCGACGCTCTCGGCCGTTGTGGCGAACCTCGGACGTGGGCGGAGTCCTGTCGATACGCTGGAGAGACCCGGAGGGCGCCGTCGGCACGATCTCGGCGGCGAGTCGCCGCTGGCAGGAGCCCGCGGCGAGGGAGCCGCGGGCAGGTCCTCGCGGCAGGTGAAGGGAACTGGTTCGACATGGCCACGAAGACACAGAACATCACCCGGGCAGCGCTGGTGGGCGTCACGGCGGCGACGCTCGGCATCGGCGCCGCTGCGTCCGCGTCGGGGGCGCCGGACACCTGGCTGCCCAACGCGACCCTCACGTGTGGCAGCACCACGCTGGCTCCGAGCGACTGGGTGGCCGTGCCGCCGTCGGACTCGCTGTGGATCCTCACCGGTGACCTCGCGGGTCACTACGTCATCCTCCGGGACGCCCACTACCTCGCGACCACTGCCGAGCAGGCCGCCCAGGCGCCAGCCACGGACTACGCGGGCCTCCCGGAGCTCGAGACCCGGTCGTGGGGCACCAAGGCAGGCCTCACGGGTTCCGCCTTCACCTGTGACTTCTCCTCGCAGTGGGGGGACGGAGGCGAGGGGACCGAGTGGATCGTGGGCCCGGTCACGATCGCGCGCGCCCCGGGATCCAGCCGCTGACGAGAGGCCGCCACGCGCGGGGCGGCTTCGTCAGCGGTAGTTCGTGTACTGCAGCGCGACGTCGAGGTCGGCAGCGGTGAGCATGCGCTGCACCGCCTGGAGGTCGTCGCGCGACTTGCTGCTCACGCGCAGCTCGTCGCCCTGGATCTGCGACTTGACGCCCTTGGGCCCCTCGTCGCGGATCATCTTGTTGATCTTCTTCGCGTTCTCGGTCGAGATGCCCTGCTTGAGCGGCACGTCGAGCTTGTACTCCTTGCCCGACAGTCGCGGCCCGGCCTCGGGGACGTCGAGGTGCTTGAGCGACACCTTGCGCTTGACGAGCCAGGTCTGGACGACGTCGAGGACGGCGAGGACGCGCTCCTCGGAGTTGGCCTGCATGGAGATCGACTCACCCGACAGCTCGACCTTGGCGCCCACGTTCTTGAAGTCGTAGCGGTTGGCGACCTCCTTGGCCGCGGCGTTGACCGCGTTGGCGACCTCCTGCTTGTCGTAGTTGCTCACGATGTCCATCGAGCTGTCCGCCACGGGTCCTCCAGGGTCGAGTTTCGGGTTCAGGGTCTCGGCTTGCTATCCTTCCACGCGCACGGCGGGTTGCCCGAGCGGCCAATGGGAGTGGACTGTAAATCCATCGCGAAAGCTTCGAAGGTTCGAATCCTTCACCCGCCACCACGTGCTCGAGGGCCCTTGACCGTATGCCGGTCAGGGGCCTTCGTCGTGGCACCTCAGGTCGTGCGCCCACGCAGCCATGTGCGGACGTGCTTGCGCGGGAGCTGTCGCAGCGCCTCCTCGTAGTCCCGCTCAGCGGAGCGAGCGCGCAGCTGCTCTCCTGCGTGGAGCCGACCGGCGCCGAACGCCACGGTGACGTCGCCGTCAGCCCGTGCGGCGAGGTCCTGCAGCCAGGCTCGCGCGGCGACGGCGTCCTGATGGGCACCCAGTGCCTCCTGCAGCGCCTTCGCCTGCGTGACGAGGGTCTTCGCCGGCGTGCCGAGCACCGGGATCGCGGACTCGGCGGAGTACCGCAGCCTCTTGGCCTTCTTGCGGACCTCGTGCAGCGCCGCGTCGTGCGCGTGACCGGGGGCGGAGCGGGTAACGACCTCGGCGGCTCGTCGCACCCGTCGCACGTCACGCGCGAGGATCCCGGGGAGCGCGGAGCGCGCCCGACGAGTGCTCGGGGGCAGCGCCGTGGGGGACTCCACGATGGCCTCGAGCGACGTGACCAGACGTCCGTAACGTTCGCTCGCCACGGCTTCCAGCGCCGCGTGGCGCCCTGCGCGGTGCGCCTGTTCGAGGTCGTGGTCGATCCGCGAGCGCAGCGACGCGGAGGCAGTGTCGTTGGGCTGGCCGAGCTCGCCGTCGAGCATCTCGTCCAGGTGGCGTCGCAGGACCTCGAAGTCGCGAGCCGGGCCCAGCGACAGCCCCAGCCATCGCAGCTCCTCACGGACGGGCTCGACGATGCCCGGGTCCACGTGCTCCTGATAGCTGGCGAGCACCGACCGCAGGCGGCGGGCGGCGATCCGCAGCTGGTGGACCTTCTCACCCTGCAGGCCGGCGTCGTGCTCCCTGAGGACGACCAGCTGCTCGGCGAGGTAGGCGCGCAGCACCTCACTGGCGTCGGACCGGCGACGGGGCGGTGTCGACGGCGGCTCGTCCCCGCGTTCGGGTGCGTCCTCCGCCAGGGCTCGGGCCACCTTCGACGACGCGGGCGCCGGGCGGGCGCCGGCAGCCACCACGGCGGCCGTCAGGGTCTCGAGAAGGTCACGGTTGCCGTCAGTGAGCTCGATCTCCCACTCCCGCCAGTGGCGGTGCAGGGTGGGCGGGACGAGCCGCTCGGTGCGCACGACGTCGTCACAGAAGAGTGCGATGTCGGCGCCGGACGCGTCACGCAAAGCGCGCTCGGTCCGGTGCGTCGTCACCCGAGCGACGGGCACGAGCGGCCTCGACCCGATGACCGGCTCCACCAGCACGCGCAGCCGCTTCGGCACGGTGCGGACCGCCCGACCGAGTGGCAGGCGCGTCTCGGTGCGCGTGCCGGGACCGGAGGGCCCTTCACGTGCCAACCCTCGTCGGCCCCGCCGACCCGCCGCCGCAGGGCGAAGCAGCTCGCCCTCGACGGTGTCGAAGTACAGCGCCTCCAGGTCGATCTCGACCGCGCGTGCGACCTCGGCGACGGCGGCGATGTCGCTGAACGAGGGGCACTCGGTGTCGGGCTCGACGGCGAACTTGCGCTCGACCTCCTCGTGACGCGTCGCTGCCATGACGTCATCCTCGCGGACGAGCACGGCCCTGCGGAGGGTTCTGTGACCAGCCGCTGACGTCAGGTCGGCGCCAGCCCGTATGCCGGTCAGGGGCCTTCGTCCTGTGCCTGCGGACCGTGGACGGTGCGGTTCGGGGTAGAACTGCGGTGACCGCGAAAGGACGATGCGCATGCCCGTGTGGGCCGAGGCAGGACTGTGGGGGCTCCTCGCGGGCGCCGCACTGGTGCTCGGCGCCGGCATCGCCTGGTTCGTCAAGGTGCCGCAGCGGGTCGTGGCCACCGTCATGGCGTTCGGGGCTGGCGTGCTCATCTCGGCCCTGTCGTTTGACCTCGTCGACGAGGCGGAGTCCGTCGGCGGGCTCGTGCCCACCGCAGCGGGCTTCATGGGCGGGGCGGTCATCTACGTCGCGGCCAACGTGGCCCTCGCCAAGCGCGGTGCACGGCACCGCAAGCGGTCGCACGAGATCCAGGGCTCGGAGGAGGAGACGCCGGGCAGCGGCGCCGCCATCGCGATCGGTGCCCTGCTCGACGGGATCCCCGAGTCGATCGTCCTGGGGCTCAGCCTGCTCGGCGGGGGCGGTGCCGGGATCCCGGTCTTCGCCGCGATCTTCCTGTCCAACCTCCCCGAGGGGCTGTCGAGCGCAGCGGGGATGAAGGTGTCAGGACGCAGCGCTCGCTACGTCTTCGGCGTCTGGGCCACTATCGCGATCACCACCGGCCTGGCCGGGCTGCTCGGCGTGCTCCTGCTGGAGGGGGCGGCGCCGGAGACCGTCGCCGCCATCACGGCGCTTGCGGCCGGGGCCATCCTCGCCATGGTCGCCGACACGATGATCCCGGAGGCCTTCGAGAAGACGCACATGTATGCCGGCCTCGCCGCAACCGTGGGCTTCATGGCGGCGTTCGTCCTCAGCCACGCCTGACCGTCAGGGCGCGATGACCTGGCGCACCTCGGTGCCGGCGTGCAGCCGGTCGAGGGCGAGGTTGACGTCGTCGAGGGGGACCCGGCTCGACGTGACGAGGGCGTCGGCCGGGAGCAGCCCCGCGGCATACAGGTCGAAGAGCCGCGGCAGGTCGCGGCGGGGGACCGACGAGCCCATGTAGGAGCCGAGGATCGACTTCTCCTCCGCGACGAGCGACGCGATCGAGACGCCGACCTCGTGTCGGGGGTGCGGCAGCCCGGCGACGACGATCCGGCCCCCGGTGCGCGCCGCGGCGTATGCGGTGGCGAGGGCGCCCGGGTGCCCTGCGGCCTCGACGGCCACGTGCACGCCGCCGCCGGTGAGGTCACGGATCTCCTGCACGGCGGTGTCGCTCGCGAGCACGCCGTGGGTGGCGCCGACCGCCCGCGCGGAGTCGAGCTTCGAGGCGACGGCGTCGACGGCGATGACGGGGTGGGCCCCGGCGAGGGCCGCGGCCATGACGGCGGAGATGCCGACCCCGCCGAGCCCGACGACCGCGACGGACTCGCCGGGGCGCACCTGCGCCGTGTTGAGGACGGCACCGGCGCCGGTGAGCACGGCGCAGCCGAAGACCGCGGCCGTCTCGAGCGGCACGGCGTCCGGAACCGGCACGAGGGAGCGCGGCGACACGACGGTCAGCTCGGAGAACGCCGAGACGCCGAGGTGGTGGTGGAGCTCGCGCCCGTCGGCGTCGCGGAAGGGGCGCCGGCCGGTGACGAGCCGGGCCTCCCGGTTGGCGGCCTGGCCGTCGGCGCACCGGACCGGGTTGCCGCCCGCGCAGTCGGCGCAGCTCCCGCACGAGGGGACGTACGAGCAGACGACGCGGTCGCCCACCGCGACCGAGGTGACCCCGGCTCCGACCTCCTCGACGACACCGGCGGCCTCGTGGCCGAGGACCATCGGGAGCGGGCGTGGTCGGTCGCCGTTGACGACCGACAGGTCGGAGTGGCAGAGCCCGGCGGCGACGATCCGGACGAGCACCTCGCCCGGGCCGGGTCCGTCGAGGGTCACCTCCTCGACGGAGAGGGGCAGCGACTCGGCGAAGGGATGGACCCCGGTGGACGCGCGCAGGACCGCCGCCCTCGTCGTGATGCCCATGGGTGCCCCTGTCGTGTGCGGGTCGGGTCGTGGTCCGGAACCCCACCGTAGGCGTGCCTCCGCCCCCACGCCCCGGCTGTCGTGCCTTCGGCGCCCGTCCGCGCGTCCACCACGGCGGTGGCACAGTGTGCGGATGGTGCATGACGACGTGGTCGGACTCGTCCTCGCGGCGGGAGCCGGCCGCCGGATGGGCGGGCCCAAGGGCCTGCTCCGGCTCGCTCCGTCCGGCCCCACCTTCGTCGAGACCGCCGTGGCACGCCTGCGCGAGGCCGGGGTGGGGGAGGTCCACGTCGTCGTGGGGGCCTCCGCATCGGCCGTCGCGGCGCTCGCGGAGAAGGCAGGAGCCCGCGTCGTCGAGGCCCCCGACTGGGACGAGGGGATGGGCGCCTCGCTGCGCCACGGCCTCGACGCCCTGGCGGGCACGAGCGCGCAGGCGGCCCTGGTCATGCTCGTCGACCTCCCCGACGTCGGGTCGGCCGCCCACGTGCGGGTGCTGGAGGTGGCCCGCGCCAGCGCGGCGAGCGCGGCGGACGGTGGGCTCGGCAGCCTCCTGGTGCGGGCGGCATACGACGGGAAGCCGGGGCACCCCGTCCTGCTCGGGCGTGAGCACTGGGACGCGATCCGGGAGGGCGCGGTGGGTGACCGCGGAGCCCGCGGCCACCTCGACGCCGCCAGCACGCTCCTCGTCGAGTGCGGCGACCTCGCCACCGGCCGCGACGTCGACCGGCCCGCGGACCTCTGACCCCAGTTCCGGGGGAGTGCGTCGCCCCGGGAGGCGGCGCGTGTGACGATGCGGGCATGGACTTCTCCACCGCGGCGGACCTGCGCCGGCGACTCGAGGACACCGGCTACCTCGGTGACGACGCGCTGGCCACCGTCGCATGGCTCGCCCACCGGCTCGACCGGCCGCTGCTGCTCGAGGGCGAACCGGGCACGGGCAAGACCGCCCTCGCCGAGGCCCTCGCCGAGGCCGGGGGCGTCCCCCTCATCCGGCTCCAGTGCCACGAGGGCATCGACGCGAGCCAGGCCCTCTACGACTGGGACTTCCCGCGCCAGATCCTCCACCTGCGCGCGGTCGAGACGGTCGGGGCGGTCGGCGGCGCCACGGCGCTCGAGGACGTCGAGGCCAGCCTCTTCGACGAGCGCTTCCTCCTCGCCCGGCCGGTCCTGCGGGCACTCCGTGAGGCCCCGGCGGTGCTCCTCGTCGACGAGATCGACCGGGCCGACGACGAGTTCGAGGCGTTCCTGCTGGAGGTCCTCTCGACGTGGCAGGTGAGCATCCCCGAGCTCGGCACGATCAAGGCCGAAACGCCGCCGCTCGTCGTCCTCACCTCGAACCGCACCCGGGAGGTGCACGACGCCCTCAAGCGACGCTGCCTCTACCACTGGCTCGAACACCCCTCTCTCGAGCGGGAGCTGGCGATCGTCCGGACCCGAGCGCCCGAGGTCCCCAAGGAGCTGGCCGAGCAGGTCGTCCGTGCCGTCCACGCGATCCGTGCCGACGCCGAGCTCATCAAGCCGCCGGGCGTCGCCGAGACCCTCGACTGGGCGCGGGCCCTCCACGAGCTCGGCACGAGGGAGCTCGACACCGCCTCCGTGGCCGCGACCCTCGGTGTCGCGGTGAAGTACCGCGAGGACGGCGCCCGCGTCCGCGCGTCGCTCGACCGGCTGATGGCGCGGTGACCCGGTCGTGACGACCGCGGTGCGCCCGGCCGAGGAGGTCCTCCTCGGCTTCGCGCGCGCCCTCCGAGCCGCGGGTGTCGCGGTCACCGCCGACCGGGAGCGCACCTACCTGCTGGCCGTCTCGACCGTGGGCCTGGACGACCAGGCCGCGACGTATGCCGCGGGGCGGGCCACGCTGTGCGGCTCACCGTCAGACCTCGAGCGCTACGACCTCGTGTATGCCGCATGGTTCGGTGCCGAACGCCCCGGCGCGGCCCGCCGTGCTCCCGTCCGACCCCCGACGACGATGGCCGACCTGCGGGGTGAGCCGCCGCCGGGCGAACCGGACGAGGGCCTCGACCAGGATGCGGTCCGGGCGACGGCCAGCGACACGGAGGTGCTGCGGCACAGGGACATCGCCGCGATGTCGGCGAGCGAGCGCGCGATGCTCACGCGGATGTTCGCGACGCTCCGGCCGCGACCACCGAGGCGGCTCGCCCACCGACGCAGGCCCTCCCGACGCGGCGACGTCGATGCCCGGGCGACGTTGCGCGACATGCTGCGCCGCCACGGCGAGCCCGGCCCGATCCGCCACCGTCGTCGCACCGACCGGCCCCGCCGTGTCGTCCTGCTGCTCGACGTGTCGGGGTCGATGAGCGCCTACGCCGACTCCCTCCTGCGGCTCGCGCACGTGTGGTGCCGGTCCGACGGCCCGGTCGAGGTCTTCACGCTCGGGACCCGCCTCACCCACGTCACCGCCGCCCTGCGCCAGCCCGACGCGGACCGGGCCCTCGTGGCAGCCGGTCGCGCCATCCCGGACTGGTCCGGGGGCACCCGCCTGGCCGACGGCCTCAGGGCGTTCCTCGACCGCTGGGGACGGCGGGGGATGGCCCGCGGCGCCGTCGTCGTCGTCATCAGCGACGGGTGGGAGCGGACCGACCCCGATGCCCTCGCGGAGCAGATGCGCCGGGTCGCCGGCCTCGCCCACCGCGTCGTCTGGGCCAACCCGCACCAGGGGCACGCGGCCTACGAGCCGGTGCAGCAGGGCATCGTCGCGGCCCTGCCGTACGTTGACACCTTCGTCGCCGGCCACTCGATGGCCGCGTTCGCCGAGCTCCTGGAGGTGGTTGCGGATGCGTGAGGTCCTCACCGAGCTGCGCCGGTGGTGGGACGCCGGAGAGAGCACCGCCGTCGGCACCGTCGTCGACACCTTCCGCTCCTCGCCCCGCCCGCCCGGCGCCTCGATGCTCGTCGGGCCGAGCGGTGAGGCCGTCGGGTCCGTCTCCGGAGGCTGCGTCGAGGGCGCCGTCTACGAGGAGGGTCAGGACGTCCTGCGCTCGGGCACGGCACGACTCGTGCACTACGGCATCTCGGACGACACGGCATACAGCGTGGGCCTGACCTGTGGGGGACAGCTCGACGTCTTCGTCGAGCAGGTCGACCGCCGGACCTTCCCCGACTTCGGCGAGGTCGCCGACGACATCGACGCGGGGCGCCCCGTCGCCGTCGCGACGGTCGTGGCCCACCCCGACCCGGCCCGCGTCGGGAGCCGGCTCGTCGTGCGCCCCGACACGGTGAGCGGGTCGCTGGGGTCGCGGCGCGCCGACGAGGCCGTCACCGACGACGTGCGCGGACTCCTCGCCACCGCCCAGACCGAGACGTTGACCTACGGCCCGGAGGGGGAACGACGGGGCGAGGGCATGCGCGTCTTCGTCGCCGCCCACGCCCCCAAGCCGCGGATGATCGTCTTCGGCGCCATCGACTTCGCGGCGGCGGTCGCCGAGCTCGGCCACTTCCTCGGGTATGCCGTCACGGTGTGCGATGCGCGTCCGGTCTTCGCGACCCCCGCACGGCTCCCGGCCGCGGACGAGGTCGTCGTCGCGTGGCCGCACACCTACCTCACGGCCGAGGCGGCGGCCGGCCGGGTCGACGGGCGCACCGTGCTCTGCGTGCTCACCCACGACCCGAAGTTCGACGTGCCCCTGCTCGAGGTCGCGCTGCGGCTGCCCGAGGTGGGCTACGTCGGGGCCATGGGGTCGCGGCGCACCCACGACGAGCGCACGGAGCGCCTGCGCGAGGCCGGGCTGACCGACGACGAGCTGGCCCGGTTGTCGTCGCCGATCGGGCTCGACCTCGGCGCGCGCACCCCCCAGGAGACCGCGGTGTCGATCGCCGCGGAGATCATCGCGCTCCAGTGGGGAGGTCACGGCGACCGCCTCTCCGAGCGCGGCGGGCCGATCCACCTGCACGGCTGACCCCGACCCCGTCGGGACATGGGCGCGCCGCCCCATGCGGCTCGAACCTGGGACTTTCCCCGAACGCTTGCGACGGACGTCGATGTGAGTTCAAGATCAACTACCGCACCACCCCGCCAAGGAAGGGTCAATGATGACTCGGATTTCGGTCACGGTCGACGGCTCGACCTACAGCGACGAGGTCGAGCCCCGCATGCTCCTCGTGCACTACCTGCGAGAGGTGGTGGGCAAGGTGGGGACCGTGATCGGCTGCGACACGAGCAACTGCGGCGCGTGCACCGTCCACCTCGACGGGGTGAGCGTGAAGTCGTGCAACCTGTTGGCCGTCCAGGCCGACGGGCACGAGGTGTCGACGATCGAGGGCCTGGCCAGGGACGGAGTCCTGCACCCGATGCAGGAGGCGTTCCGGGCGTGCCACGCCCTCCAGTGCGGCTACTGCACGCCGGGGATGATCATGCAGAGCCTTGACGTGGTCCGGGAGAACCCGACCCCGTCCGAGGAGGAGATCCGCAAGGGCCTCGAGGGGAACCTCTGCCGGTGCACCGGCTACCACAACATCGTGCGCGCGGTGGAGCAGGGCGCCGCCGCGATGGCCGGCAGCCGCACCGCCGACGTCATGGCGGGTGAGTGACATGAGCATCAGCCCCGAGGCGGTGGCCGAGGAGATCGAGGACCGGGTCGACGTCGACGACACCGGTGGCGGTGGCGAGGTCGGCCGCGCCCGTGTCCGCAAGGAGGACCAGCGGCTCATCACCGGCCGCACGAGGTGGACCGACAACATCGTCCTGCCCGGCATGCTGCACATCGTCACCGTGCGCAGCCCGTTCGCCCACGCGAGGATCACGGCGATCGACACGACCGAGGCGAAGGCGTCGCCCGGCGTCATGGACGTCATCACCGGCGCCGACGTCAAGGACGAGCAGGGCGCGCTCCCGTGCGCCTGGCCGATCACGGCCGACCAGAAGAGCCAGCCCCACCCCGCCATCGCCGTCGACCGGGTCGCCTTCGCCGGCGAGGTCGTGGCCGTCGTCGTGGCGCGCACCGTCGCCCAGGCGCGCGACGCCGCCGAGCTCGTCGACGTCGACTACGACGAGCTGCCCGCGGTGCTCGACCTGCGCACCGCGGCCGCGGGAGGCGACCTCGCCCACCCCGACCTCGGGACCAACGTCAGCGCGACGTGGGTGTTCGACTCCAAGGAGGCCGGCACCGGCGACGACGTCGACGCCGCGATCGAGACCGCCAGGGCCGAGGGCATCGTCCTCGAGCGGGAGTACCGGCAGCAGCGGCTCATCCCGTCGTTCATGGAGCCGCGTTCGGTCGTCGTCGACCCCACCGGCGAGCAGATGACGATGTGGTCCTCCACGCAGGTGCCCCACATCCTCAGGCTCATGCTCGCGCTGACCCTCGACGTCTCCGAGTCCAAGGTCCGGGTCATCGCGCCCGATGTCGGCGGCGGCTTCGGCGGCAAGCTCCAGGTCACGCCCGAGGAGATCATCACGTTCCTCGCGGCCCGTCGGACGGGCCGCCCGGTCAAGTGGACCGAGACGCGCAGCGAGTCGCTGCTCTCGGCCCACCACGGCCGCGACCAGTGGCAGAAGCTCACCCTGGCCGCGACCAAGGACGGCACCGTCACCGGTCTCAAGGTCGACCTGCTCGCCGACATGGGTGCCTACCTCGGCCTCGTCACGCCGGGCGTCCCGATCCTCGGGGCGTTCATGTACAACGCGATCTACAAGTTCCCGGCGTACCGCTTCACCTGCGAGAACATCTTCACCAACAAGACGTGGACCGACGCCTACCGCGGGGCCGGACGGCCCGAGGCCACCTTCGCCATCGAACGGCTCATGACCGAGCTCGCCGTGGAGCTCGGTGTCGACCCGCTGGAGATCCGCGAGAAGAACTGGATCAAGCACGAGGAGTTCCCGTTCGCGAGCGTGTGTGGCCTCGAGTACGACTCGGGCAACTATGAGGCGGCCACGGCCCGCGCCAAGGAGCTCTTCGACTATGACGGCCTCCGCGCCGAGCAGAAGCGGCGCCGTGAGAGCGGCGACACCGTGCAGCTCGGTCTCGGCATCTCGACCTTCACGGAGATGTGCGGGCTCGCACCGTCGCGCGTCCTCGGCTCGTTGAGCTACGGCGCGGGAGGGTGGGAGAACGCCAGTGTGCGGATGCTGCCCACCGGCAAGGTCGAGGTCGTCACCGGGTCGTCAGCCCACGGCCAGGGCCACGAGACCGCGTGGAGCCAGATCGTCGCCGACGAGCTCGGCATCCCGTTCGAGGACATCGAGATCCTCCACGGCGACACCCAGGTCTCGGCCCGGGGCATGGACACCTACGGCTCGCGCAGCCTCGTCGTGGGCGGGCAGGCAGTCATCATGGCCTCGCGCAAGGTCGTCGAGAAGGCCAAGCCCATCGCGGCCCACCTGCTCGAGGCGGCGGTCGAGGACCTCGAGTTCTCGGCTGGCTCCTTCACGGTCCGTGGCACGGGCAAGGGGATCAGCCTGGGGGAGGTCTCGCTCGCGACCTTCGCGGGCCACAACCTGCCTGACGGCATCGAGCCCAACCTCGACTCGGACGCGACGTTCGACCCCTCGAACTTCTCGTTCCCGCACGGCACCCACCTGTGCGCGGTCGAGGTCGACACCGAGACCGGCCAGGTGAGGATGCGCGACTACGTCGCCGTCGACGACATCGGCAACGTCGTCAACCCGCTCATCGTCGAGGGCCAGGTCCACGGCGGTCTCCTCCAGGGCATCGCGCAGGCGCTCTGGGAGGAGGCGGTCCACGACGAGTCGGGCACGCTCGTCACGGGCTCCTTCGTCGACTACACGCTCCCGACCGCAGCCGACACGATCAGCTTCACGACCGACCGCACCGTGTCACCGGCCACGTCAAACGACCTCGGCGCCAAGGGTGTCGGCGAAGCCGGGTGCATCGCCTCGACCCCCGCGGTCGTCAACGCGGTCATCGACGCGGTGCGCCACTTCGGCGTCGACGACATCGTCATGCCGTGCACCCCCGAGCGGGTGTGGTCGGCGATCCAGTCGGCCCGGGCCGGCGGCACGAGCGAGACCACCCCCGAGGCCCAGCCGCACTTCGTCGAGGGTGAGCCCAACCAGGATCCCGGCACCGGAGCCGAAGGAGGCACCCGATGATCCCCGCAGCCTTCGACTACCTCGCCCCGACCTCGGTCGAGGACGCGCTCGCGGCGCTCGCCGAGCACGGCGACGAGGCCAAGGTGCTGGGCGGCGGCCAGTCGCTGCTCCCCGTCCTGCGGATGCGGCTCGGCGACCCCTCGGTCGTCGTCGACCTCGGCCGGATCGACGCGTTGCGCGGCATCACCGACGACGGCGACCACCTCGTCATCGGCGCGATGACGGCATACGTCGACCTCATCGCAAGCGAGGCCGTGCGCGAGCACGCGACCGTCCTCACCAAGGCCGTCGAGGAGGTGGCCGACCCCCAGATCCGCCACCGCGGCACCGTCGGTGGAGCGCTCGTGCACGCGGACCCGGCCGGTGACGTCGCGGCCCCGATCCTCGCTCTCGAGGCCCAGCTCGTCATCACCGGACCGGGTGGCGAGCGGACCGTCCCGGCGAGCGACTTCTTCACCGGCCTGTTCGAGACCGCCGTCGGCGACGGCGAGCTGCTCACGTCGATCCGCATCCCGAAGCACACGGGCTGGGGCGGGCACTACGAGAAGTTCGTGCGCGTCGTCCACCAGTGGTCGATCGTCGCCGTCGCGGCGACCGTGCGCACCGAGGGCGGCACGATCGCCGAGGCGCGCATCGGCCTGACGAACATGGGCCTCACCGCGTTGCGTGCGAGGAGCGTCGAGCAGGCCCTCGTCGGCTGCGAGGTCAGCGAGGCAGCCATCGGCGCGGCCTGCGCCTCGGCCGCCGACGGCACCGAGCCGCCGAGCGACCTCAACGGCAGTGCCGACTACCGGCGCGCGCTGGCCCCCGTCCTCACGAGGCGAGCCGTCCTGGCCGCGGCGGGAGGCTGATCCGTGGAGCTGCACCACGAGTTCACCGTGCCCGCGGACGCCGACCACGCCTGGGAGACCCTGCTCGACCTCGAACGCGTCGGCGGCTGCTTCCCCGGGGCCACCGTCACCGAGTTCTCGCACGACGGCTTCTCGGGCACGGTCAAGGTCAAGCTCGGTCCGATCTCGCTCGTGTATGCCGGCTCCGGCACCTTCGTCGAACGCGACGCCACCGCGCGGCGTGCCGTCATCGAGGCCATGGGCAAGGACAAGCGGGGCAACGGCACCGCAGGCGCGACCGTGACGCTCCAGCTCTCGCCCGTGGGTGACCAGACCAAGGTCGAGGTCGACACGGACCTGGCCATCACGGGCAAGCCGGCGCAGTTCGGTCGGGGCGTCATGCAGGACGTCTCCGACAAGCTGCTGCGCCAGTTCGTCGACTGCATCGAGAGCCAGTTCGTCGCTCCGGCGGAGGACGGTGCGGCTGCGGGCGTGGCAGGCGTGGCGTCGGCGCAGGCAGGTGACGAGGCGGAGGCCGCCGGGTCGGCGCACGCGGCCATGGCGGCCGCGTCCGCACCGGTGCGTGCACCGGCGGCGAGGCGACCCACACCGGTGGTCGACGAGGCGATCGACCTCGGTGCGGTCGCCCTGCCGTCGGCGGTCAGGCAGTGGGGACCGTATGCCGTCGCCGGCCTGATCGGGATCCTCATCGGCTACGCGATCGGTCGCGACCGCGGCTGACGGGCGCCGACGAGGTCAGGCGGCTCGGCCGTAGGCGTCCCAGTCGTGCGCGCTGCGCCGGTGGTCGGCGTCGTGCTCGGCCGGGTGGCGGAAGTCGTCGGCCCAGGGGGCCTGCTGCTGGCGTCGGTGGTTGCGCTCGAGCGCCCAGACGAACAGGGCCGTGAGCAGCAGTGCGGGGATGAAGGGGGCGATGTCGGAGAGGAGAGTGCTCATGGCATGAGTTTGATGGCCGACGACATCCTGCCACGAGTGGCTGATCTGACGGTCTTGCACAAGATACTGCCAACCTGTCATGCTGGCCGGCATGGGCCTGCACTCGATCGCCGTCGTGCTCCAGGATCCGGTCGCCGTCTTCGAGTTCGGTGTGCTCGCCGAGGTCTTCGGCGTCGACCGCACCGACGACGGGGTGCCGCCCTTCGACTTCCGCGTCTGCACCGAGCGCCCCGGCGTGCCGCTGCGCGCCGACGGCGGGACGACGCTCGTCGCGGAGCTGGGCCTCGAGGCGGCGGCCGACGCCGACCTCGTGGCGATCCCGGCGAGCAGCGCCGCCTTCGCCCCCTCCGACGCCGTCAGGCAGGTCGTGCGTGACGCGGTCGACCGCGGGGCCTGGGTCCTCTCGGTCTGCTCCGGCGCGTTCACCCTCGGTGCGGCCGGCGTCCTCGACGGCCGCGAGTGCACGACCCACTGGCGACACAGCGAGGAGCTCGCTGCGTCCTACCCACTGGCCCGGGTGAACCCCGACGTGCTCTACGCCCACGACGGCACGGTCATCACGAGCGCCGGGACCGCCGCCGGGGTCGACGCCTGCCTGCACCTCGTGCGGGCCGAGCACGGGGGCTCCGTCGCCAACCGCATCGCCCGGCGGATGGTGGTGTCCCCCCACCGCGACGGGGGCCAGCGGCAGTTCATCGACCGCCCGGTCCCGGTCACCGAGGCCGACAGCCTCGGCCCGGTCCTCGAGTGGATGCTCGAGCACCTCGACGAGCCGCACACGGTCGACCAGCTGGCCCGCCGGTCCTCGATGTCGGGTCGGACCTTCGCGCGCCGGTTCGTCTCCGAGACCGGGACCACCCCGCACCAGTGGATCACCGACCAGCGGGTGCTGCGGGCGCGGGAGCTCCTCGAGGAGACCGACCTGTCTGTCGACCAGGTCGCGCGGGACGTCGGGTTCGGCAGCGCCGCCCTGCTGCGGCACCACTTCGCCCAGTGCACCGGGCTCACGCCGACGGTCTTCCGGACGCGTCACCGCTCCCCCGCCTGACAGCGTCCGCAACCCTGGTCGAGAAGGCGACCAGGGTTGCGGACGCAAGCGGACGGCATACGTCAGGGTCGATCTTCACGAGATCTCCACAGGTCGCGCCCACGGACTCCATCGACGGGCTCCTAGGGTCAGGGACATGAGTGGAACAGGTGGGGGGACCGCGGCCCCGGCGAGCACGACGGTGCTCGTCGTCGAGGACGAGCCCACGATCAACCAGGCGGTCACCGACCGCCTGCGGGCCGAGGGCTACGTCGTCCACCAGGCGCACGACGGCCCCGGCGCCGTCGCGGCCTTCCACGAGCACGCCCCCGACCTCGTCGTCCTCGACGTGATGCTCCCCGGCTACGACGGGCTGGAGGTGTGCCGCCGCATCCAGGCCGTCCGCCCCGTCCCGGTCCTCATGCTCACCGCCCGGGACGACGAGACCGACATCCTCGTGGGGCTCGGCGTCGGCGCCGACGACTACGTCACCAAGCCATTCCGGATGCGCGAGGTCGTCGCCCGCACCCACGCCCTCCTCCGGCGGGTCGAGCGCGCCGCCGAGCTCGCCGCGACGCCTGCGCCGACCACCCACGTCGGCGCGGTCCAGATCGACGGCCCGGCGCGTCGGGTCACCGTCGCCGGCACCGAGGTCCACCTCACCCCGCTCGAGTTCGACCTCCTCGCCGCGCTCGCGTCCACGCCCGGAGCCGTGCGCTCCCGCGAGCAGCTCATGGGTGAGGTGTGGGGTTGGTCGGACGCCTCCGGCACCCGGACGCTCGACAGCCACGTGAAGTCCCTGCGCTCCAAGATCGGCGCCGGCCGGGTGCGCACGGTCCACGGCGTCGGCTACGCCCTGGAGGACGCGTGAACTCCGACCAGCCCCTCGAGGGGGTCGGCTCGATCAAGGTCAAGCTCGGGCTCCTCGTCGGGGTGAGCTGCGTCGTCGCCGCGCTCTTCGCGACGATCGGCGAACGAGCCGGGATGCCGGCCTGGCTCACCCTGCCCGTCACCGTCGCCGCCGCTCTCCTGGTCACCCAGTGGCTCGCCCGGGGGATGACGGCACCCCTGCGCGAGATGACCGAGGCCACGAGCCGCATGGCGGCGGGCGACTACGGCCAGCGGGTGTCCACGGCGTCCACCGACGAGGTCGGCCACCTGGCCCGCGCCTTCAACGCGATGGCCTCCGACCTCGCCGACGCCGACCACCAGCGCCGGCAGCTCATCGCCACGGTGTCCCACGAGCTGCGCACCCCCCTCACCGCGCAGCGCGCCCTGCTCGAGAACCTCGTCGACGGGGTGGTGCAGCCGGACGACAAGGCGCTGCGCGGGGCGCTCACCCAGTCCGAGCGGCTCAGCGACCTCGTCGGCGACCTCCTCGACCTCTCCCGGATCGACGCGGGCGTGGCGCCTCTCCGGCTCGAGGAGGTCGTCGTCGGGGGTGTCCTGCGCCGTGCCGTGGCCGAGGCCGAGCTCGGTGCCCGCCCGGTCCGCTTCGTGTGCCGGGTGGTCCCGGAGGACCTCGCCGTCACCGCCGACCCCGCGCGCCTCGCCCAGCTCGTCGCCAACCTCCTCGACAACGCCGCCCGGCACAGCCCGCCCCACGGCGAGATCCAGCTCGTCGCCTCGGTCCTCGACGGCGCCCGCTGGGCGCTCGAGGTCGTCGACGACGGGCCGGGCATCCCCCTTGACAAGGCCGCCAGCGTCTTCAGCCGGTTCGGGACCGGCGACGACTCCGGTGGCGGCACCGGCCTCGGCCTCGCCATCGCGTCGTGGGTCTGCGAGCTGCACGGTGGCTCGATCCACGTCCTGCCCACCGAGCCCGGCGCCCGAGGCGCGCGGCTGCGCGCCGTGCTGCCACGGCATACGACGAAGAACGCGCCCACGACCCCGGAGGTCACCATGACACCCACGCCCGCCCAGCCCCCCGCACCGCAGCCCCAGCCGGCCCTGCCGGCCGTGGCGGCGCGGCCGGCAGGGCCCCCGGCGCTGACCGACACGCTCTTCGGGAGGTTCTGGCCCGAGACCGATCGCGGGCCGCAGCCCAAGCTCCTCATCGGCGCGCTGCTCATCGGCCTCCTGGCGGCGATCATGTTGCCGGACAGGCGGATCGGCATGGCCGCCGGACTCGTCGCGCTCCTGTCGGCCGTCCTCATCCTCTCCGCGTCGCGCGAGCGGCGGACGCCCTGGGCGATCGCCTGCGTCGCGGTCGGGGTCGCGCTCACCGCGATGACGGTCCTGCGGGCCGCCGAATGGATCATGGTGCTGTCGGCGATGATCGCGGCCCTGCTCCTGGCGGCCACCGTCACGCGGGCGCGGTCGTTCGTCAGCATCCCGCTGTCCGCGATGTCGTGGGTGCTCGCCGGGCTGCGCGGCCTGCCGCTGCTCGGCCGGACCCTCAGCGCGACGAGCCGGATGCCGCTGCTGTGGCCGGTGCTGCGCACCGTCGCGATCGCCGCGGTGGGGCTCGTCCTCTTCGGTGGGCTGTTCGCCTCGGGTGACGCGATCTTCGGGTCGTGGGCGCAGTCGCTCGTCCCCGACCTGCGCTGGGACTCGATCATCGCGCGGGTCTTCATCTTCGTCTTCGTCGCCGGGGTCTCCCTGGCCGGGGGCTACCTGGCGCTCAACCCGCCGCGCATCGCCGACCTCGACGTCCCGCGCAGCGCCCCGGTCGGGCACCGGTGGGAGTGGCTCGTGCCGCTCGGGGTCGTCATCGCGCTGTTCGCCGCCTTCCTCGTCGCGCAGGCGACGGCCATGTGGGGCGGTCACGAGTACCTGCGCGAGACCACCGGCCTGACGTACGCCGAGTACGTGCACCAGGGCTTCGGCCAGCTCACGACCGCGACCTTCCTCACCTTCGTCGTCATCGGCATCGCCACCCGCAAGGCGCCGCAGGCGTCAGCCTCGGACCGGTTCGTCCTCAAGGTGGCGCTCGTGACGCTGTGCGTGCTGACGCTCGCGGTCGTCGCGTCGGCGCTCTACCGGATGAGCCTCTACCAGGAGGCCTATGGCTACACGACACTGCGTGTCCTCGTCGACGGCTTCGAACTGTGGCTCGGGCTGCTGCTCGTCCTCATGGTCGTCGCGGTCGTCAGGGGCCGGGGGACGTGGCTGCCGCGGGCGGCGCTGCTGTCCGGTGCACTGTTCTTCCTCGGTTTCGGGCTGATGAACCCCGACGCCTGGGTGGCGTCGCGCAACCTCGACCGGTTCGAGCAGACCGGCGAGCTCGACACCGCCTACCTGTCCACGCTCGGGCCCGACGCCACCCCGGCGATCCTCGATCGGCTCGACGACAAGCAGGCGGCGTGCGTCCTCGGGTGGCGTCAGGAGTACGACGCGGGGCGCGACGACGTCCTCTCCTGGAACATCTCGCGGGACCGCGCCTTCGACGCCCTCGAGGGCGCCGACCTCACCGTCGACGCGGCGACGTGTCGGGCGTTCGGTGACGGGTTCGTGCCGGACACCACGCGAGGCTGAGCGGCCGGCATACCCGCCGTTGCTTGCGTCCGCAAGGGTGGTCGGGTTCGCGACCAGGGTTGCGGACGGAGCGGGTATGCCGGGTGGGTGCGTCCGCAAGGGTGGTCGGGTTCGCGACCAGGGTTGCGGACGCAGCGGGTATGCCGGGTGGAACGGGGCGGCGGCCCGGGACGGGCATACTCGCGGAATGGACTCGACCACGGTGCTCGTCCTCAACGGCCCCAACCTCAACCTTCTGGGGGAGCGCGAGCCGGAGATCTACGGCAGCGCGACCCTCGCCGACGTCGAGGAGCTCTGCCGAGCGGCCTGCGCCGCCGCTGGGCTCGGCCTCGACTTCCGGCAGAGCAACCACGAGGGCCAGCTCATCGACTGGGTGCAGGAGGGGCGGCGCGGGATCGCCGGCCTGGTCGTCAACGCCGCCGGCTACACGCACACCTCGGTCGCGCTGCGCGACGCGATTTCGGCGGTCACCGTCCCGAGCGTCGAGGTGCACATCAGCGACATCCACGCCCGCGAGGAGTTCCGCCACCACAGCTACCTCACCGACGTCACCGACCACCAGGTCATCGGCCGCGGGGTCACCGGGTACGTCGAGGCGGTTCGATGGGTCGCCGAGCAGCAGGACCGCTAACCTGACGCTCCGGGCCCGTCCGTGGTCCGGGGGAAGCAGGGGCCGGACATGAGGTATCTCATCGCGCTCGTCGTCATCATCGCGATCCTCGCCTACGTGCTCAACCGTCGCGGGTCGAGCGGTCTGGGTGGCGGGACCGAGACGACGGAGAAGGCCCTCGGCCAGTCGACCCACCGTGAGGGCTCGGGCCAGGGCTTCGGCGGCGGCTGAGCGCACCACCGGCCGGGTCGGCGCGGGCGTTCACCAGGCCGGCCGGCGGGCGCTACCCCTGGGGGACGAGCTGCTGCAGCGTCCAGCGGTTGCCGTCGGGGTCCGGGAAGGTGACGAATCGGCCCCACGGCTGGTCGTCGACCTCGCTCGCGTCGACGCCGGCCTCGAGGAGTGTCGCCCGCGTCGCATCGGCGTCGTCGATGACGACCTGCACGTTGCGCAGCGACCCGGGCTCGTCCTCGCTGAGCCCGTCGCCGAACGCGATCGAGCACGCGGATCCCGGTGGCGTCACCTGGACGAACCTCAGGCCCGGCCGCACCGTCTGGTCGAAGTCGACGTGCCAGCCGAGCTGGCCCTCGTAGAACGCCTTCGCGCGGTCCGGATCGGTCACCGGCACGAAGATGAGCTCGATTCGGTAGTCCATGGCTGCTCCTGTCGTTCTCGACTGGCCGTGGCCCGGACGCCGTCGCCCGGGCGCTGGAGCCGACGCTACGCCCGGCGACCGACAGGCGTGAGGCATCGGAGGCGCATCGCGCGGCCTGGGCCCTGTGAGCCAGACGCCGACTCTTCGTGACTTCCGGGTAGTTAGTAGGACGTCCTACTATCGAAGGCATGACACCGACGTCGCCCGATCTGCACGTGCCCACGAACCCGGTGCGCATCGTCACCGCGTCCAGCCTGTTCGACGGCCATGACGCGTCGATCAACATCATGCGGCGGATCATGCAGAGCCAGGGCGCCGAGGTCATCCACCTCGGGCACAACCGCTCCGTCCAGGAGGTCGTCGACGCGGCGATCGAGGAGGACGTGCAGGGCATCGCCGTGTCGTCCTACCAGGGCGGGCACGTCGAGTACTTCGAGTACCTCGTCCAGCTCCTGCGCGAGGCCGGCGCCGACCACGTCAAGGTCGTCGGCGGTGGCGGCGGCGTCATCGTCGCCGACGAGATCGCCCGGCTTCGTGAGGCCGGCGTGACGATCTTCAGCCCCGAGGACGGCCAGCGGCTCGGTCTCGTCGGCATGATCAACACCGTCATCGAGGCCTGCGACACCGACCTCTATGCCGCGGGGCCGGCCGACATCACCGCCGTCCTGGCGGGGGAGCGACCGGCCGTCGCGCGCGCCATCACCGGCGCCGAGGTCAAGGCGCTCTCCGACGCGGACCGGGCCGAGCTCACCAGGGCGGCGGCCGGCCGCACCGTCCCCGTCGTCGGCATCACCGGCACCGGCGGCTCCGGCAAGTCGAGCCTCACCGACGAGCTCGTCCGGCGTCTGCGCGTCGACCAGCAGGACAAGCTCCGCATCGCCGTGGTCGCGGTCGACCCGACCCGCCGCCGCGGTGGTGGCGCGCTCCTCGGCGACCGCATCCGGATGAACGCCAACAGCAGCCCCGACGGAGCCTCTCCCGTCTTCTTCCGCTCGCTCGCGACCCGCGGCGGCCGCGAGGTGCCCGAGGCGCTCGAGGACGTCATCACCATCCTCAAGGCCGCGGCATACGACCTCATCATCATCGAGACCCCCGGCATCGGCCAGGGCGACGCGGCGATCGTGCCGTTCGCCGACGTCTCGATGTACGTCATGACACCGGAGTTCGGCGCTCAGAGCCAGCTCGAGAAGATCGACATGCTCGACTTCGCCGACCTCGTCGCCATCAACAAGTTCGAGCGGCGTGGTGCGCTGGACGCCCTGCGCGACGTCGGTCGCCAGCTCGTCCGCAACCGCGGGGCGTTCGGCAAGAAGCCCGAGGACATGCCCGTCTTCGGCACCTCGGCGGCGACGTTCAACGACGACGGCGTCACCGCTCTCTACCAGGAGCTGCGCGGGCTCCTCGTCGGCAAGGGTCTCCAGCTCGCCGAGGGTGTCCTGCCGCACGTCGAGGTGCGGCACTCCTCGGTGCTTCGACAGATCGTCCCGGCCGCGCGCGTGCGATACCTCTCCGAGATCGCCGACACCGTCCGTGGGTACCACTCGCAGACCGAGGCGTATGCCGCCCACGCCCGTCGCGTGCAGCGGCTCGAGTTCGTCGACGACGAGCTCGCAGCCGCGGGTCACGTGGAAGACACGGCCCACGCCGTCGATGTCCTCCTGGTGGAGGCACGCAAGGCGCTGCCGACGGAGGTGGGGGAGGCGATCGAGAAGTGGCCGGCCGTCGTCGAGACCTACGCGGGTGACGAGCAGGTCGTCCGGATCCGCGACAAGGAGCTCCACACGGCACTCGTCAAGGAGTCCCTGTCCGGCAACAAGATCCGCCGCGTGGCGGTGCCCTCCTTCGCCGACAACGGCGATCTCGTGTCGTTCCTGCGGCGCGAGAACCTCCCCGGCTTCTTCCCGTTCACCGCGGGTGTCTTCCCGTTCAAGCGCGACAACGAGGACCCCGCGCGCATGTTCGCCGGCGAGGGCGACCCCTTCCGCACGAACCGTCGCTTCAAGCTCCTGTCCGAGGGGCAGCCGGCGACCCGGCTGTCCACCGCGTTCGACTCGGTGACGCTCTACGGCCGCGACCCCGACCCGCGCCCCGACATCTACGGCAAGGTCGGCACCTCCGGCGTCTCGGTCGCGACTCTCGACGACATGAAGGCGCTCTACGACGGGTTCGACCTCACGTCACCGAGCACCAGCGTCTCGATGACCATCAACGGCCCGGCGCCGACGATCCTCGCGTTCTTCCTCAACACGGTCATCGACGCCGAGCTGGCGAAGTTCACCGAGCGCGAGGGGCGCGATCCGAGCGAGGAGGAGGCGGCCGGCATACGCGCGTCCGCCCTCACGCAGGTGCGCGGCACGGTGCAGGCCGACATCCTCAAGGAGGACCAGGGGCAGAACACGTGCCTGTTCTCGACCGAGTTCTCGCTGCGGATGATGGCCGACATCCAGGAGTGGTTCATCGAGCAGCAGGTGCGCAACTTCTACTCGGTGTCGATCAGCGGCTACCACATCGCCGAGGCCGGGGCGAACCCCATCAGCCAGCTCGCGTTCACGCTGTCGAACGGGTTCACCTACGTCGAGGCGTACCTTGCGCGCGGCATGGACATCAACGACTTCGCGCCGAACCTCTCGTTCTTCTTCTCCAACGGCATGGATCCCGAGTACTCCGTCATCGGCCGGGTGGCCCGCCGCATCTGGGCGGTCGCGATGCGTGAGAAGTACGGCGCCAACGAGCGCAGCCAGAAGCTCAAGTACCACGTGCAGACGTCGGGTCGGTCGCTGCACGCGCAGGAGATGGACTTCAACGACATACGCACCACGCTCCAGGCGCTCATCGCGATCTATGACAACGCGAACTCGTTGCACACCAACGCTTTCGACGAGGCGGTGACGACGCCGGGTCCGGACTCGGTGCGTCGTGCGCTGGCGATCCAGATGATCATCAACCGTGAGTGGGGGCTCGCGATGAACGAGAACCCGCTCCAGGGGTCGTACATCATCGACCAGCTCACCGACATGGTCGAGGCGGCTGTGCTGGCCGAGTTCGACCGGATTTCGGAGCGCGGGGGAGTGCTCGGGGCGATGGAGACCGGGTACCAGCGCGGCAAGATCCAGGACGAGTCGATGGTCTACGAGCACCGCAAGCACGACGGCTCGCTGCCGATCATCGGCGTCAACACCTTCCGCAAGCCCGATGCCGAAGGCGGCACGCCGCAGCACGTCGAGCTGGCGCGCGCGTCGGAGTCCGAGAAGGAGTCGCAGCTGGCCCGGGTGCGGGCGTACCGCGAGACCCACCGCGAGGAGGCCGAGGTGGCGCTGGAGCGACTGCGCGAGGCCGCGATGAGTGGGGACAACGTGTTCGCGGTGCTCATGGATGCGGCGCGGGTGTGCACGCTGCAGCAGGTGACGGACGCCTTCTTCGAGGTCGGGGGTCAGTACCGCCGGAACGTCTGAGTGGTGCGGGTCCGGCAAACGGTGGGGGTCGCCCACCGGTCGATGCCAGACTGAGCAGGTGGCAGTCGAGGTCACGCAGGCTGGGAAGGCGCTCGTGGGGCGCACCACGGAGCTGGAGGTCGTCCTCGGGCTGGTGGGCCAGGGCGCGGCCGGCGCGGCCGGCGCGCTCGTCCTCAGCGGGGAGGCGGGCGTCGGCAAGACCGCGCTCCTGCAGGAGTCGATGTCGCGGACGCCCTCGACCAGCGATGTCCTGTGGGCGTCCTGCCTGCCGCTGAGTACCTTGTCGGTCCCGTTCCTGCCGCTGATCTCGGCCCTGCGCGGCCACGGCGCGGAGCAGGGCCTGCTCGACGACCTCCACGGGTCGCCGGTGAACGCCCTGACCACCTTCGACGGGTGGCTGGACAGGGCCTGCGCCCAACGACCCGTCGTCCTCGTGGTCGATGACCTGCAGTGGGCGGACCAGAGCTCCCTCGACGTGCTCCTCTACGTCCTTGCCGGCCCGGCCGACCGCCGGCTGACGGTGCTGATGACGGTGCGTCAGGGGGAAGAGGGGCGGCTCCTGCCCGAGTGGCTGGCCAACGTGAGGAGGCTCCCACGCACTCGTGAGCTCCACCTCGCTCGGTTGGACCGGCTCGGGGTCCAGGCCCAGCTGACGGCCCTGCTCGGCCAACCACCGCGCGCATCCCTGGTCGACCAGCTCTATGGGAAGGCCGCGGGCAACCCCTACCTCACGGAGCTCCTGGTGCGCGGGCTCAGCCCGGATGCCCGCCAGCTTCCGGAGGGTCTGCCGACGGACCTCCAGGATGCGGTGGCGAGGACGTGGCGTCGGCTCTCCCGGAACGCGAAGGCGCTGACGAGCCTGCTGTCCGTGGCCGGGCGTCCGCAGGGCGGAGAGCGGCTGGCCCGCCTCGCAACGTCGGGGGGTGTGGAGGGGGACCCGGTTCGCCTTCTCCGGGAGGCGATCGAGGCCGGTGTCGTCGAACGGCATGAGGGCAGGTACTGGTTCGGCCATCCGCTGCTGGCGGAGGTGCTCGAACAGGAGCTGTTGCCCGAGGAGAGGCAGCGACTGCACGCGTCCATGGCGCGGTACCTCGCCGCGACGGTCGGAGACGACGAGGCCGATGCGGACGTTGCCGTGGACCTCGCCGACCATCACGCCGGCGCCGGTCATCGTGAGGACGCGTTCCGGTGGGCCCTGACGGCCGCGACGTCGGTGCAGCGTGCGGGCGGCGCTGCCGAGGCGCTCCGGCTGCTGCAGCGCGCGCGCGCCCTGTCGGCGCACCTGGCGTTGTCACCCCGAGCGGAGGTCGAGATCCTGGAGCGACTGGCAGATGCCGCAGAGCGATGTGGAGACCTGGACGCGGCCATGGAGGCCGTGGATCGACTCGTGGAGCTCGCCGACGCGGACGCGGACCCGATGCGCGTCTCGGAGCTGCTCGTCCGGAGGATCGAGCTGGGCTACGAGACCGGGCTGGTGTCCAAGCCCGCCGCGATGGACATGGCAGAGCGTGCGGTGCGGCTCTCGGCTGCCCGACCGGACAGCGCCCAGCACGCGACGGCCGTCGCGCTTCTCGCCGGGAGCGAGGTCTGGGCCGGAATGCCGACCGGTGCGGCACGGGCAGCGGACGCGGTCGAGCACGCGACCACGAGTGGGTCCACCAAGGCCATGGCCCTGGCGCTGATAGCGCGCGCGACCGCCACGAGCTTCGCCGGTGAAGGGGACGGGCTCGCGGACGCGTTGGCCGCGGAGGAGGCCGCAGCTGCTGCCGGGGACTTCCGGACCTACGTGGAGGCCGTGGGCACGGCGGGCAACGCCATCGACATCGGCTTCACCAACCCCAGGGAGATCGAGCACGCGACCCGGAGCCGGGAGCGGCTCGTCGCACTGGGTGCGCCGTACCGCTACGTGGCGTGGCT
Source organism: Knoellia aerolata DSM 18566 (assembly GCF_000768695.1). Classification (GTDB taxonomy): domain Bacteria; phylum Actinomycetota; class Actinomycetes; order Actinomycetales; family Dermatophilaceae; genus Knoellia; species Knoellia aerolata. The sequence continues at coordinate 110,168 of NZ_AVPL01000001.1, forward strand.
GAGTGCCGGGGACGCGTACTCCTCCCTGATGTCGGGTGACTGGCGCCGCTGCCTCGAGCTCCTCCGGGTTGCCCTTGGCTCGACTCCCGGCCCTGCGGTCGACTGCATCGGACGGCTCGCCGCGGGCCTCCTGGACATCCGCCAAGGACGCTGGCAACAAGGAGCCCAGCACCTCGCGCGTGCGCTGGAGCTCACGGGTGCGCCCCACGAGTTCTTCGGCTACCACGCCATCAACGCCGAGCTGCAGCTGGCCCGGGGCGATGACCGTGCAGCCTTCGCAGCCGCCATGGCCGGGGTGGAGGTCGGGCGCGCCAACCTCACGGAGCACGTGCTGCCTCTGGCGGCCCGAGCTCTCGCCAACGAGGCAATCACCCTGCGGGACCGTGACCAGGACGTCGGACCGGTGCTGGAGACCCTCCACGACCTCCGGACGCGGTATCCCGACGTCCTGTTCGACGTCGGCCCCGGGACCGCGCACGCCGCCGGGATCGTGGCCATGCAGGCCGTGTACGAGGCGGAGGCCGCCCGGGCCGAGAACGTGTCCGGCTCCTCGTCGACCTGGGAGGCCGCCGCGGAGAGGTGCGCCGAGGCGGGTCTGACCTGGGACGAGGTCTACGCCCGGTGGCGCGCGGCGGAGGCGGGACTGAAGCCCGGCACGGTGACCCCGTCCGCGAGGGAGCTCCTGCGGCGGGCGCACAGCCTGGCCACGGACCTCGAGGCGGTGCCTCTGCTCGAGGAGATCCAGGGGCTCGCGCGCCAGGCGCGCATCTCCCTGTCCACGCCGGGTGCCCCTGGCCCGCGGGGGTCGACGCCCTTCCCGGGTTTCACCGAGCGCGAGCACGACGTGCTTGCCCTCGTGCTGGCAGGGCGCACCTACACGGAGATCGCCGCTGAGCTCTTCATCAGTGAGAAGACCGTGAGCACGCACATCTCGCACATGCTCCGCAAGACGCGGACGGCCAGCCGGATCGAGCTCGCCCAGCTGGCGCGACGGCTGTCCGCGACGACGTCCGCGTCGACGTCCGCGTCGACGTCCGCGTCGGCACCCACGCCCTGACGGCGTCACCGCTCGTCACGCGACCCGCCGGCGCGAGCGGAGGTCAGGGTCAGGGCGCAGCCATCTCAGGGGTGATGCCCGATGCCGCCGACACGGTGATCGCGGGAGCGTGGGGAGGTCCGAAGGACCCGTTCTGGTCACACGAAGGAGAAGCGATGAAGAAGGCAATGGGCGCAGCAGCGGTGATCTCTCTCGCCGCGGTGCTGCAGGTCTCGGTGAGCAACGGTGCGCACGCGCACAACAGGGCGCACGTCATCCTGCCCTCGGGCGAGTGCATGGTCGTGGGGTCCGAGAAGTCGGTGACGCTGCCCGACGGGTCGCTGCACGACCTGCGACCCGAGACGTTCCCGGCGGACGAGATCGGCACCGCCTACGCGGCTGACGAGGGCGGCTCCCGCCTCCTCAAGGGTGGGTGCCCGTAACCGGCGGACCGGCCTTCCCGGGCATCGGCGCCACCCCGTTCGTCATCGCGTTGCCCGGGAGGCCAGACCCTTGAGCATGCCCTGCGCCATGACGTGGTCGGCCGGCACGACGATGGCGCGATAGGCGAGGTCCAGCCAGGGCGGCGTGACCCATCCACGGTTGCGGATGAGGAGTCGGGTGCCGTTGCCCGTCGGGGTCAGCGAGAAGGTCCAGACCCAGTCGAGCTCGGCTCCGAAGCGCTCGGCCCACCCGGGTGGTAGGTGCGTCCGCGAGTGCAGGACGAGCACGGAGGGCGCCTCCGCCCGCTCCACGACGAACTCCGCGGTGCCGGGTGGGCCGTCGGGAACGGTGTCGCCGGGACGGAGCTCCCTCACGAGGGCTGGATCAAGTCGCTCCGCGCTGGGCCAGTTGCCGGGGAACAGGAGACGGTCGACCCAGCGCGGTGTGTACCAGCCGCCGCGGTGCCATCCGAGCTGGGAGAGCCAGGGCCACACGCGTTCCGGGGGAGCGGCAATGGTCGCGGCATGGTTGGTGACCAGGGTCGGGTGTGCGATGAGCTCGTCCCCCGGGAGCCCACACCGGCGCTCCTGGAACGTGGATCCGGACGTCGTCCCCCACCGAAGCAGGACGGCGTATGCCGTCGTCGCCGCGAGGAGCGCGCCGAACCTTCGATTCGCGTGCACCACGTCCTCCTCCGCTGGACGCCCGGCTCAGGGGACGGATGGGTGGGGAGTGGCGGCCTCGAGCCAGGTGAGGACGTCGCGCTGGAGCCTGCTGCCCGACAGGGTGCGGACGTGCCCCAGTCCGGGGTAGGTCACCGTCGTGCAGTCGTTGATGCCCCCGGCCGTCTCCCGAACCGCGTCCGGCGGGAAGAACCGGTCGGCGTCACCGCACACGAGCAGGACGGGGGCGGTGATGCGTCCGAGCACGGCTCGCCCGTCGAACCCGCGCTCGGCGTCGGCCTCCACGAGAAGGTCGCCGGCGGGGGTGCGGGAGCGCCGGAACGCGGCACCGGCCACCGGTCCCACGATCCGGCGCAGGAGCTCCCAGCGGCTCCCCGGCAGCATGACCTCCATCATCGCGACACCGGCCCGGGAGTGGCGGCCGGCCGCGCGGAGCTCGGCCCACCTGATGTCGACGTCCCGTCCCCACTCCGAGATCTTCGCCGCCGCCCCGGCGAGCACGACCCTGCCCACCACCTCGGGGTGGTCGGCCGCCAGGAACAGCGCGACCAGCCCACCGTAGGACTGGCCGACCACGACGTCGGCTTGTCCGCCCATGACCTCGCGGATGAACGAGGCGTGGTCAGCCGCCATGTCCGCCACCGTGGTCCCGGGCTCCATGTGACGTCTGCGGGTGACCGTCCACACGGCGTACCCGCGCTCGAGGTAGGCGCGGGCGTGCCGGCGCTCCATCTCGGCCATGAGCCCGCGCGAGATCTCGCTCCCCGGCCCGCCGGGGAGGAACAGGATGCTCCGAGGACCTGTGCCCAGGACGGCGAACGCCATCCGCCGGGCAGAGACGCCCGTCCGGCGCTGGGCTCGTGAGCCCTCCCTCACCGGCCGGGGGGCCACGGGGTCAGCCGCGCTCGATGTCGGAGGCGATCTCCTCGGCCCAGGCACCGATGGCGTCCCAGTCACGGAAGTCGCCGGCAGGAATGCCCTCGCGCGCCGCCGGAAGGTGGCGGGTGAGTCGTTCGCCGAGACCGATCGGCGCGTCCTCCGGGTCGTAGGCGCCGAAGAAGACCTGTTCCCCTCGCGGCCGGATCAACGTGGTGAGCTCGTCGAACTCCTTGGGCCGAGTGGACTCGAGGACGTCCTTGCCGTCCTTGTCTACCCGGTCGGTGCCGAGCGGGCCGCTGCTGAACAGCCAGACGGGTTTGGTGGTGAGCTCGTCGCGGTGCTTCCTGGCGAAGCGCACGGCCGGCTTGAGCCAGTGGAACATGTAGGCCGCGCCACCGAGGACGACGGCGTCGTAGCCGTCGACCCCCTCGACCTCCTCCACCGGCTTCGCCTCGGCGGGCAGCCCCCGCTCGGTGAGCGTGGCGGCGATGTGCTCGGCGATGCCAGCCGTGGAACCGTGACGGGTGGCGTAGGCGACGAGGACGTTCATGACCGCTCCCTTGCTGGCCGCTCGGGACCAGTTTATCGCGGCGGGGGGACCGACAGCCAGCCCGCCGGAGTCGACGTCTCCCTCGTCTCACGCACGCGGCTCGTCGTCCGAGGACGTGCCGTGGTGTCGATGCCGCACCGTGAAGCCGACCCACGACGCAAGCACGACGAGCGCCGCGACGCCCTGGACGAGGGACTCGTGCTCCGTCGGGTAGACGACGTCGGCGAGGTAGTGGTCGATGAAGCCCGTACCGGGCAGGGTCGCCTCGCCGGCCCGCGTCCTGCCCCAGTTCTCCACGTGGGTCAGCGGGCACGGCCAGCCGATGAGGAGGTTGAAGAGCCCGTACAGCGCTGCCGCGACGTGAGTCCAGAGTGTCCGGGGCCAGACCCAGGCGATGAACCCACCCAGCACGAGGTAGGCCAGGAACGCGAAGTGCGCCACCATGGCGGCGTCGGCGACCAGTCGGTACCCCATCAGTCCTCCAGCGTGACGCACCTGCCTGCGCCATGGGTGACATCGAGGCGGATCCCCGGGTTCACGCGACTCCGGCGCGCTTCACGCGGCTCCGGCGCGGCGGGTCTGCCAGCCGGCCCAGCCCACCCTCCCGCGGCTGACCGCGTTCCTCACGAGGTCGGGCGGCAGGGTCGCGACGATCTCGGTGTAGGCCCCGTCCGGGGTGGCGGCGACCTGCCAGCCCAGGGACCGCATGAGCGATAGCACCGGGCGGTTGTCGGTGAGCACGGTCGCCGTGAAGTGGGTGATGCCGACGTCGGTGGCCAGCCCGGCGAGCTCGTGGACCAGCCGACTGGCGACACCGCGTCCGTGGTGGCTGTCGGCGACCTCGACGGCGACCTCCGCGTGGCCGGGTTGCTGTGAGGAACGGAAGTACTGCGCGGTCCCGACGAGGCAGCCTCGGTCGAACGCCCCGACTGCCACATGGGTGGGGCCGACGGCCACGAAGCGTGCGACGTCGGCCGGCCGGAAGGAGCGCACCGGGCGGAAGTAGCGCTGGTAGCGCGACTGGGGCGACATCCGTTCGAGGAGGTCCCTCACGTGGTGCCCGTCATCGGGCGTGAGGCAGCGCAGGTGGAGGGGGTCGGCGGCTCGGGCGCGGGCCTCTCGGCGCGCCCTCGTGGCAGCCATGAGGGGGAGGTTCATCGGAGTGTCTTCCTGGGCCGGGTTTCGGGTCCGGCCCGTTCGCGTGGGGGCTAGGCGATGGCCGTGCCGGCGATGTGGGTGTTGAACGGCAGGAACGGCGAGTGGATCCGGTAGTGGTCGAGGTCGACCCGGGAGAAGCCGGCGCGCTCGATCGCGCCCGCGAGGTCCCGCTCGCAGGAGCAGCCCTCGAAGACCCACGCCCACGGGCGGCGCAGCATCCGCTGCACCCAGCGCGTCGGCGTGCCCGGCCTGGCCGCGACGTGCTCGGCGAAGCCGAACCGCCCCCCGGGTCGCAGGACCCGGCGGACCTCGGCGAGGACGGCGACCGGGTCGCCGACACTGCACAGGACGAGGCTCGAGATGACGGCGTCGACGCTGGCGTCGGGCAGGTCCATCCGTTCGCCGACGACATCACGGATCTCGACGTCGACGCCGTGTGACCGGGCGGCCCGCCGGAGTCGGGCATGCATGTGGGGGTTGGGCTCGATCGCGACCAGGCGGGCGCCGGGGGGCAGGTAGCGCAGGTTCGCGCCGACCCCCGGGCCCAGCTCGACCACGCGCAGCGGGAGGTCGGCGAAGACGGCCGACTTGCGTTGGCGCAGGTGGCGGTCGATGTAGCCGTCCATGAACCAGAAGAACGCCGAGTTGAACCGGCCACGGACGGGGTGGTCCGCGAACTCGGGGTGCTCCTCGGCCCCTCGGACCGGAGGGTGCTGCGCCGTGGTGACCGGGGTGTCGCGCGTGGTGGAAGTGCTCATGCAGCGAGCCTGCCGGGCCGCATGGAGCGTGGTCAGCAGTGGAAATACGGCACTTGCACCCGTCAGTCGACCGAGCTCGTGGCGACGTACCAGGCCGCCACCTGGGCCCGGGACCGGAACCCGAGCCGGTCCCGGATCCGTTCGACGTGTGACTCGGCGGTCCGTTCGCTGATGACGAGCTCCTCGGAGATCTGCCGGTTCGACCACCCCCGCGCCACCAGCGCCGCCACCTGGGTCTGGCGCGAGGTCAACCTGGGCGGCGCCTGGGGCAGGAGCGCGGGCAGTCCGAGGCCTCCGCGCATCGCGTTGAGCACGGAGTGCGAGTCGCCGGCGAACGGGATGTGGGTGCGCCCCGGCAGCACGGTCAGGGTCGCTCGGTCGATGCCGGCAGCCAACCGCTCACCCTCCGCCAGCGGGACCGCGCGGTCGTCCTCGCGGTGGATGACCGAGGTTGGTGCCACGATCCGGCCGAGGTCCTCGGAGACGTCGATGTCGTAGCAGGCCGCCAGCAGCACGTGCGCCCATCCAGCGGGCGCCGACTCCCGCTGGTATCGGGAGAACATGGCGCGGAACCCGGCGTCCGCGTCCGGGGCGAAGATCTCCGTCAGCACGTCCGATGCGAGACCCCAGTGCTGGTCGACGAGACCGAGGACGTGCTCCCGTATGCCGGGTGGGGCCACCGCGCCACCGTCCACCCATCCGCCGTAGAGCACCAGGTGCGCCACCGACTGCGGATGACGCGCCGCCCACCTCACTGCCAGGGGCGCGCCGAAGGAGGCCCCGACGAGGTCGAACCGGTCGACTCCGACCGCCGTCGCGACCGCGCGGATGACCTCCATCTCCAGGTCGACGACGTCGGTGCGGCTGGTCCTGCCGGACATCCCGCACCCGGGTCTGTCGTAGCGCACGAGCGTCCGGCCGGTGGCAAGGCCCTCGTAGAACTGGCGCGCGGCCGGCACGGCCCACCCCAGCTCGAGATGCGACACCCACCCCGGAAGGTGGATCGCCACCGGGCCCCTGCCTGCCACGGCGAACCGGACCGGCGTGCCGTCCGCCAGGGTGGCCGACCCGAGCTCCTGCTCCACGAGCCACATTCTGGTGCCCGTGGGCGGTCGACGGAAGCGGGCGGCCTCGGCGGGACGATCGGTGTCCTCCCCGAACCCCGCCACGGCTGGTGGAGGGCCATGACGCCGGCTCCGTATTGACTATGGCGGGCTCGGGTGGTCGGTGCCTTACTGGACGATGCGGCCGCATCACGTGGCCGGGCGGCATTCACGCTCTCCTGACGACACCCGGTGCGACCCAGTCCACAACCTCATGCGGGTTCGAGAAGGAGACTCATCATGGTGCGCCGTCGATCTGTCGCGGTCGTCACGATGACCGTCGGGGCGCTCTTGGGTGCGCTCGGCACGAGCGGTGCGACGGCGGCGCCGCCCACGGGGACCGATGCCAGCGAGGTGAGCCGCTGGAACCAGCTCGCCGCAGCCACGCTCGGGGCCGTACCGGGGCCGAACGGTGGTGCCCCCCCGGCATTCCAGATCAACATGGGCATCGTCTCGGGCGCCGTGTACGACGCGGTCAACGCGATCGGCCCGAAGAAGCACCGGCCCTACGTGCTCGAGACGCGCGCCGGGGCCCGGGCGTCGATCGACGCCGCGGTCGCGACTGCCGCCTTCCACGTCCTCGACGAGCTCGTCTCCTCGGCACCGGAGCGCGCGCCCTTCCCAGGTCGCGCCGGACTGCTCAGCACGCTGTCGACGACCTACGCCTCCTCGCTCGCCGCCATCGCCGACACCGCGTTCAAGCGGCAGGGCATCGCGGTGGGACATGCAGCGGCCGAGGCCATGCTCGAGGACAGGGAGGGTGACGGCCGGTTCGGTCCGTCGGCCTGGGTACCCAGCTCCGCCCCCGGTCACTGGTCGCCCATCGTCACCAACGGCGTCCCGGCGCTCGACCCCACGCCGTGGGCGGGCAACGTGCGGCCCTTCCTCGTGGAGAGCCCCTCGCAGTTCCGCTCGGCCCCGCCGCCCGACCTCACCAGCGCGCAGTGGGCCGCGGAGTACAACGAGGTCAAGGACATCGGACGGGCGACCGGTTCCACCCGGACCGACACGCAGACCTACATCGCCAGGTGGTGGCAGAGCGCCCCCGTCCACAGCTGGAACGAGGTCGCCCGACAGCTCATCGCCCGGACCGATCTCGACGCCGCCGACAGCGCGCGCCTGCTCGCCCTGCAGAACATGGCGGGTGCGGACGCGTCGATCACCTGCTGGAACGACAAGTACCACTTCGACTTCTGGCGCCCGTGGAACGCCATCCAGCGCGGGGACGAGGACAACAACCCGTTGACCGTCGCCGACCCGACGTGGACGTCCCTCATCGCGGCGCCGTACCCGGAGTGGACCTCGGGACACAACTGCCAGGACGGCGTGCACGCGGCAGTCCTGCGCATGTTCTTCGGCGACGACCCCGTGGGCGGGAAATACCAGATCACGAGCTTCGCGACGAACCACGGAGGAGCAGCGGTGCGGATGTTCGACACGTTCACCGAGCCGCTCACCGAGCTCATCGACGCCCGGATCTGGGCCGGGCTGCACTACCGCAGCGCAGACGTGGCGGGCCAGCTGCTCGGCCGCAACGTCGCCGCCTACGGAGCCACCCACTTCGCCCAGCCGGTGGGCCGCGGCTAGCGACACCGAGCGGGACCGTTTCGGCCCGGGGCCTCAGGGCCCTCGGGCCGAAACGGTCCCGGGCCGGGCTGCTCAGGTCAGAGCTTGGTCATCTTGCGGAAGGGAGTCGCGATCCGCACGGTCGCGCTGCTGAAGTCGACCGTCGCGCCGGTGCTGTCGACGCCGATGACCCGACCCAGGCCGTAGGAGTCGTGACAGACCCGGTCGTCGACCGCGAACTCCTCGACGACCGGCTCGGGCTGAGCCATGAAGGGGCTGCTGGCATGACGAGGGCGCGGGTTCACGGGTGAGGTGGGCATCCACACCATTATGACTGCAAGGGCGCCCAGCGGCAACGCCGTCCACCCGCCACGAGGTCACGTCTCAGTGACAGGATGACCGCCATGCAGACCCATCAGACCTCCGCCATCGTCACCGGCGGCGCCTCCGGCCTGGGAGCCGCGACCGCAGCCGCCCTTGCCGCGCAGGGCGTCCACGTCGTCTCGCTCGACCTCGCCCCGGCCATCGAGCAGGCCCCGCAGGTGGACGGCGTGACCCACGTCGCGACCGACGTCACCGACGAGGAGCAGGTCCGCTCCGCCGTCGCGCGAGCGAGCGCCGACCCGGCCCAGCCCCTGAGGTTCGTCGTCAACTGCGCCGGCATCGGTCCCAGCGCCCGCATCCTGGGCAAGAAGGGCGTGCACGACCTCTCGCTCTACCGCAAGGTCATCGAGATCAACCTCGTCGGCTCGTTCACCGTTCTCGCCGTCGCCTCCGAGGCCATCGCGCAGACCGAGCCCGACGCCGACGGCCAACGCGGCGTCATCATCAACACGGCGAGCATCGCCGCCTACGACGGCCAGGTGGGCCAGGCGGCATACGCCTCCTCCAAGGGCGCCATCGTCGGTCTCACCCTCCCGGCCGCCCGCGACCTCGCCCAGTACGGCATCCGCGTCTGCACGATCGCGCCCGGAATCGTCGAGACGCCGATGCTCGCGACCGTCTCCGACGAGTTCCGTGCCGGTCTCGCGGCCGGCATCCCGTTCCCGCAGCGGTTGGCGCGCCCCGACGAGTACGCCAAGCTCGCCCTCGCCATCATCGACCACGACTACCTCAACGGCGAGACGATCCGCATGGACGGCGCCCTGCGGATGGCCCCGCGGTGACACGTCGACAGGATGAGCCGATGAGCCACAGCCACTCCGGCTCCCACCACGACCACGGCCACGGCCACTTCGACGCCGCCGCCAGCACGTGGGACGACGACCCCGCCAAGGTCGAGCGCGCCCGGGCCACGGCGACCCTGCTCCGGGCCGCACTCGAGCTCCGCGGCACCGAGCGCGTCCTCGAGGTCGGCGGCGGCACCGGCCAGCTCAGCCTCGCCCTCGCCGCCGACGTGGCCTCGGTGCTCGTCACCGACGCCTCGGCGGGGATGGCGGAGGTGGCCCGCGCCAACATCGACCGGGCCGGGCTCGCCGAAAGCCTCACCGCGCAGCAGCTGGACCTCGTCACCGACCCGGCGCCGGAGGGTCGGTTCGACGGGGCGTGGGCCCAGCTCGCGCTGCACCACGTCCGCGAGGTGGACCTCCTGCTCGGTCGGGTCAGGGACGTCCTCGTCCCCGGGGGCTGGCTGGCCGTCGTCGAGCTCGATGACGACAGGGCCGGCGCCTTCCACGCCGACCAGGGGGACTTCACCGGACACGACGGCTTCGACCGCGACGCGTTCGCCGACCGCCTGCGGCGCCTGGGGTTCCACGACGTCACCGTGTCCGATGCCGGGTCGGTCGAGAAGGAGCTCGGCGGCGACCACCAGGGTCGGGGGACCTTCGCGACCTTCCTCGCCGTCGCCCGGGCCTGAGGGCCCTGCCTCCATGAGCCGCACGCTGCGCGACGACCTCGGTCATGCCGTGGTCCTGCCCGAGGGCCCCGTATGCCGGGTGGTCTCGCTCGTGCCCTCCCTCACCGAGGCGGTGGCCGCGACCGCGCCGGATGCTCTCGTCGGGGCCACGGACTGGTGCACCCACCCCGCCGACCTCGACGTCTCGCGGGTGAGAGGCACCAAGAACCCGGACCGGGCGGCGGTCGCCGCGCTCGAGCCGGACCTCGTCGTCGCCAACAAGGAGGAGAACCGGGAGCTCGACGTCACCCGGCTCCGCGAGGCCGGCGTCCCCGTCTGGGTCACCGACATCGAGACCGTGCCCCAGTCCCTGGCGGCGATGCGCCGGCTCCTCGTCGACGCGTGCGGCTGGGACGAGCCGCACTGGCTCGTCGACGCCGAGCGCCTGTGGTCCGGCCACGTCCCGCGGCCGCGTGCCCGCGTGGTCGTGCCGGTCTGGCGCGACCCGTGGATGGTCGTCGGCCGCCCGACGTTCACGGCCGACCTGCTCGCCCGGCTCGGCCTCGAGGTCGTCACGGCCGGGGTCGACGGGCGCTACCCGCCGGTCGACGCGGAGCGACTCGACGCCGCCGGTGCCGACGCCGTGCTCCTCCCGGACGAGCCCTACGTCTTCACGGCGGACGACGGTCCGGAGGCGTTCGAGCGCACGCCCACCCGGCTCGTGAACGGGCGGCTGCTCACCTGGTACGGGCCGTCCCTGGTGGACGCCCCCACCGTGCTCGACGGCCTGGTCTGACCGCCTCAGTCGGAGTAGAGGACGCGGAAGCGCTCGCACACGACCGGCATGTCGGCGGAGAACCCGCGGTCGTGCCCGGCCTCCGCGGTGAAGAACCGCTGGTGCACGTCACGCCAGTGCGCCAGGGACCGGTCGCCCTCGCCCTCGAGACGCGCGTGCTCCTCGGAGACCCGGTCGAAGGGCACGACCTCCACGTCCGTGGTCTCGATGAGGACCCGGGGGCGGCCGGAGCCGTCGAGGATGATGCTCAGCGTGCCTCGCTCGGGAAGCGGCTCGTCCTCGGCCTCGTAGTCCCGGGCCGCGCTCGCGGTGGCGGTCTTCGTCCCGGCCAGCACGAGCTCGAGCAGCTCGTCGGCCTGCTCGGCTCCGGCCCCGAAGGACCACGCGGGCGGCGGCACCGACTCCAGCGGTGTGGGCCCGAAATAGGTGGGGACCCCGTTGATCCGGGCGTGGACGCGGGCCACGTCCCAGAAGGTGCGGACCTCGTCGTCGTCGATCATCGGGCCAGCGTCGCACGACCCGGATTTCACGGGCGCGCGGGTGTCCGTGTAATGTCTCCGACGCACTCAGCCCGGGCCAGGCCCGGTGTCTGGAACGCCCCCTTAGCTCAGTCGGTAGAGCGTTTCCATGGTAAGGAAAAGGTCGTCGGTTCGATTCCGACAGGGGGCTCTGGTCAGGGCCATCACGACGCGTGGTGATCCCGGACCCCCAAGGCGGGGTAGCTCAGCTGGTTAGAGCGCACGACTCATAATCGTGAGGTCGCGGGATCGAGCCCCGCTCCCGCTACACGGCGTGATTTCAGGGAATACCTGAACTCGCGTACTCTGTTGTGCTGGCGTCGCGCGTTCCCCGCAGCGCGAGCGCCGACACACTTCACACCACGTTCAATTTCGAGAGCAGGTTGCCCCGATGGCGAAGGCCACTGACGTCCGCCCCAAGATCACCATGGCGTGCACGGAGTGCAAGGAGCGCAACTACATCACCAAGAAGAACCGTCGGAACGACCCCGACCGTCTCGACCTGGCGAAGTTCTGCCCGCGCTGCAAGAAGCACACGACGCACCGCGAGACCCGCTGATCCCAGCGCCTCGTCCGCCGAAGCCGCCCCACCTCACGGTGCCGGGCGGCTTCGTCGTTCCCCAGTCCCTAGAGTGGGCCCATGACTGAGACCTCCGGTGTGAACGCCGACTTCGTGGGGCGCACCTACCCATCGAGCGGACCGTATGCCGTGAGCGCGGCCGAGATCGCCGCGTTCGCCGACGCGGTCGGTTCCGACGACCCGCTGCACCGCGACCCGGAGGCCGCGCGAGCGGCCGGGTACGCCGACGTCATCGCGCCCCCGACGTTCGCCGTGACGATCGCGCAGCAGTGCGACCGGGTGTACGTCATGGACCCCGACGCGGGTGTCGACTACAGCCGGGTGGTTCACGGCGAACAGCGCTTCGTCCACCACCGCCCCATCACCGCCGGGGACGAGCTGGCGGGCGAGCTCACCGTCGACTCGATCCGGATGGCCGGCGGCCACGCGATGATCACGACGCGCACCGAGCTCAGCGCCGCCGGCGAACCGGTCTGCACCTCCACCTCGACCATCGTCGTCCGGGGAGGCGAGGACCAGTGACCGCCCGCACCGCTGCCGAGACCGCCGTCGGGGACACCCTCGGGCCGGTCACCGTGCCCGTCGGGCGAGAGACGCTCGTGTCCTACGCGAACGCCTCCGGCGACCAGAACCCCATCCACCAGGACGAGCAGTTCGCGAGGTCCGTCGGCCTGCCCGACGTCATCGCCCACGGCATGTGGACGATGGGGGCGGCCGGCTCGGTCGTCTCCGGCTGGGCCGGGGGAGCGGGACGCGTCGTCGAGTTCGGCACCCGCTTCACCAAGCCCGTCGTCGTGCCGGCCGCCGGGGTCGAGATCGAGGTCGGTGGCGTCGTCAAGGCCCTCGACGCGGACACCGGTCGCGCGACGGTCGAGATGACGGTCACGGCCGAGGGTGCCAAGGTCCTCGGCCGCTGCGTCGCCGTCGTCCAGCTCGACTGATGCAGGAGCTCCACGACACCCCGCTCGCCGAGCACACGACGATGCGGGTCGGTGGCCCGGCCCAGCGGCTCGTCGTCGTCGAGACGATCGACGAGCTCGTCGACGCCGTGCGCGAGGTCGACGACGCCGACGAGCGGCTCCTCGTCCTCGGGGGCGGGTCCAACCTCGTCATCGCCGACGCGGGCTTCCCGGGGACGGTCGTCAAGATCGCGACGTCGGGGATCGAGCCGGAGTCGGTCGATGCCTGCGGGGGAGCGATGGTCCGCGTCGCCGCGGGCGAGGTGTGGGACGACGTCGTGGTCCGGGCGGTCGCGGAGGGATGGTCCGGGGTCGAGGCCCTGAGCGGCATACCCGGGTCGACTGGCGCGACACCGGTGCAGAACGTCGGCGCCTACGGCCAGGAGGTCGCGCAGACCATCGCGCGCGTCCGGGTGTGGGACCGGCAGACGCAGGCGGTGCGCACGCTGAGCGCAGCCGAGTGTGCCTTCACCTACCGGCACTCGCTGTTCAAGGGGACCTCGCAGTACGTCGTCCTCGACGTCACCTTCCAGTTCGTCGTGGCCGACCTCTCGCGCCCCGTCGCCTATGCCGACCTCGCCCAGGGGCTCGGCGTCGAGGTCGGTGCGCGCGTGCCGCTCACGGACGCCCGCGAGGCGGTGCTCGAGCAGCGGCGCCGGCGCGGGATGGTGCTCGACGACGCCGACCGTGACACGTGGAGCTGTGGCTCGTTCTTCACCAACCCGATCATGTCCGCGGCGCGCTTCGACGCGCTGGCGGAGCGGGTGCGCTCCGCGCTCGGCGACGACGGTGCGACGCCGCCGCGGTTCACCGACGCCAGCGGTGACGTCAAGACGAGCGCCGCGTGGCTCATCGACAAGGCTGGCTTCGGCAAGGGCTTCGGCCTGCCGGGCCCCGCCGCGCTCTCGACGAAGCACACCCTCGCGGTCACCAACCGCGGGTCGGCGACGGCGGCCGACGTCGCGGCGCTCGCCCGGCAGGTGCGCGACGGAGTGCGCGACCGCTTCGGCGTCACCCTGGTCAACGAGCCGGTCTTCGTCGGCCACGACCTCTGAGAGGACCTGTCATGCAGACGCTCACCCTGCACGTGCGCACCGGTGCGGAGGACGTCGTCCTGGACCTCACCGACCACTGTGCGGACTTCGTGCGGGATCTCGGGGACGGGCTGCTGCACCTCTTCGTCCCGCACGCGACGGCCGGCATCGCGATCATCGAGACCGGGGCAGGCTCGGACGGCGACCTGCTCACGGCGCTGTCCGACCTGTTGCCCGCCGACGACCGGTGGCGGCACCGGCACGGAACCCCCGGCCACGGTCGGTCACACGTCATGCCGGCGCTGGTCCCGCCCTACGCGAGCGTGCCGGTCGAGGCCGGCCGTCTCGCCCTCGGCACGTGGCAGAGCATCTGCCTCGTCGACCTCAACGTCGACAACCACGACCGCAGCGTCCGGCTGGACTTCCTCGCCGGCTAGCGACGCGGCGGCAGGGCGTGCAGCTCGAGGTCGTGGATCACGCCTCCGCCGACCCTGCACGTCATGTAGGTGCACGACGGCTGGCGGCGTCGGTCGGTGGGCGACCCGGGGTTGAGCAGCCGCAGCCCGTCGTGCTCGGTGTCCCACGGGATGTGGCTGTGCCCGAAGACGAGCACGTCGAGATCGGGGTGCGCCGCCCGCATCCGTTCCTCGCGCCGGGTCCGGGGTCCGGTCTCGTGGACGACGCCCCAGGCCAGTCCGCCGAGCTCGACCCGCGCCACCTCCGGCAGCCGACGGCGCAGCTCCAGACCGTCGTTGTTGCCCCACACCCCGATGAGGCGGGAGCACCGCGCCTCGAGGGCGTCGAGCAGGTCGGGCGTCACCCAGTCGCCGGCGTGCACGACGACATCGGCCGCCCCCACCTGGTCCCACACCCGGTCCGGGAGGTCACGGGCGCGGGCGGGCACGTGCGTGTCGGAGATGAGCAGCAGGCTCAGCCCGGGGCCGTGTGTCGGTCGGTGCGCGGGCTCAGTCGTCGAGTCGGTCAAGGTCGGTCAACGCCTCCTCCCAGCGGCGTCGCCGCTCCGAGGCGTCCTGCTCCCACCATGCGGCGCCCCGTTCGCCGAGCCCGTGCTTGGCGAGGTCGACCCGCCGCCGGGCCGACGCCGGGTCCTCACCCGCCGCGGTCGCCGACCGCACACCCGAGCGCCCGCGGCCCAAGTGGGACAGCAGCCGCTCCGCGACGTCTGACGGCAGCTCCGGGTCCTGTCGCCGCCACCGCCGACCGCCGACGACGAGCCACCGCTCGGGGTGCTCCTCGGCGCCCGTCGTCGGCTCACGCATGGCGCGGCTCGTCCGGGGCGGCCCGCACCCGGTGGGACGCGGCATACGAGGGTTCGCGCAGCCGCGCCCACATCGGGTGGGTCCACGTGCCCGCCGGTGGGCGGCCGACCGGGTCGTGGCGGCGGGAGCAGTCCAGGTCGGTCCAGGTGATGTCCAGCCGGCCGCGCTCGTGCCACGGCCTCCCCGGCGCGGAGACGAGGAGGCGGTAGGCCGACGGCGGGTCGACCGTGTCCGTCACGGGGTCGAGGCGGAGGAGGAGCGGACCTCGCGCGGTGGACAGGGGCAGCAGGGTGGTGAGGGGGCCGTGGTCGCGGCGACCGCGCAGCGTGAGCACGTGCCGGGTCAGCACGCCGGTGCCGGTGGAGGCGACGAGCACGTCACCGGCGGCAGGTCCCTGCAGTCGGACGGCCAGGCCTTCGATGTCGGCAGCGTCGTGGAGGCCGGTCGCGCGCGACCAGCGCACCAGGCAGCGGTGCGGGCCCGGGTCGTCGAGCAGCACGACTCCACTGCGGGGCCCGGGCTCGATGGTCAAGGCCCCGGTGCCACAGAACCCGACCGAGTGCAGCGCGCGCGTGCCGCGCAGCCGCGCGACCAGGCCGAAAGCACGGGCGAGGACCGCTCCACCGGCATCTCCGAGAACGGCCAGCGAACCGCCACTCGTGACGGACCGCCCAGTACTGGCGCTCGGAGGTCCCTGCATCGACCCAACATAGGCGGTGATTCGGCGGCCCTGGGACAGGGACGTCCGACTTGTCAGACGGGTGTGGCCGCCAACCACCCGTCGATGTCGGAGAGGGCCGCGTCCTTCACCGAGGCGGGCGCCCGCGACGCCCGCAGCGAGCCGCGCGCCAGCTCGGCGAGCTCGGCATCGCTGAACTCCAGCAACCGCGCGACCTCGTACTGCGCGACCAGCCGCGACCCGAAGATCAGCGGGTCGTCGGCGCCCAGCGCGACGGTCGCCCCCGCGTCGACGAGCCGTCTCAGCGGAACGTCCTCGATCTCGTCGTAGACGCCGAGCGAGATGTTGCTCCCGGGGCACACCTCGAGTGCGACACCGTCTGCGGCCACCCGCTCCAGCGTCCGCGGGTCCTCCACCGCCCGGACCCCGTGGCCGAGCCGGTCCGGCGCCAGCGACGACAGCGTGCGCTCGACCGCCTCCGGCCCCAGCAGCTCGCCCGCATGGGGCACCAGCGCCAGGCCGGCGCGGCGGGCGATGGCGAAGGCGGGCGCGAACGACTCCGTCTCCCCACGTCGCTCGTCGTTGCTCAGCCCGAAGCCCACGACGGCACCGGGTCCTTCGCCGGCATACCGCGCCGCGAGGCGGGCGAGCGTGCGCGACTCCAGCTCGTGGCGCATCCGCGAGGCCGCCACGATGATGCCGACCTGCGCCGCTCCCGGTTCGCGGGACACCACCGCCGCCTCGTCGAGCACGATCTCGATCGCCGGGGTGATCCCCCCGACGAACGGCGCGTACGACGTGGGATCGACCTGCAGCTCGAGCCAGCGCGAACCCTCGGCGCCGTCGTCCAGAGCGGCCTCGCGCACGATCCGGCGCATCGCCGCCTCGCCGCGCACGCACGCCCGCGCCGCGTCGTACAGGCTCTGGAAGCGGAACCACCCGCGCTCGTCCCGGGTCTCGAAGGTCACCGGCCAGTCGGCCTCGAGCGCCGAGGGCAACCGCAGACCGAGTGCCCGCGACATCTCGCGCACGGTGTCGATGCGCATCGACCCGGTGAAGTGCAGGTGCAGGTGCGCCTTCGGCAGGGTCACCGTCGGCCGGAGGGCCTGGCTCACTCCTCGACGATGTGCATGGCCGACTCCTCGGCCGACCGCGTCTCGTCGGCCTCCGGGCCGGGCCGGAACGCCGTCGTCTCCTCCGCCACGAGCGTGGCCTCGTCGTCGGCACGGGCACCTTCGTCGGGGCTCGTCAGGGAGGCTCCGTCGACGTCGCCCGGCTCCCCGAGGAAGTCCTCGGACGCAGGGATGGCGTCGGGGTCGTCACCGCCGACCGGGGCCTCACCGTCGAGACCGGACTCGTTGTCGGGCGCACCGTAGGCGGAGTCCGGGTCCGGCACCTCCTGCGCGATGCGCTGGTCGATGGTCTCGTCCTGCGCCTGCTCGGAGGCGGTCGTGCCCCATTCGGTCGCCCGCGACTGCCTGTCCGGGGGCGTGAAGGGCAGGTTGTCGCCCTCGCTCGAGTCGAGCAGGCCCGGCTCCCCGGCACCTGCGTCCACACCGTCGTCGAGGCTCATCGAGCCCAGGTCGGTGTCGAAGCTCTCTGTTCCCGGCTGATCGCTCATGTCCTCAGCCTTGCACGCCGGAGAGCGTTTCGGCGGCGGCGAGGAGCACGCACGTGGCGACCCCCGCCATCGCGGTCCGGACCTCGTCGAGCACCGGGAACGACGGCGCCAGGCGGATGTTGCGGTCGCGCGGGTCGTGGCCGTGCGGGAAGGACGCACCCGCGGGGGTCAGCGCGATCCCGGCAGCCTTGGCCAGCTCCACGACCCGGGTCGCGGTGCCGTCGAGGACGTCGAGGTTGACGAAGTAGCCGCCGGACGGCTTGGACCACGTCGCCACCGCGCGGCCCTCGAGCGCCGACGTCAGGGCCTCGTCGACCGCCGCGAACTTGGGCGCGAGGATCTCGCGGTGCCGCGCCATGTGCGCGCGCACGCCCTCGGCCGACCCGAAGAACTGGGCGTGCCGGAGCTGGTTGACCTTGTCGGGCCCGATGGACGCGAACTGCTGGTGGCCGAGGTACCAGTCGACGTTGGCCTTGGACGCCGCGAGGAACGCGACCCCGGAGCCGGCGAAGGTGATCTTCGAGGTCGACGCGAACATGATCGGCCGGTCGGGGTGCCCGGACCCGGAGGCGAGGGTGAGGATGTCGGCGCTCTTGGCCTCGTCCTCGGTGAGGTGGTGGAAGGCGTAGGCGTTGTCCCAGAAGATGCGGAAGTCCGGTGCCGCGGTCTCCATCGACGCCAAAGCGCTCGCCACCTCCTGGGAGCAGGTCGAGCCGGACGGGTTCGCGTAGGTCGGGACGATCCACATGCCCTTGACCGCCGGGTCCTTGACGAGCTCACGCACCGCGGCGACGTCCGGGCCGTCCTCGTGCATCGGCACGGTGAGCATCTCGATCCCGTAGGACGCGAGCATCGTGAAGTGCCGGTCGTAGCCGGGGACGGGGCAGATGAACCTCACCCTCTCCTCCTGCGACCACGGCCGGGGTGAGTCCGGGGCGCCGTGCAGGAGCAGCTGGACGAGGCAGTCGTGCATCATCGTCAGGCTGGAGTTGCCGCCCGCGACGACCTGCTCGGTCTCGACCCACAGCAGGTCGGCGAACATCTCCCGCAGCTCGGTGATCCCGGACAGCCCGCCGTAGTTGCGGACGTCGGTCCCGCCGGCGTCGAGGTGGCCCTTCGGCAGCCCGAGGAGCTCGTTG
This sequence comes from Knoellia aerolata DSM 18566, assembly GCF_000768695.1. Taxonomy (GTDB): domain Bacteria; phylum Actinomycetota; class Actinomycetes; order Actinomycetales; family Dermatophilaceae; genus Knoellia; species Knoellia aerolata. The sequence continues at coordinate 128,788 of NZ_AVPL01000001.1, forward strand.
CACAGGTCGAGCTGGGCGACCGAGGGCTTGCCACGGGTGAGGTCGAGCTTCAGCCCTCGGCCCTGGAGCTCGGCGTATGCCGTGCGCTGGTTCTCGAGGAAGGACTCCAGCTCGTCGGCGGAGAGGTCGGACAGGGCGGTGGCGGTGGTCGGCTCGGTCACGCCACCCATGCTCGCAGACCCGGACCGGCACCGACATGTCTGCTCATGGGGCCCCTCGGCGAGGAGGGCCCACGGCCTGAGGCGTTTCGCGTCGGGCCGGGGCTTCCCGTATGCTGGTTGATCGGTGATTGCACCATGATTCGTCATGCCTGCGGTCACCTCGGAACCACCGGCCCAGCGGGTGCGTTCCTAGGGCAGTGGCTCAATTGGTAGAGCACCGGTCTCCAAAACCGGCGGTTGGGGGTTCGAGTCCCTCCTGCCCTGCAGGTTCAGATCATTTCGGAGAAGAGGCAACGTGACGGAAGTGGGCGAGTCCCGCGACTCGAAGCAGGCGACGAAGCGCGCCCGCGACGGTCGCAACCCCGTGTCGCGGCTCTTCGGATCCCTCGGTCTGTTCATCAGCCAGATCCTCGACGAGCTGCGCAAGGTCGTTCGACCGACCCGCTCCGAGCTGTGGAACTACACGATCGTCGTCATCGTCTTCGTGACGGTGATGATGGCGTTCGTGTCCGGACTCGACTTCGGCTTCAGCAAGCTGGTCGGTCTGGTCTTCGGCAACGGGGGCTGAGCCCCCGGGCGCGTCCGAGAGGTCGCGCCCGCACCACGATCGAACTCAACGCTGTACAGGAAGTAGGTCCGCACGTGTCCGACCACACGACGTCCCAGGACGCCGAGTCGACCTCCGGCGAGCCCGAGACCCTCGCCGTCGACGACGTCGACAGCGCCGCCCAGCGTGAGTCGCTGTCCCTCGGCGACACCGCCCCCGCGTTCCTCGACACGCTCCCCGACGCGCCCCGCGAGAGCCTCGAGTCCGACGAGTCCGACGCCGACGAGACCGACGACTCCGACGACTCCGACGAGGACACCGAGGGCGCCCTCGTGACGGCCACGACCGAGACCGACGAGGACGGCGACGTCGTCCCCACCGAGATCGACCCGGTCAAGGCCTTCAAGGAGGACCTCGCGTCGAAGTTCGGTGACTGGTACGTCATCCACTCCTACGCGGGCTACGAGAACCGCGTGAAGACCAACCTCGAGACCCGGATCCAGTCCCTCAACATGGAGGACTACATCTTCGAGATCGAGGTCCCCATGGAGGAGGTCACCGAGATCAAGAGCGGTCAGCGCAAGCTGGTCCGCCGGGTCCGGATGCCCGGGTACGTCCTCGTCCGCATGGACCTCACCGACGAGTCGTGGGGCGCCGTGCGCCACACGCCCGGTGTCACCGGCTTCGTCGGCAACGCGCACCAGCCGGTGCCGCTGAGCCTCGACGAGGTCTACACGATGATCAAGCCGGCCGACCTCGAGCTCGCCGCCTCCGCGGCCTCCGGGTCCGGCTCCTCCGGCTCCGGTGGCGGCTCCGCCTCCGGCCCCGCCATCGTCGACTTCGAGGTCGGCGAGTCGGTCACCGTCATGGACGGCCCCTTCGAGACCCTGCCGGCGACGATCTCCGAGATCAACGCCGAGAGCCAGAAGCTCAAGGTCCTCGTCTCCATCTTCGGCCGGGAGACCCCGGTCGAGCTGTCGTTCAGCCAGGTCACCAAGATCTGACGTCCGCCAGCACTGCAACCGGGTCATCGCCCACGGCGTGGGCCCACAACCGACAAAGGAACACAGACATGCCTCCCAAGAGCAAGAAGGTCTCCGGCTACATCAACCTGCAGATCCAGGCTGGTGCGGCGACCCCGGCTCCTCCCGTGGGCCCCGCCCTCGGTCAGCACGGTGTCAACATCATGGAGTTCGTCAAGCAGTACAACGCTGCGACCGAGCACCAGCGGGGCAACATCATCCCCGTCGTCATCACCGTGTTCGAGGACCGCTCGTTCACCTTCATCACCAAGACCCCGCCGGCCTCCGAGCTGATCAAGAAGGCCGCGGGCGTCCAGAAGGGCTCCGGCGAGCCGCACAAGACCAAGGTCGCCAAGCTGACCACGGACCAGGTGCGCGAGATCGCCGAGCAGAAGATGCCGGACCTCAACGCCAACGACATCGACGCCGCGATGAAGATCATCGCCGGTACGGCCCGTCAGATGGGTATCGAGACCTCCCTCTGAGGGGGACGATCGAGACCGACGTCGGTATGCCGGCCGGCCCACGCAGAGCGTGGGACCCCCCAGACGGGGGCGGCCGGCATACCGGAAGCGTTTCGCCCCCTCGGGCGAAGCGGGTGGGAGGGCCAGCGCTGGCCCGGACCACGACTCCACCACTGAGACACCAGGAGCAGACATGAAGCGCAGCAAGGGCTACCGCGCCACCGCGGAGCAGATCGACACCGACACCGCCTACGCCCCCCGTGAGGCCGTCCGCCTCGCCAAGGCCGGCGCCAAGGCCAAGTACGACGAGACGGTCGAGGTCGCGATGCGACTCGGCGTCGACCCGCGCAAGGCCGACCAGATGGTCCGTGGCACCGTCAACCTCCCGCACGGCACGGGCAAGACCGCCCGCGTCCTCGTCTTCGCCAACGGCGACAAGGCCGAGGCGGCCAAGGCGGCCGGCGCCGACTACGTGGGCTCCGACGACCTCCTCGAGAAGGTCGCGAACGGCTGGCTCGACTTCGACGCGATCGTCGCCACCCCCGACCTCATGGGCAAGGTCGGTCGTCTCGGCAAGGTCCTGGGCCCGCGTGGTCTCATGCCGAACCCGAAGACCGGCACGGTCACGATGGACACGGCCAAGGCCGTGACCGACATCAAGGGCGGCAAGATCGAGTTCCGCGTGGACAAGCACGCGAACCTCCACTTCATCATCGGCAAGGCGTCCTTCGACGAGACCAAGCTCGTCGAGAACTACGCCGCCGCGCTCGAGGAGATCCTCCGCCTCAAGCCCGCGTCGTCGAAGGGCCGCTACATCAGCAAGGCCACGATGTCGACGACGATGGGCCCCGGCATCCCCGTGGACTTCACCAAGACCCGCAACCTGCTCGGCGAGGACCAGGCCGACGCCTGAGTCCCCTCGCCGGACGACGAAGGCCCCCACCCGTCACGGGTGGGGGCCTTCGTGCTGCCCGGGATGACGACCCGGGGAGGTCGAGGCCTCCTGAGGGCTCCCGCCCGCCGGCGGGTTCGTGGGGTGGCGGGGCTCGCCGTTACGCTCGAGGCACTCAACAGGGGAGGGAACCCATGACACTCACGATGCGCCGCTCCAGCGGTGCGGCTCTCGCACTCGCCGGACTGCTCACGCTCGGCGCCTGCGGCTCGGGCGACACCGGCTCGGCCGAGTCCGGCTCGGGCGGCTCCGGGTCGACCGACACGAAGGCCTCGGGTTCCGCGTCCGCGGGGACCAAGGCCGCGGCCGAGGGCGACAAGGTCGACGCCGGCGAGGTGGCGGCACGCATGGTCGCGGCGATGGAGAAGGCCGGCAGCGGCACGATGACGATGGACACCGGCGGCGAGACCGCCACGGGGGACTTCCGCTACGTCGACGGCAAGCTCGAGCAGCACACCACGGTCCCGATCGAGGGCTCCGAGATGGAGATCATCGCCGTCGGCGACTTCGTCTACCTCAAGGGACTTCCGGGGCAGGCCAAGCCGTGGGTCAAGATCGACCCCGCCGCCGACGACCCGGTGAGCCAGATGTTCAAGGGCATCGTCGAGGGCGGCGTCAGCGACCCGTCCAGGATGGCCGCCAACCTCAAGGGCACGCAGGCGACGGTCAAGGCCACGTCCGCCGACAGCACCACCTACGAGTTCTCGGTCGACCCGGCCAAGGCCATGGGCGCGACCGCGTCCCCGAGCCCGTCGGCGAGCGCCTCGGCGCCGCCGCTGGCCATGGTCTACGTCCTCGACAAGGAGGACCGCCCGGTCACCATCTCCACCCAGGTCGCCAACCAGTCGATCGAGGTCACCTACGGCGACTGGGGCAAGAAGGTCGAGATCACCGAGCCACCCGCGGACCAGGTCGGTCCGATGAGCTTCCCCTCCGCCGGCTGACCCCAGCCACGCCCGCCACCCCAGCCACCCCAGCCGCCCCCGGCTGCCGCAGCGTCCGCAACCCTGGTCGAGAACCCGACCAGGGTTGCGGACGCACGCAGCCGGCATACGTCAGCGTCCGCAAGGGTGGTCGTGAACCTGACCAGGGTTGCGGACGCACGCAGCCGGCATACGTCAGCGTCCGCAAAGGTGGTCGCGGTCCTGACCAGGGTTGCGGACGCACGCAGCGGGCGCCCGACGGAGGTCGCTGGGGTCGATTTGGTCGCCGGGGCGTCGCGCCACTACTGTGTCCCTTGACCAAAGACCGCCGGTTGTCGGGTGCATCCGCACCTGACCGAAGGATCCGCGAGAGCGGGCAACCAGCGCAGGCCGAGTTTCGACCACATGCGACCTCATCGTCGCGTCTGCTTGAGCCCCGCGCCCTGCGCCGGGGCTCATTCTCGTTCGTGGCTCCTTCACCCGATGGTCGTACCGACGGAAGGAGGCCCGAATGTCTCGTGCAGACAAGACCGCGGCGATCGCCGAGCTCGCGGAGAAGTTCCGTAGCTCCAACGCCACTGTCCTCACGGAGTACCGCGGGCTCTCGGTGAAGCAGATCACCGACCTTCGCGCCGCCCTTCGTGGCAACGCGACCTACGCCGTGGTCAAGAACACGCTGACCGAGCTCGCCGCCAAGGAGGCCGGAGTCACGGCCTTCGACGGGCAGCTGGTGGGACCCTCCGCCATCGCCTTCGTCGACGGTGACCCGGTCGAGGCCGCCAAGGGCCTGCGTGACTTCGCCAAGGCACACCCCCTCCTCGTGATCAAGAGCGGCCTGCTCGACGGCAAGGCGCTCTCGGCCGAGGACATCACCAAGCTCGCGGCCCTCGAGTCCCGCGAGGTCCTCCTCGCCAAGCTGGCCGGCGCCATGAACGCCTCGCTCAGCAAGGCTGTCTACCTCTTCGCCGCTCCGTTGTCGCAGACCGCTCGGGTCGTCGACGCCTTGCGGGCCAAGGTCGAGGCAGAGGGCCCGATCGGTGGCTCTGACGCTGCGCCCGCAGCCGAGACCGCTGGTGAAGAGACCCCCGCCGACGCCGCACCTGCGGCCGAGGCAACCGCAGACGTCGCCACGGGTGGCGACGACGCCTGAGCCCGCGCGTCTCGACGCACGGACCCAGGTTTTCCACCTCACCGCCACTCACGGCATACACAGAAGTAGAAAGGCGCCATCATGGCCAAGCTCAGCACCGACGAGCTCCTTGAGGCTTTCAAGGAGATGACCCTCATCGAGCTCTCCGAGTTCGTCAAGCAGTTCGAGGACACCTTCGGCGTCACCGCCGCCGCGCCCGTCGCGGTTGCCGGTGCAGCCCCCGCCGGTGGTGGCGGCGACGCCGCTGCCGTCGAGGAGCAGGACGAGTTCGACGTCGTCCTCATCGCCGCCGGCGACAAGAAGATCGCCGTCATCAAGGAGGTCCGCGCCCTGACCTCCCTCGGTCTCAAGGAGGCCAAGGACCTCGTCGACGGCGCCCCCAAGGCCGTCCTCGAGAAGGTCGACAAGGCCGCGGCCGACAAGGCCAAGGAGCAGCTCGAGGGCGCAGGCGCGACCGTCGAGCTCAAGTGAGCTGAGCCTCGACAGAGGCTGAATCACCTCGCGAACGGGCGGGACGGATCCTCGGATCCGTCCCGCCCGTTCCGTGTCCCCCCAGGCGACACGCGCAACGGGCCGACGACAGCGCTTGACGTCCGGCGCTGCGCGAGTCATCCTTTCCGGGTCACACCGCGTGCCTGCCGCATGCGACGGCTGACCGGACCTGCGTCCGCCCCGCGAGGGGCGCGATTGGACAGGGTTGGACGGGCGTGCCCTTTTTGGTCTAGACTCGTGCTTTGCCCTGCCCATGACCTCCGTCCGCTCCCGCCGAGCGTCCTCTGCCGTGCCCCCGCCGCACCCCGGCTACTGCACGGCGTGGCCGCACCAAGGCACGAGCACTCGGGAGTCCTGGGTCGTGCGACCTCCGTACCAACACATGGCCAGTGGAAGGACCATCCTTGGCTGCCTCGCGCACCGCGTCCAAGACCGTGACCACCGCATTGACGGCTTCGGGCCGTCTCTCGTTCGGCAAGATCCGTGAGCCCCTGGAGGTCCCTGACCTCCTCGCTCTCCAGACCGAGAGCTTCGACTGGCTCCTCGGCAACGAGCGCTGGCAGGAGCGCGTCGCCGAAGCGCGCGCTGTCGGCCGTGACGACGTCCCGGAGCGGTCCGGGCTCGAGGACATCTTCGAGGAGATCTCCCCGATCGAGGACTTCAGCGGCTCCATGTCGCTCTCGTTCCGCGACCACCGCTTCGAAGACGTCAAGTACTCGATCGAGGACTGCAAGGAGCGCGACCAGACCTACTCCGCGCCCCTGTTCGTCACCGCCGAGTTCATGAACAACACCACCGGTGAGATCAAGAGCCAGACCGTCTTCATGGGCGACTTCCCGCTCATGACCGAGCGCGGCACGTTCATCATCAACGGCACCGAGCGGGTCGTCGTCTCGCAGCTCGTCCGCAGCCCGGGCGTGTACTTCGAGCGCACCGCCGACAAGACGTCCGACAAGGACATCTACACCGCCAAGATCATCCCGAGCCGTGGCGCCTGGCTCGAGTTCGAGATCGACAAGCGCGACATGGTCGGCGTCCGCGTCGACCGCAAGCGCAAGCAGTCGGTCACCGTCCTCCTCAAGGCGCTCGGCATGACCGAGGCCCAGATCCGTGAGGAGTTCGCCGGCTACGAGTCGATCGAGCTCACCCTGGACAAGGACAACACCCAGGGCCAGGACGACGCGCTGCTCGACATCTACCGCAAGCTGCGTCCGGGCGAACCGCCCACCCGTGAGGCCGCGCAGAACCTGCTCGACAACCTCTACTTCAACGGCAAGCGCTACGACCTGGCCAAGGTCGGTCGTTACAAGATCAACAAGAAGCTCGGCCTCGACGGCGAGCTCACCAACTCGACGCTGGCCATCGACGACATCGTCGCGACCATCAAGTACATCGTCGCCCTGCACAACGGCGACGAGACGCTCCCGGGCACCCGCAAGGGCGAGTCCGTGGACGTGCGGGTCGAGACCGACGACATCGACCACTTCGGCAACCGTCGCCTGCGCAACGTCGGCGAGCTCATCCAGAACCAGGTCCGCACGGGCCTGTCCCGGATGGAGCGCGTCGTCCGCGAGCGGATGACCACGCAGGACGTCGAGGCGATCACGCCGCAGACCCTGATCAACATCCGCCCCGTGGTGGCCTCGATCAAGGAGTTCTTCGGCACCTCCCAGCTGTCGCAGTTCATGGACCAGAACAACCCGCTCTCGGGGCTGACGCACAAGCGTCGTCTGTCCGCCCTGGGCCCGGGTGGTCTCTCCCGTGACCGCGCCGGCATGGAGGTCCGTGACGTCCACCCGTCGCACTACGGCCGCATGTGCCCGATCGAGACCCCGGAGGGCCCGAACATCGGCCTCATCGGCTCGCTCGCGTCCTACGGCCGCATCAACGCGTTCGGCTTCATCGAGACCCCGTACCGCAAGGTCACCAAGGGTCGCATCACCGACGAGATCCACTACCTGTCGGCGGACGAAGAGGACGAGCACGTCATCGCCCAGGCCAACGCGACCCTCGACGCCGAGGGTGAGCGCTTCGCCCACGAGCGCGTGCTCGTGCGCGTCAAGGGTGGCGAGGTCGAGTACATCCCGGGTGACGACGTCGACTACATCGACGTCTCCGCCCGCCAGATGGTCTCGGCCGCGACCGCGCTCATCCCGTTCCTCGAGCACGACGACGCCAACCGCGCGCTCATGGGGTCCAACATGCAGCGCCAGGCCGTGCCGCTCGTCAAGGCCGAGGCCCCGCTCGTCGGCACCGGCATGGAGTACCGCGCAGCGGTCGACTCCGGTGACGTCGTCATCGCCGAAAAGGCGGGCGTGGTCACCGAGGTGTCGGCTGACCTCGTCACGGTCGCCGCCGACGACGGCACCTCGCGCACGTACCGGATCGACAAGTTCACCCGCTCCAACCAGGGCAACAGCTACAACCAGCGTGTGGTCGTGGCCGAGGGTGACCGGGTCGAGAAGTCCGGACTCATCGCCGACGGTCCCGCGACCGACGGTGGCGAGATGGCGCTCGGCCGCAACCTCCTCGTGGCGTTCATGCCGTGGGAGGGCCACAACTACGAGGACGCGATCATCCTCAGCCAGCGCCTGGTGCAGGACGACGTCCTCTCCTCGATCCACATCGAGGAGCACGAGGTCGACGCCCGTGACACCAAGCTCGGCCCGGAGGAGATCACCCGCGACATCCCCAACGTCTCCGAGGAGGTCCTCGCGGACCTCGACGAGCGCGGGATCATCCGCATCGGGGCCGAGGTCCGTGACGGTGACCTCCTCGTCGGCAAGGTCACGCCCAAGGGCGAGACCGAGCTGACCCCGGAGGAGCGCCTGCTCCGCGCGATCTTCGGTGAGAAGGCGCGCGAGGTCCGCGACACGTCCCTCAAGGTGCCCCACGGTGAGACCGGCACGGTCATCGCCGTCAAGGTGTTCGAGAAGGACGACGGCGACGAGCTGCCCCCGGGCGTCAACCAGCTCGTGCGTGTCTACGTCGCCAACAAGCGCAAGATCACCGACGGTGACAAGCTCGCCGGTCGTCACGGCAACAAGGGCGTCATCTCCAAGATCCTGCCGGTCGAGGACATGCCGTTCCTCGAGGACGGCACGCCGGTCGACGTCGTGCTCAACCCGCTCGGGGTCCCCGGTCGAATGAACATCGGCCAGATCCTCGAGCTGCACCTGGGCTGGGCCGCGAGCCGTGGCTGGGACATCGAGGGCAGCCCCGAGTGGGCCAACCTCATCCCCTCCGACGCCCGCTCGGCCGAGCCCGGCACCCGGGTCGCCTCGCCCGTCTTCGACGGCGTGCGCGAGAACGAGATCGTCGGCCTGCTCGACAGCACCCGCAAGACCCGTGACGGTGTCCGTCTCATCGACGGGTCCGGCAAGACCATGCTCTTCGACGGTCGCTCCGGCGAGCCGTACCCGGAGCCGGTCTCGGTCGGATACATGTACATCCTCAAGCTGCACCACCTCGTGGACGACAAGATCCACGCACGCAGCACGGGTCCGTACTCGATGATCACCCAGCAGCCGCTCGGCGGTAAGGCCCAGTTCGGTGGCCAGCGCTTCGGTGAGATGGAGGTGTGGGCCCTCGAGGCCTACGGCGCCGCCTACGCGCTGCAGGAGCTGCTGACGATCAAGTCGGACGACGTCAACGGCCGCGTGAAGGTCTACGAGGCCATCGTCAAGGGCGACAACATCCCCGAGCCCGGCATCCCCGAGTCCTTCAAGGTGCTCATCAAGGAGATGCAGAGCCTCTGCCTCAACGTCGAGGTCCTGTCCAGCGACGGCCAGGCCATCGAGATGCGTGAGGCCGAAGAGGACGTCTTCCGCGCCGCGGAGGAGCTCGGTATCGACCTGTCCCGCCGCGAGCCCAGTTCGGTCGAAGAGGTCTGACCCGTATGCCGTGCGCTCCCGTCCGCACACCGCGCTCGGCGAGCGCACGGCATACCCAGCCTGCTGACGACCCACAATTCTGATTTAGCTAGAGCAACGAGAGAAGGAACCACGTGCTCGACGTCAACTTCTTCGACGAACTGCGCATTGGCCTCGCCACCGCCGACTCCATCCGTGAGTGGAGCCATGGCGAGGTGAAGAAGCCCGAGACCATCAACTACCGCACCCTCAAGCCCGAGAAGGACGGACTCTTCTGCGAGAAGATCTTCGGCCCGACCCGGGACTGGGAATGCGCGTGTGGCAAGTACAAGCGCGTCCGCTTCAAGGGCATCATCTGTGAGCGCTGCGGCGTCGAGGTGACCCGTGCGGCCGTGCGTCGTGAGCGGATGGGCCACATCGAGCTCGCCGCCCCCGTCACCCACATCTGGTACTTCAAGGGCGTCCCGTCCCGCCTGGGCTACCTGCTCGACCTCGCGCCGAAGGACCTCGAGAAGGTCATCTACTTCGCCGCCTACATGATCACGAGCGTCGACGAGGACCAGCGTCACACCGACCTGCCCTCGCTCGAGGCCCAGATCGAGGTCGAGAAGAAGGAGCTGGAGAACCGTCGCGACGCCGACGTCGAGACCCGCGCCAAGAAGCTCGAGGCCGACATCGCCGCCCTCGAGGCCGAGGGTGCCAAGTCCGACGCCAAGCGCAAGGTCCGCGACTCCGCCGAGCGCGAGATGAACCAGATCCGCAAGCGCGCCGACGCCCAGGTCGAGCGCCTGGCGCAGGTGTGGGACCGGTTCAAGAACCTCAAGGTCCAGGACCTCGAGGGTGACGAGATCCTCTACCGCGAGATGCGTGACCGCTTCGGTCTGTACTTCGAGGGTGGCATGGGCGCCGCCGCGATCCAGAAGCGTCTGGAGTCCTTCGACCTCGACGCCGAGGCGCTGCTGCTGCGCGAGATCATCGCCACCGGCAAGGGCCAGAAGAAGACCCGTGCCCTCAAGCGGCTCAAGGTCGTCTCCGCCTTCATGACGACGACCAACAAGCCGGCCGGCATGGTCCTCGACGCCGTCCCGGTCATCCCGCCGGACCTGCGCCCGATGGTGCAGCTCGACGGTGGCCGCTTCGCGACGTCGGACCTCAACGACCTCTACCGTCGCGTCATCAACCGCAACAACCGCCTCAAGCGACTGCTCGACCTCGGCGCGCCCGAGATCATCGTCAACAACGAGAAGCGGATGCTGCAGGAGGCCGTCGACAGCCTCTTCGACAACGGTCGTCGTGGTCGCCCGGTCACGGGTCCCGGCAACCGTCCGCTCAAGTCGCTGTCCGACATGCTCAAGGGCAAGCAGGGGCGTTTCCGCCAGAACCTCCTCGGCAAGCGCGTCGACTACTCCGGCCGTTCGGTCATCGTCGTCGGCCCGCAGCTCAAGCTGCACCAGTGCGGCCTGCCCAAGCAGATGGCCCTCGAGCTGTTCAAGCCGTTCGTGATGAAGCGCCTCGTCGACCTCGACCACGCGCAGAACATCAAGTCGGCCAAGCGCATGGTCGAGCGTCACCGCTCGGTCGTGTGGGACGTCCTCGAAGAGGTCATCACCGAGCACCCGGTGCTGCTCAACCGTGCACCCACGCTGCACCGGCTCGGCATCCAGGCGTTCGAGCCGCAGCTCGTCGAGGGCAAGGCCATCCAGATCCACCCGCTCGTCTGCACCGCGTTCAACGCGGACTTCGACGGTGACCAGATGGCCGTCCACGTCCCGCTCTCCGCGGAGGCGCAGGCCGAGGCCCGCATCCTCATGCTGTCGAGCAACAACATCCTCAAGCCGGCCGACGGCCGCCCCGTGACCATGCCCACCCAGGACATGATCATCGGCCTCTACCACCTCACGTCGCCCATCGAGGGCAGCCAGGGTGAGGGACGGGTCTTCTCGACCGTCTCCGAGGCCCGGATGGCGTTCGACGCCGGCGAGATCCTGCTCGGCACCCCGGTGCGGATCCGTCTCAAGGACGTCGTCCCGACCCCCGGGGCCGTGCTGCCCGAGGGCGTCGAGCCCGACGCCGAGGGCTTCGTCAAGGAGTGGCTGCCGGAGACGTCCCTCGGCAACGCGCTCTTCAACGAGACGCTGCCGGTGGACTACCCGTACGTCAACGACCAGGTCGACAAGAAGCGTCTCTCGACGATCGTCAACGACCTCGCCGAGCGCTACACCAAGGTGCAGGTCGCGGCCTCGCTGGACGCGCTCAAGGAGTACGGCTTCCACTGGGCCACCCGGTCCGGCATCACGGTCGCCATCTCCGACGTCGTCACGCCTCCTCGCAAGCTCGAGATCCTCGAGGCCTACGAGACCAAGGCGACCAAGGTCCAGACCCAGTACGAGCGCGGTCTCATCACCGACGACGAGCGTCGCCAGGAGCTCATCGAGATCTGGACCCAGGCCACCAACGAGGTCGCCAAGGAGATGGAGGCGAACATCCCGCCGACCAACACCATCTTCCGCATGGTCTCGTCGGGTGCTCGCGGCAACTGGATGCAGCTGCGCCAGATCGCCGGCATGCGAGGGCTGGTGTCCAACCCGAAGGGCGACATCATCCCGCGACCGATCCGCGCGAACTTCCGCGAGGGCCTGTCCGTGCTCGAGTTCTTCATCTCCACGCACGGCTCGCGCAAGGGCCTGGCGGACACCGCACTGCGGACCGCCGACTCGGGCTACCTCACGCGTCGTCTCGTCGACGTGTCGCAGGACGTCATCGTCCGCGAGGACGACTGCGGCACCGACCGCGGTCTGCCGATGCCGATCGCGGCCACCGACGAGCGCACGGGCAACCGGACGGTCCACGAGGACGTCGAGACCTCGGTCTACGCCCGCACGCTCGCGGACGACGTCGTCAAGGACGGCGAGACGCTGGCCGAGGCCGGCATCGACCTCGGTGACCTCGTCATCGGTGCGCTCTTCGCGGCCGGTATCGACAACGTCAAGGTCCGGTCCGTCCTCACCTGCGACAGCAAGGTGGGCACGTGTGCGGCCTGCTACGGCCGCTCGCTCGCCACGGGCAAGCTCGTCGACATCGGCGAGGCCGTCGGCATCATCGCGGCCCAGTCGATCGGTGAGCCCGGTACCCAGCTGACGATGCGCACCTTCCACACCGGTGGTGTGGCCGGTGACGACATCACGCAGGGTCTGCCCCGTGTCGTCGAGCTCTTCGAGGCGCGCACCCCCAAGGGTGTCGCCCCGATCGCCGAGGCCAGCGGACGGATCACCATCGAGGAGACCGACAAGGCGCGTCGCATCCTGCTCACGCCGGACGACGGCTCCGAGGAGCACGCCTACCCGGTGATCAAGCGGGCCCGCCTGCTCGTCACCGACGGCCAGAGCGTCGAGGTCGGGCACCAGCTCACGGTCGGCTCCATCGACCCGAAGCAGGTCCTGCGCATCCTCGGCCCGCGTGCGGTCCAGATCCACCTCGTGGACGAGGTCCAGCACGTGTACCGCCAGCAGGGCGTGTCGATCCACGACAAGCACATCGAGGTCATCGTGCGGCAGATGCTGCGCCGGATCACGATCATCGAGGCCGGCGACGCCGAGCTGCTCCCGGGCATGCTCGCCGAGCGTGGCCGCTTCGAGGACGAGAACCGTCGCGTCGTCTCCGAGGGCGGCACCCCCGCCTCCGGTCGTCCCGAGCTCATGGGCATCACCAAGGCCTCGCTCGCGACCGAGTCGTGGCTGTCGGCGGCCTCCTTCCAGGAGACCACCCGCGTGCTCACCGAGGCCGCCATGGAGGGCAAGTCCGACTCCCTCCTCGGCCTCAAGGAGAACGTCATCCTCGGAAAGCTCATCCCTGCCGGGACCGGGCTGTCGCGCTACCGCAACATCAACGTGGAGCCGACCGAGGAGGCCAAGGCCGCGATGTACTCGATGCCGAGCTACGACGAGTTCGCCTACCCGGCCTTCGGACCGGGCTCGGGCGAGGCCGTCCGCCTCGACGACAGCGAGCTGGGCCTCGACCGCCTCTGAGGTCTGACGCACCCGTTCGACAAGGGCGGGTATGCCGTGTGGTCACCACACGGCATACCCGCCCTTCGTCGTGGGGTTACCTCCTTGCTGCGTCTGCGGATGTGGCGGCTAGAACCGCCACATCCGCAGACGTAACGGGATGAGAGGCTGGGCCCATGCGTGACGACATGACCATCAGGCGCGAGCAGCCCACGGACCACGCGCAGATCGCCGCGCTGCACGACGACGCGTTCCCGCGCGTCGAGGGGGCCGCCCGCTCGGTGGAGTCGAGCCTGGTCGACGAGCTGCGGGGCGACGGGGACGTCATCGACGAGCTCACCTTCGTCGCCGAGCTCGACGGCGTCGTCGTCGGGCACGTCATGTGCTCCACCGCGACGCTGGGGGAGTCGCCCTCGGTGGGCCTGGGGCCGATCGCCGTCACCCCCGAGCTGCAGCGGCAGGGGATCGGCGCGGCGCTCATGGCCTCGGTCATCGCCTCGGCCGAGCAGCGCGGCGACGCGGTGATCGTCCTGCTCGGGGACCCCGCCTACTACGCGCACTTCGGCTTCGTCCCCGCGGGCGAGCTGGGCATCGGCTGCCCGGGCCCGTGGGACCCGGCCCACTTCCAGGCGAAGACGCTGCGCGCCTGGCGCCCCGAGCAGGCGGGCCCGTTCCGGTACGCCCCCGCCTTCGAGCGCCTCGACGCCTGACATCGCTGTCCCGCCGCGCCGCCACCCCTCGTTGCGTCTGCGCCAACGGTCGCCAGGGCGACCGTTGGCGCAGACGTTGCGGGGGAGGGGGAGGTCGGGGCGATTTGGTGCCCTCCTCGCATGCCGGTATCGTGGATCCGCGTGTCTGGCTAGGACCAGACGACACGAGCCGCGTGCGTCAGCGCACGGCCGCCCACCTCTCGCCGGGCACCCCATTCCACGACCGAGTCACCCCAGGGTGACGCGGGCTGGCGCGGGGAGTGCAGGGGAGAGCACCCGGAGTGACACGCCCGACCTCGGGGGTCGACGCTCCGGACACCCCAAGGAGTCGCGGCAACCGCCGCGACATCGACCAGACAGACAAAGGATCCAGGTTGCCTACCATCAACCAGCTGGTGCGCAAGGGCCGGCAGGACAAGGTCACGAAGACGACCACTCCTGCCCTCAAGGGCTCTCCGCAGCGCCGCGGTGTGTGTACCCGCGTGTACACCACCACCCCCAAGAAGCCGAACTCCGCGCTCCGCAAGGTCGCGCGCGTCAAGCTCACCTCGGGCATCGAGGTCACGGCCTACATCCCCGGTGAGGGTCACAACCTCCAGGAGCACTCCATCGTGCTCGTCCGCGGTGGCCGTGTGAAGGACCTTCCCGGCGTCCGCTACAAGATCGTCCGCGGCTCGCTCGACACCCAGGGTGTCAAGGGCCGCAAGCAGGCTCGCAGCCGCTACGGCGCCAAGAAGGAGAAGAAGTAATGCCCCGTAAAGGCCCCGCGCCCAAGCGCCCGCTGCTCATCGACCCGGTCTACCAGAGCCCGCTCGTGACCCAGCTGGTCAACAAGATCCTCCTCGACGGCAAGAAGTCCATCGCCGAGACCATCGTCTACGGCGCCCTCGAGGGTGCCCGCGAGAAGACCGGCACCGACCCCGTGCTGCTCCTCAAGCGCGCGCTCGACAACATCAAGCCCACGCTCGAGGTCAAGTCCCGCCGCGTCGGTGGCGCCACCTACCAGGTGCCGATCGAGGTCAAGCCCAACCGGGCCGTGACCCTGTCGCTGCGCTGGCTGGTCGGCTACTCGCGTCAGCGTCGTGAGAAGACGATGACCGAGCGCCTCATGAACGAGATCCTCGACGCCTCCAACGGCCTCGGCGCCGCAGTCAAGCGCCGCGAGGACACCCACAAGATGGCCGAGTCGAACCGGGCCTTCGCGCACTACCGCTGGTGACAGCGACCGGTATGCCGGCCCACGCAGAGCGCGGGACCCGCGCCCACCGCGCGGGCCGGCATACCGGGACCCGCAGTTCCGTTGGAACTGCCCCCTGCACGACACAGCACGCAGAACTTCAGCTACCAGGAATGAGATGAACGAGTGGCACTCGACGTCCTGACGGACCTGACCATGGTCCGCAACATCGGCATCATGGCCCACATCGATGCCGGCAAGACGACGGTGACGGAGCGCATCCTCTTCTACACCGGCGTCAACCACAAGATCGGTGAGACGCACGACGGCGCCTCGACGACCGACTGGATGGAGCAGGAGAAGGAGCGCGGCATCACGATCACGTCCGCCGCCGTGACCTCCTTCTGGGGCGACAACCAGGTCAACATCATCGACACCCCCGGTCACGTCGACTTCACCGTCGAGGTCGAGCGGTCGCTGCGCGTCCTCGACGGCGCCGTCGCCGTCTTCGACGGCAAGGAGGGCGTCGAGCCCCAGTCCGAGACGGTGTGGCGCCAGGCCGACAAGTACGACGTCCCGCGCATCTGCTTCGTCAACAAGATGGACAAGCTCGGCGCGGACTTCTACTTCACCGTCGACACCATCAAGGACCGCCTCGGTGCGGAGCCGCTCGTCATCCAGCTGCCGATCGGCGCCGAGAACGACTTCCTCGGTGTCATCGACCTGGTCGAGATGCGCGCCTTGGTGTGGCCCGGTGACTCCAAGGGTGACGTCACCATGGGTGCCAAGTACGAGGTCCAGGAGATCCCCGCGGACCTCCAGGCCAAGGCCGACGAGTACCGCCACCACCTCATCGAGCGCGTCGCCGAGTCCGACGACGCCCTCATGGAGAAGTACCTCGGTGGCGAGGACCTCACGGTGGCCGAGATCAAGGCCGGCATCCGCACGCTGACCGTCCGCTCCGAGCTCTACCCGATCCTCTGCGGCTCGGCGTTCAAGAACCGTGGCGTCCAGCCGATGCTCGACGCGGTCGTCGACTACCTCCCCTCGCCGATCGACGTGCCCCCCATGGTCGGCCACAAGCCGAACCACGAGGAGGTCGAGCTGACCCGCAAGCCGGACACCACCGAGCCGTTCTCGGCGCTGGCCTTCAAGGTCGCCACGCACCCGTTCTTCGGCACCCTCACCTTCATCCGGGTCTACTCGGGGCACATCTCCGCAGGCACCGCGGTCGTCAACACGACCAAGGGGAAGAAGGAGCGCATCGGCAAGCTCTTCCAGATGCACGCCAACAAGGAGAACCCGGTCGACGAGGCCCTCGCGGGCCACATCTACGCCGCGATCGGCCTCAAGGACACCACGACCGGTGACACCCTGAGCGACCCCGACCAGCAGATCGTGCTCGAGTCGATGTCGTTCCCGGACCCGGTCATCCAGGTGGCCATCGAGCCCAAGACCAAGGGTGACCAGGAGAAGCTCTCCACGGCCATCCAGAAGCTCTCCGCCGAGGACCCGACCTTCCAGGTCCACCTCGACGAGGACACGGGCCAGACGATCATCGCCGGCATGGGCGAGCTCCACCTCGACATCCTCGTCGACCGCATGAAGCGCGAGTTCAAGGTCGAGGCCAACGTCGGCAAGCCGCAGGTCGCCTACCGCGAGACGATCCGTCGCACGGTCGAGAAGCACGACTACACCCACAAGAAGCAGACGGGTGGGTCGGGCCAGTTCGCCAAGATCCAGATCCGCCTCGAGCCCCTCGACACCACCGAGTCCGGTGAGCTGTACGAGTTCGAGAACAAGGTCACCGGCGGGCGCATCCCGCGCGAGTACATCCCGTCGGTCGACGCCGGCATCCAGGACGCCATGCAGTACGGCGTGCTCGCGGGTTACCCGCTCGTCGGCATCAAGGCCTCGCTGCTGGACGGTTCCTACCACGACGTCGACTCCTCGGAGATGGCGTTCAAGATCGCCGGTTCGATGGCGCTCAAGGAGGCCGTCCGCAAGGCCGACCCCGTGCTCCTCGAGCCGATGATGGCCGTCGAGGTGCGCACTCCCGAGCTCTACATGGGTGACGTCATCGGCGACATCAACTCGCGCCGTGGCCACATCCAGGCCATGGAGGACATCAGCGGCGCCAAGGTCGTCAAGGGCCTCGTCCCGCTGTCCGAGATGTTCGGCTACGTCGGCGACCTCCGGTCCAAGACTCAGGGCCGGGCGAACTACTCGATGGAGTTCGACTCCTACGCCGAGGTTCCCAAGTCCGTGGCCGAGGAGATCATCGCCAAGACCCGGGGCGAGTGACCGCTAGACTGGTCGCTGGTCCGGATCTGGGCACCCTGTCGGCACGGCACGACGTTGACAGCGTCCAGAGCAACCACATCCCCAAAGCACCATCCCAGAACGACGCCACGTCCCTCACGGCCGTGTTGCGTTTCACCAAAGAAGAGTCCTGAGGAGGACAACAAGTGGCGAAGGCAAAGTTCGAGCGGACCAAGCCGCACGTCAACATCGGCACCATCGGTCACATTGACCATGGAAAGACGACGCTGACGGCTGCGATCTCGAAGGTCCTGCACGACAAGTTCCCGGACCTGAACCCGCAGTTCGCGTTCGACGACATCGACAAGGCGCCCGAGGAGAAGCAGCGCGGTATCACCATCTCCATCGCGCACATCGAGTACCAGACCGAGAAGCGTCACTACGCCCACGTTGACTGCCCCGGTCACGCGGACTACGTGAAGAACATGATCACCGGTGCTGCGCAGATGGACGGTGCGATTCTCGTCGTCGCCGCCACTGACGGCCCGATGCCGCAGACCAAGGAGCACATCATCCTGGCTCGCCAGGTGGGTGTCCCCTACATCGTCGTGGCGCTCAACAAGGCCGACATGGTCGACGACGAGGAGATCCTCGAGCTCGTCGAGATGGAGGTCCGCGAGCTGCTGTCGACCTACGAGTTCCCCGGCGACGACGTCCCCGTGGTCAAGGTCTCGGCGCTCAAGGCGCTCGAGGGCGACGCCGAGTGGGGCAAGTCGGTCATCGAGCTCATGGACGCGGTCGACGAGGCCGTCCCGGAGCCCGAGCGTGACGTCGACAAGCCGTTCCTCATGCCCGTCGAGGACGTCTTCACGATCACCGGTCGTGGCACCGTCGTCACCGGTCGTATCGAGCGCGGCATCCTCAAGGTCAACGAGGACGTCGAGATCGTCGGCATCCACGAGGGCCCGGCCACCAAGACCACGGTCACCGGCATCGAGATGTTCCGCAAGCTCCTCGACGAGGGTCGCGCGGGAGAGAACGTCGGTCTCCTCATCCGTGGCATCAAGCGCGAGGAGGTCGAGCGCGGGCAGGTCATCTGCAAGCCGGGCTCGATCACCCCGCACACGAACTTCGAGGCCAACGTCGTCATCCTGTCCAAGGACGAGGGCGGCCGTCACACGCCGTTCTACGACAACTACCGCCCGCAGTTCTACTTCCGCACCACGGACGTCACCGGCGTCGTCTCGCTGCCCGAGGGCACCGAGATGGTCATGCCCGGCGACAACACCGAGATGTCGGTCGAGCTCATCCAGCCGATCGCCATGGAAGAGGGCCTCAAGTTCGCCATCCGTGAGGGTGGACGGACCGTCGGCGCCGGTCGCGTCACCAAGATCACCAAGTGACCTTCGGCGACGTCGTCGCCGGGTGATCTGACGCTGGTCGCGTCGCACCGACGCCCCATCGCGAAGGGCCCCGTATGCCGTCCGGCACACGGGGCCCTTCCGCGTCCCCTCCGCGCCCCCCCCCGTGACGGCGGGCCCGCGCTGTGGACTGACAGGCTCGTGACAGGTTCGCCATGGGTCCGCCCCAGTCGAGCGTCCGACAGTGGAGCCAACGAGGTCAGCCACCCGGGCCGGCCCTCACGAGAGGACACCACGATGACCAGGATCACGAAGACCACGGCACTGGCCGGCATGGCCGGCGCGGCCGCGATCGTCACCCTCGGAGTCGGTGCCAACGCGGCACTGGCCGAGACCACGCCCACCCCCGCGCCCAGCAGCTCGAGTGCCACCTCCGACTCCGACGACGCCCCCAGCACCTCGGACGCCATGGGTGAACGCCGCGGCGGCCACGGCCCCGGTGGCAAGGGCGGGATGCGTGGGGCCGACGCCTCGGCCCTCGCCGAACAGCTCGGGCTCGACGAGGCGACGGTCGAGGCCGCCGTCACCAAGGTCCGGGAGGCCACCCGCCCGACCGAGAGGCCCGCGGAGGGCACCCGGCCGACCGAGGCCGAGCGCGAGGCGCGGCAGGCGGCATACGTCACCGCCCTGGCCGAGGAGCTCGGTGTCACGGAGGCGAAGCTGACGGCTGCACTCGCCGAGATCCGCGGCGAGCACCAGGCCGAGCACCGCACCCGGCTGGAGGAGCGGCTCGACACCGCCGTCGACGACGGCACCCTGAGCGACGCGGACAGGGCCTCTGTCCTCAAGGCGTTCGACGCAGGCGTCCTGGGCGGCGGGGGACCGCGCTGACCGACCGCCGCACCCCGTGACCCCGTGACCCCGTGGACCCGTCCACGGGGTCACGACGGGTCCACCGCAGTGGACGGGATGAATGCTCGCCGGGGGAGCGGGGTAGGACTCCCGCCATGGCACACGAAGGCAGCAGCAGCAGCACCACGTCCCGGACGGCTCCCCACCCGGACGCGGGTGAGAAGCCCGACTCTCCGGGCGACCTGACCAGGCCCTCCTGGAAGTACACCGCCAAGAAGGCCTGGGCGGAGTTCAGCGCGGACGGCTGCACCGACCTCGCCGCCGCGCTGACCTACTACTCGGTGCTGTCGCTGTTCCCGGCCCTCCTCGCCCTCGTCTCCCTGCTCGGGGTGTTCGGGCAGGGGGAGTCCACGACGACCGCCCTGCTCGACATGGTGCGCGACCTCGGCCAGGCCAACGCCGCGGACCAGCTGGAGGGCCCGATCAACCAGATGACGCAGACCAACGCCGCCGGGTTCGCACTCGTTACCGGGCTCGCCGGTGCGCTGTGGTCGGCATCGGGCTACGTCGGGGCATTCGGGCGCGCGATGAACCGCATCTACCAGATCGACGAGGGCCGGCCGTTCTGGAAGCTGCGGCCGCTGCAGCTCCTCATCACCCTCGTGGGCGTCATCATGGTGGCCCTCGTGCTGGTGGCGCTCGTCGTCAGCGGTCCCCTCGCCGAGACCGTGGGGGAGACGATCGGGCTCGGGTCCGGCGCCGTGACCATCTGGAACATCGCCAAGTGGCCGGTCATCCTGCTCGTGGTGGCCGTGCTCGTCGCGCTCCTCTACTACTCGACGCCCAACATCAAGCAGCCCACGTTCCGGTGGATCAGCGTGGGCGCCGGGATCGCCATCGTGACCTGGCTCGTCGCGTCGATCCTCTTCGGGCTCTACGTGGCCAACTTCGGCTCCTACAACAAGACCTACGGGTCGCTGGCGGGGGTCATCGTCTTCCTGCTGTGGCTCTGGCTCACCAACCTCGCCCTGCTCTTCGGTGCCGAGGTGGACTCCGAGCTCGAGCGGTCGCGCCAGCTCCAGGCAGGCATCGAGGCCGAGGAGACCCTCCAGCTGCCTCCGCGCGACGACACGAACCTCACCAAGAAGGAGAAGAAGCACGAGGAGCACGTCGCCGAGGGCCGCCGCCTGCGGGAGCGGGCAGGTCGCGACGACGAGAGCTCGAGCACGCGGGAGCAGGCCGACCGCGGCCGCCGCTGACCCGGCGGCACACGCGCGAGCGCGACGTGCCACGTGCACACCGTTGCCGCCCGCGGCAGCCCCGATTTGGTAGGTCGACACCGCCTCTGGCACACTTGTCAGGTTGCTGGGTGCAGGACGCCATCGCCTCGACCACTCGAGGCGACACCGTTCCGCCAGTGCACGTGAGAACCAACCGAACCGGCCACCCCGGGGCGACACACGGCAGACCAGAGCAACCCCGGTTCACCGGAGATTCGATCCACCCGACGACACGACGCGAACCATCGCGTCTGCCGTCGGACTGCGGATCGGGCGCGACACGCCCGACCTCGGGGGTCGGACCGACACCGGCCACAGACAGATGCAAGACGACGGCGAGAGAGAGACGGAAGCCAAGATGGCGGGACAGAAGATCCGCATCCGCTTGAAGTCGTATGACCACGAGGTCATCGACAACTCGGCGCGGAAGATCGTCGACACGGTGACCCGTGCCGGCGCAACGGTGGTCGGCCCTGTGCCGCTGCCCACGGAGAAGAACGTCTTCGTGGTCATCCGTTCGCCGCACAAGTACAAGGACAGCCGCGAGCACTTCGAGATGCGCACCCACAAGCGCCTCATCGACATCATCGACCCGACGCCCAAGGCCGTCGACTCGCTGATGCGCCTCGACCTCCCGGCTGACGTCAACATCGAGATCAAGCTCTGAGGGTTGACCAGATGACCAACATTGCAGACAAGACCGTGAAGGGCGTGCTGGGCAAGAAGCTCGGCATGACCCAGGTGTGGGACGCCGACAACCGGCTCGTCCCCGTCACCGTCATCGAGGCGGGCCCCTGCGTCGTCACGCAGGTCCGCGACGCGAGCAAGGACGGCTACGCCGCCGTGCAGATCGCGTTCGGCGCGATCGACCCGCGCAAGGTGACCAAGCCGCTCACCGGCCACTTCGAGAAGGCCGGCGTCACGCCGCGCCGCCACCTCGTCGAGCTCCGCACCGCGGACGCCGCCGAGTACTCGCTGGGCCAGGAGCTCACCGCCGAGACCTTCGAGGCCGGCCAGGCCGTCGACGTGTCCGGCACGACCAAGGGCAAGGGCTTCGCCGGCGTCATGAAGCGTCACGGCTTCCACGGCGTCTCGTCCTCCCACGGTTCCCACAAGAACCACCGCAAGCCGGGCTCGATCGGTGGCTGCGCCACCCCGGGTCGTGTCTTCAAGGGCATGCGCATGGCCGGCCGCATGGGTGGCGTGCGTCAGACCACCCAGAACCTCACCATCCACGCCGTCGACGCCGACCGCGGCCTGCTGCTCGTCAAGGGCGCCGTTCCCGGTCCCCGCGGCGCGGTCGTGCTCGTCCGCAACGCCGTGAAGGGAGCGTGACCACGATGGCCACGAACACCGTCAACGTCGAGCTGCCCGCCGAGATCTTCGACGTGCAGACGAACATCCCGCTCATCCACCAGGTCGTCGTCGCCCAGCTCGCCGCCGCGCGTCAGGGCACGCACTCGACCAAGACCCGCGGCGAGGTCCGCGGTGGTGGCCGCAAGCCGCACCGCCAGAAGGGCACCGGCCGCGCCCGTGCGGGCTCGACCCGCGCGCCGCACTGGACCGGCGGTGGCGTCGTCCACGGCCCCCAGCCGCGTGACTACTCGCAGCGCACCCCCAAGAAGATGAAGGCAGCCGCCCTGCGCGGTGCCCTCTCCGACCGGGCGCGTCACGGCCGCATCCACGTCGTCACCTCGCTCGTCACCGGCAACGCGCCGTCCACCAAGGACGTCGTCGCGCTGCTCGCGGGCCTGACCGACCGCAAGAACATGCTCATCGTCCTCGACCGCAGCGACATCGTGTCGATGAAGTCGGTGCGCAACCTGGACAACGTCCACGTCATCGCCGCCGACCAGCTCAACACGTACGACGTGCTCTGCGCGGACGACGTGGTCTTCACGCAGGCCGCCTTCGACGCGTTCGTCGCCGGCCCCGCCGCTGCGGTCGCGTCCATGGAGTCCGTCGAGGTCGTCGAGACCGAGGCCGCCCCCGTCGCGAAGGCCGACAAGCCCGCGAAGGCCGACAAGCCGGCGAAGGCCACCAAGCCCGCCACGCTCGTCGAGACCGACACCGTCGAGGCCGACGAGACCGAGGCCGACACCGGCTTCGGGCCGGACAGCCACGCCGCCCTCGAGGACGGGTCCGCTCCGGCGGGCTTCGACGTCAAGGGCAACAAGGACTCGATGAAGTACCACGTGCCCGGCTCGCGCTGGTACGACGCCACCGCCGCCGAGGTCTGGTTCCGCTCCGCGGATGCCGCCAAGGCTGCCGGCTTCGTCCCCGCCGGCGGCGAGTCCGCCCAGCAGATCTCCGAGGAGGACAAGTGAGCATCGGCAAGGACCCCCGGGACATCCTGATTTCACCGGTCGTGTCCGAGAAGTCCTACGGGCTGCTCGACGAGGGCAAGTACACGTTCATCGTGGACCCGCGCTCGAACAAGACCGAGATCAAGATCGCCGTGGAGAAGATCTTCAACGTCAAGGTCGACTCCGTCCACACGCTCAACCGCAAGGGCAAGACGCGGCGTACCCGCTTCGGCCTGGGCAAGCGCAAGGACACCAAGCGCGCGATCGTCACCCTCCGCGAGGGCACGATCGACATCTTCGGCAGCGCCGGCGCCTGAGAGACGACTGAGGAACTTAAGGAAACACGACATGGGTATCCGCAAGTACAAGCCGACGACGCCTGGCCGTCGCGGCTCAAGCGTCGCCGACTTCGTCGAGGTCACGCGCAGCACGCCTGAGAAGTCGCTCGTGCGCCCGCTCACCAAGAGCGGTGGCCGCAACAACAACGGCCGCATCACGACGCGTCACATCGGGGGTGGCCACAAGCGCGCCTACCGACTCATCGACTTCCGTCGCCACGACAAGGACGGCGTCCCGGCCAAGGTCGCTCACATCGAGTACGACCCCAACCGCACGGCGCGCATCGCGCTGCTGCACTTCGCCGACGGTGAGAAGCGCTACATCCTGGCCCCCAAGGGTCTGGAGCAGGGCGCCAACATCGAGAACGGCCCCGGCGCCGACATCAAGCCCGGCAACAGCCTGCCGCTGCGCAACATCCCGACCGGTACGGTCGTCCACGCCGTCGAGCTCCGCCCCGGTGGCGGCGCGAAGATCGCGCGTTCGGCCGGAGTCCGGGTGCAGCTCGTCGCCAAGGACGGCCCCTACGCCCAGCTGCGTATGCCGTCCGGCGAGATCCGCAACGTCGACGCGCGCTGCCGCGCGACGATCGGCGAGGTCGGCAACGCCGAGCAGTCCAACATCAACTGGGGCAAGGCCGGCCGCATGCGCTGGAAGGGCAAGCGCCCGACCGTCCGTGGTGTCGTCATGAACCCGGTCGACCACCCCCATGGTGGTGGCGAGGGCCGTACGTCCGGTGGTCGCCACCCGGTGAGCCCCTGGGGCAAGCCCGAGGGGCGCACCCGTCGCCCCGGCAAGCCGAGCGACAAGATGATCGTCCGCCGACGCCGCACTGGCAAGAAGCGCTGACAAGGAGCCTTTGACACATGCCTCGTAGCTTGAAGAAGGGCCCCTTCATCGACGGCCACCTTCAGAAGAAGGTCGACGTCCAGAACGAAGCGGGCACCAAGAACGTCATCAAGACCTGGTCACGCCGTTCGGTCATCAGTCCGGACATGCTCGGCCACACCCTCGCCGTCCACGACGGCCGCAAGCACGTCCCGGTGTTCGTCACCGAGTCGATGGTCGGCCACAAGCTCGGCGAGTTCGCACCCACGCGCACCTTCCGGGGTCACGTGAAGGACGACAAGAAGGGCCGGCGCCGCTGATGGCCACCACATCCACCGAGAACCCCACCCTGGAGGCGCGGGCCCAGGCCCGCCACGTCCGGGTGACGGCGCAGAAGGCGCGCCGGGTCATCGACCTCATCCGCGGGAAGAACGCCAGCGAGGCCATCGCCACGCTGCGCTTCGCCCCGCAGTCGGCGTCCGAGCCGATCCTCAAGGTGCTCGAGAGCGCCATCGCGAACGCCCGGGTCAAGGCCGACAAGACGGCCGAGCGGTTCGACGAGCGCGAGCTCGTCATCACCTCCGCGTACGTCGACGAGGGCGCCACCATGAAGCGCTTCCGTCCCCGTGCCCAGGGCCGCGCCTCACGCATCAACAAGCGCACGAGCCACATCACCGTGGTCGTCGCGCCCCAGACCAAGCCCAGCAAGGGAGGCAACCGCTAATGGGTCAGAAGGTCAACCCGCACGGCTTCCGTCTGGGAATCACGTCCGAGCACCGCAGCCGCTGGTTCGCTGACTCCACCAAGGAGGGTCAGCGCTACCGCGACTACGTCAAGGAAGACGTCGCCATCCGCAAGCTCATGTCCGAGGGCATGGAGCGCGCGGGCATCTCCAAGGTCGAGATCGAGCGCACCCGTGACCGTGTCCGCGTGGACATCCACACGGCGCGTCCGGGCATCGTCATCGGCCGCCGTGGCGCCGAGGCCGACCGCATCCGCGGCGAGCTCGAGAAGCTCACGGGCAAGCAGGTGCAGCTGAACATCCTCGAGGTCAAGAACCCCGAGACCGATGCGCAGCTCGTCGCCCAGGGCGTCGCCGAGCAGCTCTCTGCTCGCGTCTCGTTCCGTCGCGCCATGCGCAAGAGCATGCAGTCGGCGACCCGCGCCGGTGCCAAGGGCATCCGCGTCCAGGTCTCCGGCCGTCTCGGCGGCGCCGAGATGTCCCGCACCGAGTTCTACCGCGAGGGTCGCGTGCCGCTGCACACCCTTCGTGCGCAGATCGACGTGGGCTTCTACGAGGCCAAGACCACCTTCGGCCGCATCGGCGTGAAGGTCTGGATCTACAAGGGCGACGTCACCGCACGTGAGCTCGCCGCCCAGCAGGCCACCGCGCCGCGTCAGGGCCGTGGCCCGCGTCGCGACGGTCCCGGTGCCGACCGTCCGGCCCGCGCTCGTCGCGGCGACCGGCAGGACGCCCCGCAGACCGACGCCGCTCCGGCCGCCGCTGAGGCTCCGGCCGCAGCGGAGACCACCGAGGGAGGGGCCAGCTGATGCTGATTCCCCGTCGCGTCAAGCACCGCAAGCAGCACCACCCGGGTCGCTCGGGCGCTGCCAAGGGTGGGACGACCATCGCCTTCGGTGACTACGGCCTCCAGGCTCTCGAGCCGGCATACGTCACCAACCGTCAGATCGAGTCCGCGCGTATCGCCATGACGCGCTACATGAAGCGTGGCGGCAAGGTGTGGATCAACATCTACCCCGACCGCCCGCTCACCAAGAAGCCGGCTGAGACCCGCATGGGTTCCGGTAAGGGTTCACCCGAGTGGTGGATCGCCAACGTCAAGCCGGGACGCATCATGTTCGAGATCTCCGGTGTGTCCGAAGAGGTCGCGCGCGAAGCCATGCGCCTGGCCATGCACAAGCTGCCGATGAAGTGCCGCTTCGTCCAGCGTGAGGGTGGTGACTTCTGATGGCTGTCGGTTCCAAGGACCTGATCTCCAACGAGCTGCGTGGCTTCGACGACGACCGTCTCGTCGACGAGCTGCGCAAGGCCAAGGAGGAGCTGTTCAACCTGCGGTTCCAGTCCGCCACCGGCCAGCTCGACAACCACGGCCGGCTCCGTGCGGTCCGCAAGGACATCGCCCGGATCTACACCGAGATGCGCGAGCGCGAGCTCGGCATTGGCTCCGCCCCGGCGACGTCGGAGGACACCAAGTGAGTGAGAACGTGAAGGACGACACCGTGCAGACCGAGACCGAGAACGCGCGGAAGTACCGCAAGACCCGCCAGGGCTACGTCGTCAGCGACAAGATGGACAAGACCGTCGTCGTCGAGGTCGAGGACCGCGTCAAGCACGCGCTCTACGGCAAGGTGCTGCGTCGTTCCAGCAAGGTCAAGGCACACGACGAGGGCAACACCGCCGGCATCGGCGACCGCGTCCTCATCATGGAGACCCGACCGCTCTCGGCCACCAAGCGCTGGCGCCTGGTCGAGATCCTCGAAAAGGCGAAGTAAGCCACTGCAAGCCCCAGGTTCGGCCAGGCTCCGCCGCGAGGCGGAGAACCAGCACGACGTATAGGAGACAGATAAGTGATCCAGCAGGAGTCGCGAGTGCGCGTCGCCGACAACACGGGTGCCAAGGAGATCTTGTGCATCCGCGTTCTCGGGGGCTCGGGTCGCCGGTATGCCGGTATTGGCGACACGATCGTCGCCACGGTGAAGGACGCCATCCCCGGTGGCAACGTGAAGAAGGGTGACGTCGTCAAGGCGGTCATCGTCCGCACCAAGAAGGAGCGCCGTCGTTCCGACGGTTCCTACATCAAGTTCGATGAGAACGCCGCAGTGATCCTCAAGACCGACGGTGACCCTCGTGGTACCCGCATCTTCGGCCCGGTGGGCCGTGAGCTTCGCGACAAGAAGTTCATGAAGATCATCTCGCTGGCGCCGGAGGTCCTGTGACCATGGCCGCGCGAATGAAGATCAAGAAGGGTGACACCGTCCAGGTGCTCACCGGCAAGGACAAGGGTTCGACCGGCAAGGTCATCGCGGTCTACCGCGAGACCGAGCGCGTCCTCGTCGAGGGCGTCAACCGCGTCACCCGCCACACCAAGGCCGGCCAGACCGCCCGTGGCAGCCAGACCGGTGGCCTGGTCGTGCAGGAGGCTGCGATCCACGTGAGCAACGTGCAGGTGGTCGACCCCTCCGACAAGAAGCCGACCCGTATCAAGACCCGCGTCGAGACCGTCGAGCGTGACGGACGCCAGAAGGCCGTCCGGACCCGCGTCGGCGTGCGCTCGGGCAAGGACCTGTGAGCACCATGAGCACCCAGACCGAGAACACCACGGGCAGCCAGCCCCGTCTCAAGGCGCGCTACGCCGACGAGATCAAGGGCTCGCTCCAGGAGAAGTTCGGCTACGGCAACGTCATGCAGATCCCGGGCGTCGTCAAGGTCGTCGTCAACATGGGTGTCGGCGACGCGGCCAAGGACAGCAAGCTCATCGACGGCGCGGTGCGCGACCTCACGGCGATCACCGGCCAGAAGCCGATCGTCACCAAGGCTCGCAAGTCCATCGCCCAGTTCAAGCTGCGTGAGGGCATGCCGATCGGCACGCACACCACGCTGCGTGGGGACCGCATGTGGGAGTTCCTCGACCGCCTCATCTCGGTCGCGCTTCCCCGCATCCGTGACTTCCGCGGCATGAGCCCCAAGCAGTTCGACGGCCGCGGCAACTACACCTTCGGTCTCACGGAGCAGTCGATGTTCCACGAGATCGACCAGGACAAGATCGACCGCGTCCGGGGCATGGACATCACCATCGTCACCACCGCGACGAACGACGACGAGGGACGCGCGCTGCTCAAGGCGCTCGGCTTCCCGTTCAAGGAGAACTGACATGGCCAAGACCGCTCTGGTCAACAAGGCGAACAAGAAGCCGAAGTTCAAGGTTCGCGGCTACACCCGCTGCCAGCGCTGCGGTCGTCCCCACGCCGTCTACCGCAAGTTCGGCCTGTGCCGGATCTGCTTCCGGGAGATGGCCCACCGCGGCGAGCTCCCCGGGATCACGAAGTCCTCTTGGTGACCACGGCTGACGCAGCCTTCCCGGTCGAGGCACTGCCGAGACCACGCCGCACTCGCGGCACACCCCACAACCATCTACATCGAAGGTCAGCCGGAGCAGCAGCCCCGGATGAAACCACGGTGAGAGAGGGCGGAGAAGCCCAATGACCATGACAGACCCGATTGCGGACATGTTGACCCGCGTCCGGAACGCCAACTCGGCGCACAAGGACACGGTCGCCATGCCGTTCAGCAAGCTCAAGTCGCACATCGCGGAGATCCTCGAGGCCGAGGGCTACATCGCCGGCTGGACCGTCGAGGACGCCGAGGTCGGCAAGACCTTGACGATCAACCTCAAGTACGGCCCGAACCGCGAGCGCTCCATCGCCGGTGTGCGTCGCGTGTCCAAGCCCGGACTGCGCGTCTACGCCAAGTCCACCAACCTTCCCAAGGTTCTCGGTGGGCTCGGCGTTGCCATCATCTCGACGTCGTCCGGTCTGCTCACTGACCGGCAGGCCGCTAACAAGGGTGTGGGTGGGGAAGTCCTCGCCTACATCTGGTAAGGGGATCTGACATGTCGCGCATCGGACGCCTTCCGGTTGCCATCCCCTCTGGTGTCGAGATCGCCGTCGAGGGCCAGACCGTCAAGGTCAAGGGTCCCAAGGGCGAGCTCGCGCACACGGTGGCGCAGCCCATCGTGGTGGAGCGCAAGGACGACCAGGTCGAGGTCACTCGCCCGAACGACGAGCGCGAGTCGCGCTCGCTCCACGGCCTGACCCGTTCGCTCATCCACAACATGGTCCTCGGTGTCACCGAGGGCTACGTCAAGAAGCTCGAGATCCACGGCACCGGTTACCGCGTGGTGAACAAGGGCGGTTCGCTCGAGTTCGCTCTCGGGTACTCGCACTCGATCACGATCGAGCCGCCGCAGGGCATCACCTTCACCGTCGAGAACCCCACCCGGTTCCAGGTCGAGGGCATCGACAAGCAGCTCGTCGGTGAGGTTGCCGCCAACATTCGCAAGCTCCGCAAGCCCGACCCGTACAAGGGCAAGGGCGTGCGTTACGCCGGCGAGCACATCCGCCGCAAGGTCGGAAAGGCTGGTAAGTAGGCCATGGCAATGATCATCAAGCGTGCCAAGGGCAAGGTCGCCGCGCGCGGCCGTCGCCACGCTCGCGTCCGCAAGCACGTCGCGGGCACGGCAGTGCGTCCCCGTCTCGTCGTCTCGCGCTCGTCGCGTCACGTCTTCGTCCAGGTCGTCGACGACACCGCGGGCAAGACCGTCGCGTACGCGTCGACCATGGAGGCCGACGTCCGTACCTTCGACGGTGACAAGACCGCCAAGGCGAAGAAGGTCGGCGAGCTCGTCGCCGAGCGCGCCAAGGCTGCCGGTGTCGAGGCGGTCGTCTTCGACCGCGGCGGCAACAAGTACCACGGTCGAGTGGCGGCCATCGCCGACGGCGCCCGCGAGGGTGGGCTGTCCCTGTGACCCGCACCGTGACCATGACTCTCTGTGGAATGAGGAACATCTGATGCCAGGACCCCAGCGTCGAGGCACCGGTCCCGCGTCCGCCGGTGGCGAGCGCACCGACAACCGTGGTGGCGGCGACCGTCGCGGCGGCGGTCGTGACGACCGTCGTGGTGGTGGCCGTGAGGCCGAGAAGAGCACCTACCTCGAGCGCGTCGTGACCATCAACCGCGTCTCCAAGGTCGTCAAGGGTGGTCGTCGCTTCAGCTTCACCGCCCTCGTCGTCGTCGGTGACGGCGACGGCACGGTGGGTGTCGGCTACGGCAAGGCGAAGGAAGTTCCCGCCGCCATCGCCAAGGGTGTCGAGGAGGCCAAGAAGGAGTTCTTCAAGGTCCCGCGCATCCAGGGCACCATCCCGCACCCCGTGCAGGGTGAGGCCGCTGCCGGTGTCGTCATGCTCCGTCCCGCCAGCCCCGGTACCGGCGTCATCGCCGGTGGCCCGGTGCGTGCGGTCCTGGAGTGCGCCGGCATCCACGACGTGCTCTCCAAGAGCCTCGGCTCGAGCAACGCCATCAACATCGTCCACGCCACCGTTCAGGCTCTCAAGGAGCTCGAGCGTCCGGAGTCCGTGGCCGCGCGCCGTGGCCTCCCCGTGGACCGGGTCGCCCCCGCGGCGATGCTCCGCGCCCAGGCCGCCGGCATCGCCGAGGCCAAGGCAGGTGCGTGATGGCTCGTCTCAAGGTGACCCAGACCCGTTCGGAGATCGGCGGCAAGCAGAACCAGCGTGACACGCTGCGAAGCCTCGGTCTCAAGCGCATTGGCGACGTCGTCGTCAAGGAGGACCGTCCCGAGATCCGCGGGATGGTCAAGACGGTGACGCACCTCGTTGCCGTCGAGGAGGTTGAGTGATCATGGCTGACAAGAAGGCCACCACCGAGGGCGCGGCCCCCGCGTCCGCCCTCAAGATCCACCACCTGCGTCCGGCCCCCGGAGCCAAGACCGCCAAGACCCGTGTCGGTCGTGGCGAAGGCTCCAAGGGCAAGACCGCCGGTCGCGGTACCAAGGGCTCCAAGGCCCGCTACCAGGTTCCGGAGCGCTTCGAGGGTGGCTCGACCCCCCTCCACATGCGTCTCCCGAAGCTTCGCGGCTTCAAGAACCCGTTCAAGACCCACTACCAGGTCGTGAACCTCGACAAGCTGTCCGCTCTCTTCCCCGACGGTGGAGACGTGACGGTCGAGGAGCTCGTGGCCCGGGGTGCGGTGCGCGACAACCAGCTCGTCAAGGTGCTCGGCACCGGCGAGATCACGGTTGCCGTCAACGTCACCGTCGACGCGTTCTCCTCCTCCGCCAAGGAGAAGATCGTGGCGGCGGGCGGCTCGGCCACCCTCAGCGGTTCCTGAGTCGTTCACGCAGTGCGTATGCCGCAGGGCGCGGTTCCCGGAGGCGATCCGGGAACTCGCCTTGCGGCATACGTCGTTTGACCCCCTGTGAGCACGGCGGTCCCGGACCGCAGCCCACGCCGGGGTATCTTGTTCGTCGATCACCACACTGACGCGGCGCCTGCCGCCCACCTGGAGGACCTGTGCTCACCGCCTTCGGCCGCGCGTTCAAGACGCCCGACCTGCGCAGGAAGATCCTGTTCACGCTCGCCGTCATCGCGATCTACCGCCTCGGCGCGCACGTGCCGACGCCCGGGGTGAGCTACTCGCTCATCCAGGCCTGTCAGGCGGGGGCCGGTGAGGCCAACGACCTCCTCGGCCTGGCGAACCTCTTCAGCGGTGGAGCCCTGCTCCAGCTGTCGATCTTCGCGCTCGGGATCATGCCGTACATCACGGCGAGCATCATCGTCCAGCTGCTGACGGTGGTCATCCCGAAGTTCGAGGCCCTCAAGAAGGAGGGCTCGGCGGGTCAGTCGAAGATGACCCAGTACACGCGCTACCTGACCATCGCCCTCGCGGTGCTCCAGTCGGCGACGTTCATCACCTTCGCGCAGAATCCCTCGCAGCTGTTCGCGAACCCGGCCTGCACCAACATCCTCACCGACGACTCCACCGTGACGATCCTCATCATGGTGCTCACGATGACGGCCGGCACCGGCCTCGTCATGTGGCTCGGTGAGCTCGTCACCGACAAGGGTGTCGGCAACGGCATGTCGATCCTCATCTTCACCTCGATCGCCGCCACCTTCCCCGGTGCGCTGTGGGCGATCCAGCAGAAGGACGGTCGCTGGGACATCTTCCTGGGGATCATCCTCATGGGCTTCGTCGTCATCGCGCTCGTCGTCTACGTCGAGCAGAGCCAGCGGCGGATCCCCGTGCAGTACGCCAAGCGCATGGTCGGCCGCCGCGTCTACGGCGGCACCTCGACCTACATCCCGCTCAAGGTCAACATGGCCGGCGTCATCCCCGTCATCTTCGCCAGCTCGCTGCTGGCGCTGCCGACGCTGCTCGCCCAGTTCAACCGTCGCGCCGACGGCACGAGCGCGGGCTGGGTCCAGTGGATCGACGCCAACTTCGCCGGAGGTGACACGTGGGAGTACATGCTCACCTACACGGCGCTGATCCTGTTCTTCACGTTCTTCTACGTGTCGATCACGTTCAACCCCACCGAGGTCGCCGACAACATGAAGAAGTACGGCGGCTTCATCCCGGGTATCCGCGCCGGGCGACCCACGGCCGAGTACCTGCAGTACGTTCTCACCAGGATCACCGTCCCGGGTGCGATCTACCTCGCGCTGATCTCGCTCATCCCGCTCATCGCGATCGTCCTCGTCGGGGCCAACCAGAACTTCCCCTTCGGTGGCACCTCGATCCTCATCATCGTCGGTGTCGGTCTCGAGACCGTGAAGCAGATCGAGTCCCAGCTGCAGCAGCGTCACTACGAAGGGTTCCTCCGTTAATGCGACTCATCATCCTCGGCCCCCCCGGCGCCGGTAAGGGCACGCAGGCCGCTCGCATCGCCGAGCACTTCGGGATCCCGGCGATCTCGACCGGCGACATCTTCCGGGCCAACATCAGGAACGGCACGGACCTCGGCAAGCAGGTGCAGGAGATCACCGCCTCCGGCGGGTACGTCTCGGACGACATCACCAACGCCATCGTCGAGGACCGGCTGAACGAGGACGACGCCCGTGAGGGCTTCCTCCTCGACGGCTACCCCCGCACGACCGGCCAGGTCACCGCCCTGGACTGGATGCTCGGCAAGAAGGACCACGGTCTCGACAAGGTCCTCGCGCTCACCGTCGACGAGGAGGCCGTCGTCGCGCGCCTGCTCAAGCGCGCCGAGGTCGAGGGTCGCCCCGACGACACCGAGGACGTCATCCGCGAGCGCCAGGCCATCTACCGTCGCGAGACGGCTCCGCTCGTCGAGGTCTACGCCGAGCGCGGTCTCCTCGTCGAGGTCGACGGCCTCGGTGAGGTCGACGAGGTCACCGAGCGGATCGTCTCCGCCCTCTCCTGAGCCTCCCAGGCGCGCGCGGGCCGACCCGCGCGCTCAAACCGGTTCGCGAACCGGAGGTGTGCTCGCACGCCGGTTCGATCCGGTTCGCGAGCGACATCCCGGTTCGCGAACCGTTCTGTGTCCGACATCGCCCCGGCGGTGGGTGGGATGAAGGCCACGCGGGGATCGGGAATGGTCCGACGCCAAGCCCTGTTGGTTGAATTGTGAACCAATTGCGCGTCATCGTGTCCAGCACCCGCCCGAACCGGATCGGCCCGGCCGTCACCCAGTGGGTGGTCGACCAGGCCGACCCCACCCAGTGGGAGGTCAGGATCCTCGACCTCGCGGCGATCGGCCTGCCGTTCATGGACGAGGAGGACATGCCGAAGAGCGGCAACTACGCCAAGCCGCACACCCGGGCGTGGGCGAGCGAGATCTTCGAGTCCGACGCGATCGTCGTCGTGACCCCGCAGTACAACCGCAGCTTCCCGGCGCCGATCAAGAACGCGATCGACTTCCTCTACGCCGAGTGGCACGCCAAGCCCATCGCGATCGTCGGCTACGGCTGGTCCGGCGGGGTCGACGCCCGGGCCGACCTCACCCGGGTCCTCACCCACGTCGAGGCCGACGTCGTCGGTGACCTGGGCCTGACCTTCCCCGAGCAGCTCACCCCCGCGGGAGCCGTCGCCGACGAGACCGGGGCGGCGGCCGAGCTCCGTGGGCTCCTCGACGCGCTCCGCGCCAAGGTGCTCGACCTCGACGAGGTCCCCGCCCGGTCCTGACCCCCGACCGGTCAGGCGCCTGCCCGGTCCCTGACCTCCGCGATTCGGGGGAGCGGGTGGCCGGGCGGTAGCGTGCGGCCCATGGGACTGTTCGGACGTGAGCGCATCGAGGCCAAGACCCCCGAGCAGGTGCTGCTCATGCGCGCCGCCGGACTGCTCGTCGGCCGGACGCTCGAGCTTATGCGTGCCTCGGTGCGTCCGGGCATGACGACCGGGGACCTCGACGCCCTCGCCGAGACCCACATCCGTGACGGCGGCGGCACCCCGAGCTTCCTCGGCTACCACGGGTTCACCGGCACCCTCTGCACCTCGGTCAACGACGAGATCGTCCACGGGATCCCCGGCCCTCGCGTCCTGCACGAGGGCGACCTGCTCTCCATCGACTGCGGCGCCGTCGTCGAGGGCTGGCACGGCGACGCCGCCATCTCGCTCATCGTCGGTGGTCGCGAGGCGGGCCGCCCGGAGGACCTCGAGCTCATCGACGACACCGAGGCCTCGATGTGGGCCGGCATCACCGCCCTCAGCGTCGGCAGGAGCCTGCACGCCGTCGGCGAGGCCGTCGAGGACAGCCTCACCGCGGCGGGGAAGCGGCGAGGCCGTCAGTACGGCATCGTCGAGGACTACGTCGGCCACGGCATCGGCACGTCGATGCACATGGACCCGCAGGTCCCGAACTACCGGGTGAGTGGCAAGGGTCCCACCGTCGTCGACGCGACGACCGTCGCCATCGAGCCGATGGTGACCCTCGGCGACGAGGCCAACCATGTGCTCGAGGACGACTGGACGATCATCACCGACGACGGCTCACGCGCCGCCCACTGGGAGAACACCGTCGCGGCCACGTCCCGCGGGCTCTGGGTGCTCACCGAGGTCGACGGCGGCGAGGCCCGGCTGGGCGAGCTCGGTGCCGCCTACGCGCCCATCGCCTGACCGGGCGCCTGACCGGCACCGGACCAACCGGCGTCACCCCGAGTCGCCCTCGTGGACCACGTCGTAGACGAGCGCGAGTGCTCCGCTGGCGAAGGTGTGCTGCCGGCGCAGGGCCAGCCCGGTGGAGAACCCTGCGGGGAGCCACGCAGTGCCACCGCCGGCGAGGTGCGGCATGACGTATGCCGTGAGCTCGTCGACGAGTCCCGCCTCCAGCGCGTGGGCGGCCAGGGTCGGGCCGCCGATCTCCACGTCGAGGTCGCTGTCGCGCACCAGGGCGGCGAGCCGGTCGACGTCGAGCCGGTCCCACAGCGACGTGCGGGGCTCCGCCGGGGGAGCGAGGGTGGTCGAGACGACGATCTTGTCGGTGTCCTGCCAGGTCTGCGCGAACTCGCGGGCCTCGGGGGCGGTGAGGTCCTCCTCGGGTGGGGACTGCCAGTAGCGCATCGTCTCCCACAGGCCGCGGCCGTAGACGCGCGTTCCGACCGTGCGGTCCTGTGCGCTGGCAAAGCCGTGCAGCTCCTCGTCGGCGAGCATCCAGTCGGTCGACCCCGAGGCGTCCCGGATGAACCCGTCGAGCGAGATCATCATCCCGTAGCGGAGGCGACCCATCAGCTCTCCTTGCGCTGGAAGAGCAGGTGGGTGACCCGCGAGGTCGGTGAGTGGACCGTCTCGATGTCGAAGCCGGCCTCGACCCCCTCGAGCCCGTCCCAGAGGGAGACCCCTCGGCCGAGGACGATGGGCACGAGGGCGACGTGCATGAGGTCGACGAGCCCGGCGGCGAGGAACTGCCGCACGGTGCTGGGCCCCCCGCCAATGCGCACGTCCAGCCCGCCGGCAGCCTCGCGGGCCTGCGCGAGCACCTCCTCGGGGGTGGCGTCGACGAAGTGGAAGGTCGTGCCGCCCTCCATCTCCATCGGCGGTCGCGGGTGGTGGGTGAGCACGAACACCGGCGTGTGGAAGGGCGGGTCCTCACCCCACCAGCCGCGCCACCCGTCGTCGGTCCACGGCCCGGTCTGCGGCCCGAACTTCCCTCGGCCCATGATCTCGGCGCCGACGCTGCCGTCCCAGCCGGAGGAGACGAGGGCGTCGTCGACGCCCCTGCGGGCGGGGGTGCCGTCGTCGTGCACCTGGCGGCCGAGGCGCGTCGCGGCGAACCACTCCATGAGCCGGTCGCCGGCATGGCCGAACGGGGCCTCGAACGACTGGCCCTCGCCGGTGGCATAGCCGTCGAGCGAGACGCTGAACTGGGTGACCCGGACGAGTGACATGGCGGCTCCTCGAGTGGCGAGTGATTGCGACAGGCAACCACTCGTCACGCTAGAGTAAGGTGATTGCTGTTGGCAAGCACTTTGAGGAGATCGATGCGGAGCGAACCACGGTCGGGCTGTCCGATCAACGCCGCCGTCGAGGCGCTCGGCGACCCGTGGAGCCTCATCGTGCTGCGCGACATGATGTTCGGCGACCGGCGCTACTTCCGGGAGCTGCTCACCGGCTCGGAGGAGGGGATCGCGAGCAACGTGCTCGCCTCCCGACTCAAGTTCCTCGTCGCCGCCGGCCTCCTCGTCCGCGACGACGCCACCCGCGGCCAGCGGGCGCGCTACACCCTCACCGAGGCCGGCATCCAGACCCTTCCGGTCCTCGTCGCCCTCGGCACCTGGGGCCGGGCCCACCGCGACACCAGCCCGCAGCTGACCATCCGCCAGCAGCTCATGGAGGAGGGCGGGCCGGAGATGGTCGCCGAGCTCATGGACGAGCTCCGGTCGCGCCACCTCGGCGTCCCGCTGCCCACGCGCCGGGGCCCGCTCGCGAGCGAACGGTTGCGGGCGGCATACGAGTCCCTCGTCTGAGCGCGGTGTGCCCAAACTCTCGTCGTCGGCGCACGTGGCCGCCGGTAGGGTGACGCAAGGTCCGCAGACCTCATGACGCAGGTGCGGCCGACTCGATCAGCGCGAAGGAGCGGTGGATGACGGTGGCCCCGAAGCGGCCCGCGGCGATGGCGCTGGCGGCACACTTCCCCGAACGTACCGAGGCAGAGTGGCGCGAGCTCGTCGCCGGCGTCGTCAACAAGGGCCGGCCCGAGGGCGAGCACCTCGGCCCCGACGACGCCGTCGCGTCGATGCGCAGCCGCATCGACGGTGGCCTCGTCGTCGAGCCCCTCTACACGCGGCCCGCCGAGCCGACGCCCCTGGGCGTACCCGGCGAGATGCCCTTCACCCGCGGTCGGGCCGTCCGCGACGCCGACGTCCCGTGGGACGTCCGCCAGCTCCACGACGACCCCGATGCCGCCGCGACGCGTTCGTCGGTCCTCGCGGACCTCGAGAGCGGTGTGACCTCGGTCTGGCTCCACGTCGGAGCCGACGGACTGGCCGCGGCGGACGTCGCCGAGGCGCTGGCCGACGTGCGGCTCGACCTCGCCCCGGTCGTCGTCTCCTCCTGGGACGACCAGGTCGGTGCCGCCGATGCCCTGTATGCCGTCCTGTCCGGTTCCGCGGCCGCCTCGGGCAACCTCGGGCACGACCCCCTCGGTGCCGCGGCCCGCACGGGAGCACCCGCCGACCTCTCTCCCCTGGCCGGCGCGGTGCGTCGACTCGTCGGGCGCGCGGAGCTCCGGGCGGTCACCGTCGACACGCGGCCCTACGCGGAGGCCGGTGCCTCCGTCACCGACGAGCTCGGGTTCGCGCTCGCGACGGGCGTCGCCTATCTCCGCCACCTCGAGGGCGAAGGGGTCGAGGTCGTCGACGCGTTCCGGCACATCGAGTTCCGGGTGAGCGCGAGCGCCGACCAGTTCCTCACGGCCGCGGCGCTGCGCGCACTCCGACGCGCCTGGGCGCGCGTGGGGGAGAGCGTGGGTGTCCCCGAGGCCTCGCGCGGCGCCTTCACCCACGCCGTGACGTCGGGACGGATGTTCAGCCGGGACGACGCGTGGACCAACATCCTGCGGAGCACGCTGGCGACGTTCGGGGCGAGCCTGGGGGGCGCGGACGCCATCACCGTCCTGCCGTTCGACACCGTCGCCGGGCTGCCGACCGCGTTCTCGCGCCGGATCGCCCGCAACACCCAGATCATCCTCGCGGAGGAGTCCTACGTGGCGCGGGTGACCGACCCGGCAGGGGGCGCCTGGTACGTCGAGGCCCTCACCGACGACGTCGCGACCGCGGCGTGGGCCGTGCTGCAGGAGGTCGAGCGCGGCGGCGGAATGGTCGAGGCGCTCGCGAACGGCGCTGTCGCACAGCGGATCTCCGCTGACGTGGCGGCGCGGGACCATGCGTTGGCCACGCGGGCGCAGCCGTTGACCGGCGTCAGCACGTTCCCGCTCGCCGGCGAGAAGCCACTGGGTCGGGTCCGCCGGGCGGCCCTGCCGACCCAGGCTGGTGCCCTTCTGCCACACCGCGACTCGGCGATCTTCGAGGCGCTCCGCGACCGCTCGGCGGCCTTCGCGGCGGAGCACGGGCACCCACCGCGGGTCGCGGTGCCGACCCTGGCGGTGCCGCGCGCCGCCGACCGACGCGTCGACGCTGTCAACATCCTCACCGTCGCCGGCATCGAGGCCGCGGACGACGGCACCGACGTCGCGGCGTCCCTCACGGCGACCGACACGGGCTACGAGGGCGTGGCCGGGGACATGGACGTCGTCGCCTTCCTCTCCGCGCTCCTCGACGAGACAGGAGCTCCCGCATGAGCTCGATCCCCGACTTCGCCCAGGTCGACCTCGGTGACGGCCGGCCCGCCACCGCGGCCGAGCCCCGCGACCTCGGTGGCCGGACGTGGCTGACACCCGAGCAGATCGAGGTGCCGCCGCTCTACACCGACGCCGACCTCGAGGGCCTGGACTTCCTCGACACCATCCCCGGGGCGCCGCCGTACCTGCGCGGTCCGTACCCGACGATGTACGTCAACCAGCCGTGGACGATCCGCCAGTACGCCGGCTTCTCCACCGCGGAGGAGTCCAACGCCTTCTACCGGCGCAACCTCGCCGCGGGGCAGAAGGGCCTGAGCGTCGCCTTCGACCTCGCCACGCACCGCGGGTACGACAGCGACCACCCGCGAGTCGAGGGCGACGTCGGCATGGCGGGTGTCGCGATCGACTCGATCTACGACATGCGCACCCTCTTCGACGGCATCCCGCTCGACCAGATGTCGGTGTCGATGACGATGAACGGCGCGGTCATCCCCGTCCTCGCGCTCTTCGTCGTCGCCGCGGAGGAACAAGGGGTACCAGCTCACATGCTTTCTGGGACCATCCAGAACGACATCCTCAAGGAGTTCATGGTCCGCAACACCTACATCTACCCGCCCGAGCCGTCGATGCGGATCATCAGCGACATCTTCGCGTTCACTTCCGAGAGGATGCCCCGCTACAACTCGATCTCCATCTCGGGCTACCACATGCAGGAGGCCGGTGCGACGCAGGACCTCGAGCTCGCCTACACGCTCGCCGACGGTGCCGAGTACCTCCGCGCCGGCCAGGCCGTGGGCCTCGACGTCGACCGCTTCGCCCCGCGGCTGTCGTTCTTCTGGGCCATCGGGATGAACTTCTTCATGGAGGTCGCCAAGATGCGCGCGGCCCGCCTGCTCTGGGCGCGGCTCGTCGAGGAGCAGGGCGCCAAGAACCCGAAGTCGCTCAGCCTGCGGACCCACTGCCAGACCAGCGGGTGGTCGCTCACCGCGCAGGACGTCTTCAACAACGTCGTGCGGACCTGCATCGAGGCGATGGCGGCGACCCAGGGCCTAACCCAGAGCCTGCACACCAACGCCCTCGACGAGGCGATCGCGCTGCCCACGGACTTCAGCGCGCGCATCGCCCGCAACACCCAGCTCGTCCTCCAGCAGGAGTCGGGCACGACCCGCACCATCGACCCGTGGGCCGGGTCGGCGTACGTCGAGCGGCTCACCCACGACCTCGCCGAGCGCGCGTGGGCGCACATCGAGGAGGTCGAGGCCGCCGGTGGCATGGCCAAGGCGATCGAGGCCGGCATCCCCAAGATGCGGATCGAGGAGGCGGCAGCCCGCACCCAGGCGCGGATCGACTCCGGCCAGCAGCCGGTGATCGGCGTCAACCGCTACGTCCCGGACGGTGACGAGCCCTTCGAGGTGCTCCGGGTCGACAACGCGGCCGTGCGCACGAGCCAGATCGCGAAGCTCGAGCGGCTGCGCGCCGAGCGGGACGAGCCCGTATGCCGTGCGGCACTCGAGCGCCTGACCGCCGCCGCCCGCGGTGGCTCGGACGGCTCGATGGAGACCAACCTCCTCGCCCTCGCGATCGACGCCGCCCGGGCCAAGGCGACGGTCGGCGAGATGTCCGCGGCGATGGAGGAGGCCTTCGGCCGCTACACCGCCCAGATCCGTACGATCGGTGGCGTGTACTCCGACGAGGCCGGCAGCGACGCGACCGTGCGCCAGGCGCAGGACCTCGTCGAGGAGTTCGCCGAGGCCGAGGGCCGCCGTCCGCGCATCCTCGTCGCGAAGATGGGCCAGGACGGCCACGACCGCGGCCAGAAGGTCATCGCCACCGCGTTCGCGGACCTCGGCTTCGACGTCGACGTGGGTCCGCTGTTCCAGACGCCCACCGAGGTGGCGCGCCAGGCGGTCGAGTCCGACGTGCACGTCGTCGGTGTCTCGTCGCTGGCGGCCGGGCACCTCACGCTGGTCCCCGCCCTGCGCCGGGAGCTCGACGCCCTCGGCCGTGAGGACCTCATGATCGTCGTTGGCGGGGTCATCCCCACCCAGGACTTCGACGACCTGCGCGCCGCCGGTGCCGACGCCATCTACCCGCCCGGCACGGTCATCTCGCGCGCGGCGATCGGGCTCATCGGCGACCTGCGCGCCCGCCTGCACGCCGGCTCGGGAGCCGACGCTCCGGTCGCGAGCCCCCTTGACGCGGCTCGCGAGAGCGAGGACGGCTCGGGAGCCGATGTCCCTGACGCTGCCGCGGGACGCGCGTGACCGACGAGCTCTTCGCCGGGATCCGCGCGGGGGACCGGGCCGCAGTGGCGCGCGCGATCACCCTCGTGGAGTCCACCCGACCCGACCACCGCGAGCGGGCACGTGCCCTGCTCACGGAGCTCGCGCCCCACACGGGGTCGGCCGTCCGCGTCGGGATCTCGGGCGTGCCCGGTGCGGGCAAGTCGACGTTCATCAACGCGATGGGGGTCCGCCTCATCGACGCAGGCCACCAGGTCGCGGTCGTCGCGGTCGACCCGAGCTCGCGGCGCACCGGCGGGTCCATCCTCGGTGACCGCACCCGGATGGGGGAGCTGAGCGCCGGCGACCGGGCGTTCGTGCGACCCAGCCCGAGCGGTCGCCACCTCGGGGGAGTGGCCCGGGCGACGCGTGAGTCGATGCTCGTCCTCGAGGCGGCCGGCTTCGACGTCGTCATCGTCGAGACCGTCGGCGTGGGGCAGAACGAGATCGCCGTCTCCGAGATGGTCGACACCTTCCTCCTGCTCACCCTGGCCCGGGCGGGAGACCAGCTGCAGGGGATCAAGCGCGGCATCCTCGAGCTCGCCGACGTCATCGCGGTCAACAAGGCCGACGGGGACGGCGAGATCCCGGCTCGCGGTGCCGCCAAGGACCTCACCGCGGCGATGCGGCTCATGCTGCCGGGCAAGGACGTCCGGCGCCCGGCGGTGCTCACCTGCTCCGCGCAGACCGGGGCGGGGCTCGACGAGGTCTGGGCGGCGGTGCTCGACCACCGGGCCCACCTCGAATCGGAGGGCTCGCTCGAGGCCCGCCGCGCCCAGCAGCAGCAGGACTGGATGTGGGCGCTCGTCGACGCCCACCTCACCGACGCCGTCCGTGCCGCGCCGGCGGTGCGGGTGCATCGGGCCGAGATCGAGGCGGCGGTGCGCTCGGGTGAGCTCAGCGCCGTCGACGCCGCCGCGCAGGTGCTGGGCCTGTTCGGCCACGCCGACTGACCTGACGTGAGCCCGTGGCTCCGGTGTCAGCCGCGAGCAGGGGTGCGCCATCCGGCCGGGGCGATGCCGCGACGGCGGGCCAGCCACAGCAGCACCGCCGTGACGAGGGCCGTCGCGACGAGGTTCATCCCGGCCGACAGCGGTGAGCCCTCGCTGGCCCCGTCGACATAGGACTCCTCGATCCCGCCGAACAGGATCCCGGTGAACAGGATGAGCAGGTTGTTGACGACGTGCATGACGATGACGGCCTCCAGACCGCCCGTCCGCCACGCGAGCCAGCACCCCGCGACGGCGAGCGAGCCGAGCTCGATGACGATCCACGGGTCGGCGGACCCGTGTGCGGCCACGAAGGCGGCCGTCGACAGCACCGTGGTCACGGCGAGGGCGGCGACGGGGGAGCGGACCCACGCCCCGACCCCCTGCACGAGGCCGCCGCGGAAGCCCACCTCCTCGCCGGCGGCCTGCAGCGGCGTCGTCAGGAGGGTGATGACGAGGAGCCACCCCCAGTCCTGCGGACGCTCGAGGACCTCCTGGTCGAACACCACCCAGGTCACCGCGAGGTAGACCGCCCACAGCGGCGTCACGACGAGCAGGCACCACCCCAACCACCGCCAGCGCATCCGTCCCGCCACGGACAGCACCCGCCACGGACTCCGGCGGAAGCCGACCCAGACGCCGAGGAAGGTGGCCGGGATCAGGGCCGCGAGCAGGAGGTTGAGCGACAGCGAGGCCCACGGGTCGACGGGGTTGGTCATCTGGTCCTCGTTCTCGACGAGGCCCAACCCGAACAGCGCCCCGAAGACGAGCGCCACGGACAGGAGGAACACGGCGGTCGCGACCGCCAGCGCGACGAGGGGTCGCCACCAGCGGTGGCGCGGCCCCCGCATCTGGTGGACGTAGGTGCGGGGCTCGCGCTCGCCCGCCTCGAGCGCGGCGGCCTCGGCCAGGCGGCGTTCGTGCTCCTCGCGCAGGCGCGCGCGACGACGCGCCTGCGCCACGAACACCGGTGCGGGCTCGGTCGCGGAGACGACGACGGGCATCCCGAGGGCGTGGGCCCGGTGCGCCGCCGCGCGCAGTGCCTCGGCGGCCGGATCCTGCGGCCAGTCGGTGAGCCAGACCCCGTCGAACCGGTCCAGCCGGTCGCCGTGCACGTCCGCGCGAGACACCGGCCACCACTCGAGGTCGGCGGCCCCGCCCACGGACAGGGCTCGGGCCCGGTCGACGGCCTGCTGGTCCTGGTGCCGTCCGGGGTCCCCCACGGCAGCGATGCGCACGGTCATGGACTCCAGTCTCCCCACCCGCGGAGGCGACCACGACGTCCGGTGGGTGCGGACGGCATACGACCTCGTATGCCGGTCACGAGCGGACCGCGGCCGGCCCCGGGACGATTTCGTGCTCAGGACCCGCTCCCGTAGGATGGAGCGTCGGTCTCGTGTGCTCACGCATGCGCGACCACTTCCATGGTTCCACTGGTGGCCTCGCGCCGCACCCAGGGTGGGGCCAGCAACGGATTGAGAGGGTATGGCCAAGAAGGACGGCGTCATCGAGATCGAGGGCACCATCGTTGAGGCGCTCCCCAACGCGATGTTTCGCGTGGAGCTCACCAACGGTCACAAGGTGCTCGCGCACATCTCGGGCAAGATGCGCCAGCACTACATCCGGATCCTCCCCGAGGACCGCGTGGTGGTGGAGCTCAGCCCCTACGACCTGACCCGAGGCCGCATCGTCTTCCGCTACCGCTGACCGGTTCCCCGGGCCAGCAGCAGCACCGCACCACCAGAACACCCCAGAGCACAACCCGTCACGGCCTCCGCCGTGTCGGGAGGATCGACAAGACAGCAGAGGCAATGAAGGTTCAGCCGAGCGTCAAGAAGATCTGTGAGAAGTGCAAGGTGATCCGCCGCAACGGTCGGGTCATGGTCATCTGCGAGAACCCGCGCCACAAGCAGCGCCAGGGCTGACCAGAGACCACCTCCCTCCCACCCGGTCGGAGTCCTGCACGAGGCACAGCTTCGAGCACACGCACAAGTGAATGTTGAGAACGCAGCGCCCGACCCCCTTGTCCGTCACCTGTAGAGGTGAGCGAGGGACGTCACCCCCGGCCCGGAGGCCGGGGACCGGACACGACCGGACCGGCGACTGCACCAGACCTCCGGAACAC
The DNA here is from genome assembly GCF_000768695.1 of Knoellia aerolata DSM 18566. Classification (GTDB taxonomy): domain Bacteria; phylum Actinomycetota; class Actinomycetes; order Actinomycetales; family Dermatophilaceae; genus Knoellia; species Knoellia aerolata. The sequence goes on from NZ_AVPL01000001.1 coordinate 173,237, forward strand.
CAGAACAGGAACCATCAACAGATGGCACGTCTCCAAGGAGTCGATCTGCCGCGTGAGAAGCGTGTCGAGATCGCACTGACCTACATCTTCGGTGTGGGCCGCCCCAGCTCCCAGAAGGCCCTCGCCGCCACCGGCGTGGACCCCAACACCCGCGTCAAGGACCTCAGCGACGCCGACCTCGTCTCCCTGCGCGACTGGATCGACGAGCACCTCAAGGTCGAGGGTGACCTCCGCCGTGAGGTCGCCGCCGACATCCGTCGCAAGGTCGAGATCGGGTCCTACGAGGGAATCCGCCACCGTCGCGGCCTCCCCGTCCGCGGTCAGCGGACCAAGACCAACGCGCGCACCCGCAAGGGCCCCAAGCGCACCGTCGCCGGCAAGAAGAAGGTTGGTAAGTAATGCCTCCCAAGGGCCGTATGGCTACGGGCGCCAAGAAGGTGCGCCGCAAGGAGAAGAAGAACATCGCCGTGGGCCAGGCCCACATCAAGTCGACGTTCAACAACACGATCATCTCGATCACCGACCCCGCCGGTGCCGTCATCGCCTGGGCCTCCGCCGGCCAGGTCGGCTTCAAGGGTTCGCGCAAGTCGACCCCGTTCGCCGCGCAGACCGCCGCCGAGGCCGCTGCCCGTCGGGCCATGGACCACGGCATGCGCAAGGTCGACGTCTTCGTCAAGGGCCCCGGCTCCGGTCGTGAGACCGCGATCCGCTCCCTGACCGCAGCCGGCCTCGAGGTCGGTTCGATCCAGGACGTCACCCCCGCGCCGCACAACGGTGTCCGCCCGCCCAAGCGCCGCCGCGTCTGAGCGCCTGAGAAGACGGAAAGAGAACTAGAGACATGGCTCGTTACACCGGCCCGATCACCAAGAAGTCCCGTCGCCTGAGGGTTGACCTCGTCGGCGGAGACAAGAACTTCGACCTCCGCCCCTTCCCGCCCGGCCAGCACGGCCGTCGCCGGATGCAGGAGAAGGAGTACCTCACCCAGCTGCAGGAGAAGCAGAAGGCCCGCTTCACCTACGGCGTCATGGAGAAGCAGTTCCGCCGCTACTACAAGGAAGCGGCGAACCGCCCCGGCAAGACCGGTGAGAACATCCTGACGATCCTCGAGTCCCGGCTCGACAACGTCATCTACCGTGCCGGCCTCGCCCGCACCCGTCGTGCCGCGCGTCAGCTCGTCACGCACGGCCACTTCGAGGTCAACGGCGTGCGCGTCGACGTCCCGTCCTACCGCGTCGAGCAGTACGACATCGTCACCGTGCGCAAGCAGTCGACGGAGAAGCTCCCGATCCAGCTGGCTCGCGAGACCTTCGGCGACCGCCCGACCCCGGCCTGGATCCAGGTCGTCCCGGGCTCGCTGCAGATCCTCATCCACTCGCTCCCGATCCGTGCCCAGATCGACACGATCCTGACCGAGCAGCTCATCGTCGAGTTCTACTCGAAGAACTGAGCACCAACCGACTTATTGCGACTTTCGGCGCGTTCCAGCGTCGGTGCGCCGACCGCGGTCTGCGCGCCGAAAGTCGCAATAAGTCGGCCGTGGGCACCCCGGTGCGTCACGGCATACCGAATGGCTTGTCCGGACCACGTACAGAGGTGGGTCGGACGCCGGGCAGGACCCGGCAGCTTCACGAGGCGTCATATAGCGGTCGCCCGTGGGAAGGAACATCACCGTGCTCATCGCACAACGTCCGATCCTCACCGAGGACGTCATCTCCGAGAACCGGAGCCGGTTCACCATCGCTCCGCTCGAGCCCGGCTTCGGCTACACGCTCGGCAACTCCCTCCGTCGCACCCTGCTCTCGAGCATCCCCGGTGCCGCCGTGACGAGCATCCGCGTCGACGGCGTGCTCCACGAGTTCTCCACGATCCCCGGGGTCAAGGAGGACGTCACCGAGATCATCCTCAACATCAAGGGCCTCGTCGTCTCCTCCGAGCACGACGAGCCGGTCGTCATGTACCTGCGCAAGCAGGGTGCGGGCGCCGTCACGGCCGCGGACATCGCTCCGCCGGCCGGTGTCGAGGTCATCAACCCCGACCTGCACATCGCCACGCTCAACGACAAGGGCAGCGTCGAGATGGAGCTGACCGTCGAGCGCGGTCGCGGCTACGTCTCCGCGCAGCAGAACAAGTCCGGTGACCAGGAGATCGGCCGCATCCCGGTCGACTCCATCTACAGCCCGGTCCTCACCGTCACCTACAAGGTCGAGCTGACCCGAGTCGAGCAGCGCACCGACTTCAACAGCCTCGTCCTCGACGTCGAGACCAAGCAGTCGGTCACCCCGCGCGACGCTCTCGCCTCCGCCGGCAAGACCCTCGTCGAGCTCTTCGGGCTCGCCCGTGAGCTCAATGTCGAGGCCGAGGGCATCGACATGGGCCCGTCGCCCACCGACGCCGCCCTGGCCGCCGACCTCGCCCTGCCGATCGAGGACCTCGACCTCACCGTCCGGTCCTACAACTGCCTCAAGCGCGAGGGCATCCACACCGTGGGTGAGCTGGTCGGTCGCAGCGAGGCCGACCTGCTCGACATCCGCAACTTCGGTCAGAAGTCCATCGACGAGGTCAAGGCCAAGCTGCACGGCATGGGTCTGGCCCTCAAGGACAGCCCGGCAGGCTTCGACCCGAGCCAGATCGCTTCCTACGACGACGAGTTCAGCTTCGCCGACGCCGACGACGCCGAGGACGCGTCGTTCGCCGAGGACGAGCAGCTCTGACGCTGACTTAACCCCTAGGAGATATAGACATGCCTACGCCCACCAAGGGTCCCCGTCTCGGAGGCGGCCCGGCTCACGAGCGCCACATCCTGGCGAACCTCGTGACCGCGCTGTTCGAGCACGACTCCATCACGACGACCGAGACGAAGGCCAAGCGCCTCCGTCCGCTCGCCGAGCGGCTCATCACCTTCGCGAAGCGTGGTGACCTCCACGCCCGTCGCCGGGTGATGACGGTCGTGCGCGACAAGGGTGTCGTCCACCGCCTGTTCGTCGAGGTCGCCCCCGACATGGCCGAGCGCCAGGGTGGCTACACGCGGATCACGAAGATCGGCCCGCGCAAGGGCGACAACGCCCCCATGGCGGTCATCGAGCTCGTCCGCGAGCCCGTCGCCAGGAAGGCCACCGTCAAGGAGGCCGAGGGCGCGACCAAGCGTGCCGCGAAGGACGCCGACACGGCGGCTGCCACGGAGACCACGGAGGCCCCGGCCGCCGAGGCCACCGAGGCCACCGAGGCCACTGCGCTCGTCGAGCTGCCGAAGGGTGCGGTCGCCTCGAACGAGGACGGCTCCGCTCCCGAGGGCTACTCGGTCAAGGGCAACGCCGACTCCGGCAAGTACCACGTCGAGGGTTCGCAGTGGTACGAACAGACCGACGCCGAGTTCTGGTTCGCCTCGGCGGACGACGCCCAGGCAGCCGGCTTCGAGCCGGCCGGCGGCGAGTCGAAGCAGCAGGTCGACGGCGACGACGCCTGACCTGCCACTCGGCACACGAACGGGGCCGTTCACCTCTCGCCAGGTGGACGGCCCTTTCGTATGCCGTTCTGTCGTCGGTCGCGTCGTGGTGTGGTCGCGGACGCAGGCCGATTCGCCGCTGTCCCATCCGCGCTCGCGCGCTGCGCGCACTCCCGCGCCCACGCAGAGCGTGGGACCCGCCGCCAGGCCCAGCCGGCGGCGAATCGGCCCGCGTCCGCTCCGGCCGGCTGGGTCGCCGCACTCCGGCACACTCACTCGGCGGGTCTCGGGGGCCGCGCTCGGGTGCGGTGTGGAGGGGGGCGCGGGGGGTGGGCTCGGGTCCGTAGGCTGGGTGGGTGGACTGGACCCTGTATGACGCTGCCCTGTTCGACCTCGACGGTGTGCTGACGCCCACGGCGGAGGTGCACATGCGGGCGTGGAGCGAGATGTTCAACGACTTCCTGCGGGCCAGGGGCGTCTCGGAGCCGTACACGGACGAGGACTACTTCGCGCACGTCGACGGGCGGCCCCGGTACGAGGGGGTGCGGACCTTCCTCGAGTCCCGGGGGATCGAGCTGCCCGAGGGCGACCCGTCGGACGGCACCGACGCGGAGACGGTGAGCGGGCTGGGGAACCGGAAGAACGAGGCCTTCAACGTGGTCCTCGCGCGGGACGGCGTCACGGCATACGAGGGGTCGATCCGGCTCCTCGACGCGCTGGAGAAGGCAGGGACACGGATGGCCGTGGTGTCGTCGTCGAAGAACGCCGCCGCCGTGCTCGAAGCGGCCGGGATCGCGGACCGCTTCCCCGTCGTCGTGTCCGGGGCCGAGGCGAACGAGCTGGGGCTGGCCGGCAAGCCGTCGCCCGAGACCTTCCTGCACGCGGCCTTCGCGCTCGGCGTGACGAGGGAGCGGGCGGTCGTGCTCGAGGACGCGACGTCCGGGGTGCGCGCCGGCCGCGACGGTGAGTTCGGGCTCGTCGTCGGGGTGGACCGTGGTGCGGGTGCGGCCGCCCTGACCGAGGCCGGCGCCGACCTCGTCGTGCAGGACCTCGCGGAGCTCCTGCCGTGACCGCGGAACACTTCGAGCACGACCCCATGGACCGGCAGCGCTTCCCGGTGGACGAGTGGCGGCTCGTCGAGGCGTTCCCCAGCGACGCCGACGTGGGCGTGACCGAGACGCTCTTCGCCGTCGGCAACGGCTACCTGGGCATGCGCGGCAACCCGCCCGAGGGCAGGCCCACGCTGAGCCACGGCACGTTCGTCAACGGCTTCCACGAGACGTGGGAGATCCACCACGCGGAGCAGGCCTACGGGTTCGCCCACACGGGACAGACGATCGTCAACGCGCCGGACAGCAAGGTCATGAAGCTCTACGTCGACGACGAGCCGCTGCTGCTGTCGACGGCGGACCTCGTCGAGTACGAGCGCTCCCTCGACTTCCGTGACGGGGTCGCCCGCCGCCACCTCGTCTGGCGCACGCCGTCGGGCAAGGTCGTGCGGGTCGACACGAGCCTGATGATCTCGTTCACCGAACGCCACCTGGCGGTGATGACCATCGAGGTGACGATGCTCGCGGGAGACGCACCCGTCGTCATCTCCAGCCAGATCCTCAACCGCCAGGACGGTGCGGACGAGTACCAGGACCGAGACGCCATGGCCGAGAAGGGTTGGGACCCCCGACGGGCCGGGTCCTTCGAGGCGCGGGTCCTCGAGCCGCAGGGCAACTGGCACAGCGACCGTCGGATGATCCTCGGCTACCGCTGCGCGCGGTCGGGGATGACGATCGCGGTCGGAGCGGACCACGGCATCGACACCGACAACACCTTCGAGGAGCTCATCGACACCGAGCAGGACCTCGGCAAGAAGGTGTACCGGGTCGACGCGACCGAGGGCCGGCCGATCCGCATCACGAAGTCGGTGGCGTACCACACGTCGCGCGGCGTGCCCACCCGTGAGCTGTTCGACCGGTGCCGACGCACGCTCGACCGGGTGCGGCGTGACGGCACGGCCCATCAGTTCCGGCTCCAGTCGGAGTGGATCGACAAGTACTGGCTCAACGCCGACGTCGAGGTCGAGGGCGAGCCCGAGCTGCAGCAGGCGATCCGCTGGAACCTCTTCCAGATCGCGCAGGCGTCGGCGCGGGCCGACCAGCTCGGTGTCCCGGCCAAGGGCGTCACCGGCAGCGGCTACGAGGGCCACTGCTTCTGGGACACCGAGATCTACGTCGTCCCGTTCCTCGCCTACACGTTCCCGGTCGCCGCCAAGAACCTCCTGCGCTTCCGCGTCAACCTGCTCGACCGGGCACGGGAGCGGGCCAGGGAGCTGGCCCAGCGCGGGGCGCTCTTCCCGTGGCGCACCATCAACGGGCTGGAGGCCTCTGCCTACTACGCGGCGGGCACCGCCCAGTACCACATCGACGCCGACATCGCGTACGCCGTGGCGCGCTACTGCGACGCCACCGGGGACACCGCCTTCCAGCGCCGGGACGGCGCCGAGATCCTCGTCGAGACCGCGCGCATGTGGGCCGACCTGGGGTTCTGGCGGGTCGACGGCTCTCGGACCTTCCACATCCACGGCGTCACCGGCCCGGACGAGTACACGACGGTCGTCAACAACAACCTCTTCACCAACGTCATGGCCCGCTTCAACCTCGAGCGGGCCGCAGCCGCGGTGCGTGAGCTGCGTCAGGCAGACCCGACCGCATACGCCCGGTTCAGCTCGCGACTGCGCCTCGAGGAGGGCGAGGTCGAGGAGTGGGAGGAGTGCGCCGCGGCCATGGCCATCCCGTTCGACGAGGGACTGGGCATCCACCCACAGGACGAGAACTTCCTCGACCGTGAGATGTGGGACCTGTCGGTCACGCCCCCGGACAAGCGTCCGCTGCTGCTCAACTACCACCCGCTGGTGATCTACCGGTTCCAGGTGCTCAAACAGGCCGACGTCGTCCTCGCGATGCTGTTGCAGGGCAACCGGTTCAGTCTCGAGGAGAAGCGACGCAACTTCGAGTACTACGACCCGATCACCACGGGTGACTCCTCGCTGAGTGCGGTCGTCCAGTCGATCATCGCCGCCGAGGTGGGGCACCACCGCATGGCGATGCACTACTTCCGCAGCGGTCTCTTCGTCGACCTGGCCGACCTGCACCGCAACACCTCCGACGGCGTGCACATCGCCTCGGCGGGCGGGGTGTGGAACGCGCTCGTCTACGGCTTCGCGGGAATGCGCGACCACGGCGGCGGCCTGACGTTCGATCCCCGACTCCCGGAGTCCTGGCCCCGCCTGACCTTCCGGATGCGGCTGCGAGACAGCAAGATCCGCGTCGACCTCGAGCAGGAGGCGATCACCTTCACGCTCGTCGACGGCGACCCGTTCACGGTCGGGGTCCGCGGCACCTCCCACGACGTCGGCCCGGACGCGCCCGTGCGGGTGGCCCTCGACGGACAGGGTCCCCGGCTCACCCACGTCGTGCCGAGAGTGCCCTCCCCGATCGTCCGGGACGACGGGACCGTGGTGACGGCCGGTGTGCCCACCGACTTCGCCCTCCTCGACGAGGAGTCGGGCTAGGTCTGGCGTGAACCGCGAGGCCAGGTGACGGTGGCGTGGACGCCGGTCAGGGTGACCTAGGCTGCGATGCCATGACGTTGCTGCGGGTGCGGATCGACCTCGCCTACGACGGCACCGACTTCTCGGGGTGGGCTGCGCAGCCCGGACGACGAACCGTCGAGGGCGAGCTGTCGACGGCGCTGACGACGCTCCTGCGCGCGCCGGAACCGGTGCGCCTCACCGTCGCCGGCCGCACCGACGCCGGGGTCCATGCCCGCGGACAGGTCGCCCACGCAGACGTCGACGAGTCCCTGTATGCCGTCCTGCCCGGACGGTCCTCACGCTCGGCCGAGGAGGCGGCGCGCGCGCGCCTCGCCGGACTCCTTCCTGCCGACGTCGTGGTGCGACGGGTGAGCCGGGCCCCTGACGGCTTCGACGCCCGCTTCTCCGCGCTTCGACGGCGCTACCGCTACCGGATCTGTGACGTCCCGGGAACCCTCGACCCCCTGAGGCGCCGCGACACGGTCGTCGTCAAGGACCGGCTCGACCTCCTCGCGATGACAGCGGCCACCAGACGCCTCATGGGCCTGCACGACTTCGCGGCGTTCTGCAGGAAGAGGGAGGGCGCGACGACCGTCAGGACCCTGCTCGCGTATGAGTGGGATCGTGAGCCGGACGGCACCGTTGAAGCCACAGTGGTCGCGGATGCGTTCTGCCACAGCATGGTTCGCGCGCTCGTGGGAGCCGTCGTCCCCGTCGGACTGGGGCGTGCCGACGTCGCCTTCCCCCACGAGGTCCTCACCGCCCGCGCCCGCGATCCCCGGGTGAAGGTCATGCCTGCCCACGGGCTCTCGCTCGAGGAGGTCTCGTACCCACCCGACGCGCAGCTGGCGGAGCGAGCCCGCCAGGCCCGCTCGACGCGCGCCCTCGCCGACTGACCGCGACCGCCTCAGCGGGTGATCGTGACGTCGTCGCCGCGCAGGTGGGCGCGGAAGCCGCCGGGCTGTACCGAGACGGACGTGAGCGCCATGCCCTCCGGGACGCCCTCGACCGTGTGCCGGATGGTCACGAGCTGTCGGACGACGGTCGACGCCGCCGAGTCGAGCCAGTCGGGGCCGTCGAGGTCGATCGTCTCGGGCTCGATGACCAGCCGTCCGTCGACGGCCCTCACGGTCCCGGTCGCCCGCACCTCGACGTCGCGCCCCAGGACGCTCACTCGGCGGCGCAGCCCCGCCAGGCCTGCGTCGGCGGCGTACAGGCTCACCCCGCCGCCGATCTGGCTCGCCGCGGTGGCGAACGGCAGCGTCGCGTCGATGTCGAGTCGCCCCGCTCGCAGGCCGTCGGGCGTGAGGGCGACGTCCGAGCCGACGGCCGTCACGTCGCTCAGGCCACCGTCGGAGGTCGTGACGTCGGCGCTGGTCAGACGCACGTCCTGCAGCCAGGTCTCGCCGGTGGCGAGGTCGGGCGGGGCGGTGGCCGGAGTCGACACGGTGGCGGTGGGGGCGGGGACGCCCCGGCCGGCGCCCGGGCTGCCCACCGACCAGATGAGGGCGAGCACGGCGACGACGAGGGCGACGAGCATCGACACGGCCCCGAGGGCGAACTGTTTCACGCAGGCGATCCTGCCCTGCGTGCCTGAGCGCGCGCCCCGCCCGCGCCGAGCCACAGACGGCCGGGCGTCGGGGGTGCCTGTAAAGCGTTTTCGCAGCTAGCCTCGACGGCAGACATCCCTTCCGCGGGGCCACGACGGCAGCGCGGGGACCCCCGGAGGAGCAACGATGCCCAGTCCACGCCGCCTGCTAGCCGTCGCAGCAGGAGCCGCAGTCGCCCTGACCCCCGTGGTGGGGTCCTCCCTCCCCGCCGCGGCGGAGACGACCACCGTCGCCCTCGTCGGCTCGCTCCAGTCCGAGATCGGCTGCCCCGAGGACTGGAAGCCGGAGTGTGCGGCCTCCGAGCTGGCCCGGGTGGGTGACACGACGGCATACACGAAGACGTTCACCGTGCCCGCGGGGACGTACGAGTACAAGGTCGCCCTCAACGACACGTGGACGGTCAACTACGGCGCCGGCGGCGTGCTCGACGGAGGCAACCTCCCCCTCGTGCTCGAGGCCCCGGCGACGCTGACGTTCACCTACGACGACGCCACGCACCTCGTGAGCCTCACGCCCCAGAACCTCTCCGGCGGCACGACGGCGGGTGACGCGGCGCTCGCCCAGAGCTCGCTGCGCCAGCCCCTGACGCGCGAGCGGTTCTACTTCCTCATGGCCGACCGGTTCGCCAACGGCAGCACCGCCAACGACAGGGGCGGGCTCACCGGCGGTCCGTTGACGACCGGGTTCGACCCGACCAACAAGGGCTTCTACCACGGTGGGGACCTCAAGGGCGTCATCAACAAGCTCGACTACATCAAGGGCATGGGGACGACCGCGATCTGGCTCACGCCGAGCTTCAAGAACAAGCCGGTCCAGGGCAAGGCAGGCGAGGAGAGCGCGGGCTACCACGGCTACTGGATCACCGACTTCACCCAGATCGACCCCCACCTCGGCACCAACGAGGAGATGAAGGCGCTCATCGCCGCGGCCCACAAGAAGGGGATGAAGGTCTTCTTCGACATCATCACCAACCACACCGCGGACGTCATCGACTACGAGGAGCAGCAGTACACCTACCGCTCCAAGAAGGCGTTCCCGTACAGGGACGCCGCCGGAGAGGTCTTCGACGACCGGGACTTCGTCAACGAGACCTTCCCCGAGATGGACCCGGCGACGTCCTTCCCGTACACCCCGGTCCTCCGCCCGGGCGACGAGGACGCCAAGACGCCTGCGTGGCTCAACGACCCGCTGATGTACCACAACCGCGGTGACTCGACCTTCGCCGGCGAGTCCTCGACGTACGGCGACTTCATCGGGCTCGACGACCTGTTCACCGAGCGGCCCGAGGTCGTCGAGGGGATGGGCGAGATCTACAAGCAGTGGGTCGACTTCGGCATCGACGGCTTCCGCATCGACACCGTGAAGCACGTCAACCTCGAGTTCTGGCAGAAGTTCATGCCGGACCTGCTCGAGCACGCGGCGAAGAAGAACGACGACTTCTTCGCGTTCGGCGAGGTCTACGACGGCAACCCCGCGGTCATGTCCGAGTACACGACCCGCGGCAAGCTCCAGGCGACCCTCGACTTCGGCTTCCAGCAGCAGGGCATCGACTTCGCCAAGGGCAAGCCGGCCGGCGCGCTCGCGGACTTCTTCGCCAAGGACGACTGGTACACCGACGCCGACAGCAACGCCTACCAGTTGCCGACCTTCCTCGGGAACCACGACATGGGGCGCGCCGCCATGTTCCTCAAGGAGGGCGTGACGAGCGAGGCCCAGCACCTCGCCCGGGTGAAGTTCGCGGACTCGCTGATGTTCGCGACGCGCGGCAACCCGGTCACCTACTACGGCGACGAGCAGGGCTTCGTCGGCACCGGTGGCGACCAGCTGGCCCGCGAGGACATGTTCGCGAGCAAGGTCGACGTCTACAACACCGAGGACGTGCTCGCAGGGCCGGAGGGCTCGCGGGACCGGTACTCGACCACCCACCCGCTCTACGAGCACATCAAGGCACTCTCGGCGGTGCGCGCCAAGCACCCGGCCCTCGCGGACGGCGCCCAGGTCAACCGGTACGCCGCACCGGGCGCGGGCATCTTCGCCGTGTCCCGGATCGACGCCGGCCAGAAGGTCGAGTACGTCGTCGCGGCCAACAACGACAGCAAGCCCGCAACCGCGACGTTCCCGACGTGGAGCAGGGGCAAGGGCGTGGTGTTCACGCCGGTGTCCGGCACCGACAGGGCCGTCAAGCCGACGGCCGACGGCTCGGTGAAGGTGACGGTGCCGCCGCTGACCGTGAGCGTCTGGCGGGCCAACAAGCCCATCGCCACCACCGGCGCCGCCCCGACCGTGGAGCTGTCCGCAGGGTCGGACTCCACGGTGGCCGGTCGCGCCGAGGTGGCGGCGGACGTCACGACCAGCACGTTCGCGCAGACGACGTTCCTCTACCGCCCGGTCGGGACGGCGACGTGGCGCCCCATCGGGACCGACGACAACGCCCCCTTCCGGGTCTTCCACGACGTCGCAGGTATGCCGCTGGGCTCCGTCCTCGAGTACCGCGCGGTCGTGCGTGACGCTGCGGGCCGGGTGGCCGCGGACGGCACGTGGGCCTCGGTGGTCGCGGAGGCCACCGGCGGCTCGACGGAGGGTGAGATCGGCGACCCGCCGGCGACCCAGCCGACGGCGGTCTCCGTGCCGGGGACGCACAACTCGGAGATGGGCTGCCCGACCAACCTCGGCGTGAGCGGGGACTGGGCGCCGGACTGCGACCAGGCCCAGCTGGCCCTCGACCCCGACGACCTCATCTGGAAGAAGACGTTCACGATTCCGGCCGGGCCGTACGCCTACAAGGTGGCGCACGACCGCTCGTGGACCGAGTCCTACGGGGACGGTGGCGGGACGGAGAACATCTCGTACGAGACGCTCGACGGGACGGTGACGTTCTTCTACGACCCGCGCACCCACTGGGGCACCTCGGACGAGCAGACCGAGATCATCACCGCGGCCGGCACGTTCCAGTCCGAGCTCGGCTGCCCCGCGGACTGGTCCCCGGACTGCATGCGCCCGTGGCTGCAGGACAAGGACGGCGACGGCGTCTTCACCTGGGCGACGACGAAGATCCCCGCGGGCACGTGGCAGTTCAAGATCGCCCACGACCAGTCGTGGACCGAGAACTACGGCGACGGCGGCGTCCCCAACGGCGGCGACATCAGCGTGACGGTGCCGAGCGCCGGGGCGACGACGAACTTCGTCTACGACTCGGCGACCCACCGCACCACCGTCACGAGCGTCGCCGCCGCCCCGTGACCCCGTGACCCGCGTTGGCGTCTGCGTGGATGGTGAGGTTCTCGACCATCCACGCAGACGGGGGCAGGGGGCTCAGGTGACGGGCGCCGGGTGGGCGCCGCCCTTGAGGGCGCGCTCCTGGCGCAGTGCCGGGAGGTAGAGGAACGCGCCCAGCACGCTGACGAGCCCGGCGGCGACCATCGCCGTCTGCACCGAGGTGGTCGCGGCCAGCCACCCGATCGTCGGCGCGGCCACCGCGCCACCGGCCTGCATGACCATCGAGTTCATCGACAGCACGGTGGCGCGGTTGCGGGCGCTCGCCTCGCGGTGGAGCAGGGTCAGGTGCGGGGCCCCACCGACGCCGTGCAGCATGTAGGTCACGAGGTAGGCGCCGACGAGGCCGGCGGGACCGAGCATGAGGCCCATGACGGCGGCGCCGAGGCCGTTGAGGACGCGTGCCGCGATGGCTGCGCGCACCACGCCCCAGCGCCGCATCATCCGGCCGGCGACGGCCGAGCCGAAGGCGAACACGGCCCACCCGCCCGCGGCGACGGGCCCCAGAAGGACGCCGGCGTCCGTGGTGCCGAGCATCTCGGACAGCCGGATCGGGAGCATCGTCTCGAAGACCATCATGCCGATGACCCAGAAGAGCTCGACACCGATCAGCCCGGCGAGGATCCGGTTGTGCCGCAGCAGGGTCAGCCCGTCGCCGATGACCTTGGGGGTGTCCCTGGCCGAGTCCAGCGCCTGACGCGCCCGGGTCGTTTCCGACGACTCGTGCGGCTCGTGGACCATCGTCAGGGTGAGGACGAGGTGGACGACGGCGAAGGCGATGGAGACGACGATCGGGAACGCGATGGCGCTGTAGTCCGCGAACGGGTGCCACAGGATCAGTCCGCCGGAGGCCAGCGACCCGCCGGCGATCGCGACACCGACGATGGTGCCCTGGGCGGCGAGGGCCTGGTCGACGTCCGCGCCGGGCTCGGTGAGGTGCACGGTGTCGACGAACCACGCCTCGAGCGGCCCCGAGTCGAGCGCGCGGTAGATCCCGAGGAAGCCCGCAGCCAGGGCGAACTGCCAGAACGTCGTCGCGGTCAGGTAGAGGACGCCCGCGATGACGTTGACGACGCCGGCCGCGACGAGGACGGCCTTGCGGCCGAAGGCGTCGGCGAAGCCGCTCGTGGGAAGCTCGAGGAGCAGGACCATGACGCCCTGCGCGGCGCCGTAGGTCATCGTCTCCTGGACGGTCAACCCGCGTTCGAGCGCGAACAGGGTGAACACCCCGATGACGAACCCGACGGGAAGCCACCGGGTGGCGGTGAGGACGAGGAAGACGCGGCGGGCGGCGGAAGGCGAGAGGTGGGTGCTCACGCCTCCTCCCCCCGCGGGATGCGGTCGAGGTCGAGCGGGTAGGCGACGCTGTAGACGGCGAGCCGTCGCGCCGCCGGGTTGCCCTGGCCCACGCGCCGGTAGCGCGTGATGACCTCGTCGATCTCGGCGTTCATCGCCCGGAGCTGGGCGGGGGTGGCCACGACGTAGGAGTCGTTCATCCCGGCGGCGTCCCGCCAGGCGAGCGGCCACGCGCCCTCGACGTCGAGCCACTTCTCGAACTGCTCGGCGAAGTGCCTCGTGTAGTCACGCACGAGCCAGTTGAGCGCGGTCTCGGAGTCCTCGTCGCCGGCGAAGTCGCTGGCGTCAAACTGGTGGCTCTCGGTGGCGGCGCGCCACAGCCGGCGCTTGCCCTCGCCGTCCCCGGTGTCGGCGACCAGCCCCACCGCCTCGAGCTTGCGGAGGTGGTAGCTCGTCGCCCCCGAGTTCGTGTGCAGGGTCGCGGCGAGGTCGGTCGCCGTCGCCGGCCCGTTGCGCCGGAGGGTGGAGAGCAGTCGCGAGCGCAGCGGGTGGGCGAGCACCTTGAGCGAGGTCGAGTCCAGCCGGATGCCGGTGAGACCACGGGTGTTGGCGGACGGTTCGGAGGCCATGCGTGCACAATACCTCTGCACACTCTGTGTGCACAAGTAGTGTGCACGGCGTGCTCCGGGCACCGTCCGTGCAGGTCAGCGGGTGTTTCAGGCGGCGCGACCGGGGATTTGGGTGCGCGGGCGTGCCCCCGTAAACTTGGTGACTGTTGTGCCGTGCGCCCTTCCCAGGGTGGCCCGAGAGGTGAGAGCCCTGGCGGGAGCACACGGCATACCCCTGTCGGCCGGAGGTTCACCGTCGCAGGTTCCCGTTCCATCCACACGTTAGGTAACACCGTGCGTACCTTCACCCCGAAGTCGGGCGACATCACGCGGCAGTGGCACGTCATCGACGCCACTGACGTCGTGCTGGGGCGCCTCGCGAGCCAGACCGCGATCCTGCTGCGCGGCAAGCACAAGGCGACCTTCGCCCCCCACGTCGACACCGGTGACTTCGTCATCATCATCAACGCCGAGAAGGTGGCCCTCACCGGCTCCAAGGCCGAGCAGAAGCGTGCCTACCGCCACTCGGGCTTCCCGGGTGGTCTCCGGAGCCGCACCTACGTCGAGATGCTCGACAAGTTCCCCGCCAAGGCCGTCGAGAAGGCCGTGCGCGGCATGCTCCCGCGGACCACGCTCGGTCGCGCGCAGCTGACCAAGCTCAAGGTCTACGCCGGCTCCGAGCACCCCCACGCGGCCCAGCAGCCCAAGCCCTTCGAGATCACCCAGGTGGCCCAGTAATGACCGAGAACACCTCCATCGAGTCCGACGTCGAGCTCGGCACCGACGCCGACGACGTCGAGATCTCCGAGTACACCTCGGAGTCCTCCGGCGACGTCGCGGGCGAGGAGACCCGTCGCCCGACCGCCTCCGCCCCCGGCGCTGCCACCGGTCGTCGCAAGCAGGCCATCGCCCGCGTGCGCATCGTCCCCGGCACCGGTGAGTGGAAGATCAACGGCCGCTCCCTCGAGGGGTACTTCCCCAACAAGGTGCACCAGCAGATCGTCAACGAGCCGCTCGCGGTCCTCGAGCTCGTCGGCGCCTACGACGTGCTCGTGCGCGTCCACGGTGGTGGCCCCTCCGGCCAGGCCGGCGCGGTCCGCCTCGGTGTCGCCCGCTCGCTCAACGGGGTCGACGAGGAGCTGAACCGTCCGGCGCTCAAGAAGGCCGGCTTCCTCACCCGTGACGCCCGCGTCCCCGAGCGCAAGAAGGCCGGTCTCAAGAAGGCCCGCAAGGCGCCCCAGTACAGCAAGCGCTGATCGGCAGGCGCCCGTTGTGGCGCGTTCCGCGACGAAGGCGGCATCTCTCCAGGGGTGCCGCCTTCGGCGTGCGGCGGTAGGTTGACTCGTCGGCCGGTTTCCACGGCCGACACCCCAGCAGGACGAGGAAAGGCACGGCACGCGCATGGCACGACTGTTCGGGACCGACGGGGTCCGAGGACTCGCCAACGTCGACATCACCGCGGACCTCGCCCTGGGGCTCGCCGTCTCGGCGGCGCACGTCCTCGGCCGTGAGGCCCGCGAGGCCGGCCGCCGCCCGAAGGCCGTCGTGGGGCGCGACCCCCGCGCCTCGGGGGAGTTCCTCGGCGCAGCCGTCGTCGCCGGCCTCGCCTCGGCCGGGGTCGACGTCCACAACGTCGGCGTCCTCCCGACGCCCGCCGTCGCCTTCCTCACCTCCGACATGGACGCCCACTTCGGCGTCATGCTCTCGGCCTCGCACAACGCCATGCCCGACAACGGCATCAAGTTCTTCGCCTCAGGCGGTCACAAGCTCCCCGACTCGGTGGAGGACGAGATCGCCGCGGGTCTCGGCCGCGAGTGGGAGCGCCCCACGGGCGCCCAGATCGGGCGGGTCCACCAGAACCGCGCCGGGCAGGCTCGCTACGTCGCGCACCTGCTCCAGGCCCTGCCCAACCGCCTCGACGGGCTCACCGTCGTCATCGACGGCGCCCACGGCGCCGCCTCGTCGGTCTCGCCCGAGGTGTTCCGCCTCGCCGGGGCCGAGGTCATCGAGATCGGCACCGAGCCGGACGGCCTCAACATCAACGACGGCTACGGCTCGACCCACCTCGGCCACCTCAAGCAGGCCGTCGCCGCCAAGGGCGCCCACATCGGCATCGCCCACGACGGCGACGCCGACCGCTGCCTGGCCGTCGACGCCGACGGCAACGAGATCGACGGCGACCAGATCATGGGCATCCTCGCCGTCGCGCTCAAGGAGCGTGGCGCACTGGCCGGGGACACCCTCGTCGCCACCGTGATGAGCAACCTCGGCCTCCTCCAGGCCATGGAGCGCGAGGGCATCACCGTCAAGCAGACCGGGGTGGGGGACCGCTACGTGCTCGAGGAGATGCGCCGGTCCGGCCACACGCTGGGCGGCGAGCAGTCCGGCCACGTCATCATGATGGAGCACGGCACGACGGGTGACGGAGTCCTCACCGGCCTCATGCTGGCTGCGCGCATGGCGCAGACCGGCCGCACGATCGCCGACCTCGGCACCGTGATGACCCGGATGCCGCAGGTGCTCGTCAACGTCAAGGGCGTCGACAAGGCCCGCGTCGACACCGACGAGGGCGTGCAGGCAGCCGTGGCCGCGGAGACGGTCCTCCTGGACGGCAGGGGCCGGGTCCTGCTGCGCAAGTCCGGCACGGAGCCGGTCGTGCGCGTCATGGTCGAGGCGGTCACGGCCGAGGACGCCCAGGACGTCGCCGACCGCCTCGTCAAGGTCGTCAGGGAGCGCCTGACCCTCTGACGAGGCGGGAGCCGGGTCAGCGCTGGGGGTCGAGCGGGACGCCGGGCGTCGAGCCGGCCGCTGCGGCGGCGGCCCGGTGACGTTCGGCGTGAGCCTCGTCCTCCGCCCCGGGGTCCACGTGCGTCGGGTCGAGGACGCGCTGGAGGAAGACGCGGGTCCGCTCCTCGGTGGGCGATCCGATGACCTGGCTGGGGACGCCCTCCTCGACGATCGAGCCACCGTCCATGAAGATCACCCGGTCGGCGACCTCGCGCGCGAACGCCATCTCGTGCGTGACGACGAACATCGTCATCCCCTCGGTGGCCAGGCGGCGCATGACCGAGAGCACGTCGCCCACCAGCTCGGGGTCCAGGGCCGACGTCGGCTCGTCGAAGAGCATGAGCTTGGGGTCCATCGACAGCGCGCGGGCGATCGCGACGCGTTGCTGCTGGCCACCCGAGAGCTGGGCCGGGTAGGCGTCGGCCTTGTCGGAGAGCCCGACCTTCTCGAGGTTGTCACGCGCCTTGGTCTCCGCCTCCTCCTTGCCCCGCTTGAGCACGGTGGTCTGGGCGACGGTGCAGTTGTCGAGGACCGACAGGTGCGGGAAGAGGTTGAACTGCTGGAAGACCATGCCCATGTTGCGACGGATCGCGTCGATGTCGCAGTCGGGGTCGGTGACCTCCTCCCCGCCGACCTTGATCGAGCCGCTGGTCGGCTGCTCGAGCAGGTTGATGCACCGCAGGAAGGTCGACTTGCCCGACCCGGACGGTCCGATGACACAGACGACCTCGCCCTGGCGGATCGTGGCGTCGAGGCCCCGGAGGACGTGGTTGGAGCCGAACGACTTGTGGAGGTCGGTGACCTCGACGACGGCTGCTCCCCGGTGGGTGGCTGATGAGCTCATGCTCAGCGCTCCTTCTTCTGGCGGGCTTCCATGCGACGCACGACGTAGGACAGTGGCAGGGTGATGACGAGGTAGCAGAAGCCGGCGACGACGAGCGGGGTGAGGTTGGCGTTGGAGCTCGCGAGGTCTCGGCCGTACTTCGTCAGCTCGTAGCCCGCGGCGGAGAGCCCGAGCACGTAGACCAGCGAGGAGTCCTTGACGAGCAGGATCACCTCGTTGGTCAGGGGTGGGGTGATGATGCGGAACGCCTGGGGCAGGATGATCTTGCGCGTGGCGACACCGGCCGGCATACCGAGCGACCGCGCCGCCTCGATCTGGCCCGGCGGCACCGCCTGGATGCCCGCACGGATGGTCTCGGCCATGTAGGCCGAGGCGACGAGACCGAGTGCCACCCAGACCGTGCCGTACGGGTCGTACGGGATGACGAGGCCCTCGAAGGCCAGGGGCAGCAGGCTGAAGGCGATGAAGACGACGATCGCGGGAAGCCCTCGGAAGAACTCGATCCACGCCGTCGAGATCCACCGGTAGGGGCCGACCGAGGACAGGCGCATCAGGGCGAGCACCGTTCCCAGCAGCAGTCCGAGGACGAACGCGCCCGCGGTGTAGACCAGGGTGTTCTTGAAGGCGTTGGGGAGGCCTTCGGTGAGCGTGGCCTTGACGAGGTCCGAGCGGAAGAAGACGCTCTGGATCTGGCCCCAGTCGGCGCCGAGCGCGAAGGCGATGACGAAGGCCACCAGGAGCGCGTACTGCGTCCATCGGATGCGCTGCGCGCGTCTGCGGGGTGACAGCTTCTTCTTCGCGGGAGCGTCAGTGATGGCGGTGCTCATGAGTTCTCCTGCCGGCCTGCGGGTGCGGGGACCAAGGACGCCGAAGGGCGGCGGTCCGGTCGAACCGTACCGCCGCCCTCGGCGTCGAAGGAAGGATCACTTCGGGGCGTCGACCCCGAACCACTTCTTGTAGATCGTGTTGTAGCGGCCGTCCGTCTTGGCGGCCGCGAGGATCTCGTTGGCCTTCTCCGCCATCTTGGTGCCGTTGGGGTCGTCCTTCTTGAACATCAGGCCGTACTGCTCGCCGGTGTCGAACTCCTTGACGACCTCGGTCGTCGGGTTGTCCTTGGCGTAGTCGAGGAGCGGGCCGTTGTCGTTGATCGCACCGTCGACGCGGCCGGACAGGACGCCGGCGAGCTGGGTCGGCAGGTCGTCGAAGACGACCGGCGTGAAGCCGTTGGCGGCCTTCTCCTTCTCGGCGAACTCCTGGCCCGTGGTGTCGGTCTGGACACCGAGCTTCTTGCCCTTGAGTCCGGCGAGGTCGGTGATGCCCGAGTCCTTCTTGACGATGAGGGCCGCCGTGGAGTCGAAGTACGGGTCGGAGAAGAGCACGGCCTTCTTGCGCTCGTCGTTGATGGTCGTGGCGCCGTAGCCGGCGTCGCACTTCTTGGCCGCGAACGCCGCGCCGGAGGTGATCGTCGCGAACTCGATGTCGACGACCTCCTGCTCGAGGCCGAGCTCCTTGGCGAGCAGGTCCATGAGGTCGACGTCGAAGCCGACGACCTTGGAACCCTCCTTGAACTCGAAGGGCTTGTACGACAGGTGGGTGCAGGCCTTGAGCTTGCCCGACTCGATCGTCGTGATCCCGCTGGAGTTCGTGGCGGCTGCATCGGCGTCGCCGTCGCCGTCGCTGGAGCCGCAGGCCGCGAGGGCGAGCGTGGAGACGAGGGCCACGGCAGCAATGGTGCTGGCGCGGCGGGTACGTGAGGTGGTCACCGGTACTCCTTGGCAGTAGTTGACGTGGTCGACCCACATCTGACTAGTCGCTGACCCTACCCAGCGGGGGGCCGGATGGACCGTTTTTCCCCCATCGGACGCCCGAATCGTGACCTGTGTTGCGCCGGTGTCGCCGCGGTCAGCGCTGATGGGCGGCGATGATCCGGGCGTACTCGAGACCGGAGTCCTTCACCGTCCGCTCCTGCGTCTCGTAGTCGACGTGGACGATCCCGAAGCGCTTGCTGTAGCCGTACGCCCACTCGAAGTTGTCCATGAGCGACCACGCGAAGTACCCGCGGACGTCCGCGCCGTCGTCGATCGCGCGGCGCACCGCCTCGAGGTGGCCGTGGAGGTATGCCGTCCGGTCCGGGTCGTGGACCGCCCCGTCCGCGCCGACGGTGTCCGGCCAGGCCGAGCCGTTCTCGGTGATGTAGATCGGCAGCCCCGACTCCCGCGACGACCGCAGGATGATGTCGTGGTGGCTGTCGGGCGAGATCTCCCAGCCCATGTCGGTCAGGGGCGGGCGGGGAGCCGTCTCCTCGACACCGTCGCAGCCCGGCATCGGGTTCTGCGCCCCCTCGGAGAAGCGCACCCGCGTCGGGAAGTAGTTGTTGACCCCGAGGTTGTCCAGGGGCGCGCTGGTGACGGCGAAGTCGCCGTCGTGGAGGTAGGCGTGGTCCGTGAGGTGCGCGGTGTCCTCGAGCATCCCCTGGGGGTAGGCGCCGTGGAACAACGGGCCGAAGAAGATCCCGTTGAGGGCGTTGTCGGCACGGCGTACGGCGTCGACGTCGCGCTCGTCCGGGTCCTCGGGCCCGTGCACCTGGGTGGGGTTGAGCGTGACCGACACCTCGGCGCCGGGGGAGAGCTCGCGGATGACGGGGACCGCCGTGCCGTGCGCGAGGGTGAGGTGGTGCGCGGCGACCAGGGACTCGGCCGCGTCGGTGTGCCCGGGCGCGTGGGCGCCGATGGCGTAGCTGAGGACCGACGAGCACCACGGCTCGTTGAGGGTCGTCCAGTGGGTGACCCGGTCGCCCAGCGCCCCGACGACGGCGGCGGTGTAGTCGGTGAACCAGTCCTTGACGTCCCGGTTGAGCCAGCCGCCGCGATCGTCGAGCACCTGCGGCAGGTCCCAGTGGTAGAGCGTGACGAAGGGACGGATCCCGTTGTCCAGCAGCCGGTCGACGAGCCGCGAGTAGAAGTCGAGCCCCGCCTGGTTCACCGCGCCCGTCCCGGTCGGGATGACGCGCGGCCACGCGACCGAGAAGCGGTACGCCTCGAGGCCGAGGCCCTTCATGAGGTCGACGTCGGACTCCAACCGGTGGTAGTGGTCGCACGCGACCGCGCCGGAGTCGCCGCCGAGCACCTTGCCCGGGACTGCGCTGAACGTGTCCCAGATGGACGGCGAGCGGCCGTCCTCGGACACCGCACCCTCGATCTGGTAGCTCGCGGTCGCTGCCCCCCAGAGGAAGCCGTCGGGGAAGGTCGTCTGGAACGTCATGGGCCCACGGTAGTGCTGCCCCGAGTACTGAGGCAGGGTGTCGGCATGGCACCCGACGCAGTCAACGACCCGAAGGCCTCCGTCACGATCATCGGCGGGCACGGCAAGATCGCCCTCCGGCTCGCCGGACTGCTCACCGACGCCGGCCACGACGTCACGTCGTGGATCCGCAGCGCGGACCAGGGCCCGGACATCGAGGCGGTGGGCGCGACGCCGGCCGTCCTCGACGTCGAGCAGATGTCCGGGGAGGAGATGGCGGCCGCGCTCGCGGGCGCCGACGCGGTGGTGTGGTCCGCCGGCGCCGGCGGTGGCAGTCCGGAGCGGACCCTCGCCGTCGACCGGGACGCCGCGATCCGCTCCATGGACGCGGCCGCGCGCTCGGGCGACCCGCTCTACGTCATGGTGTCCTACTTCGGAGCCCGAACGGACCACGGAGTGCCGGAGGACAACCCGTTCCACACGTATGCCGAGGCCAAGGCGGCGGCCGACGGGCACCTCCGTGCGTCGGCCCTGAGGTGGGTCGTGCTCGGGCCGAGTGCCCTCACCGACGACACCGGCACCGGGCGGGTCGAGGTGGGTGGCGACGCGGGCGGCCGGAGCGTCTCGCGCGACGACGTGGCCGCGGTGGTCGCGCACGTCCTGGACCACCCCGAGCTGGCCGGCTCGACCATCGAGTTCACCAGCGGCGACACCCCGATCGGCGAGGCGCTCAGCCCGGCGTGACCTCGTCTCCGACGTGCACCGCACCGGTGCCGTCGGGGACGAGCTGGACGGCGAACCACGTGGCGCCGTCCCAGCGCCGGTGGCGGGCCAGGGTCCGGATCGGCTCCCTGCCCGTCTCGAGGCTCTCGAGGTCGATCGTCGTCATGACGCAGCGGTCGACCGGCTTGGCGACCCGGAAGGTCACGCCGCCGATCCGCACCCGGGCCCACGTGTCCTCGACGAACGCCTCCAGATCGCCGTCGACGACGACGTTGGCGCGGAAGCGCTCGACCGGCAGGGGCTCCGGCACGGGCTCGCCGCGCTCGACCGCACCCTCGGCCATCCAGTCGTCCAGCTGCCGCAGCGAGGCTCGGCTCGCGAGCGTGACCGGGTACCCGTCCGCGTATGCCGTGTGGTCGCCGGCCACGCTGTACGCCGGGTTGAGGGCGCGCCGGGTCGGGTCGACGCAGCGCACGAGCCGGAGGCCGGGCCGCCCCAGCACCTGCTGGAGCCAGGTGTCGGCGGCGGGCGAGACCGGCGCGCCGGTGAGCTCGTGGCGGTGCAGCCGCACCGGGACCTCCTCACCGGTGTCACCGTGCAGGTGCAGGTCGGGTACTCCGGGAGCCCGCAGGCGCAGGCCGTCGTCCACCTCGTCGCTCGTCTCGGCGGTGTCGGGGACGACGGAGAACAGCGCGTGCAGCTCGCGGGCGGAGACGAGCCGGCCGTGGGCGTCCACGACCATCCACCGACGGTCTCCCGCGAACCCGGCGCGTTCGACGACGGCCGACCGGACCGGCCGGATCGCGCAGCTCTTCACGGGGTGCACGTTGAGCCCGACGACCCTCACGGGATACCTCGCCCTCGTCCTCGACCGGCCCTCACTCAGGCGCGGTGCTCGAGCAGGCCGGAGTCGACGTCGTAGAGGAAGCCGCCGACGTCCACGGTGTCGGGGATGAGCGGGTGCGACCGGATCGCCGCGACGTCCGCCCGCAGGGCGGCGTCCTGGTCGGCGACGACGTGGAACCCCTGCCAGGACGCGTCGGAGCCGGCCTTCTGGCCGATGAGGGCGCGCAGCTCGACCTCCGTGTGGTTCGCCATGGCGCAGCGGGTGTGCGGGACGACGAGGATGCGCTGCACGTTGAGGAGGTGCACGCCGAGGACGAGGGCCTCGAGCGCCGCCGCGGTGACGCGCCCGCCCGGGTTGCGGAAGATCTTGGCGTCGCCGGGCGACAGCCCGATCATGCCCAGCGGGTCGATGCGCGAGTCCATGCAGGTCACGACGGCGACGCCGCGGTGTGCGATGCCGTCGAAGCCCCCGAGCGTGAAGTCCTGCGCGAAGGCCGCGTTCGCGGCCAGCAGGTCGTCGAACCCGTGCGGAGCAGTCGTGTCGTCGTTCACTGCGGTCCTCGTCCCTGTGGGGTGGTGGCGGCGTCGGCCGGGAGCTCGTCCCGGGTGGGAGCGTAGGCGCCGGCGTGCACGACGGTGATCGCGCTCGTGCTCATGGCCCGGTCGACCGCGCCGGTGACGTCGCCGAGGGTGGCGCCGGCCAGGCGGGCACGGGCGGCGGCCTCGCCGAGCAGCCCGGCGTCGAGCAGGCCCGAGACGAGTCCGGCCATGAACGAGTCGCCGGCGCCCACGGTGTCGGTGACCCGGTCCACCCGGGCGGGGGACTCGGCGGTCTCACCGGTGGCGGTGACGCGGTAGGTGACGCCGTCGCCACCCCGGGTGATGACGACCAGGCCCGGTCCCAGCCGGCCCCAGGCGGCCATGACGTCGGGAAGGGTCCGGCCGGCATACAGCCACTCGACGTCGTCCTCGCTGGCCTTGACGACGTCGCTGAGCGCGATGAGCTCCTCGATGCGCGGGCGCACCCCGTCCACGTCGCCCATGATCGTGGGGCGCGCGTTGGGGTCGTAGGAGATGGTCGCGTGGGCCCGGGCGTCGCGCAGCGTCTGCGCGACGACGGCGGCCCCGGGGGTGAGGGTGGCGGCGATCGACCCGGTGTGGACGTGGGCGAAGCGGTCGAGCCGGTGGATGGGGCGCAGGTCCCAGTGCAGGTCGAACTCGTACTCGGCGGCGCCGGAGTCGTCGAGCGTCGCGATGGCGGTGGAGGTGGGGTGGTCCCCGGCGTCGAGGTTCTCGATCCTCACGCCCCGGTCGGTGACGTGGCCGCGGCAGCGGGTGCCGTGGGGGTCCTCGCCGAGCGAGGTCGCGAGGACCGTGTCGTGACTCAACCGGGCGAGGCCCATCGCGACGTTCGCGGGAGAGCCGCCCACGTGCTCCTCGACGAGGCCGTCGGGCGTGTGCACGATGTCGACGAGGGTCTCCCCGACGACGAGCACCTGCTGCGCGGCGGCCATGTCAGGCATCGCCCTTCGGGAGGCCGGCCGTGCGGTCGAGCACGTGGTGGCTCTCGATGACCCGGACCGTGCCGGACTTGCTGCGCATGACGATCGAGTTCGTCGTCGCCTGGCCTCGGGAGTATCGGACCCCTCGGAGGAGCTCGCCGTCGGTGATCCCGGTGGCGACGAAGAAGCAGTTGTCCGAGGTGACGAGGTCCTCGGTCGTCAGCACCTTGTCGAGGTCGTGGCCGGCGTCGAGCGCCCGCTGCCGCTCGTCGTCGTCGGTGGGCCAGAGGCGGCCCTGGATGACGCCGCCG
The DNA here is from genome assembly GCF_000768695.1 of Knoellia aerolata DSM 18566. Classification (GTDB taxonomy): domain Bacteria; phylum Actinomycetota; class Actinomycetes; order Actinomycetales; family Dermatophilaceae; genus Knoellia; species Knoellia aerolata. The sequence continues at coordinate 197,305 of NZ_AVPL01000001.1, forward strand.
AGGCACTTGATGGCGCAGGCGGTGATGATGCCCTCGGGGGTGCCGCCGATGCCGAGGAGGAGGTCGATGCCGGTGGTCTCGCGGGCCGCAGAGATGGCGCCGGCCACGTCGCCGTCGGAGATGAACTTGATCCGGGCGCCGGCGTCGCGCACCTCCTGGGCGAGGGTCTCGTGGCGCGGTCGGTCGAGCATGACGACGGTGACGTCCTGCGGTCGCTCCTTCTTGGCCCTGGCGATCCGCCGGATGTTCTCGGCCGGCGGGAGGCGGATGTCGACGACGTCGGCGACCTCCGGCCCGGCGACGAGCTTGTCCATGTAGAAGACCGCGCTGGGGTCGTACATGGTCCCGCGGTCGCTCACGGCCATGACGGCGATGGCGTTGGGCATGCCCTTGGCGGCGAGGGTCGTGCCGTCGATCGGGTCCACCGCGACGTCGACCTCCGGCCCCGACCCGTTGCCGACCTGCTCGCCGTTGAAGAGCATGGGGGCGTTGTCCTTCTCGCCCTCGCCGATGACGACCGTGCCGCGCATCTCGACGGTGGCGATGAGGGCGCGCATCGCCTCCACGGCGGCGCCGTCCGCGAGGTTCTTGTCGCCGCGGCCGACCCAGCGTCCGCCGGCCATCGCGGCGGCCTCGGTGACCCGGACGAGCTCGAGCGCGAGGTTGCGGTCGGGGACGTTCGTGGACGGGGCGTCAGGCATGGGTGGACCTGTCTTCCTTGACGGGGCGCGGCGTGCCGAGGCGTGAGCGGAACCTGCGCGCCGACTCTATCGCCGACCCCGATGGCTCGAATCGTGCGGTCATCAGCGACCATGGAGGGGTGAGCACCGCGCCGGGCAAGAGCCGCTACTCCATGGGATCGACCCCCAACATGCTGCGGTCGCTGCTCGTCATCGGTGCCCTCATGGCGATCATCTGGTTCATGACCCCCCGGGTCAACACCCTCGGCGGACCGACGGTCGACGTGCACGGCACCGCGCTCACCGTCGCCCGGGACAGCGGCTGGCCCATCTCGGAGGCCGTCGACCTGCCCCAGGGCTGGACGACGACGAGCGCCCGCTACGTCAAGGGCACGGACGGGCTGATGACGTGGCACGCCGGCTACCAGGCCCCGTCCGGCAACTACGTCGCCGTCGAGCAGACCCGTGACGCGACGCAGGGGTGGGTCGAGGCGCAGACCAACCGCGCCCGCCGCATCGGGGAGCTGCAGGCCGCGGGCATCACGTGGCTGAAGTACGAGCGTGGGGCCAAGGTCCAGAACAGCCTGCTCGACCGGCGCACCGGGTCGGGGGAGCTCACCACCCTGCTCACCGGGACCGGGACCTTCGAGGAGCTGGCCTACGTCGCCGAGCGACTCGCGCCGGTCGCCCCGTGACGGTCAGTCGCTGAGCTTGGCCTCGGCGTCGTCGAGCCACTTCGCGCAGTGGGCGGCGAGCGCCTCCCCGCGCTGCCACAGGCCCATGCTGTCCTCGAGGCCGACCTGGCCGTTCTCGAGCCGCGAGACGATGTCGACGAGCTCGTCGCGGGCGGCCTCGTAGCTCAGCTGCGGCACGTCGGCGTTGGCGTCGGCGCCGCCCGCAGTGACGGTCTGCGTCGGCTGGACGTCGACGTCGTCGGTCTCGGTCTGCGGGGTGTCCTGGGCCATGCCGAGCACCCTAACCCGCCGTCCGGACGCCGAAGTCGCCTCGGGCCACGGTGACCCGCAGCAGCTCGTCGACGTCGAGCTCCTCGGGGTCCATGACGATCTCGCCGCCCACCCGCTGCACGATCGCGTAGCCACGGTCCAGCGTGGACTGGGGTGACAGGGTCCGCAGCTGGGCGCCGAGGTGGGCGACGCCGTCCTGGTGCCGGTGCAGCTGGGCCTCGGCGCGACGCCGGGCGCGGGCGCGCAGGGCCGCGACGACCTCGCGCTGGACCCGGACGAACGCGCCCGGGTCGGCCAGCACGGGGCGCGACCGCAGCTCGACCAGACGCCGGCGCTCGTGGTGCAGCCGGGCCTCGAGGGCCCGGCGACCGCGCGTGCGCGCTGCCTGGACGAGCTGGTGCTCCCTCTCGGCGTCGGGGACGATCGCCTTGGCCGCGTCGGTCGGGGTCGAGGCTCGGTGGTCGGCGACGAGGTCGAGCAGGGGTGAGTCGACGTCGTGCCCGATGGCGCTGACGACCGGGGTGCGGGCGGCGGCGACGGCCCGGATCATCGCCTCGTTGCTGAACGGCAGGAGGTCCTCGACGCTGCCGCCGCCGCGCGCGATGACGATGACGTCGACCTCCGGTGCCGCGTCGAGCTCGCGCAGCGCCTGCGACACCTCGGTGACGGCACTCGCGCCCTGGACCGCCACCTGCCGGATCTCGAACCGCGCGGTCGGCCAGCGGCGCCGGGAGTTCTCGACGACGTCGTTCTCGGCGGCGCTCGCCCGGCCGCAGATGAGCCCGATCCGGCGCGGGAGGAAGGGCAGGGGGCGCTTGCGGTCGGCGTCGAAGAGGCCCTCGCTCGCGAGGTTGCGCTTGAGGTACTCGATCCGGGCCAGGAGCTCGCCGACACCGACCGGTCGGATCTGGCGGCCGTCGAGCATGAGCGTGCCGCGCTGGGTCCAGAAGGACGGCTTGGCCTGGACGACGACCCGGGCTCCCTCGGCGACGGGTGCCGCCATCGCGTCGAGGGCGTTGACCTGGATGGCGACCGACAGCGACATGTCGACGTCCGGGTCGCGCAGGGTGAGGTAGGCCGTCCGCGCGCCCGGGCGCCGGTTGAGCTGGACGACCTGCCCCTCGACCCAGAGCACGGACATCCTGTCGACGTACTCGGCGATCTTCATGCTCAGCAGCCGCACCGGCCACGGGTGCTCCGCGGTGGTGTCACCGGCCCGTTCGGGCAGGGCGGGACGCTCGGGAGGGCTGCTCACGTCGCCCACTCTAGGAGCGGCCACCGTCACCGAGCCGGTCCCAGGTCGCCGCGGTGACCCCGCGTCGTCGCAGCTCGGCCTTGCGCACCTTCTCGGTGGGGGTCCGGGGGATCTCGGTGACGAGCTCGACGTAGCGCGGCTGGGCGAAGCGTGGGAGCACGCGGTCGGCGTGCGCGGCCACCTCGGGGGCGGAGAGTCCGGAGCCCGGTTCGGCGACGACCGCGAGCATCACCTCGTCCTCCGTGCCCTCGGCGCCCGCCGGGACGGCATACGCGGCCACCTCGGCCACGCCCGTGAGCCGCGTCACCGCGGCCTCGACCTCGAACGAGGAGATGTTCTCCCCGCGCCGGCGGATGCAGTCCTTCGTCCGGTCGACGAAGGTCACCCACCCGTCGCCGTCCATCGTCCCGGAGTCCCCGGTGTGGAACCAGGAGCTGCGCCACGCCTCGGCCGTGGCCTCGGGGAGCCCGGCGTAGCCGGCCATGAACCCGAACGGGATCCGCGGCCGGACCATGATCTCGCCGACCTCTCCCGGGGCGAGGGCGTCATCGGTGTCGGGGTGGCGGATGGACACCTCGAAGAACCGGTCGAGGACGAGACCCGCAGTCCCCGGGCGCGACCGGCCCAGGCGGCCGTAGAGGGGGATGTTGACCTCGGTCATCCCGTAGGCCGAGACGACGTCGGCGATGCCGAAGCGCTCCCGCCACGTCTCCTCGTGGGTCGGCGGGTTCGGGACGGGGCAGATGACGCGAAGGGCGTGGTCACGGTCGTCCGCCGCGGGCTGCGCCTGGACGAACTGGCTCATCGCGCCGAGGAGGTTGGTGACGGTGCACCGGTGTGCGCGCACGTCGCCCAGCCACGCGGAGGCGCTGAAACGAGGGCGGACGACGGCGGTGGCCCCGGCGATGAGGGTCGCGTAGAGCTGCATGAAGAGGCCGTTGGCGTGGAAGAACGGCATGCAGATGTAGTAGCGGTCCTCCGCGGTGAGGCCGAGGGCCTCGATGCTGCCGAGCCCGAAGAGGTAGCAGTGGGCGTGGGGCATGAGCACGCCCTTCGAGGGGCCGGTCGTGCCGGAGGTGTACATGACGCACGCGACGTCGCTCGCGGCCGCGTCGTGGGTCTCGGCCCCGGGTCGTGACGGCTGCAAGTCCCATCCGGCCAGCGACAGCGGCGCGAGCCCGGGCACGGCGTCCAGGACCTCGGCGACGGCGGCCGCTGCGGTGCCCGCGACGACCACGTGCTGCGCTCCGCTGTCGCGCAGCTGGTGGGCGAGGAAGTCACCGGTGAGTGCGGTGTTGACCGGCACCATGACCGCCCCGAGCCGACCCAGCGCGAGCCACACCCGGACGAAGTCGAGCCCGTTGGGCAGGACGACGGCCACGGGGTCGCCGACCCCCACTCCGGAAGCGCTGAGGTGGTTGGCCATGCGGCCGGCGTCCCGCTGCGCGTCGGCGTAGGTCAGGTCCCCCTCGCCGATGACGGTGACGAGGACCCGGTCGCCGTGGCGCACTGCCTGGTCGGCGAGGACCTGCGGCAGGGTCCAGCGGAGGTGGTCGGTGAGGTGGGTGTACACCCTCGGACCCCATCACGTGCCGACGGTCGAGGCCATGTGGTCCCGCCCCATGCCTCCGGTGCCGGACGGGCGCACAGGGCAGGCCCAGACGTCCCGCCTACGATGGGGCCATGACCGCCACGACTGACCAGGCCACCAAGCGCGTCCTCCTCGCCGCGCCCCGCGGCTACTGCGCCGGTGTCGACCGGGCCGTCGTCACCGTCGAGAAGGCGCTCGACCTCTACGGCGCGCCCGTCTACGTCCGCAAGGAGATCGTCCACAACAAGCACGTCGTGACGACGCTCGAGAGGCGCGGCGCGATCTTCGTCGAGGAGACCGACGAGGTGCCCGAGGGCGCCACCGTGATCTTCTCCGCGCACGGCGTCGCCCCCGTGGTGCACGAGGAGGCCAAGGCGCTGGGCCTCAAGACCATCGACGCGACCTGCCCGCTCGTCACCAAGGTCCACCGCGAGGCCGTCCGGTTCGCGAGCGACGACTTCGACATCCTGCTCATCGGTCACGAGGGTCACGAGGAGGTCGTCGGCACGGCCGGTGAGGCCCCTGAGCACATCACCCTCGTCGACGGCCCCGACGACGTCGACAACATCGAGGTCCGCGACCCCGACAAGGTCGTCTGGCTGTCCCAGACCACGCTCTCGGTCGACGAGACGATGGAGACGGTCCGCAGGCTGCGCGAGAGGTTCCCGAAGCTGCAGGACCCGCCCAGCGACGACATCTGCTACGCCACCCAGAACCGCCAGCTCGCGGTCAAGCACATGGCTCCCGACACCGACCTCATGATCGTCGTCGGCTCGCGCAACTCCTCCAACTCGGTCCGCCTCGTCGAGGTCGCCCTGGAGCACGGCTCCCGCGCCGGTCACCTCGTCGACTACGCGGACGAGATCGACGAGTCGTGGCTCGACGGGGTGGGCACCGTCGGCGTCACCTCCGGCGCGTCCGTGCCCGAGCTCCTCGTCCGCGGAGTCCTCGACTACCTCGCCGAGCGCGGGTACGAGGACGTCCGCCCGGTCGTCGCCGCGGAGGAGTCGCTGATGTTCTCCCTCCCCAACGAGATCCGCCGCGACCTCAAGGCCGCCGGACTGTCGGACAAGATGCGCCACGACGGGTCGTTCGTCGAGGCCGGCTCCCTGCACTGACGGTGCCGACCCCGGACGGCGTCGTCGTCCTGTCGTTCCCGTTCCGGGGGACGTGGCGGGTGGAGAACAGTCCGGCCCGACGCGTTCCCAGCCACGGCACGGAGGCGTTCGGGGTGTCCCACGCCATCGACTTCGTCGCGGTGGACGAGCGCAACCTCTCGGCCCCCCGCACGTGGCGCACCCGGGTGGGCGTCGAGGACCCGGAGGGCTTCCTCGGGTTCGGTGAGCCGGTGCTCGCACCGGCGGCCGGTGTGGTCGTGGCCGTGCACGACGCCGAACCCGACCACGAGGCGCGGCGCTCGCCGCTGCGGCTCGCCGCGTACGCGATGGGCCAGGCCGGACGGGCCCGCCGCGGCATCGTCGGGCTGGCCGGCAACCACGTCGTGATCGCGCTCGCACCAGCGGGGCCGTTCGTCCTGCTCGCCCACCTGCGTCAGGGGTCCGCGTCGGTCCGCATCGGGCAGCAGGTCGCGGTCGGCGAGCAGGTGGGGGAGTGCGGGAACACCGGCAACAGCACGGAGCCGCACGTCCACCTCCAGGTCAGCGACTCGATCGAGGGGGCGTCGGCACGTGGGGTGCCGGTGGCCTTCCGCGCCCCGGACGGTCGAGCGTGGCTCCCCGGTGAGGGCGAGCTCGTCACGGCCTGAGGAGCGGCTCCCGAGCCGCCCGTGGCTCGCGAGCCGCTTCGCGACGACCTACCCGGCTCGCGAGCCGCCCCGGCCGTCGCGCTCGGCGTCGAGCAGCAGGTCGGGACGCTCGTGCTCGGCCCCGACGGCCTCGAGGAGCTCGATCGCCGTCAGCACCCTCGGCCCGGTCTCGACGGGAACGAGGTGCGGCAGCGCGTCGGTGACGACGTCGAGCTCCTGCATCCGACGGGCCGTGACGAGGACCCGCGACTCCAGGGCGCCGACGAACTGGTTGTAGCTCTCGACGGTCGCGTGCAGCGAGCGCCCCATCTTCGCGGTGTGGGTGCCGAGCGACCCCAGCCGGCGGTAGAGCTCCTGACCCAGGGCGAGCAGCTCGCGGGCACTGGTCGAGAGCGAGTCCTGCTGCCAGCCGAAGGCGACCGTGCGGAGCAGGGCGAGGAGCGTGCCGGGGCCGACGAGCACGACCTTCGACGTCATCGCCCGCTCGTGCAGGCCGGGGTCGGCGGACAGCGCGGCGGCGAGCATCGCGTCGCTGGGGACGAAGCAGACGACCATCTCGGGCGTGGACTCGAACGCGGACCAGTAGTCCTTGGCCGAGAGCGCCAGGACGTGCTGGCGCAGGGCGGTGGCGTGCTCGCGGAGCAGCTGGCTCCGCTCGTCGTCCGGCAGGTCCTCGGTCTGGGCGTCGAGGAAGGCGCTCATCGGTGCCTTGGCGTCGATGACGAGCGAGCGCCCGCCGGGCAGGCGCACGACGACGTCGGGGCGGACCTCGCGGTCGTGCCGGCTGCGGCTGCGGACCTGCTCCTCGAAGTCGCAGCGCGCGAGCATGCCGGAGGCCTCGAGGACGCGGCGGAGCTGGACCTCACCCCACGACCCGCGCACCGACGACGAGCGGAGTGACCCGGCGAGCGACTGCGTCTGGCGGCCGAGGTGCTGGGCCTCGGACTCGACCCGGCCCATGACCGCCCGCAGCGCGCCGAACTGCTCGACCCGGTCACGCTCGAGCACCCCGACCTGGCGCTCGACCCGGCCCAGGGCGTCGCGCAGCGGCGCCAGCAGCGACGCGGTCTCGAGGTCCTCGGCGAGGGACGCCTCGAGGTCGACGACCCGCTCGCGCAGGAGGTCGCGCTCGGTGTCGGCGGAGGCCGAGCGGACGGCATACGACGAACGAAGGAGCAGGTGTGCCATGAGCGCACCGATGACGATGCCGCCCACCAACGCGATCCACGGGTTCATGGGGACACCGTGCCAGCGGGCACCGACATCCGGCGGGAGGTTAGCCTCGGCACATGGCTGACAGTGGGCGCTCGTTCATCCACGTCCTCAACGACCGCCTCCCGCGCAAGCGCAACATCGCGCAGGGACTGCTGCGCAACGAGGACGGCGAGATCCTGCTCTGCGAGCTGACCTACAAGTCCGAGTGGGACCTGCCCGGTGGGGTCGTCGACCCGCGGGAGAGCCCGGCCGCGTGCGTCGTGCGGGAGATCAGCGAGGAGCTCGGCGTCAGCGTCGGGATCGAGGGTCTCGTCACGGTCAACTGGCTGCCCCCGTGGCGCGGCTGGGACGACGCCGTCCTGTTCCTCTACGACCTCGGCACGGTCCCGCGCTCGTTCTCCGACGACCTCACCCTGCTCAGGCGCGAGCTCAAGGCCGTGCACTGGGTGGCGCCGGCGGACGTCCCGGCGCACGTCGCGCCCTACAACGTGCGGATGCTGGAGCAGGTCCTCGCCGGTGAGCACGCGGCGTACCTCGAGAACAGCGAAGTGCCGGGGGGCATGGCGTGAGGGTCGGCAGGTTCGCGGGCATCCTCGCCGCGATGCTGCTCGCGGCGCTCGTCCTCGGGTGGGTGTTCGTCAGCCTCGCTGCGCTCGCCTACGCCCTGAGCCAGGATGACGGGCGGGCGGCCACGACGTACGCCCTCTTCGCCGGGGTCGGCATCGCCGTGGGAGGGCTGGCGGCCTGGGCCGTGCGGCGCGTGGCGGGGGCACGGCGCGAGCGCGACTAGACTCCTGTCCCCGTGGCACTCACCATCGGAATCGTCGGGCTCCCCAACGTCGGCAAGTCGACGATGTTCAACGCCCTGACCAAGAACAACGTCCTCGCCGCGAACTACCCCTTCGCGACCATCGAGCCCAACGTCGGTGTCGTCCCGCTGCCGGACGACCGCCTGGCTCGCCTCGCCGAGATCCACGGGTCCGACAAGATCCTCCCGGCGACGGTGTCGTTCGTCGACATCGCGGGGATCGTGCGTGGCGCCTCGGAGGGGGAGGGGCTCGGCAACAAGTTCCTCGCCAACATCCGCGAGGCCGACGCGATCTGCCAGGTCGTGCGGGCCTTCGAGGACGGCGACGTCGTGCACGTCGACGGCAAGGTCTCTCCCGAGTCCGACATCGAGACCATCCACACCGAGCTGGTCCTCGCCGACCTGCAGACCCTCGAGAAGGCGGTCGCGCGGCTCGAGAAGGAGGCGCGGATCAAGAAGGAGTCCAAACCGCTCCTGGACAACGCGCTCGCCGCCCAGAAGGTGCTCGAAGAGGGAAGCACCCTGTATGCCGGTGGGCCGGCTGCCGGTGTCGACCTCGACCAGGCACGTGGGCTGGGCCTGCTCACGACGAAGCCGTTCATCTACGTGTTCAACCTCGACGAGGACCAGCTCACCGACGACGCGCTCAAGACCTCGCTCGCGGCGCTCGTGGAGCCGGCTGACGCGGTCTTCCTCAACGCCAAGCTCGAGATGGACCTCATGGACATGTCGCCGGAGGACGCGCAGGAGATGCTCGAGGGGTTCGGCGCGACCGAGTCCGGGCTCGACCAGCTGGCGCGCACCGGGTTCCACACGCTGGGGCTGCAGACCTACCTCACGGCCGGGCCCAAGGAGTCGCGGGCCTGGACCATCGGCCGCGGGTGGACCGCGCCGCAGGCCGCCGGGGTCATCCACACCGACTTCCAGCGCGGCTTCATCAAGGCCGAGATCGTGTCGTTCACCGACCTCGACGCCGCCGGGTCGATGGCCGCGGCGAAGTCGGTGGGCAAGGTCCGCATGGAGGGCAAGGACTACGTCATGCAGGACGGCGACGTCGTGGAGTTCCGCTTCAACGTCTGAGCTCGTCCCGCCTCCCGGTCCTCGCGAACGCGTGACCTGTGCCGCGTTCGTGAGGACCGGCGGGGGGCCCGGGGAAAGGACGCCCCTCCCCAGATGTGGCGCAGGTCACGTGCACCGCCTAGGTTTCTCCCCGGTGCGCGCAACGGCGCCCGCTCCCCGATGAGAGAGGTTTCTCGTGGACGAACACGAGGTCGTCGACCACGACACGGTCCCACCGGCCAACAAGGGGCTGCTCGCCGCAGCCGGCGTGCTCCTGCTCGCCCCGATCGTCGCGCTGATGTGGGTGAGCTCCTACAGCAGGGTCGAGCCGAAGCTCTGGGGCTTCCCGTTCTTCATCTGGTACCAGTTCCTCTGGGTCTTCCTCTGCTCCGCGATGACCTACGCGGCGTACCGGCTCGTGCTCAAGGCCCGCCCGCACCGCGCCATGGGCGACGCCATGCGCCAGCCGAAGAAGCACGGCCGCCGCGGCCGCCACCAGCGGGGCGCGGCGATGGGTGACGGCACCGACGCCGGCCTGCACGACGACCAGCCCTTCGACGGACCGGAGGACGTCCGATGAGCCAGCTCGGAGCAGCACTGCCCGCCGCGAACAGCGGTGGCGTCAACGTCGTGGCACTGACGATCCTCATCGTCCTCTTCCTCGGCGTCACGGTCATGGGCTTCCTCGCCACCCGCTGGCGCCGCCCGTCGAGCATGGAGTCGCTCGACGAGTGGGGTCTGGGTGGACGGTCGTTCGGCACGTGGGTCACGTGGTTCCTCCTCGGAGGCGACCTCTACACGGCATACACGTTCGTCGCCGTCCCGGCGGCGATGTTCGCGCTCGGGTCGGTGTCGGGCTTCTTCGCCGTGCCCTACACGATCGTCCTCTACCCGATCATCTTCGTCTTCATGGCCCGCCTGTGGTCGGTGAGCCACCGCCACGGCTACGTCACGCCGGCGGACTTCGTCAAGGGTCGCTACGGCAGCCGGGAGCTCTCGCTCGCCGTCGCGGTCACCGGCTTCCTCGCGACCATGCCCTACATCGCGCTCCAGCTCGTCGGGATCCAGGCGGTCCTCGAGGTCGCCGGCGTGGGTGGCGGCGACAACTGGCTCGCCAAGGACGCGCCGCTCTTCATCGCGTTCGCCCTGCTCGCGGCCTACACCTACAGCAGCGGGCTGCGCGCCCCGGCCATGATCGCGTTCGTCAAGGACACCCTCATCTACCTCGTCATCATCGTGGCGATCATCTACCTGCCGTCCAAGGTGGGCGGCTGGGAGGCGGTGTTCGGCGCGGCCGAGGAGAAGATGGCGGCGACGAACCCCGCGACGGGCAAGCCGAACGGCGCGTTCATCCCGGGGAGCCAGCAGATGTGGGCCTACGCCACACTCGGCCTCGGTTCGGCGCTCGCGCTGTTCATGTACCCGCACTCGATCACGGCGAGCCTCTCGGCGAGCAGTCGCAACGTCATCCGGCGCAACGCGGCGATCCTCCCGGCCTACTCCTTCGTCCTCGGCCTCCTGGCCCTGCTCGGGTGGGTGGCGATCGCGGCCGGGACCAAGCCGATCGGCCTCGACGGCAAGCCGAACGCGCAGCTCGTCATCCCGCAGCTGTTCGAGGACATGTTCCCGAGCTGGTTCGCCGGCGTCGCGTTCGCGGCCATCGCCATCGGTGCGCTCGTGCCGGCGGCGATCATGTCGATCGCGGCGGCGAACACGTTCACCCGCAACATCTACAAGGAGTGGATCAAGCCGAACGCGACGCCGAAGCAGGAGGCGCAGGTCTCCAAGCTCGTGTCGCTGATGGTCAAGGGCTTCGCGCTGGTCTTCGTCCTGCTGCTCGACAAGCAGAACGCGATCAACTTCCAGCTCCTCGGGGGGATCTGGATCCTCCAGACCTTCCCCTCGATCGTCTTCGGGCTCTACACCCGCTGGTTCCACCGGTGGGCCCTGCTCGCCGGCTGGGCCGTCGGCATGGTCTACGGGACGTGGTCGGCGTACAACGTCGTCAACCCGGTGACGGGAGCCCACTTCGGTGGCTCCATCGCCAACATCCCGGGGATCGCGCAGATGGGCTACATCGCGATGACGGCGTTCGTCATCAACCTCGTCATCGCCGGTGTCCTCAGCCTCGCCCTCAACGCGGCCAAGGTCCCGAAGGGCATCGACGAGACGATCAAGGGCGACTACTTCGCCGACGAGGGCGACCCCCGCGTCGAGAAGCTCAACCTCGGTCCGCACGAGATCACGGCCAGCCCCTGAGCCGTTCCGGCCCAGCACCGGGGCGTCGCCGCAGTCGCGGCGGCGCCCCGTGCGCGTTCCCGCCCGCCGACCGGCAGGATGGGGCAATGCCTCCGGTCGCACCGTCCCCCGCACTGCTCGAGCTCGCCCGCGCCCACGGGGTGGCCACCGACTTCCACGACTGGAAGGGCGCCCACACCGTCATCACCGAGGAGACCCTGCGTGCCGTCCTCGGCGCGCTGGGGGTGGACGCCGGGACCCCCGACGCGGTGTCGGCCTCGCTCGCGGACGCGGCGGACCGCGAGTGGCGACGCACCCTCCCCGCGACCGTCGTCTGCCGTGAAGCGTGGACCCCTTGGATCCACGCGCACGTGCCCCACGGCTCCTCGGTCCGCCTGACGGTCGAGCTCGAGGACGGCGGCGCCCGTGACGTGCCCCAGGTGGAGCGGTGGGTGCATCCGCGCGTCATCGACGGTCGCGAGGTCGGCGAGGCGACCTTCGAGCTGCCCGGTGACCTCCCGACCGGGTGGCACCGCCTCGTCGCCCACCTCGACGCGGACCCGGTGGCGGCCGGCACGGAGATCTCGACCCTGGTCGTCACACCCGCCCGCCTCGAGCTGCCCGAGACGCTGCGCCACGGCGGGGTCACCGGGCTGATGACCCAGATCTACCAGGTCCGCTCGGCCGGGTCCTGGGGGATCGGCGACCTCGCCGACCTCGGCGACCTCGCGTCCTGGGCCGCCACCGAGCTGGGGGCCGAGTTCGTCCTCGTCAACCCGCTCCACGCCGCCGAGCCGGTCCCCCCGATGGAGGCCTCGCCCTACCTCCCGTCGACCCGGCGCTTCGTCAACCCGATCTACCTGCGCGTCGAGGACATCCCCGAGGTCGTGCGCCTCGACGCCGCCGCTCGCACCCGGATGGAGGAGCTCGCCACCGAGGCGCGGGCGCTGAACACCACCGACACCATCGACCGGGACGCCGCCTGGGCGGCCAAGCGGGAGGCGCTCGCGCTCGTCCACGCCGTCGGCCTCGAGGGCCGGCGCGCCCGGGACTTCGAGCGGTTCCGCGAGCGCGAGGGCGAGGGGCTGGCGACGTTCGCCACCTGGTGCGCCCTCGCCGACCGCCACGGGCTGCCGTGGTCGCAGTGGCCGAGCGAGTACCACGACCCCACCAGCCCCGCCGTGGCCGAGTTCACCAAGTCACAGGAGGACCTCGTCCGCTTCCACATGTGGCTCCAGTGGCTCCTCGACCGCCAGCTCGGCGAGGTGCAGCGCGAGGCCACGGCGGCGGGCATGTCGCTCGGGGTCATCCACGACCTCGCCGTGGGCGTCAGCCCGGGCGGCGCGGACTCGTGGGGTCTCGCCGACGCGCTGGCCCTCGGCGTGACCGTGGGCGCGCCTCCGGACCAGTTCAACCAGCTGGGCCAGAACTGGTCGCAGCCGCCGTGGCACCCGGAGCGCCTGGCGGAGCTCGGCTACGCGCCGTTCCGTGACATGGTGCGCACCGTCCTGCGCGACTCCGGCGGCGTGCGCGTCGACCACGTCATCGGGCTGTTCCGCCTGTGGTGGATCCCGAAGGGCCTGACGCCGGCCGACGGCACCTACGTCACCTACGACCACGAGGCGCTCATCGGCATCCTCTGCCTCGAGGCGCAGCGCGCCGGCGCGGTCGTCATCGGCGAGGACCTCGGTGTGGTGCCCGCCAACGCCCGCGACTACCTGCACGAGCGCGGGGTGCTCGGGACGAGCATCATGTGGTTCGAGACCACGGACGGTGCGCCGACGCCGCCGGAGCGCTACCGCGAGCTGTGCCTGTCGTCGGTGACGACGCACGACCTGCCGCCGACCGCGGGCTTCCTCGCGCTCGAGCACGTCGACATCCGTGAGCGGCTGGGCCTGCTCACCCGCCCGGTGGCGGAGGAGCGCGCGGTCGAGGAGCAGTCCATCGCGCAGGTGCGCGACGCCCTCGTCGCCCGCGGGTGGCTGGAGCCCGGTGCGGGGGTGCCCTCGGTCATGGAGGCCATGCACCGCTGGCTCGGCCACACCCCGAGTGCGCTGCTCGCGATCTCGCTCGCCGACGCCGTCGGCGACCGCCGCGCCATCAACCAGCCCGGCACCGCTGACGAGTACCCGAACTGGCGCCTGCCGCTCACCGGTCCGGATGGTGCGCTGGTCTCGCTCGAGGACGCGATGCGGTCCGAGCTGGCCCCCGTGCTCTTCGACGCCGCCGACGGCCGCTGACCGCCGCTGACGGCCGCTGACGCCGACCCCCGCCACCCGTCCCGCTTCCCCGGGACGTTCGGCCCTGACGCCCGCACGCAGCGGTGACGAGGCTGGGGGTCCGACGACGAAGTGGAGGGTGGAGCAGATGGCTGCGCTCGTGATGACCGGGTTCCCCGGGTTCCTGGGCTCGGCCCTGCTGGCACGGCTGCTGGCCAGGCGCCCCGGGACCGACGCCGTGTGCGTCGTCCAGGAGAAGCATCTCGGCGAGGCGCGAGCACGGCTGTCGGAGATCGAGGCCACCGAGGCGCACGTCGCCGGCCGGGTGCGGCTCGTCGTCGGCGACCTCACGCTGCCCGGCCTCGGTCTGACCGCCTCGGACAGAGGCTCGCTCGAGGACGTCACCGAGGTGTGGCACCTCGCCGCCGTCTACGACCTCACCGTCGGCGAGGAGGTGGCCCGGCGGGTCAATGTCGACGGCACTGCGCGGGTGCTCGAGCTGTGCGCCGACCTCGAGCACCTCACCCGGCTCCACCACGTCAGCACGTGCTACGTCAGCGGCCGGCACGACGGGGAGTTCCGGGAGGACGATCTCGACGTCGGCCAGAGCTTCCGCAACCACTACGAGTCGACGAAGTTCGAGGCCGAGCTGCTCGTGCGCCGGGCCATGGCGGGGGGACTGCCCGCGACGATCTACCGGCCCGGGATCGTCGTGGGGGACTCCCGCACCGGGGCGACGCAGAAGTACGACGGGCCCTACTTCCTCGCCACCTTCCTGCGCCGTCAGCCACCGCTCGCCGTCGTCCCCGCCGTGGCCGACCCCGACCGGGTGCGGTTCTGCCTCGTCCCACGGGACTTCGTCATCGAGGCCATGGACCGGTTGTCGGTGCTCGAGGGGTCGAGGGGCCGGACCTACGCCCTCACGGACCCCGAACCGCCGACCGCGCGCCAGCTGGTCGACAGGTTCGCGCACCGACTCGGCAAGCGCGTCGTCTGGGTGCCGCTGCCCCTCCTGCTCACCAGGGTGGCGATCTCCCTTCCGCTGGTCGAACGGCTCGCAGGTCTCCCGGCAGAGGCGCTGGAGTACTTCGCCTCGCCCACCACCTACGACACGACGCACACGCTCACCGACCTCGCAGGCACGGGCGTGCGGTGCGCGCGGTTCGAGGACTACGCCGACCGGCTGGTGGACTTCATGGTCGAGCACCCCGAGCTCGACTCCGCGGCCATGGTCTGACACGAGGAGAGACATGACACGCGCAGCCCCAGTGGTCGTCAACATCAGCCTCATGGGCCCGGAGTGGGACTACGACACGAGGGTCACCTTCCTCGGGCAGCGCTTCCGGATCGTTCGCCGAGGGACGTCCGGCGACGTCGAGGCCGCCCTCGCCCAGGTGCGCCTGTGGGCGCCGAGGTCGAGCGCCCTGGCCGTCACCGGCATACGGGACGCACGAGCCGCCGGACTGTATGCCGGTCAGCTGCGGAACCACAGGCGGATCATGGCCGAGGCGGGGGCCGTCCCCGCCACCGACGGCACCGAGCTGCTCGAGGTGCTGCAGGAGTGGGCGGTCCGGCGGGTCAACGGCGAGATGCCGGGGCACTTCACGAACGCACGGACCGTCGTGCTGGGAGGCAGGAACCACGGCCGGACCACCCGCATCCTGCGTGAGTACACGCAGAACATCCAGTTCGCCGACCCCCTGCTCAGTCTCGACCTGCCCGGGCGGCTCCACAGCACGCCGGTCCTGGGGCTGGCCGCCGACGCCGTGGGTGGGGCGGCCGGGCTGGCGATGCGGATGGTGCCCGATGTGGTCAGGGATCAGGTCGACTCGCCCGCCCGGCTGGCCGCGCGAGCACTGGCGCGACGAGCGGCCCGGGACTGCGACGTCGTGGTCGGGACTTACGAGGAGCTGACCGGCTTCGGTCTCGAGGACCTCGCCGGCAAGACCCTCATCACCTCGGCGGTCTCCGAGGAGCGGCTGGCCGACCTGGGCGACCGCGGGGTCTACCTCGTCGTCGACGTGACGCCGCAACCGTTCGACGTCATCGTCAACGCGGCGACGCTGCAGGCGCTGATGATGGCGCGGGTGCACGGGGACAGCCCGCTCACCGACGACGACCTGCTGGACATGATCGTCGATGCCGGGCTCGAGCCGCGACAGCTCCACCCCAACGGTCCCAGGCGCAAGAGCCGCTTCGCGTTCGTCATCCACCCCCTGTCCCAGCAGTACCTCCAGAACGTCGAGCCCCTGCGGTCGATCGCCCGCTTCGCCCCCGGTCCCGTCATGGACCTCGTCGAGAAGGCCGCCGCCTACAGCCCGCCGTTCACCTACAGCCACGTCACCGGCATCACGTCCCCCACCGGTGCCGAGGCGGAGGGCTGGCTCATCACGGTCGGTGGCACGCCCCGCGAGATGATGGCCCACAGCCCCGAGTTCACCTACCGCCGCCTGCTCACCGCTGCCGACACCGCCCGCAAGCTCGGCGCCCAGATCATGGGCCTGGGCGCCTTCACCAAGGTCGTCGGCGACGCCGGGGTGACGGTGGCCAGGCAGGCCCCGCTCCCGGTGACGACCGGCAACAGCTACAGCGCGTCCGGCGCCCTGTGGGCGGCCCACGACGCGCTGCGCCGGCTCGGCCTGGCGGAGGTGGACGACACCGGGGCGCTGCGGGGGAATGCCATGGTGGTGGGGGCCACCGGCGCCATCGGCTCGGTCTGTGCCCGCCTGCTCGCGGTCGCGGAGGCCAGGCTGTGGCTGGTCTCGCCCGAGTCCGGCAAGCTGCTGGCCCTCAAGGAGCTCATCGAGCGTGAGCACCCCCGTGTCGAGGTGCACATCGCCGCCACCCCCGACGACGCCATCTCCGAGATGGACCTCATCGTCACCGCCACCTCGGGTGCGGGCAAGCGCGTCCTCGACATCGGGGCCGTCAAGCCCGGCTGCGTCATCACCGACGTGGCCCGGCCCCTCGACCTGTCCGCCGAGGACGTCGCCACCCGACCGGACGTGCTCGTCGTCGAGTCGGGCGAGATCGAGCTCCCCGGCGACGTGCACATGGGCGACATCGGGCTGCCCAAGAACGTCGCCTACGCCTGCCTCGCGGAGACCGTCGTCCTCGCCCTGGAGGGCCGCTACGAGAGCTTCACCGTCGGGCGCAACATCGAGTGGGAGAAGGTCAAGGAGATCTACCGGCTGGGACTCAAGCACGGGATGAGGCTGGCCACCATCTCCGGCGTCAACGGCGTCTTCACGCCCGAGGACATCGACCGGATCCGGACCCTGGCCCTGGCGGCGCGTGCGTCGGGCGGGACGAGCAGCAGCACCGGGCCCGTCACCGCCCAGCCGGCCGGGGTGCCGTCATGACCACCCCGACCCGACGGACGATGGGGGCCGCGGACGCCATGTGGCTGCACACCGACCGACCGAACCACCTCATGGTCATCGACGGCATCATGTGGACCGAGCAGCGGCTGGACTGGAGCCAGCTGCGAGCCACGCTGCAGGAGAGACTGGTCGACACCTACCCTGTGTTCGGCCAGCGCCCGGTCGACCCCGTTCACCCCTGGGAGCTCCCGAGCTGGGAGGACGACCCCGACTTCGCGCTGTCCCACCACCTGCACCGTGCCCGGCTGCGCAAGCCGGGGGGTGAGAAGCAGCTGCGCAGCTTCCTCGAGAAGAAGGTCAGCCGGCCCCTCGACCGCAGCCGACCACTGTGGGAGGCCTGGCTGGTGGACGGCTACGGGGAGGGCTCCGTGCTCTTCCTTCGCCTGCACCACGCGATGGCCGACGGCATGGCGCTGGCCCAGGTCATGCTCACCCTGACGGATCCCGCGCCGGACGCCAGGGACGAACCGCGCGAGGTCGAGCCGGCGAACCGCGGCTGGTCCGTCGCGGCCCGGGCCACCGGCCTCGTGCGCAGCGCCCTGAGCCTGCCGTCGGTCCCTCTCACGATGCTCCAGGCGGTCCAGGTCAGCCGCAAGCTCGTGCTCGGAGTCCTGCCGAGGACGCTGCTCAGCGGGGAGCCCGGCGTCGACAAGCTGCTGGCCTGGTCACGGCCCCTGCCGCTGGCCGACGTCAAGGCGATCGGCAGGGAGACCGGGAGTACGGTCAACGACGTCCTCATGGCGGCGCTGTCGGGAGCGCTCGCGCGCTACCTCGCGTCGTTCGGCGAGGCGGTCGACCACCTCACGACCATGGTCCCGGTCAACATCAGGCCGCCGGGCGAACCCCTTCCCCGGGAGCTCGGCAACAAGTTCGCCCTCGTCCTGCTCCACCTGCCGACGGGTGACCTCACGGTGGCGCAGCGACTGGCGGAGGTGCATCGGCGGATGGAGCAGATCAAGCACTCGCCCGAGGTCTTCATCACCTCGGCCGTCGCCGACGGCATCGGCTTCCTCCACGCCATCGACAAGCCCCTCGTCGACTTCTTCGCAGGCAAGGCCATCGGGGTGACCACGAACGTCATGGGCCCGAAGGAGCCGCGCTTCCTCGCCGGTGTCGAGGTCAAGGGCGTCCTCGGCTGGGTGCCCGGGTCGGGCGGCCAGACGCTGGGGGTGTGCGTCCTGAGCTACGCCGACACGGTGCGGATCGGGTTCAAGGTGGACGCAGCCTCGGTCCCGGTGCCCGACCAGCTCATCGCGTTCTTCGAGGCCGAGCTCGACGCCCTGCGGGCCCTGGTCCCGGAGCGAGCAGCACCCTGACCCCCAGGCCCGCGGCTCAGATCTGGGTGCCGACCAGGGAGCCGATCGCATAGGTCACGGCCATGGCGACGAGGCCACCGAGCACGACGCGACCGACGGCCCGGCCCGGGGGTGCGGACCCCAGGCGGGCGCTCACGAAGCCGGTGGTCGCGAGCGCGAGGATGACGGCGGCGACGGTCACCGGGACCCTGGCCCCCACCGAGACGAGGAGGATGGCCGCCAGGGGCAGGGCGGCCCCGAGGATGAACGCGATGCACGAGGCCCAGGCCGCGTGCCACGGGTTCGTGAGGCCGTTGGGGTCGATCCCCAGCTCGGCCTCGGCGTGGGCACCGAGCGCGTCGTGCGCGGTCAGCTGCACGGCGACCCGATGGGACAGGTCGTGGTCGAGCCCCTTGGCGGCATAGATCTCGGCGAGCTCCTGGAGCTCCGCCTCCGGCTCCTCGAGGAGCTCGCGTCGCTCCTTGGCCAGCAGCGACTGCTCGGTGTCGCGCTGCGTGCTCACCGAGACGTACTCGCCGACCGCCATGCTCATCGCACCGGCCGCCAGCCCGGCGAGACCCGCGGTGAGGATCGCGGCGCGGTCCGTCGTCGCCGCCGCGACGCCGATGACGAGGCCGGCCGTCGACACGATGCCGTCGTTGGCCCCGAGAACTCCGGCGCGCAGCCAGTTGAGCCGGGTGCCGATGGAGTCGTCGTGCGGCTCGTCGTGCTCGTCGATGACCTGTGACGTGTCAGCCACCGTGCGTCGCTCCGTGTCGACGGGCGATCTCGGTGATCCGGTGCGCCTGCTCGACGTCCAGCTGGGTGAGGCCCCCCGCGTCGTGCGTCGTCAGCAGCCACGTCGTCGTGCGCCAGCGGATGTCGATGTCGGGGTGGTGGTTCATCTCCTCGGCGACCTCGGCCGCGTCGGTGACGATCCGGATGGCGGCGGGGAAGTCCGGCGCCTCGATCGTGGCGACGATGGCATCGCCCTCGCGGGTCCACAGGGGGAGGTCGGCGAGCTGGCGCTCGACCTCCTCGTCAGTCAGCAGGCGGCTCATGCCCCCAGCCTGTCCCGCATGGGGGGCGCCCGTCCAGCAAGGCGCGCCTTCGCGCGGACCCGCGCTCCCGGCATACGACGTCGTATGCCGTGAGGCCGGCTCCGCGGTGTGCGGAACCGGCCTCTCGGGTGGGACGGGGAGCGTCAGGCCGCAGCGTCGACGCCGAACTCGGCGAGCCAGTCCTGGACGACGGGGATGTCGATCCGCTGGAGGCCACCGAGGTAGCGGCAGTTCGAGGTGTAGCCGTAGCTCGTCACGGTGACCTGGTAGCCACCCTTGAACGTCGGGCCACCGGAGTCACCGAAGCAGGTGCCACCGCCGCCGAACGGGTCGTTCTCGTTGCCGTTGACCTGGAGGATCTGCGGCATGAGCTTCTGGCCCTTCTCCTCCGTGACGCGGCGCAGGAGCGGATAGGACTGCGGCGTGGGCTTCTGCGGGCCGCTCTCGGCCTTGCGGACCTCGGTGCCGTAGCCGACCGACGTGAAGAGCGTCTGGTTGAGGATCCGGGGCGTGAACTGGTCGAGGTAGCCCTCGGGCGCGACCGTGACGGGGGCGATGCCGGTGACCGGCTCGTCGAGGACGATGACGCCGACGTCGTTCCAGTTCCTGAGGTCGGTGAAGTCCGAGTACTCCGGGTGGGTGTGCGCCGTACCGGACAGGTAGCCCGCAGCCTTGAGCTCGGCGGGGGTGTAGCCGGCGGCCACGTCCTTCGCGACCGGGAGCGGCGACGGGGGGGCGTCGGCGATCTTCGTCTTGAAGGTGACGGCGGTGCTGCCCACGGTGCCGTCGGTGCAGTGGGCGGCGGTGACGAGGACGGTCGGGGAGACCAGGCTCGCGGAGCAGCGGTAGCGGCCGGTCGCGTCGTAGAACGCAATGAGGGCCACGTTGGGGTGGCCCTCGCCGTCGGGCTGGCCTCCGGTGATGGCGTGGGCCGCGAGCGCGGATCCCGCGACGAGGCCTGCGGCGAGGGCGCCGGCGGCAGCGATGCGTCGGATGCTCATGTGACCTCCAGGGTCGGTCGAGGTGTGGCAGGGGAGGCAAGGGTCGTGCGAAGGCCGGGACGAGCCCGGCTTCGCGGACGCTACCGCCCGTCAGGTACCGCGGGGGCGGAATCGCCGAATCAGAGCGCTTCCGAGATGGAGGCCGGGCCCATGAGGCTGTCGGGGCCGGTGTCGAGGTCGCCCGCCTCGGTCGCGGTCGCCGTGACGGCGTGCCGTTCGATCTCGCCCGAGGCGATCTGCTCGGTCCAGTGGCAGGCGACCCTCTGGCTGGGGTTCACGCCCGCGATCTCGGGCACGCGCAGCACCGGGCGCTCGGTCTCGCACTTCGTCTCCTGCCGCCAGGGGCAGCGGGTGTGGAAGCGGCACCCGGTCGGCGGGTTCGACGGGGACGGGAGGTCGCCGGTGAGCAGGATCTGCTCGCGCCGGTCCTCGATGACCGGGTCGGGGACCGGCACGGCCGACATGAGGGCCCGCGTGTAGGGGTGCAGCGGAGCCGCGTAGAGGTCGTCCGCCTCCGCCTCCTCCACGAGGGCGCCGAGGTACATGACCCCGATGCGGTCGCTGATGTGACGCACCACGGCCAGGTCGTGGGCGACGACGAGGTAGGTGAGGCCGAACTCCTCCTGGAGGTCCTCGAGGAGGTTGATGACCTGCGCCTGCACGGAGACGTCGAGGGCGGAGACGGGCTCGTCGGCGACGATGAGCTTGGGGTTGACCGACAGGGCCCGGGCGATGCCGATGCGCTGGCGCTGGCCGCCGGAGAACTCGTGGGGGTACTTCGCGAGCGCTGCCTCGGGCAGCCCGACCGCCTCGAGCAGCTCGACGAGCCGGGGCCGGGCCTCCTTGGCGTTCTTCGCGATGCCGTGCGCCTTCATCCCCTCGAAGAGGAGCGACTCGACGGACTGGCGCGGGTCCAGGCTCGACAGCGGGTCCTGGAAGACCATCTGGATGTCCTGGCGCTTGCGTCGCAGCTCCTCGCCCTCGAGCGTGGCGATGTCGATGCCGTCGAAGATGACCGAGCCGTCGGTGGGTGGCTCGAGCTTGAGGATGGCCCGGCCCAGCGTCGACTTGCCGCAGCCGGACTCGCCGACGAGGCCGTAGGTCTCGCCGCGACGGATCTTGAGGTCCACGCCGTCCACGGCGTACACGTGGCCGATCGTCTTGTCGAAGATGACGCCCCGCTTGATGGGGAAGTGGACCTTGATGCCGCGCGCCTCGACGAGGACGTCACCGTCGGGTGCCGTCCCCTCGACGGTGGGGGTGGTCGTCTGCTCGCTCATCGGGACTCCTCCACGGGGTTGTGGCAGCGCAGCGGTCGGCCCTCGTGCGGGACGAGCTCCGGCATGACGCGGGTGCACACCTCGATCGGCTGCGAGCAGCGCGGCGCGAACGCGCAGGCGTGCGTCCACGGCAGGTTGTCCGCCACCGACCCCGGGATCGGGGTGAGCCGCTGGCCGCGGGGGGCGTCCAGCCGGGGGATCGAGGCGAGCAGCCCGTGGGTGTACGGGTGCCGCGGCTGCGCGAACAGCTCGTGCCGCTCGCCCCGTTCGACGATCCGGCCGCCGTAGAGGACGTTGACCTCGTCGCAGAGGCCGGCGACGACGCCGAGGTCGTGGGTGATCATCACCAGCGCCGTCCCGGTGTCCTGCACGAGCTCCTTGAGCAGGGCGAGGATCTGGGCCTGGATCGTCACGTCGAGGGCCGTCGTCGGCTCGTCGGCGATGAGCAGGCGCGGCTGGCAGGCCAGGGCGATCGCGATGAGGGCGCGCTGACGCATACCGCCGGACAGCTGGTGCGGGTAGTCGGTGAGCCGGCGGTCGGGGTCGGGGATGCCGACCCGGTCGAGCAGGTCGCGGGCGACGGGGGTGGCCGCCTTGCGGGACATGCCGCGGTGGCGCTCGAGGACCTCGGTGACCTGGAGCCCGATCGGGATGACCGGGTTGAGCGAGGACAGCGGGTCCTGGAACACCATGGCGATGTCCTTGCCGCGCTTGTCCCTCATCTGCTGGTCCGACAGCGTGAGCAGGTCGGTCCCGTCGTAGCTCACCGTCCCCGAGACCCGGTTGCCGCGCGCGGGAAGCAGGCCCATGATCGCGAGCGAGGTGACCGACTTGCCGCAGCCGGACTCGCCGACGAGGCCGACGGTCTGGCCGGGGTGGACGTCGAAGCTGACGCCCTGGACGGCCTCGAACGGCTCCTGCCCCTGGCGCTGGAAGGTCACGCGCAGGTCCCGCACGGAGAGCAGGGGCTCGGAGGAGCCGGTCCTGCCGTGCGGGTGGGTGGAGGGTGACGTGCTGGTGCTGGTCATCTCCGGGTCACCTCCGGCTCTTGGGGTCGAGGGCCTCGCGCAGGGACTCGCCCATGAGCGTGAACCCGAGGGCGACGATGATGATGCAGATCGCCGGGTAGAACGCGAGGTGCGGGTAGTCCTGGATGAGGCGCTGGGCCTCGCCGAGCATCTGCCCCCACTCCGGCTGGCGGTCGTCGGAGTTGCCGAGGCCGAGGAAGGAGAGACCGGCGGCGTCGATGATCGACGTCGCGAGGACGAGGGTCGACTGCACGATGACCGGTCCCAGCGAGTTCGGCAGCATGTGCCGGAAGATGATGGCCTGTGGCTTCACCCCGAGCGCCCGGGCGGCCAGGACGTGGTCGCTCGAGCGCTGGGCCAGCATGGAGCCGCGCAGCAGGCGGGCGAAGATCGGCACCTGCACGGTGGCGATGGCGATGATCACCGTCCACTGCGAGGGCCTGGGGGCAAGCGCCGCGATCGAGACCGCGAGCAGCAGGGAGGGGATCGAGAGCATGACGTCGACGACCCGCATCACGACCGAGTCGACCCACCCGCCGAGCGCGCCGGCAAGGGTCCCGAGGACGAGGCCACCGGTGAGGCCGAAGATCGTCGCGAAGACACCCACGATGAGCGTCTGACGGGCCCCGACGAGCAGCCGGGAGAGCAGGTCGCGGCCGAACTCGTCGGATCCGAGCGGGAAACCGTCCCGCGGCCCGGGGATGGCGCCCGGCCTCAGGTCGTCCAGCAGCTCGGGGATCCGCTTGCTGGCGTCGTGGGGCGCGATCCACGGTGCCACGAGGGCGAGCACGACGAAGACGAGCGTGATGGCGGCTCCGAGGAGGAAGACCGGGTTGCGGCGCAGCCGAGCCCAGGCACTCGCGATGAGCGAGACACCGCCGGTGTCCCCGACCTTGCCGGCCGCGCTGACGTGGACGTCCTTGACCGCGGTCGCGGTCCCGCCGCCGGCAGTTGCGGCGAGAGAGTCGATGCGGTTCTTCTTCGCGCTGGGGCGCGGATCCATGGGGGAGGGGGTCATCCCGGTCACCTCGTCCGGACTCGGGGGTCGATCACGGCGTACATGATGTCGACCAGCAGGTTGACGAGCACGTAGACGGCGGCCGCGGCGAGGATGATGACCTGCAGCACCGGATAGTCACGCCGGCTGAACGAGAGCGCCAAGGCCTCACCGATGCCACCCCACGAGAAGACGGCCTCGGTGAGGACGGCGCCGCCCAGGAGTGCACCGATCTGCAGTCCGATCGTCGTCGTCACGGGCAGCATCGCGTTGCGCAGGACGTGGCGGCCCCGGATGACCCGGTTGGTCAGACCCTTCGACTCGGCCGTGCGGATGTAGTCCTCGTCGAGCACCTCGAGGACCGATGCGCGGGTGATCCTGAAGATCACCGCGAAGGGGATGCTCGCCAGCGCCACCGCAGGCAGCACGAGGTGCTTGAGCGCGTTCACCGAGGCGTCGAACTCGCGGGTGAGCAGGCCGTCGATGACGAAGAACCCGGTGACCCGGGTGGCATCGAGGCTGCCGTCCTGGCGGCCCGACACGGGCAGCCAGCCGAGCTTGATCGCGAAGACGTACTTGAGCAGGAACGCGAGGAAGAAGACGGGGACCGCGACGCCGACGAGGGAGAAGACCACCGACGCGTTGTCGAGGAAGCTCGCCCGGCGCCGGGCGGCGACGTATCCCATCGGGATTCCGAGGGCGACCGCGATGAGCATCGCGAAGAAGCTGAGCTCGATCGTCGCCGGGAAGCGCTGCAGGAAGATGTCGAGGGCGTCGGTCCCGGGAAGGACGCTCGTCGAGGGACCGAAGTCGCCCTGGAGAACGCGTCCCACGAACTTGCCGTACTGGACCCAGACGGGCTCGTCGAGACCGAAGGCCTTCTCCATCGCCGCGCGTGTGGCCGGCGTCGCCCGCTCACCGAGGATCGCGGAGACCGTCCCGCCGGGGAGGGAGCGCAACCACAGGAACAACAACAACGACAGCACAACGAGGACGCCGACCATCTGTACCAGGCGCCTGATGATGAACCTCAGCACGCGATCCTCCTTCGGTCATGGCGGTGGCCGTCCCGGCGATCCTTCGCCGGGACGGCCACCTCGTCAACGGGCAGTTACCTCAGGGGTCACTTGCCGCCGACGGTCACGCCACTGAACTCCTCCGCGGTGAGCGGCGAGGGCACGACGCCCTCGACGTCCTCACCGACGACGAGCGCCGGCGGGGAGTGGCTGATCGCGAGGGCCGGGAGGTACTCCTCCTGGATCTGGCGGTTCAGCTCCTCATAGGCCTTGGTGCGCTCCGCCTCGTCGACGATCGCGTCCGCCTTGGCGAGGTCGCCGGCGAGCTTGGTGCCGAACGAGTGCTTGGCCAGACCGAAGTTGTTCGCGTCGAGGCTGCCGAAGAAGGTGCCGATGAAGTTGTGCGGTGAGTCGTAGTCGCCGGTCCACCCGAGGAGGAAGGCGTCGAACGCGTTCGCGTCGACCCCGTCGAGGTAACCACCGTTCCACGGCTTGGTGACGACGTTGACCTTGATGCCGGCGGCCTCGAGGTCGCCCGCCATGGCCTGGTAGAGCTTCTGCGGGTTCGGCATGTACGGACGCGTGACCTCGGACGGATACGCGAAGTTGAGCGTCAGCCCACCGGCCGCCGCGATGGCTGCCTTGGCCGCCGCCGGGTCGTACTTCTCGGCCTCCAGCGACTTGTTGTAGCCGCTCACGGTGTCGGGCATCATCTGCGTCGCGACCTTGGCGCCCTCGGGGAGCTGGGTCTTGACGAGCTCGTCGCGGTTGATGGCCTGGTAGATGGCCTTGCGGACCTTGAGGTCGGTGAGCTTGGCGTTCTTGGTCGGGTTGAGGCCCAGGTAGAACACGTTGAACGCCGGACGGATCTCGACCTTGTTGCCCGCGGTCTCCAGACCCTTCCAGTCGGCCGGGTTCGGCAGGTCGTAGCCGTTGATGCTCTTGGCCTCGAGCTCCTGGCGACGGGTGCTCTCGTCGGGGATGATCTTGAAGACGACCTTGGCGTTCTTGGCCTTCTCGCCCCAGTAGTCGTCGTTGCGCACGAGCGAGACCGTCTTGTTGGCCTCGTCGTACTTCTCGAGCTTGTAGGGGCCGGTGCCGACGCCCGCCTTGGAGTAGGCGGGGTAGATGAAGCCCTCGCCCTGGGCGACGACCTCGTTGGCCTTGCCGGCGTCCATCGCCTTGGGCGACTGCATGGAGAGCGAGTCGAGCGAGAGGAAGACGGGGAAGCCGGACGTGGGGCGGGTCACGGAGAGGACCACGGTCTT
The DNA here is from genome assembly GCF_000768695.1 of Knoellia aerolata DSM 18566. Lineage (GTDB taxonomy): Bacteria > Actinomycetota > Actinomycetes > Actinomycetales > Dermatophilaceae > Knoellia > Knoellia aerolata. The sequence continues at coordinate 223,429 of NZ_AVPL01000001.1, forward strand.
CTCGTCCTTGGCCTCGCAGCCCTTGTAGAGCGACTCCGCGGCCTTGGCCTTGAAGGCGCCGAAGGTGCCGGACCAGTACTCGGCGGCCACCTGGCCGGCCGGGTTCTGGTCGAACATCCGCTCGAAGTTCTTGCACACGGCGTCCGCGTTGAACGGCTCACCGTCGTGGAACTTCACGCCCTCGCGCAGGGTGAAGGTCCAGTTGGTCCCGGAGGCGTCCGGCTCCCACTTCTCGGCGAGCTCGGGTTCGATCTCGGCGCTGCCGGCCTTGATGCCGACGAGCCCCTCGAACATCTGACGGGTGACCCGGAAGGTCTCGCCGTCGGTGGCGTAGAAGGGGTCCATGACCTTGGGGGCGCCGGCGGCGCCGAAGGTGAAGGTGGACGTGCCCCCGTCGGAACCGGAGGTGGAACCCGTGTCCGACCCGGAGTCGTCACGGTCGGACTGGGCGCAGGCCGTCAGGGCCAGGGCCGCAACCGCCAGCACGGCGACCGGGGTCGCCTTGCGCTTGAACGTCATCGATACCTCGCTTGGATGTGCGAACCTCGAGAGCCACGGTTGACCCCCGAAGGGTGGAGCGACCGAGCCGCGGGCATGGTGTGCCATGCCGCGCTGCGTGGACGGGTTGACCCTAACCACATTCGTCGGGATCAGTCCCGCGCACGGGCATTGTTTATCGGAGTGAGACCGACCGGTCAGGAGGACCTGCGGCGTGAGGACGGAACCGACGGACGCACCCATCGACGTGGTCGGTGCCGCGATCGTCGACGACCTCGCCGCGCCGACCCGCCTGCTGGCCGCCCGGCGCACCGAGCCCCCGGCCCTGGCGGGCGGCTGGGAGCTGCCCGGCGGGAAGGTCGACCCGGGGGAGAGCGCGGTGCAGGCCCTGCACCGCGAGGTGGCCGAGGAGCTCGGCGTCGAGGTGGCCCTGGGCGACGTGGTCCCGGGTCCGCTCGACGGCGGGCGGTGGCCGCTCGGTGGCGCCTACGCGATGACCGTCCACCTCGCCGTCGTGACGTCCGGGGTGCCGGCGCCGGTGGAGGACCACGACGCCCTGCGCTGGCTGGCTCGCGACGAGCTGTATGCCGTCGCGTGGCTGCCCGCGGACCTCCCGGTCGTCGAGGCGCTCGCCGCACGTTTTCGTCCCTGAGCGAAATCCTGAGAGACTGGCGGTTATGCCTATCACTACTCGCGACGACATCCGAAACGTCGCCATCGTCGCGCACGTCGACCACGGGAAGACCACACTGGTCGACAAGATGCTCTGGGAGTCCGGTGCCTTCGAGGCCCGGGCCACCGTCGAGTCCACCGGCGAGCGCGTCATGGACTCCGGTGACCTCGAGCGCGAGAAGGGGATCACGATCCTCGCCAAGAACACGGCGGTCCACTATGCCGGCAAGGCGGCGGTCGAGGCCGGCCTCGCCGACGGGCTCACCATCAACATCATCGACACCCCCGGTCACGCCGACTTCGGTGGCGAGGTCGAGCGTGGCCTGTCGATGGTCGACGGCGTCGTCCTGCTCGTCGACGCGTCCGAGGGGCCGCTGCCCCAGACCCGCTTCGTGCTGCGCAAGGCCCTGACCGCGCACATGCCCGTCATCCTGTGCATCAACAAGGTCGACCGTCCCGACTCCCGCATCCAGGAGGTCGTCGACGAGGTCTACGAGCTCTTCATGGACCTCGACGCGACCGAGGCGCAGATCGAGTTCCCGATCGTCTACGCCTCCGCCAAGAACGGCCGCGCCTCGATGACGCGTCCCGACAACGGTGGACTGCCCGACGGTGAGGACCTCACCGCTCTCTTCGCCACGATCATCGAGACGATCCCAGCACCGACCTACGACACCGACACGCCCCTGCAGGCGCACGTCACGAACCTCGACGCCTCCAACTTCCTCGGCCGTCTCGCGCTCCTGCGCGTCTTCAACGGTGAGATCAAGAAGGGCCAGCAGGTCGCCTGGTGCAAGCACGACGGCTCGATCGAGCGCGTCAAGATCACCGAGCTCCTCATGACCGAGGCCCTCGAGCGCAAGCCGCTCGAGGAGGGCAAGTCGGCCCGCCCCGGCGACATCATCGCCATCGCGGGCATCCCCGACATCATGATCGGCGACACGATCGCCGACGCCGACAACCCCATCGCCCTCCCGATCATCACGGTCGACGAGCCGGCCATCTCGATGACGATCGGCACCAACACCAGCCCCATGGTCGGCCGCGTCCGCGGCTCCAAGGTCACCGCCAGGATGGTCAAGGACCGCCTCGACAAGGAGCTCGTCGGCAATGTGTCGCTGCGCGTGCTGCCCACCGAGCGCCCCGACGCCTGGGAGGTCCAGGGTCGTGGTGAGCTCGCGCTCGCCATCCTCGTCGAGCAGATGAAGCGTGAGGGCTTCGAGCTCACCGTCGGCAAGCCGCAGGTGGTCACCCAGCAGATCGACGGCAAGCTGCACGAGCCGGTCGAGCGCCTCACCATCGACACCCCCGAGGAGTACCTCGGTGCCATCACCCAGCTCCTCGCCGCGCGCAAGGGCCGGATGGAGCAGATGACCAACCACGGCACCGGCTGGGTGCGCATGGAGTTCCTCGTGCCCTCGCGCGGCCTCATCGGCTTCCGCACGCAGTTCCTCACGGACACCCGTGGCGCCGGCATCGCGCACCACGTCTTCGAGGCCTACGAGCCGTGGTTCGGGACCATCACGACGCGCACGTCGGGGTCCCTCGTCGCCGACCGCACCGGCCCGGTCACCGCCTACTCGATGGTCAACCTCCAGGAGCGCGGCACGCTGTTCGTCGAGCCCGCGACCGAGGTCTACGAGGGCATGATCATCGGCGAGAACTCGCGTGCCGACGACATGGACGTCAACATCACCAAGGAGAAGAAGCTCACCAACGTGCGCGCCTCCTCCGCGGACAACTTCGAGAAGGTCGTCCCGCCCCGTCGCCTCACCCTCGAGCAGGCGCTGGAGTTCTGCCGCGAGGACGAGTGCGTCGAGGTCACGCCCGAGGCCGTCCGCATCCGCAAGGTCGAGCTCGACCAGACCGTCCGCGGCCGCACGGCGTCCCGCGCGCGCAACAAGTCCTGAGGCGCCGCGGCGTCCGCGCCCCTCGCCAGGAGGCTCACGCAGTGACCACCAGCAGCCACCAGCCCCCCCGTCCGGCACGTTCCGGGCGGGTCCGGGCTGCGGCCGCTGCCGCGACGGTCGCGCTCCTCGCGGCCGTCGCGGGCTGCAGCCTTCTCGGCGGTGGCGACGACGACGTCACGACCCCCCGGGTCGCGGCCGCCGACGAGCGCACCGACGAGCCGGGCGGCACCCTGCGCGCCCTCTCGCTCGGGCCCGTCCTCACCTGGGACCCGCAGCGCATCGCCGCGCGTGACGACGCGGCCTTCGCCGGACGCACGTTCCTGCGGACCCTGACGGCCTACCAGCCGAGCACGGACACGCGCAACCAGTCGCGCCTCGTCGGTGACCTCGCCACCGACACCGGCACCCCGAACGAGGACCTCACGGCGTGGTCGTTCACGCTGCGCGAGGACATCGCCTGGCAGGACGGGTCCCCCGTGACCTGCGAGGACGTCAAGTACGGCATCTCGCGCACCTTCGCGACCGACGTCATCTCGGGGGGCTCGACGGACGCGCTCGCCGTGCTGGCCGTCGAGAAGCTGCCCGACGGAAGGTCGCTCTACCGCGGCCCGTACGCCGCCGTCACCGCCGCCTCCGCGGCCGCGGGCGTCGACTCCTTCGACCGGGCGGTCTCGTGCCGGGGCACGACGATCACCTTCACGCTGGCGTCGCCGGTGGGCGACTTCAACGAGATGGTGACGCAGCCGGCGTTCGCTCCCGTGAAGAAGAGCGCCGACAAGCGCGGCGACGGCACCTTCGCGGTGTTCTCGAACGGTCCCTACCAGCTGTCGGCCCCGTGGCGTCCGTCGACCGGTGGTTCGTGGGTGCGCAACCCGCACTGGAAGTCGACGAGCGACGAGGTGCGGCAGGGCTACCCGGACCGCATCGAGTACGTGGAGGGCATCGAGACGCAGACCGTCGCCCAGCAGATCATGGCGGACGGCGACAACGCGCGCGCCGCAGTGTCCCTCGGGTCCGCGCCACCGGCGATCCAGCAGCACATCGTCACCGTCGACTCCCTGAGCGACCGCGCCGTGACCGCCGGAACCGGCCTCGTCGACTACCTCGTGCCCAACGTCAGGAGCGCGGTCTTCGCCTCGGTCGAGGCCCGCCAGGCGCTCGCCGTCGCCACCAACCGCGCCGCCTACGTCACCGCCCTCGGCGGCGCGGGCACGGGCCGGCCGGCGCCGTCCCTCATCCCCGAGGTGCTCCCCGCGCACCACGACGAGAACCCTCTCGCCTCCGGTGACCGAGGTGACCCGGACGCCGCCAAGGCCCTCCTCGGCAAGGCCGGGCTGACGATCCCGGTGCCGATCCGCGTGGCGTACCGGTCGAGCCCGGTCGCCGACAAGGCGATGGCGGCGCTCGTGGCCGGCTGGACCGACGCCGGCTTCGCCCCGACCCTCTCGCCGCTCGAGGACGAGTACTTCTCGACGATCGCGCAGCCCGCCGCCGCGACGGCCTACGACGTGTTCTGGTCCAACTGGGCCCCGGCGTGGGCGTCGGCGAGCACGATCCTGCCTGCGCTCTTCGACAGCACCGTCAACCTCAGCGGGGGCGGTCCCGGCCGCGACTACGGCTACTTCGCGGACCCGGGCGTCGACACGGAGATCGCCCGCATCGGCACGATCGCCGACCGGGGCGAGCGCGAGAAGGCCTGGGCCGCCCTCGACGTCCGGCTCCAGACGCTCGGTGCCTACGTCGGCCTGGCCGAGCGCCGCTCGCTCTACATCGCCGGGAGCGACGTCCGCAACCTCTCCGCCAACGAGGTGATCGGCGGGGTCGTCGAGTTCGCGGACATCGCGGTCCGCCGATGAGCCGCCTGCTCTTCGTCCACGCCCACCCCGACGACGAGACCCTCGCCACCGGTGTCGCGATCCTCCACCACGTCGAGCGCGGGGACGACGTCCACGTGCTCACCTGCACTCTCGGCGAGGAGGGCGAGGTCATCCCGGCCGACCTGGCCCATCTCGAGGGTGCCGAGGGCGACCCGTTGGCCGTCCACCGCAGGGCCGAGCTCGCCCGCGCCGTCGCGGTCCTCGGCGTGACCGCCCACCTGCTCGGCGTGCGAGCGGACGGCGACGTGCCGGCCTACCGCGACTCCGGCATGGTCGGGTCGCGCGCCTTCGGGCACCCCCGCGCGCTCGCGGGCACGGAGCTCGCCCCGGTGGCAGCCCTGGTGCGCTCGACGGTCGACGAGATCGCTCCGGACGTGGTCGTCACGTACGACCCGCAGGGTGGCTACGGTCACCCGGACCACATCCGCGTCCACGACGCGGTGCGCCTCGCACTGGCCGAGATGGCGTCTGCGCCACCGCTGCTGGTCACGCTCACGCCGCGTTCGTGGGTGGCGGAGGACCGCGCCTGGCTCGCTGCGCACGTGCCCGCCGACACGGGGTATGCCGTCCCGTCACCGTCCGACCCCGTCGCGCCCTCGGTCGTCGACGACGCGCTCGTGACCCACGAGGTCGTCGACCCGACCGTCGTGGCCCGGCAGATGGAGGCGCTGCGCGCCCACGCGACCCAGGTCGTCGTGGGGGACGGGTGGTTCGCCCTCTCGAACGGCGTCGTGTCGCGCCTGGCCGGACGCGAGGGCTACGCCCTGATGGACCCGCGCACGGGAGAGCTCGTGCGCGGCGTCGGCGAAAAGCGGCGTGGCCTCCTGGCGGGGGACGCATGAGCGTCGCGGGGGAGGGGGCCGGCGTCGACACCGGGACCTACCGCCACGCCATGGGTCGCCTGGCCAAGGGCGTCGCCGTGCTCACGACGACCGCGGGGGCGCAGGACCACGCGCTGACCGCGAACTCCCTGACCAGCGTGTCGCTCGAGCCGGTCCTGCTCCTCGTCTGCGTCGAGACCGACGCCCGCTTCCACGACGCCGCCCGGGAGTCCGGCGTCTTCGGGGTGAGCATCCTCGCCGCCGACCAGCGGGCCCTCGCGGCATGGTTCGCGACGCCCGGGCGCCCTCTGCCGGGACAGATGGACCGGGCGCCGCACCACCGGGCGGAGTCGGGTGTCGCCCTGCTGGACGGGTGCCTCGCGACGCTGGAGTGCGACGTGCGCGACATCCACCCTGCGGGGGACCACAGCATCTTCGTCGGCGCGGTGCGCGCCGCCCGCCTGGCGGCCGATCCCAAGGCTGCCCTCGTACACTTCCGCGGACAGTACTCCGCCCTCACCTGACCGAACACCACCTGCACGAGCCACAGCAAGGATCACGATGAACGACGACTTCGACCCGGAAACGGGCCAGCCGCGACGCCGACGAGGCGCGATCGTCGCGCTGTTGGGCGCCCTCGTCGTGCTCATCGGCGGCTACGTGGGGGTCGCGGCCTACGCGAGCGGGCGGGCTCCGAGCGACACCGAGGTCGGCGGGGTCCAGGTGGGCGGGATGTCCTCGGCACAGGCCCGTGCCGCCCTCGAGAGCGGGATCGCGGCGCGCGTCGCGGCCCCGGTGACCCTCTCGGCAGGGGGCAGGACCGCGACGATCACCCCGGCCGAGGCGGGGCTCACGGCGGACCTCGACGAGTCGGTCGCCGACCTCACCGGCTTCAGCCTCAACCCGGTCAAGGTCATCGGCCACCTCACCGGGGGCGTTACCCGCTCGCTCGAGACCGACGTGGACGAGGCCAGGCTCACGGCGGCGGTGACGGCCGCCGCCGCCACGCTGGACGTGGCACCCAAGGAGGGCAGCCTGTCGGTCGCGGGCGGCAAGGTCGCGCTCGCCCCTCCCGTCAACGGCCTGACGGTCGAGGTCGAGCCCACGGTCGAGGCGATCGCCTCGACGTGGCCGCGCAGCAGCCCGGTGGTCGCACCGGTCGAGGACGCCGAACCCAAGGTCTCCGCCGAGGAGCTCGAGCGCGTCAAGACCGAGTTCGCCGACAAGGCGATGTCCGGCCCGGTCGCCGTCAAGGTGGGCGACAAGGCCTTCGAGATCCCCGCGGCGACGCTCGCGCCGGCGATCAGCTTCCCCGCCGACGCGGACGGCAAGATCACCCCGACCTTCGACGACAAGGTCATCGTCGCGGCGGTGACGACGGCAGCGAGCAAGGCCGGTGCCACGAAGCGGGCCAAGGACGCGAGCGTCACCTTCGCCAACGGCCAGCCCCGGGTCATCCCGTCGCAGACCGGCGTCGCCCTCGACCCGACCAAGATCGTCGCCCCGGTGACCGCCGCCCTGACCTCCGAGGAGCGCGCCGCCACCATCCCGGTGACGGTCTCGCAGCCCGAGTACACGACCGCGAAGGCCCAGGCGACCCTCCCCAAGGGCCTCATCTCGACCTTCACCACGTACTTCCCGGCCAACGGCGGCGGGCGCGTCAGCAACATCCGGCTCGCGACCCGCACGCTCAACGGCACGTTCGTCCCGCCGGGGGAGACGTTCAGCCTCAACGGTGTCCTCGGCCGCCGCACGCCCGAGAAGGGCTACGTCAAGGGTGGCGTCATCTCGGAGGGGCGGCTCAGCGAGAACTACGGTGGCGGCATCTCGCAGCTGTCCACGACGCTGTTCAACGCGGCCTTCTTCGCGGGCGTCGAGTTCAAGGAGTACATGGCGCACGGGTTCTACATCTCGCGCTACCCCGAGGGCCGTGAGGCGACGATCTCGTACCCCTACCCCGACAACAGGTGGGTCAACACGACCGACGGTGGCATCTACATCCGCGCGACCTCGACCGGCGGCCAGGTGACCGTGGCGTTCTACGGGACCAAGAAGTGGGACGTCGTCGCCACCAAGAGCCCGCGCCGCAACATCGTCCAGCCCAAGAAGATCACCGACGCCTCGCCCGAGTGCATCACCCAGAACCCCGTGGTGGGCTTCGACGTCACGGTGACGCGGATCTTCAAGCAGGGCGGCAAGACCGTGCGGACGCAGCCGTTCACCACCCACTACAACCCCGAGGACGACGTCACCTGCACGCACCCCGACGCCAAGTGACGTTGCTCAGGAGCGCGTCGGCCCGGTGAGGTAGACGTACTCCGAGTGCCGCTCGAAGCCGATCCCCTCGTAGAGGCGCAGGGCGGGGGCGTTGTCGGCCTCCACCTGCAGGTGCACGAGCCGTATGCCGTCCGCCGCGGCCACGGCCGCCAGCCGCGCGGTGAGGCGTCGGGCCAGTCCGCGGCCCCGGTGGTCCGGGTCCGTCCAGACGGCGCCGAGCCCGGCCCAGCCGTGTGCGACGGCGAGGCGGGCGATGGCGACCGGAGGGTGCTGTGGTGGCGCGTCGTCCGCGGCGATGCTCCCGAACAGCTGCCGCGGGCTGCCGCCGAGGACGGCAGGCACGGCCGACTCCACGACGGTGCGGCTGCGCCGGTAGGCCTCGAGCCACGGGTCGAGGAGCTCCTCGGTGACGTCGACGCGCGGCCCGTCGGGGCTCCACGGGTCGGCCGTGGCGATGGTCGCCGTCGCCGCGGTGAGGTGGTGGCTCCGGCCGCCTGCGGTCCAGCCCCGCGCGAGCAGCGCGGCCCCGACCGGGTCCGAGCCGGGGTCGAACCCGGTCGACCCGGGAAGGGCCACGCGCGGGGGGAGGCCGCGGACGGCATACCACCGCTCGACGGCGTCGAGGGCTGCCGGGAGCGGCAGCCCCGGGTCACCGAGGACGAGCGCGGAGCTGCCGCGCTGGGTGAAGCCGTGGGACGCGCGCAGCTCCCAGGCGCCGAGGGTCTCCCGCTCCACGGCACCCCAGCTGGGGGCGCTGACGCGTGCCATGTCGGGAACCGAGAGCGCGAGGTGGGCGGGGGCCCGGCGGGCCGGCGCGGGTGGGACCTCCTTGACGGCCACGACCCAGTCACACCGCACGGACACCCGACCGCGGCGGGTCTCCACGACGAGGACGTCGTCGTCGCGTCGGACGAGGTCCCCGACGGCGTCGGTCATCGTCGGCCGGCCGGGAGTGGCGGCCGTCTCGGCCGGCTCGAGGCGGTACCTGACGACGACGCGCGCGCCGATGTGGAGGGCGTCGGGGGAGGCGGGCACGATCGGCATACTATGGCGGCATGACGTACGTGATCGCGCAGCCATGTGTCGACCTCAAGGACAAGGCCTGCATCGAGGAGTGTCCTGTCGACTGCATCTACGAAGGGGAGCGGTCCCTCTACATCCACCCCGACGAGTGCGTGGACTGCGGTGCGTGCGAGCCGGTCTGCCCGGTCGAGGCGATCTACTACGAGGACGACACCCCCGAGCAGTGGGCCGACTACTACAAGGCCAACGTCGAGTTCTTCGACGACCTCGGCAGCCCCGGCGGTGCCGCCAAGATGGGTCTCATCAACAAGGACCACCCGCTCATCGCCGCCCTGCCGCCGCAGGTGCACGACGTGTGACCGAACTTCCGGACTTCCCATGGGACTCGCTCGCTCCGCTCAAGGAGCGGGCGAGTTCTGTCGCCACGGGTGACGGGCTCGGCCTCATCGACCTCTCCGTGGGGACCCCCGTGGACCCCACGCCGGAGGTCGTGCAGGACGCTCTGCGGTCCGCCGCGGACGCCCCGGGCTACCCGCAGACCTGGGGCACCCCCGCGCTGCGCGAGGCCGTCGCCGGATGGTTCGCCACGCGCCGCGGGGTCCCCGACGTCGACCCCGACGGGGTCATGCCGACGATCGGCAGCAAGGAGCTCGTGGCCTGGCTGCCGACCCTGCTCGGTCTCGGTCCGGGGGACGTCGTCGGTTTCCCGTCGGCCGCCTACCCGACCTACGACGTCGGCGCCCGCCTCGCCCGGGCCACGCCCCGGGTCGTCGACGGGCTGGCCGCCCTCGGGCCGCTCACGCCCTCGACCTCGCCGAAGCTGTTGTGGGTCAACAGCCCCGGCAACCCGACCGGCAAGGTGCTCGGTGTCCCGCACCTCGCCAAGGTCGTGGCGTGGGCCCGGCAGCACGGCGTCATCGTGGCCAGCGACGAGTGCTACGCCGAGCTCGACTGGCGCACCGACCGTGGCACCGAGACGGCACCGACCACGCCGTCGATCCTCGACCCGCGGGTGACGGGCGGCTCCCACGAGGGACTGCTCTGCGTCTACTCGCTCTCGAAGCAGTCCAACCTCGCCGGCTACCGGGCCGCGTTCGTCGCGGGCGACCCGCGCCTCGTCCGGCGGGTCCTCGAGGTCCGCAAGCACGCCGGCATGATCGTCCCGTGGCCCGTGCAGGTCGCGATCACCGCAGCCGTCGGGGACGCCGCTCACGTCGAGGCGCAGAAGGCCGTGTATGCCGCACGCCGGGCGACGCTGCTGGCGGGGGTGCGCGCGATGGGGCTGCAGGTCACCGACAGCGACGCCGGTCTCTACCTCTGGGTGACGGCCGGCGAGGACGCCTGGGTGACGCTCGGGCGGCTGGCCGAGCGCGGCATCCTCGCCGCTCCCGGCACCTTCTACGGACCCGGTGGACGCCAGCACGTCCGGATCGCCCTCACCGCCTCCGACGAGCAGATCGAGGCAGCCGCAGCCCGTCTCACCGCGGGCTGAGCCCTGCCACGCTTTTCGCCCCACGTGGGCGTCTGGGGTAGCGTCACTCGTGCGCGAGCGGTGCCACTGCGAGCTCGCCCGAGACGTGAGGATTGATCTGACGATGAGCACTGACTCCACCGCCGGAGCCACCTTCCAGGTGGACGGGAAGACCCTCAACTTCCCGTACGTGAAGGCCACCGAGGGCAACAACGGCTACGACATCTCCGCTCTGCTCAAGGAGACGGGGAACGTCACCGTCGACAGCGGCTTCGTCAACACCGCGTCGTGCTCGAGCGCCATCACCTTCATCGACGGTGACGAGGGGATCCTGCGCTACCGCGGCTACCCGATCGAGCAGCTCGCCGAGAAGTCGAGCTTCCTCGAGGTGTCGTACCTCCTCATCTACGGCGAGCTGCCGAGCCAGACCGAGCTCGAGGGCTTCACCGAGCGCGTGCGTCAGCACACGATGCTGCACGAGGACCTCAAGGGCTTCTTCAGCGGCTTCCCCCGCGACGCGCACCCGATGCCGGTGCTGTCGTCCGCGGTCGGCGCGCTGGGCACGTTCTACCAGGACAGCCTCGACCCGTTCGACAAGGAGCACGTCGAGATCTCGACGATCCGCCTCCTCGCGAAGCTCCCGACGATCGCGGCCTACGCCTACAAGAAGAGCATCGGGCAGCCGTTCCTCTACCCGGACAACGAGCTGTCGCTCACCGAGAACTTCCTGCGGATGACCTTCGGCGTCCCGGCGACGGACTACGAGATCGACCCCGACATGGTCAAGGCGCTCGACCAGCTGCTCATCCTGCACGCCGACCACGAGCAGAACTGCTCGACGTCGACGGTGCGCCTCGTCGGCTCGGCCCACGCCAACCTCTTCAACTCGGTCTCGGCCGGGATCCACGCGCTCTCCGGGCCGCTGCACGGCGGCGCCAACTCCGCGGTCCTCGAGATGCTCGACGGCATCCTCAAGGACGGCGGCGACGTCGACAGCTTCGTGAAGAAGGTGAAGAACAAGGAGGACGGCGTCAAGCTCATGGGCTTCGGCCACCGGGTCTACAAGAACTACGACCCGCGCGCCGCGATCATCAAGCAGACGACCGACACGATCCTGCACAAGGACGGCGTCCGCGACCCGCTGCTCGACATCGCCCTCCAGCTCGAGCAGCGCGCCCTCGAGGACGAGTACTTCATCGAGCGCAAGCTGTACCCGAACGTCGACTTCTACACCGGCCTCATCTACAAGGCGATGGGCTTCCCGACCAAGATGTTCACGGTGCTCTTCGCCCTCGGCCGGCTGCCGGGCTGGATCGCCCAGTGGCGCGAGATGATCGAGGACCCGGCCACCAAGATCGGCCGGCCCCGCCAGATCTACACCGGCGCGAACGAGCGCGACTACAAGGCCATCACCAGCCGCTGACCCGTGCGTCAGGCCCGGTGACGTCCCGCGTCGACGAGCTCGCGCTCGCCGTCGAGGTCGTTGGGGCCGTCGGGGCCGTCGGCGTCCGGCCAGGTCTCCCGGGCGGGGGTCTGGCCGGGGCGGCCGAGCTGCTGACCCTCGACGTCGACGTCGGGGAGGATCCGGTCGAGCCAGCGCGGCAGCCACCATGCCGTGTCGCCCATGAGGTACATGAGTGCGGGGATGAGGGTCATCCGCACGATCACGGCGTCGAAGAAGACGGCAGCGGCCAGGGCGAACCCGATCGACTGGATGAGCGGCTCGTCCTGGAGCATGAACGCGGCGAAGACCGAGATCATGATCGCGGCGGCGGCGGCCACGACGCGGGCCCCGTGTCGGAAGCCGTCGACGACCGCCTCGGGGGCCGTGTCGCCGTGGACGAACGCCTCACGCATGCGGGTGACGAGGAAGACCTGGTAGTCCATGGCGAGGCCGAAGACGATGCCGATGACGAGGATCGGCATGAAGCTCATCAGGGGGGCGCCCTCGAAGAGCCCGCCGACCCCCTCCTGGAAGACGAGGATCGTCGCGCCGAGGGTGGCGAGCACGGACAGGAGGAAGCCGATGGTCGCCGTGAGCGGCACGAGGAGGGAGCGGAAGACGACCATGAGCAGGATGAACGCGAGCCCGACGACGACCGCGAGGTAGGGCAGCAGGGCGTCCTGCAGCTTCTCGGAGACGTCGGTCTGGATGGCGGTGAGGCCCGTCACTCCGACGGTGACGCCGGTGCTCGCCTCGATGTCCGGGCTGGTCGCCCGCAGGTCGTCGAGCAGAGTGAGGGTGGCCTCGTCGTCCGGGCCGCTGCGGGGGGTGACGAGCACCTGGGCGCCGGTGTTGTCGGCGTTGACCCCGATGACCTGGGCGTTGGCGACGTCACCTTGGTCGGCCGCCCACTGGGCGACCTCTCCGTAGGCCGCCGACCGGGCGGACGGGTCGCTCACGTCGCGGCCGTCGACGACGACGACGAGCGGGCCCTGCCGGCCGGGACCGAACGCCTCGGTCATGAGGTCGGCCGCCTTGCGCTGGGTGGTCTCGGTCGGCGCCGTGGTGTCGGAGGGGAGGGCCAGGTGGAGGTCCTTCATCGGGATGGCGAGGGCTCCGAGCACGACGACGGCGAGCACGGCGACGAGGGCGGGAGCGCGAGCGACGAGCCGGGCCCACCGGACACCGTTGCCGGTGGTGTCCCCGGACTTCTCGGTCCGGACCCGGCCGGCGAAGGCCTTGCCCTTGAGCATGCCGAGGATGGCGGGTGTCAGGGTGAGGGCGATGAGCACGGCGACGAGGACGGTGGCGGCCGCCGCGAGGCCCATGGTCGTGAGGAACGGGATCCGGACGAGCGCCAGGGCCGACAGGGCGATGATGACGGTGAGTCCGGCGAAGACGACGGCGGAGCCGGCGGTGCCGAGCGCGCGTCCGGCGGCCTCTGACCGGTCGTCGGTGTGCAGGAGCTCGCTGCGGTACCGGCTGAGGATGAACAGGGCGTAGTCGATGCCGACGGCGAGGCCGAGCATCGTGGCCAGGGTCGGCGTCATGGTGCCGAGCTCCCAGAACGCGGTGGCGCCGACGACGAGGAGGGAGCCGATGCCGACCCCGATGAGGGCGGTGACGATCGGAAGGCCGGCAGCCACGAGGGAGCCGAAGGTGAGGACGAGGACGAGGGCGGCGATGGCGATGCCGATGAGCTCGGAGCTGGCGCCCGGGGGAGCGAAGCTCTGCATGCCGGCGCCGTTGACCTCGGCGGTGAGGCCGGAGGCGCGGGCCTCGTCGACGGCGGCGAGGACGGCGTCCTGGGTGGCGGGCTCGACATCGGTCACCGTCGCGACGTCGAAGGTCCACGTGATCGTGCCGATCCGGCCGTTTGCGCTCAGCGGCGCGAGGGCAGCCGCGTTGGCCTCCGCCCGGTCCACGGGAGTGCCCTGATCGGCGGCGGCGTCGAGCATCTGCTGGCGCTGGCCCTCGGCGGCGTCGACCGGGCTGACGAGCTGTGCCGCCCCGGGGGTGCCGTCGGCGGGCATCTGCGGGAGCGTCCTCAGCTCGGTGAGGAGGGCGTCCACCCTGGCCGTGTTGGCGGGGTCGGCGAGCTCCTCGCCCTCGGGAGCCGCGACGACGACCGTCGCGCTGGCCTGGTCGAACGCGTCCCCGGCCTCGGGGAAGAGCTCCTGCTGGAGCTGCTGCGCCTGTTCGGAGGGGATGCCCGGGATCGAGAACGAGTCGACCATCGGCTTGGAGATGGTGGTCGCGACGCCGCCGATGCCGACGAGGGCGATGAGCCAGGCCGCGATGAAGTACGGCCAGCGGCGGTATGCCGTCCGGCCCAGTCGATAGAGGTATGTCGCCATGGCGAGGTCTGCTCCCTGGTGGGGTGGTGGGTGATGGCGGGTGCGGCGCAGCGCTGCGCTGCGCTGCGCCGCGGTCAGGCGAGAAGGCGGGTGGCCTCGTCGACACCGGCCATGAGCTCGGTCGGGAAGTCGCGGTCGTCGTCGACCAGGAAGCACGCCATCGCGTCGTGGAAGAGCCCGGCGATCAGCGCGACGGCCACGCGGGCCCGGGGGTGGCCGGCGGGCAGGCCCTCGCGGGCCTCGGTGGCCTGGCGCACCTCTGCGGCAACGCCCTCGAAGCGCTCCTTGGCGACGGTGATCAGCCTCGGGTTGCGCTCGAGGAGGGCGTGGATGCGCCGCCAGTCCTCGTGGGTCGTCTCCTCGCGGGCGTAGATGCTCGTGACGAGGTGGCCGAGGTCCGTGAGCAGGTTGCCCTCGGGGCCGCCCGCCACGAAGGTCGCGAGGTCGCCCGGGTCGAGGGGGGCGGGTCCGTCGAGGACGGCCGCCTCCTTGCCCGGGAAGTAGTTGAACAGCGTGCGGCGTGAGACGCCGGCCTGCTCGGCCAGGTCGTCGAGGGTGAACCCGTCGAAGCCGTGCTCGATGGCGAGGTCCTGGGCGCAGCGAGAGATGCGGCGAGACGTCTGCTCACGACGGGAAACTGCACTCTGGATGGACACAGTGCAAGTTTGCACTCTGTATGCCATCAGTGCAAATCAGCTCGGTCGTCCGCCAGGCATCGAGTCCGCACGCTCACGTCGCCTGCGCCCGACGACGAGGCTCGTCGGGTTCGGTCCCGACCAGCGTCGGGTGCCCGGTCCCGTCGACGTGTTCGTCAGAACGGAGGCGGGGCGGGGTGGGCC